>NZ_JARXYJ010000001.1:4396000-5024000 GCF_029894425.1 Streptomyces sp. SAI-127
GTCCGGCTGGGCACCGATGGTGATCACCTCGGCGCCGGCCCGCGAGAACGCCTCCGGTGACACCCAGGCGGCAGCGCCGTGCGCCTCGTCGAGGACGATCTTCAGCCCGTCGAGCCGGTTCGGCAGTACGGCGATCAGATGGGCCACGTACTTGTCGAAGCCCTCGGTGTACTCGCGGACCCGGCCGACACCGCCGCCGGTCGGCCGCTCCCAGGGCTCACCGCCCTTGTGCTCCTCGTAGACGGCCTCGATGCGCTCCTCCAGCTCGTCGTCGAGCTTGTGCCCGCCGCGCGCGAGGAACTTGATGCCGTTGTCGGGCATGGCGTTGTGGCTGGCGGAGAGCATGACGCCGAGGTCGGCGCCGAGCACACCCGTGAGATACGCCACGGCGGGCGTGGGCAGCACACCGACCTTCAGCACGTCCACGCCGGCGCTCGCGAGGCCCGCCACCACGGCGGCCTCCAGGAACTCCCCGGACGCGCGCGGGTCCCGCCCGACCACCGCCGTCGGGCGGTGGCCCTGGAACGTACCCGCCTCGGCCAGCACGTGCGCCGCCGCGACCGACAGACCGAGTGCCATCTCGGCCGTCAGATCCGCGTTTGCGACGCCGCGCACGCCGTCCGTGCCGAAGAGTCGTCCCACTTGTCCTCCTGAGGAAGCGTCAGTTACGGAGATCATCCGATCACATAAGCCTTTGAGCGCCTTGTGCCGTTATACGCCTAAGGCTGTGATAAACGAACGCCCCGGCGGCACTGTGGCGTGCCGCCGGGGCGAACGTACGTACTGCTGACTCGCAGGAACGAGCAGGTACGAAGCAGAACAGGCAGCGAAGATTAACGCTTGCTGTACTGCGGGGCCTTGCGGGCCTTCTTGAGACCGGCCTTCTTGCGCTCGACCGCACGGTCGTCGCGGCGGAGGAAGCCGGCCTTCTTGAGGGCGCCGCGGTTGTTGTCCACGTCGGCCTCGTTCAGCGCGCGGGCGACACCGAGACGGAGCGCACCGGCCTGACCGGAGACACCGCCACCCGCGATGCGGGCGATGATGTCGTAGCGGCCCTCGAGCTCGAGCACCTTGAAGGGCTCGTTGACTTCCTGCTGGTGCACCTTGTTGGGGAAGTAGTCCTCAAGGGTGCGACCGTTGATCTTCCACTTGCCGGTGCCCGGGACGATCCGGACGCGGGCGATGGCGTTCTTGCGACGGCCCAGGCCGGCGGCCGGCTGCGGGTCGCCGAAGCGGGACGCCATGGACTCCGAGGTGTACTCGCCCTCGACGGGGACCTCGGACTCGGTGGTGTAGCTGTCGATGTCGACGAGCTCGGTCTCGGTCTCTTCGACCGGCTGCTCAACAGTGGTCTCGGCCACGATGCTCCTCAGATTCTTTTCTGTCTTAGGGGGTGGCCGGAACTACTGCGCGACCTGGGTGATCTCGAACGGCACCGGCTGCTGCGCAGCGTGCGGGTGCTGGTCGCCCGAGTAGACCTTCAGCTTGCTGATCATCTGACGGCCCAGGGAGTTCTTGGGGATCATGCCCTTGATGGCCTTCTCGACGGCCTTCTCGGGGTTCTTCGCCAGCAGCTCGTCGTAGCGGACGGAGCGCAGACCACCCGGGTAGCCGGAGTGGCGGTACGCCAGCTTCTGGGTCTTCTTGTTGCCGGACAGGTGAACCTTGTCGGCGTTGATGATGATGACGAAGTCGCCCATGTCCATGTGCGGGGCATAGGTCGGCTTGTGCTTGCCACGGAGGAGGTTCGCAGCGGTGGTAGCCAGACGGCCCAGGACGATGTCCTGAGCGTCAATGACGTGCCACTGGCGAGTCACATCGCCGGGCTTGGGGCTGTACGTACGCACTTCGCAGCCTTCTTCTTCAGTGGATGGGTGCTGACACATGGCATCACTGAAGCGATCGTGCAGCTGGGGACGACAGTGCCGGGAACGATGCCCGTATGCCGCCCACTGGTAACTGCTCCAGGGAACCTACGTAAGGGCCTCTCGCGTGAGAACGACCAAGCCGATACGCATAACAAACCGCAAGGTTACCCGTGCGGCCCCGGACGGGTCAAAACGAGTCCGTCGCGGCAAGCGTCACAGCACCTCGGGTACCGAGATGTACACCCCTGCCGGAAAGGTCCCCGGGCCAGTGTCCACAGGCCCCACAGCACCTCCCGTCCCCCGTCTAAGATGCGCCCCATGAGCTTTGGGCAGCAGGGGGGACCCCCGTCCCAGTGGGATCCCTGGAAACCGCAGTCGCAGCAGCCGTGGGGCAGCGACGGGGGCGAGCAGACCCCGGACTGGGCCGCGCTCGCCGAGGCGTCCGAGATCCGCAACAGGCGCCGTCGGCTGTTCTTCATCATCGGCGGCGCGGCCGCCACGGTCGCGATAGGCACCGCCGTGGCGATGGCCGTCGTGTCGGCGAACGGCGACGATCAGGCGAACAAGCCGACCTCGTCGCTGCCGGCGACCGCCGACATCCCGAGCGCGACCGGGACCACGCCGTCGTTCGCGCCGACCAGCGCCCCGCCGCCGCTGGACCCGAGGGACTTCATCGCCAGCAAGGCCAAGGACACGGCCCCGCTCAGCGCGCAGATCCTCTTCCCGGGCACCCAGCTGACCATGGGTTCGACCGTGTACAAGAAGGGGACGACGGCCGACACGAAGAACTGCGCCGCCGGCGACACGGTCCAGCCCAGCCTCGGAAAGATCCTGAAGGCCAACAGCTGCACCCAGTTCATGCGGGTCAGCTACACCAAGGACGGCGTCTCGGTGACGGTCGGCGTGGCCGTCTTCGACACCCAGACCCAGGCGGCGAAGGCGAAGAGCCAGGTCAACACCAAGAAGGACATCGTCAAGTCGCTGTCCGGCGGCGCGGTCAAGGCCTTCTGCAACTCGGCGATCTGCCGAACGACCTCGAACTCCTACGGCCGCTACGCCTACTTCACCATCGCAGGCTTCGCCAGCGGCAAGAACGTCACGGAGAAGGACACCGCGGTCTTCAGCATCGGCGACAACCTGGCCGAGTTCACCTTCCGCCAGATCCACCGCCGCGGTGAGGTGCAGGCTTCCACGGCTGCGAGCGAATGACACGGTCCGCGGCCGTGTGAGAGCCTCCCCCTTTCCGATCACGCGCTGATCAGCAGTCCTTGGGGGGACCTGTCCATGGCCGCGTACCACCCGTCCAGACGCCACCTGCTCACCACCGCCGCGGGCCTCGGCGGCACCGCCCTCGCCGCCACAGTCGCCACCGCGGGCGAGGCAGCCGCCGCGGACACCGGGGCAGGCTGGCTGAACGTGCGGGATCCGGCGTACGGCGCCCTCGGCGACAACTCCGCCGACGACCAGCCCGCGATCCAACGGGCCATCGACGCGGCGGGCCAGGGCGGCACCGTCTACCTCCCGCCGGGCCGGTACCGGATCGCCTCGCCGCTCAGGCTCTCCCTGGGTGTGACGTTGCGCGGCGACTGGAACCCCCACTTCCCGGACCGCACGTTCATGGCGGACTCCTTCATACGCCCTGCCTACGGCGGTGTCTTCGAGGGTGAGGCGCTGATCGTCATCGACCCGGCCCCGGTGCAGGACTCGTACTACAAGTCCGCCTACCGGGGCGGGCCCCGGCTGTACGGCCTGGCCCTGCGGGGGTGCTACGACGACCAGGCGATCAAGGCGCAGAACGCGGCGGGCACAGGCATCGACGGCATCCGCGTCACCCCCGGCGTCAAGGACGTCGGCATGGACAAGGTGACGGTGTGGCGCTTCACCGGTGACGGGGTGAACGCCCAGAACGCCGCCGCCTTCCAGCTCAACCAGGTGCACTGCGTCGGCAACGACGGCCATGGCTTCACCTGGGGCGACTCGCAGGGCACCGGCGGCGGTCTGGTCGACGCCGACCTGTTCCAGTGCTACTCGCAGGGCAATGGCAGGAACGGCTACGACATCCTCAACCCCAACGCCGTGACCATGGTCGACTGCCGCGCCGAGTGGAACGACACCCATGGTTACCACGTCACCGGCATCAACTACTCGATGGTCATGGTCGGCTGCAACACCGACCGTAACGGCGAGGACGGTTTCCACCTCTCCACGTCGGCCGGCGGCCGCTTCCTCCAGTTGCTGGGCTGCCTCGCCAAGCGGGACGGCCGAGAGGCGGCCACGGGCTCGGCGGGCTTCCGCGTCACCGGCACCGCCGCCGAGGGCGTCGTACTCACCGGCTGCTCCACCTCCACCGGCCGCGACGACGACAACACCGGCTCCTACTCGCCGTCGTACGGGATCACCACCTCCGCCCTGAACTCCGCGAGCTGTGTGTCGGTCGTCGGAGGCGAATACGTCGGCACGGCAGGCCCCTTCAACGACGTCGGCGCGGTCGTCGTACGGCACAGCGGTGTCACCGCGGGCACGCACACCGACTCGGGCATCGTGTGGGACAAGTCCGACGTGCACATGGTGTCCGGGGCCGCGGGGACGGTCCGTGACGTGGAGTTCCGCAGCCGCGGGGCGAACGTCCGCTGGGCGCTGCGGGCCACGGCCGGCACGGAATCGGGCTCCAACCAGGGCTCCGACTTCGCCCTGGTCCGGTACGCGGACAACGGCACCACTCTCGACACACCGATCAGCGTGAGCCGCGCCTCGGGTCGCGTCACCCTCACGACCCCGGGCGCCACGGTCAACGCCTCCGCCAGCCCCGGCCTGAACCTGGTCCAGACACAGAGCGCCGGGCAGGGATACGCGGTCACCGGCGCCGACACCTCCTCGCGTGCCTTCCAGTCCCAGGTCACGGGCGACTCCGTGAACCGATTCGCCCTCGGCATCGACGGCACCCAGAGCTTCGGCCCGGGCGGTTCCGCGGGGCGTGACACCAGCTGGGGGCGGCTCGGCGCGGCCCGGATCGGCAGCGGTGATTCGGACATCGTGGCAGGCATGGCCGGAAAGGGCCTCCGCATCAAAGAGGGCACGGACGCCAAAATGGGGACGCTCACCCTGAACGGCGCCACAGCGGTCGAGGTGGCGACCACCGCCGTCACCGCCACGAGCCGCGTCTTCCTCACCGTGCAGGCCCCCGGCGGCACCCCGGCCGGTGTCGCCTACGTTGCGGGCCGCACGGCGGGCAAGTCCTTCAGCGTCAAGGGAGTCACCGGTGACACCTCGACCGTCGCGTGGCTCATCGTGGAACCGGCGTAGCGCCTTGGACATGCGAGGGCGGGTCAGAGTCATAGGGGCCGCGGCAGGGGCGGCACTGCTGGCTCCGCTGGGGGTGTGGGCCTGGTCCGAGCACAGCGCGCAGGCGCCCCGGCTCGTCCCCACCGACCTGCACGAGCGGGACCCCGCGGCGACCCCCGCGGCCCGCCGGGTCTACGCGATGCTGGCCGGCCTGGAGAACGACGCGCGCCGCGGCCACCCGTCCCGCACGGTGATCGGCCAGCACGTGGAGCTGCACAACGAGCGGTACAACAAGGCGTACGGCGATTACCGGGGCCCCAAGCAGCCCGGCTACTACTACCGCAAGGCCCGGGACATCACCGGGAAGCTGCCCGGCTTCGTGGAGTTGGACCTCGGGCCCGGTTACGGGCAACCGGGCTGGGCGGTGGGCACGGCCCGCTCGTACTCCAAGGCCTGGCCGGCCTGCCGCCCCTACTGGGGGTACATCGAGGACGCCGTGGACCTCGCCGTCGGGGTGTGGGCGGGGCTGCCCCGGGCGGCCGACGGCTCGTACCGCCCCTCCGGCACGCACACGGAGTGCGCGACCGGCACCGAGGTCTCCCTCCCGCACAACGGGGGCGCACCCGCGGGCATGGTCGGCTTCTCCTTCCACCAGCCCTACCCCGGCAGCCCGGTCAAGGGCTACGCGCAGACCCTGCACCGGAACTCCCCCGGCGCGAAGGACCGCGGCTGGTTCGGCCGGGTGGTCACCGAGGGCACCACAGAACACCAGGCCCTGCTGCACGACCTGGCCTTCCTCGCGGACCACCTCGGCTACCTCGCCGGCCGCGGGGTGCCGGTGCTGCTGCGGCCGTACCACGAGATGAACACCGCGCCGGGCCACGGTTTCTGGTGGGCGGGACAGGACCCGGCCGCGTTCCACAGGCTGTGGCGACTGACGTACGACTACCTCGTGAACCGTCGCGGCCTGCACAATCTGATCTTCGTCTGGGCGCCCAACTCCTGGGACGGCCCCTACGGCCGCGACCCCCAGCCGTACTACCCGGGCGGCGATCACGTCGACGTCGTCGGAGTCGACGACTACAGCGACACCCCGGCCAAGCCCTTCGGCGAGGGCGCCTGGACCGAGGTCTGGTACCGCGGCCTGGAGGAGTACCGCAGGCCGCGCATCGTGGCCGAGTCCTTCCATGTACCGCTCAACGCCGACCAGCCCCGGACGCTGTCCCGGACACCGTGGGTGCTGTGGACGGTGTGGGGCCAGGCACTGACGTACGACAACGTCTCGGAACCGCGCGGGAAGAACACCGCGGCCGACGTGAACCGGACATACGGGTCACCGAGGGTAATCACTGGCGGACGCCTCGTATAGAAGCCGTGAGCCGAGATCACCACACAAGACGTGACTTGGTCAACTTTTGAACACATCCTTCTCACAAGCGTTTCCAGTCTCACGCATATGTGTAAGGATCTGTGTTCTGTTCGGTCAGTCTTCGGGCGCCTGGGGGGGCATCTGAGCGCGGCTGTCCGAAAGCGCCAAAGAAGGCGTTGAGGGGGATGGACCCGGAACCAGACCAGTCGTCACGGTTTATACCCATGCCGTGACCGAGATCCGTCGTTGCCTCAACGCGCCGCCGATCTCACGGGAGTTCCGCAGTCGTCATGGCATCGACAGTTGTCGACGGGGGTGTGCCGCATTCGCGGCACAATCAGAAACTCGCCAAACGCACCGCGGCGTGGAAGCCGGGGATCCTCCCCTTCCTGCTGCCTTTCATCCTGTTGGTCGTCTTCGGACTGTGGAGCTACCGCCCCAGTTCGTCCGTGCTGAGCTGGGCACTTTCCGTCGTCTGGACGCTGCCGGTGGTCGGCGTCCTGGTCGGCATCCAGGGAGCGCTGCTGATCCGCCGCCGGGTCCGCAAGGCCGACCGGATGATCCCTCCCGCACCGGCGGAAGAGGACTTCCTGATCGTCCTCTGCCCGACCATCGGGCGGAACGACACCTACCCGGCCCTGGAGCGCTCGATCCTCTCGTACGTCGAGCACCTGCCCGAGTGGTTTCCGTACATGCGCGTCGACATCCTCACCGAGGAGGGCTGCGAGGCCGGGGCGGACATCGACCGGCTGGCCGACTCCCACCCGCTGATCCGGGTCATCACCGTGCCCAAGGACTACGTCCCGGCCAACGGCACCCGCTTCAAGGCCCGCGCCAACCACTACGCCCACGAGTTGCGCATCGCGGAGGGCGAAGCCCTCGACTACGTCTGGGTGCTGCACATGGACGACGACACCGGTGTCGGGCCCGACACGGCGTCCTCGCTCGCCCAGTTCATCAACCGCCAGCGCCGTGCCCACCCGGACGAGGCCAAGCACATGGCCCAGGGCATCCTCACCTACCCCCGCGAGAACGCGGTCAACATGTTCACCTGGCTCGCCGACGCGGTGCGCCCCGCCGACGACATCGCCCGCTTCCGCGCCCTGACCGGCATGGGCACGCCGGCCGCCGGCGTGCACGGCGAGCTGCTGGTACTGCGCGCGTCCATCGAGGCGACCATCGGCTGGGACTTCGGCCCCAAGGAGATCGTCGAGGACGCCCGTCTCGCCCTGACGTTCTGCCGCAAGTACCCGGGCAGGAGCGACTGGTTCAACGGGCGCTGCTACGGCGCCTCCCCGGCCACCGCGTCCGACTTCATCAAGCAGCGCGACCGGTGGGCCTGGGGTCTGGTGGCCCTCTGCTTCAACAAGGCCGTGCCGTGGCGCTACCGCTGGTTCCTGTCGATCTGCGTGACCACCTGGATCCTCGGCCCGCTCCAGCACATCGGTGCCGTGCTGCTCATCGGCTGGCTCTTCAACGACATGAACACCTCGCCGGTGACCCAGTCCATCACCATCCTGTGGGCCTTCAACTTCGCCTACGTCATCTGGACCTACTGGGAGGGTCTGCGACTGAACGCGCTCGCGTCGCTCAGCGGCCGGCGCAAGTGGTGGGAGCCGATCGTGGTGGTCGTGTGCATCCCCGTCTTCTCGGTGCTGGAGGGTGTCGGTGGCTTCAAGGGCTTCCTGAGATTCATCCGGCGCGAGGAGAACAAGTTCGTCGTGATCGCCAAGCCCGCCTGACCGCCCGGAAGACAGCTGACTCATGCGCTCACGACTGCCCCTGCTCGCGATCTTCCCTGTGACCGTTCTCAGCCTCGTGCTGGGCGCCCCCTTCGTCCTCGGCGACCACCCGGTCCGCTGGGAGGCGGGTTCGGCCCTACCCAAGGTCGTCATCGGTGACCCGGAGACCTCTGCCACCCCGTCCGGGAAGAAGTCGGACTCCTCGGCTTCCGATTCCCCTTCCTCCTCCTCTTCCTCCTCCACCAACGCCCTCCAGGTCGCCAAGCCCTGGAAGAAGGGCATGCCGCAGTGGGGCGTCCAGCTCTACTGGGAGGAGGAGACGAAGAAACGATCCGACACGTTCATCGAGAACCAGGCCCGCAAGCACGCGAAGTACCTCATCGGGCTGGGCGCGAACTCGGTGTCGCTCTCGTTCCCCTACTTCATCGGTGGTCCCACGTCCGACAAACTGTCGGCCGGGGCCAAGACGCCGTCCCCCGAGCGCCTCGAACGGGTGCTCAAGGTCTTCAAGGACGCCGGGTTCCGCACCACGCTCCGCCCGATCCTGGACGAGGGCAACCTGAAGCAGAACAACGGCTGGCGCGGCAACATCGAGCCCAACTCACGCTCGGCCTGGTTCGCGTCGTACAAGAAGCTCCTCACGCCGTATCTCAAGGCCGCCGAGGAGACGAAGACGAACACCTTCGTGATCGGCACCGAGCTCAACTCGCTGGAGGGCGACCCCGGCTGGGACACCCTCGTCGCCTCCGCCGAGAAGACCTTCCCGGGCGAGGTGTCCTACGACGCGAACTGGGACAACTACGTCACCGGCCGCATCAACATGCCGGTCAACTACCTCGGAGTCGACGCCTACTTCCCGGTCAAGGTGCCGGACACGGCCCCGGTCTCCGACCTGGTCGAGGGCTGGAACACCTGGCTGGACAAGAAGGCCACCGGCCCGCTCCCGAACATCCTCGTCTCCGAGACCGGCATCGGCGCCATGAACGGCGCCTACCACGCGCCGGGTGACTTCTACGCCCGCCGGGCCCTCAACCCGAAGGTGCAGGCCAACTGGTACAAGGCGGTCTGCGAAGTCGTCCAGGACCGGAAGATGCAGGGCATCTACTGGTGGTCGCTCTGGTTCGACGACGACCCCAACACCAAGCCCGACGACAAGGTTGCCTCCCGGCTCGACTTCGCCGGACGCCCTCTCTCCGAAAAGGCGATCAAGTCCTGTTTCACCTCTGACTACGCAGGACCCGGGACCGACACCGCAAGCTGACGAGCGGAGGCAGTCATGCAGGAAGCCATCATTCTGGTGGGCGGCAAGGGAACCCGCCTGCGCCCCCTGACCAACCACACCCCGAAGCCGTTGCTCGGCGTCGCGGGCTCCTCCTTCATCCGACACCAGATCGCCAAGCTGATGGATGCGGGCGTCGGGCACGTGGTCTTCGCGACCTCGTACCTCGCCAGCCTCTTCGAGGAGGAGTTCAAGGACTTCTCCCAGGACCTGAAGATCTCCTACGCCGTCGAGGAGGTGCCGCTCGGCACGGGCGGAGCGATCCGCAACGCGGCCCGTCTCCTGCACGGCACCTCCCCGGACGCGCCGGTGCTGATCCTCAACGGCGACATCCTCTCCGGCGTCGATCTGCCCACCCTCCTGGAGGGCCACGAGGAGCGGGCGGCGGACGTGACGCTGCACCTCACCCGCGTCCCCGACCCACGCGCCTTCGGCCTGGTCCCCACCGACGGGTCCGGACGGGTGCTCTCCTTCCTCGAGAAGCCGAAGACGCCCGAGGAGTGCGTCACGGACCAGATCAACGCCGGCTGCTACGTCTTCCGCCGCTCGATCCTCGACGCCATACCGGCCGACCGCGAGGTCTCGGTCGAGCAGGAGACCTTCCCGCAGCTCGTCGCAGCGGGACGACGGGTGTACGGCCACACGACCGAGGAGTACTGGCGTGACCTCGGCACCCCACTCGCCTTCGTCCACGGCTCCGCCGACCTGGTCACCGGCCGCGCGACCTCGCCCCTGGTGGGTCCGCCGTCGGACGCCCTGATCCACCCCACCGCTCTTGTCGACCCGACCTCCCGCGTCACGGGCGGCTCGACCATCGGCCCGCACGCCGTGATCGGCCCGCACGTGGTCGTCGACCGCTCCATCATCGGGGCCGGTGTCGCCGTGGCCGAGGACGCCCGGATCCATGAGTCGGTGGTGGACCACGACTCCACGATCGGCAGGGCCTCGCTCCTGCGCGAAGTGGTCGTGGGATGCCACGCACACATCGGCGCGGACAACGAACTGCCCGCCCAACTGCGGCTGTCGTGCGGCATCCGCATTCCCGCCCAAGGGGTACGCGTCAGCGGTACGGCTGCCGCCTGCCCGACGGTCCACTGAAGTCGTCTGCCTGCCAGCGTGCTCGACCGGAGAGTTCCTTGACAACCGACACCCGCACCCGCCGTCGCGCACCGGCCGCGCAGACAGAGCGTCTTCGCAAGTACCGGCCGGATATCCAGGGCCTGCGTGCCGTGGCCATCATGATGGTCGTCAGCATGCACTGCGGCATCCTGGACATCCACGGCGGCGTGGACGTCAGCTTCGTGCTGAGCGGCTTCCTCATCGGCGGCCAGCTCTTTGCCGAGATCGACAAGACCGGCAAGGTCTCCCTGACGAAGTTCTGGGCACGCCGCTTCCGGCGGCTGACCCCGCCCATGGCCGTCGTCATCGTCGGCACCGCGATCCTGGCCTGGCTGTACGGCAGCCCGCTCAGGTTCCGCTCCTACATCGAGGACGGCCTCAGCGCCTCCCTCAGCTTCCTGAACTGGCGCCTGGTCGAGACCGGCACCGACTACTTCGCCAACGACGGGACGCAGTCCCCCTACCAGCACTTCTGGTCGCTGGGCATCGAGGAGCAGTTCTACGTCGCCGCCCCGATCATCCTCGTCGTGATGGTCTGGATCAGCCGCAAGATCTTCCGCAACCGTGCTCTTGTCGCGCTGTTCCTGATGGCCGCCATCGCCGGATCGTTCTATCTGGGCTGGTCGAAGACCCCCGAGAACCAGCCGCTCGCGTACTTCGGCACCCACACCCGGATCTGGGAGATCACCTGCGGCGTCCTGCTCGCCCTCGCCGCTCCGCTCGTCTCCCGCATGAACACCGGGCTGGCCGCGGTCGTCTCGTGGCTGGGGCTCGGCACCGTGCTCGTCACCGCGATGCTCATCTCCGAGGACACGCCGCTGCCCGGCTACGCGGTGGCCGGCCCGGTCATCGGTGCCGTCATGGTCATCGCCGGCGGCTGCGCCAATCCCCGGTTCGGAGCCGAGCGGCTGCTCGACAATCCCGTCCTCGACTTCGTGGGCAACGTCAGCTACGGCTGGTACCTGACCCACTGGCCGCTCCTGGTGCTCTGGCCGTACATCACCGACCGGGATTTCACGTTCGAGGAGCGCATGCGCGTCGTCGTCCTCTCGTTCCTGGTGGCCGTCGCCCTCCACTACGCCGTCGAGCGCAGGTTCAAGAAGAACGTGTCGCTGGTGGCCCGCCCCTGGAAGGGCGTCTTCACCGGCGGGTTCACCACCGCGGGCACGGCCGGGGCGATGGTCCTGGCCACGCTCGTCCCGCTGCACCTGGCGGTGTCGTCCTCGTCGACCACGGTCGCGGCCGGGTTCACCAGCGAGGCATCGGTCGCGGAGTCCGTGCAGCGCACAAAGCTGTCCACGGCCGTGCAGGGCACTCTGCAGAGCGCGTCCAAGAACATGGCCACGCACGGCTGCATCGACGACTTCGAGGTCCCGAAGTTCGTGATGCGAGACAACTGTGTCATCGGCGACCCGAAGGGCTCGAAGACGCTTGTCCTCATGGGGGACTCCCACGCCTGGCAGTGGAACGACGTCTACGACACGATCGGCAAGGAACTCCATGTACGGGTGGTGACCATGGCGAAGGGTGGCTGCTCGCCGCAGATCTACCGCATCTTCAACCCTCAGCTGAACCGCGAATACACCGAGTGCGACAGCTGGCGCCAGTCGGCATTCGCAGAGCTCGAGAAGATCCGTCCGGATGTCATCGTCATCACCGACCGAGCGCGCGGTGAGGCGAAGCGGGACGGCGCCGAGGCCTCGTTCAAGGTGCTCAAGAAGACCGGCGCCAAGCTCGTCTTCATGACGGACACCCCGGAGCCCGGACAGAACATCCCCGACTGCCTCGCCACACACATCGACGACACCACCCTCTGCAACCGCAAGCAGTGGCAGGCGCTGGAGTACACGGACGTCCGCGCCATGGAGCGGCAAGTGGCCGAGAAGTACGGTGCCGACATCATCGACACGGCACCCGCGTTCTGCGCCGTGGACGTGTGCCCGGCGGTCATCGGTGACCAGGTCGTCTATTTCGACAACAGCCACATCACGTCGTCGTACTCGAAGACCCTGAAGCCCTTCCTCCAGCCGGCCCTGGAAAAGATCCTGGACGAGGCATAGTCCGCCGTCGCGCCCCGGCCGGCCTCCGGCCGGGGCGGACGCGTCACTGCCCCCGGACTCGCACCCGCCGCGCCTGCCGCTGTCGCTCCGCGAGCTCGTCGTCCGCCGGATACCCGACCTCCTCCAAGGTCAGCCCATGCGGCCGTACGACATGGACGGCGCTGTCCCGGACACCCGCGTCCAGCACCTTCCGCGGCCACTCCACGCCCCGGTGCCCGTCCCCCACGAACAGCAGCGCACCGACCATGGACCGCACCTGGTTGTGGCAGAAGGCATCGGCCCGGACCTCGATCTCGACGACCCCGTCCGCCCGCCGCCGCACCCCGAAGTCGAGGATCTCGCGGATCGTCGTCGCCCCCTCACGCTTCTTCGCGTACGCCGCGAAGTCGTGCTCCCCGACGAGGGACTTGGCGGCGGCGTCCATGACGGGGACGTCCAACTCCCAGTCGTGCCACAGGACATGGTTGCGCAGCAGCGGATCCACACCACCGGGCCGGTCCCCCACCCGGTAGACGTACCGACGCCACAGAGCGGCGAACCGCGCGTTGAACCCCGCCGGAGCCTCCCGGAGCGACCACACCCGCACATCCTTCGGCAACCGCCCAGCCAGCCGCTTCAGCAGCTTCTCCCGGTGCTCCCCCCACAGCCCCTCGGGCAGATCCACATGCGCCACCTGCCCCCGCGCATGCACCCCGGCATCCGTCCGCCCGGCCACGGTCAGCTCGTACGTCACGTCCTTGGACCGCGTCACCGTCCGCAGCGCGTCCTCGATCTCACCCTGTACGGTCCGCCGTCCCCCGGCCTGCTTGGCCCATCCGGAGAAGTCGGTTCCGTCGTAGGAGAGGTCGAGGCGGACACGGACGTAACCGGGCTGTACTTCGTCGCTCACCCCTGGATCCTCTCAGGAACGCGAGACGGGCCCGCCCCGAGGGGCGGGCCCGTACGACCGAAGCCGTCGACGATCAGTGCCCGCCCCTCGGGTTCAGCACGATCTGGCCGGCGTCGTTCGCCGGATTGCCCTCGTTCGGCATCGTGTACGCGAAGAACGCCCGGCCGGTGGCGTTCCTGATCACCTCGTCGACGCGGAGACCGAAGGTGAAGGTGCGGGAGGCGTCCTCCAGGATCGGTGTGTCGATGTTGCAGAGGTAGTCGCCCTCGGCGCCCTCCCAGTCGGCGGGCCGGCAGCTCTCGGGGACCGTGGTGGCCGTGGTCCCGGGGGGAAGGTCCACCCAGAAGGAGATCGGCTCGCCGCCGGAGCGGAGCAGGGCCAGCCAGGCGGGGCCGTGGTTGGCGAAGCCGACGTCCACCGACACGGTCTGCCCCTTGCGGGCCCGCAACCGCTCACCGGTCAGGTCGAGGTCGAAGGTGTTCTTCGTCGGGAAGTCCATCTCCGCGTACTGCGTGTAGTCCGCCGGATCGGCGTCCGGCAGCCGCACCAGCCCCAGCTCCGGCCCGGCACCCCGCTGGTAGTCACCCTCGGCCAGCAGGTCCGCCACCTGGTCGGCGGGCACCGCGGTGAAGGTGTAGTACATCGAGTCGTAGAGCGCGAAGCCGGCCGTCCCGATCGGGAAGGGGGCACTCAGCCCGTAGGCCGCCCCTGCGGCGAACTCGCTGTCGAAGACGCACAGTGCCGTGGAACGCCCGAGCACCTCGTCGGGGTCACGCGGGTCGTACCAGCAGTTGCCGAAGGTGCTGGGCAAGGAGAGGCCCCGGGTGCCGGAGACCCGCAGCACGACGCCCTTGCCGCCCAGCCCGCCCTGGTTGCGGAAGCTCAGCGGTGCCTGGAAGGTGTCGCCTGCCTGGAAGCCCTCGGGCTCGGCCAGCTGCTTCATCCGCAGCTCGGGGCCGCCGACCAGTACGTCCACCGTGTGCCCGGTGAAGGCCAGCCCCTCGCCCGCGGCGGTGACGGAGATGGTGCCGACGTCGCCCGCGGCGCTCTCGTCGGTCACGTCGAGACGGATGCCGCCCAGGTCGTTGTAGTCCTGGCCGGCGTAGATCTCGTAGTCACTGCAGGTCGCGACCAGCCCCTCGACGGAGCACCCCTGCCACCCTCCGAGGCGGGAGAAGTCGACAGCGGCGACACCGGCCAGGGAGCTCGCGTCCACCGTGACCGTGTAGTCGCCCTGGTGGATCGGATAGATGACTCCGTTCTCGTCCGGTACCGGCTCGCCGGGCGCCCGGAGTCCGAGCTCGACCTGCGGCTCGCCCGGCTCACCGGGTTCGCCGGACTCCGGCTGCAGCGAGAGGTTCACGCTGTCGGGTCCGGTGACGGAGACCGGCAACGGCTCCTCCCGGGCCTGGGCAGGAACGGCGAGCGCCGTACCGGCCAGCGCGGCCAGCGCGAAGGCGGAGATGGTGCGCCGCACAGCGGCGAGAGACGTCATGGGACCCCCGTAAGTCAGACATCTGGCGCGCCCCCGGATCGGCGACGCGTATGCATGACCTATGAGCCCGCTGTGAGGTTGCCCTCCCTCACCCGCACAACGCGAACGGGCCCGCCCCGAAAGGGGCGGGCCCGTCACAACGCGAGAACGTCACAACGCGAGAACGTCACAACGCGAGAGCGTCAGGCGTCCTTCGACTCCTCGGCCGGAGCCTCGGTGGCGTCCTCGGCCTCGGCGGCCTTGGTCGTGTCGACCTTGGTCTCCTCGGCGGCCGGAGCGGCCTCGGCGTCCTTGGCGGCACGCTTGGTGGCGGCCTCGGCCTCACCCGTCGCAGCCTGCGCGACCGTCAGCGCCTCGACCAGCTCGATGACAGCCATGGGCGCGTTGTCGCCACGGCGGTTACCGATCTTGGTGATGCGGGTGTAGCCACCGGGACGGTTCTCGTAGCGCGGGCCGATCTCGGTGAAGAGCGTGTGGACGACGCTCTTGTCCGTGATCACCTGAAGCACCTGACGGCGGTTGTGAAGGTCGCCCTTCTTGCCCTTGGTGATCAGCCGCTCGGCGTACGGACGCAGCTTGCGCGCCTTCGCCTCGGTGGTGGTGATACGGCCGTGCTCGAAGAGGCTCTTCGCGAGGTTCGCGAGGAGCAGCTTCTCGTGCGCGGCGCTGCCGCCCAGACGGGCACCCTTGGTGGGCTTCGGCATGGTGTCTCTCCTAGGTGTCTGCCCCGGCCGTATCAGGTACCGAGGTCAGTATCCGAGCGAGCGGGTTGCTCGTCGGAGACCCGCGCCCCAAAGGGGCGCGGGGCGGTGTCGATATGCGGCTACCGCCGCGCGAGCGCGACCAGCCACAACGGCCCCGCAGCCAAGGACCGGCAGTCGGTCCCGAGCTCTTAGTACTGCTCGGTCTCGACGAACCCGGCGTCTGCATCGTCGTCCGCGCCGAAGGCATCCGCGGCGGCGGTCGGGTCGAATCCGGGCGGGCTGTCCTTGAGGGCCAGGCCCATGCCGGCCAGCTTCGCCTTGACCTCGTCGATGGACTTCGCACCGAAGTTGCGGATGTCCAGAAGGTCGGCCTCGGAGCGGGCGACGAGCTCACCCACGGAGTGGATGCCCTCACGCTTGAGGCAGTTGTACGACCGAACGGTGAGCTCGAGCTCCTCGATCGGCAGCGCCAGATCAGCGGCAAGGGCGGCGTCCGTGGGGGACGGGCCCATGTCGATGCCCTCGGCGTCGATGTTCAGCTCGCGGGCGAGACCGAACAGCTCGACCAGGGTCTTACCGGCGGAGGCCATGGCGTCACGGGGACGCATCGCCTGCTTGGTCTCGACGTCGACGATCAGCTTGTCGAAGTCGGTGCGCTGCTCGACACGGGTCGCCTCGACCTTGTACGTGACCTTCAGCACGGGGCTGTAGATGGAGTCGACCGGGATACGGCCGATCTCCTGGCCCACCTGCTTGTTCTGCACGGCGGAGACGTAACCGCGGCCACGCTCGACCGTGAGCTCCATCTCCAGCTTGCCCTTGCCGTTGAGCGTGGCGAGGACGAGGTCGGGGTTGTGCACCTCGACACCGGCCGGGGGCGCGATGTCGGCGGCGGTGACCAGACCCGGGCCCTGCTTGCGCAGGTACATCACGACCGGCTCGTCGTGCTCCGAGGAGACGACCAGCTGCTTGATGTTGAGGATCAGGTCGGTGACGTCCTCCTTGACGCCCGGCACGGTGGTGAACTCGTGCAGAACGCCGTCGATGCGGATGCTGGTGACAGCAGCGCCGGGGATCGACGAGAGGAGGGTGCGGCGGAGGGAGTTGCCGAGGGTGTAGCCGAAGCCCGGCTCCAGCGGCTCGATCACGAACCGGGAGCGGAATTCGTCGACGACCTCTTCGGTCAATGAGGGACGCTGAGCGATCAGCATGTGTGGATCAGATCCTTCTTTCGTGGACGCCCGCTATTTGACGCCCGACGGACCGCACCCGGTGAAAAGTGCGGGTACTGCAAGGGTACGGGCGGTACCGCCCCGAAGAGCCGTACCGCCCGCGACCTCAAGACAACCTGGCCTCAGACGCGGCGGCGCTTGGGCGGACGGCAGCCGTTGTGCGGAGTGGGCGTGACGTCCTGGATCGAGCCGACCTCGAGGCCGGTGGCCTGGAGGGAGCGGATCGCGGTCTCACGGCCGGAGCCGGGACCCTTGACGAACACGTCCACCTTGCGCATGCCGTGCTCCTGCGCGCGGCGGGCGGCCGACTCGGCGGCCATCTGCGCGGCGAAGGGGGTGGACTTGCGCGAGCCCTTGAAGCCGACGTGGCCGGCGGAGGCCCAGGAGATCACGTTGCCCGAGGGGTCCGTGATCGAGACGATCGTGTTGTTGAACGTGCTCTTGATGTGCGCGTGGCCGTGAGCGACGTTCTTCTTTTCCTTGCGGCGCACCTTCTTGGCAGCGCCCTGACGACCCTTGGGGGGCATCTACTTCTCCTACGGGGAGGTGGTCGGTCCTACAGCGAAGACCGCTGATGAAGCGTTGTCCGCTGAGGACTACTTCTTGCCCGGCTTCTTCTTGCCGGCGATGGCGCGACGCGGGCCCTTGCGGGTACGAGCGTTCGTGCTGGTGCGCTGACCACGGACGGGCAGACCACGGCGGTGCCGCAGACCCTGGTAGCAGCCGATCTCGACCTTGCGGCGGATGTCGGCCTGGATCTCGCGACGGAGGTCACCCTCGGTCTTGATGTTGTTGTCGACGTACTCACGAATCGCGACGAGCTGCTCCTCGGAGAGGTCGCGAACGCGGGTGTTCGGGTCGATGCCGGTCTCGGCCAGCGTCAGCTGGGACAGAGTGCGGCCGATACCGAACACGTAGGTCAGGGCGACCTCCACGCGCTTTTCGCGCGGGATGTCAACACCGGAAACGCGTGCCATTCAATGGCTCCTGGTGATCTTCGGAGGTCTTCCGCAGAACCGGCTCCCAGCCGCCGTACCAGGTACGAACTGGGTCCCCGGCCTCCGAACCGGGGGTGTCAGACGAAACACGTCTGGGCTCTGCGTATGAACTGTTCAACTTGCGTCGCGCGAAACTCTGCGAGAGCAGAGGGTCGGTCGTGCGTCAGCCCTGGCGCTGCTTGTGGCGCGGGTTCTCGCAAATGACCATGACCCGACCGTGACGGCGGATCACCCTGCACTTGTCGCAGATCTTCTTGACGCTCGGCTTGACCTTCATGGGATTGAGGTTCTCCGGGTCAGTGCCACCACCCCGCCGCAGCGGGATGCGGGCAAGATCTACTTGTACCGGTAGACGATCCGGCCACGCGTCAGGTCGTACGGAGACAGCTCCACCACGACCCGGTCGTCAGGGAGGATACGGATGTAGTGCATACGCATCTTTCCGCTGATGTGAGCCAGGACCTGGTGGCCGTTCTGGAGCTCGACCTTGAACATGGCGTTCGGAAGAGACTCGACGACAGTGCCCTCGATCTCGATGGCACCTTGCTTCTTGGCCACGCTTCGCCCTTCGAATCGACTACCTTGATCGACTCCCCTGCCTTTCCCCTGAGGGGCGCATGCGGACATGCGGGTGCACGAGAGCCGACGAGTCAGTCTACGTCAGGGCACTCCGAAAGACGAATCGAGGAAGGATGCCCGGGAACGTAGATCATTAAGCGAGCGGGTCGGGAGCGGCCGTGACCCCGTGCTCCGCCAGCTTCGCCCGGCCCCCGTCGGGAGCCGTGAGAACCAGCGGCCCCTCGTCCGTCAGGGCCACCGAGTGCTCCCAGTGGGAGGACCACGTGCCGTCCGTCGTGATGACCGTCCAGTCGTCCGACAGGACCTCCGTCTTCGGCGTGCCCAGGGACACCATCGGCTCGATCGCCAGGCAGAACCCGGTGACCAGCTTCGGCCCCTTCCCCCGGCGCCGGTCGACGTAGTTCAGCAGGTGCGGGTCCATGTGCATCTCGGTGCCGATGCCGTGACCGCCGTAGTCCTCGATGATCCCGTAGCGGCCGCCGCCCGGCTTCGGCTGGCGGCGGATGTACGTCTCGATGGCCCGGGAGACGTCGACGAGCCGGTTGCCCTGCTTCATCGCGGCGATACCGGCCCACATGGACTCCTCGGTCACCCGCGAGAGCTCGAGGAGCTCCGGGGCATGGCCCGAGCCCACGAAGGCCGTGAAGGCCGCGTCGCCGTGCCAGCCGTCGATGATCGCGCCGCAGTCGATGGAGATGATGTCGCCGTCCTTGAGGACGACCTCGTCGGACGGGATGCCGTGGACGACGACCTCGTTCACGGAGGTGCAGATCGTCGCCGGGAAACCGCCGTACCCCAGGAAGTTCGGCTTCGCGTCGTGCTCCGCGAGCACCTTGCGCGCGACCTGGTCGAGATCCCTGGTCGTGGCCCCGGGCACCGCGGCCTCTCGGGTCGCCGCGTGGATGGCGGCGACGACCAGTCCCGCCTCGCGCATCTTGGCGATCTGCTCGGGGGTCTTGATCTGCACCATGCGGCGGGGGCCTTTCTGAAACCGGGGAAACTGGCAGGGGAATGGGCGCCCTCAACGATACGTGCACCCACACAGCAGCCGCGGCCCCCTCGGAAGGGAACCGCGGCTGTCGTACTCGGAAAAACCGCTATGCGGCGTCGCCCTCGTGCTGGAGCGCCTCCATGGCGCGGCCGGTGACGTCCTCCACCTTGCCGAGCGCCGAGATCGTGACCACCAGGCCCTGGGCCTTGTAGTAGTCGATGATCGGCTCGGTCTGGGTGTGGTAGACCTCCAGGCGCTTGCGGACCGTCTCCTCGGAGTCGTCGTCGCGCTGGTACAGCTCGCCGCCGCAGACGTCACAGACGCCGTCCTGCTTCGGCGCCTTGTACGAGACGTGGAAGACGTGCGCCGAGTCGTTGCGGCAGATGCGGCGGCCGGCGATGCGCTTGACGACCTCCTCCTCGGGTACCTCGAGGTCCAGCACCGCGTCCAGCTTCATGCCCTCGTGCTGCAGCATCTCGTCGAGCGACTCGGCCTGCGAGACGTTCCGCGGGAAGCCGTCCAGCAGGAAGCCGTTCTCGGCGTCGGGCTGCTCCATGCGGTCCTTGGCCATCCCGATGGTGACCTCGTCCGGAACCAGGTTGCCCGCGTCCATGTAGGACTTCGCGAGTTTGCCGAGGTCCGTCTGCCGGCTGATGTTGGCGCGGAACAGGTCGCCCGTGGAGATGTGCGGGATCGACAGGTTCTGGGCGAGGAACGCGGCCTGCGTTCCCTTACCGGCGC
Source organism: Streptomyces sp. SAI-127 (assembly GCF_029894425.1). Taxonomy (NCBI): domain Bacteria; kingdom Bacillati; phylum Actinomycetota; class Actinomycetes; order Kitasatosporales; family Streptomycetaceae; genus Streptomyces; species Streptomyces sp. SAI-127. The sequence continues at coordinate 4,416,349 of NZ_JARXYJ010000001.1, forward strand.
CCGGCGGCCCGACGAGGACGATACGCATCAGCGGAGGAACCCTTCGTAATTGCGCTGCTGGAGCTGGCTCTCGATCTGCTTCACCGTCTCGAGACCCACACCCACGATGATCAGGATGCTTGTCCCACCGAACGGGAAGTTCTGGCTTGCCCCGAAGCCAACCAACGCCATCGTCGGTACGAGTGCGATCAGACCCAAGTACAGCGAACCCGGCCAGGTGATCCGGTTGAGTACGTACGACAGGTACTCAGCGGTCGGTCGGCCAGCCCGGATGCCCGGGATGAAGCCACCATACTTCTTCATGTTGTCGGCGACTTCCTCGGGGTTGAAGGAGATCGCCACGTAGAAGAACGCGAAGAAAACGATCAGCAGGAAGTACATGCTGATGTAAATGGGGTGGTCACCCTTGACGAGGTTGGCCTCGATCCAGGTCTTCCATCCCGAGGTCCCGCTGGAGAACTGCGCGACCAGTGCCGGGATGTAGAGCAGCGACGACGCGAAGATGACAGGGATCACACCGGCCTGGTTGACCTTCAGCGGGATGTACGTCGACGTACCACCGTAGGAACGACGGCCGATCATGCGCTTCGCGTACTGCACCGGAATGCGGCGCTGGGCCTGCTCGACGAAGACCACCAGGCCGACCATGACCAGGCCGACCGCGATGACGGTGCCGAACTCGATCCAGCCGTCGGCCAGGGTGCCCTGCTTCTTGATGGCCCACAGGGCGGACGGGAAGGTGGCGGCGATCGAGATGAACATCAGGATCGACATGCCGTTGCCGATACCGCGGTCGGTGATGAGCTCACCGAGCCACATGACGACGGCCGTACCGGCGGTCATCGTGATGACCATGACGATCGTGGTGAAGATCGCCCGGTCCGGGACGATGCTCGACGCGACGGTGCAGCCGGAGAAGAGAGCGCCGCTGCGGGCGGTGGCCACCAGGCCCGTGCCCTGCAGGATGGCGAGCGCCACCGTGAGATAACGGGTGTACTGCGTGATCTTCGCCGTACCGGCCTGGCCCTCCTTCTTGAGGGCTTCCAGGCGTGGGATCACCACGGTCAGCAGCTGCAGAATGATGCTCGCCGTGATGTACGGCATGATGCCGAGCGCGAAGATCGTGATCTGCAGCAGCGCGCCACCGCTGAACATGTTGACCAGACCGAAGAGTCCCTGGTTGCCGGACGCCTGGTCCACACACTCCTGGACGGACTTGTAGTCCACGCCAGGGATCGGGATGTGGGTACCCACGCGGTACACCACGATGATGGCGAGCGTGAAGAGCAGCTTCTTGCGCAGGTCGGGCGTCCTGAACGCCCGGGCGAACGCGGTGAGCACGGTGCCTCCTGCGACCCCCGCGCTACTGCGTCAAGGGTGACGGTCTTGAGGTTCGACGAATATGTGGGAAAGCAGTGCAGGCCACCTTACCGGCGACAAGGCCTGCGGTGGAACGACCAACCGGGGATACCCCGTTGTGAGGTATCCCCGGTCGGGACTGCTTACGTCATCGAGACGCCTGCGGATCTCAGACGAGCTCGGTGACCGTGCCGCCGGCGGCGGTGATCTTCTCCTTGGCGGAGCCGGAGACGGCGTCGACCGTCACCTGCAGCGCCACGGAGATCTCGCCCTGGCCGAGGACCTTGACGAGGCTGTTCTTGCGAACGGCACCCTTGGCCACGAGGTCCTCGACGGTGACCTCGCCACCCTCGGGGTACAGCGCGCCCAGCTTGTCGAGGTTCACGACCTGGAACTCGGTCTTGAACGGGTTCTTGAAGCCCTTCAGCTTCGGAAGACGCATGTGGAGGGGCATCTGGCCACCCTCGAAGCGCTCCGGAACCTGGTAACGGGCCTTCGTACCCTTGGTACCACGACCGGCCGTCTTACCCTTCGACGCCTCACCACGACCCACACGGGTCTTGGCGGTCTTGGCGCCCGGGGCGGGACGGAGGTTGTGGATCTTGAGCGGGTTGTTCTCCGCCATGATCAGTCGACCTCCTCGACCGTCACGAGGTGGCGGACGGTGTGCACCATGCCGCGGAACTCGGGACGATCCTCCTTGACGACCTGCGTGTTGATGCCCTTGAGACCAAGGGAGCGCAGGGTGTCACGGTGGTTCTGCTTGCTGCCGATGTACGACTTCGTCTGCGTGATCTTGAGCTGTGCCATTACGCAGCACCAGCCCCGGCACGCGCACGCAGCAGAGCCGCGGGAGCGACGTCCTCGAGCGGCAGACCACGGCGGGCCGCGATCTCCTCGGGACGCTGCAGGCCCTTCAGGGCCTCCACGGTCGCGTGCACGATGTTGATCGCGTTCGACGAGCCGAGCGACTTCGACAGGATGTCGTGAACGCCGGCGCACTCGAGCACGGCACGCACCGGGCCACCGGCGATAACGCCGGTACCGGGGGACGCCGGCTTGAGCAGGACGACGCCCGCCGCCTTCTCACCCGTGATCGGGTGCGGGATGGTGCCCTGGATACGGGGGACCTTGAAGAAGTGCTTCTTGGCCTCCTCAACACCCTTGGCGATGGCGGCCGGCACCTCCTTGGCCTTGCCGTAACCGACACCCACGGTGCCGTCACCGTCGCCCACTACGACGAGCGCAGTGAAGCTGAAGCGACGACCACCCTTCACAACCTTGGCGACGCGGTTGATCGCGACAACGCGCTCAACGTACGCGGTCTTCTCGGCGGCAGCAGCGCCGCCGTCACGGCCCTTCCGGTCCCGCCGCTCGCCGCCACCGGCACCGCTTCCACGGCGCTGGGGTCCAGCCATTGGATTACCTCTCTCTTTCCGCTAGCTACGGAAGCGGCTCAGAACTTGAGCCCGGCTTCGCGGGCGGCGTCCGCCAGGGCGGCGATGCGCCCGGCGTACTGGTTGCCACCACGGTCGAATACGACAGCCTCGACACCGGCGGCCTTGGCGCGCTCGGCAACCAGGGCGCCGACCGACTTGGCCTGCGCGGACTTGTCGCCCTCGTTGCCGCGGATCGTGGTGTCCAGGGTCGACGCCGACGCCAGGGTGTGACCCTTGATGTCGTCGATGACCTGGGCCACGATGTGGCGGTTGGAGCGCGTCACGACCAGGCGCGGACGCTCAGCCGTACCCGAGATGTGCTTACGGATCCGGATGTGGCGACGCTTGATCGCGGCACGCTTGTAAGCGTCGCCCTTGAGGATCTTCTGTCCGTATGCCATGGCTTACTTACCCGCCTTTCCGACCTTGCGGCGGATGACTTCGCCCTCGTACTTGACGCCCTTGGCCTTGTACGGGTCGGGCTTGCGCAGCTTGCGGATGTTGGCCGCAACCTCGCCGACCTTCTGCTTGTCGATGCCCTCGACCGAGAACCGGGTGGGGGCCTCCACCTTGAAGGTGATGCCCTCGGGGGCCTCGACGGTGATCGGGTGGCTGTAGCCGAGAGCGAACTCGAGGTTCGAACCCTTGGCCGTCACGCGGTAACCGACACCGCTGATCTCGAGCTTCTTCACGTAACCCTGGGTCACGCCGGTGATCATGTTCGCCACCAGCGTGCGGGACAGGCCGTGCAGGGCCTTGTTCTGACGCTCGTCGTTGGGGCGGGTGACGTTGAGTACGCCGTCCTCACCCTTGGCGATGTCGATCGGCGCAGCGACGGTGTGGCTCAAGGCACCCTTGGGGCCCTTGACCGAGACCGTACGGCCGTCGATGGTGACGTCCACGCCGGCGGGAACCGTGATGGGGAGCTTGCCAATACGCGACATAGCTGTTTCCTCCGTTCCCTTCCGCTACCAGACGTAGGCGAGGACTTCCCCACCCACGCCCTTCTTGCCGGCCTGCTTGTCGGTGAGGAGCCCGTGCGACGTGGAGATGATCGCCACGCCGAGGCCGCCCAGCACCTTCGGCAGGGAGGTGGACTTCGCGTAAACCCGGAGACCGGGCTTGGAGATCCGCTTGATGCCCGCGATGGAGCGCTCACGGTTCGGGCCGAACTTCAGCTCGAGAACGAGGTTCTTGCCGACCTCGGCGTCCTCGACCTTCCAGCCCGTGATGAAGCCCTCCTGCTGGAGGATCTCCGCGATGTGAGACTTGATCTTGGACGCCGGCATCGCCACGGAGTCGTGGTACGCCGAGTTCGCGTTGCGCAGACGCGTAAGCATGTCTGCGATCGGATCAGTCATGGTCATGAATTGGCCTTCGGCCTCTCTCGCCGGGGTTTCCAGGTGCCCATCCCTCTCCTCGATCCGAGACGAGGCGGGTGCGGTGCGGTGGACCTACGGCGTAGTAAGTCGTACGGGCGTCAGGCGCCCAACCCTCCAAGCCTAAGCCATGGAAGGGTGGGCGCCTGACACGCCCATTGCTTACCGAGAGCTTCCGGAATCCCTAAAAGGGGGATTACCAGGAGCTCTTGGTCACGCCCGGCAGCTCGCCACGGTGAGCCATCTCACGAAGGCAGACGCGGCACAGGCCGAACTTGCGGTACACGGAGTGCGGACGGCCGCAGCGCTGGCAGCGCGTGTAGCCGCGAACACCGAACTTGGGCTTGCGAGCAGCCTTGGCAATCAGAGCCTTCTTCGCCATCTCGCTCACGCCTCCTTGAAGGGGAAGCCGAGGTGACGAAGGAGCGCGCGGCCCTCAGCGTCGTTGGTCGCCGTGGTCACCACGGTGATGTCCATGCCCCGGGTACGGTCGATCTTGTCCTGGTCGATCTCGTGGAACATGACCTGCTCGGTGAGACCGAAGGTGTAGTTGCCACGGCCGTCGAACTGCTTGGGGGACAGACCACGGAAGTCGCGGATGCGCGGCAGCGCGAGCGACAGGGTGCGGTCCAGGAACTCCCACATGCGGTCGCCACGAAGCGTGACGTGGGCACCGATCGGCTGGCCCTCACGCAGCTTGAACTGCGCGATGGACTTACGGGCCTTGGTGACGGCCGGCTTCTGACCGGTGATCGTGGTGAGGTCGCGGATGGCGCCCTCGATCAGCTTGGAGTCGCGGGCGGCGTCGCCCACACCCATGTTGACCACGATCTTGACGAGGCCGGGGATCTGCATGACGTTCTCGTACTTGAACTCGTCACGCAGCTTGCCCGCGATCTCCTCGCGGTACTTCGTCTTGAGACGCGGAGTCGTGGTGGTAGCCATCAGATGTCCTCACCCGTCCGCTTGGCAACGCGGATCTTGTTGCCCTCGTCGTCGAAGCGGTAACCGACACGCGTGACAACCTTGTTGCCGTCCTTCTCAACGACCAGCTGGACGTTGGAGACGTGGATCGGCGCCTCGGTCGTGACGATGCCACCGGCCTGCGAACCGCGAGCGGTCGGGCCGGCCTTGGTGTGCTTCTTGACCCGGTTGACACCCTCGACCAGGACACGGTCCTCACGGGGGAAGGCCGCGATGACCTTGCCCTGCTTGCCCTTGTCCTTACCGGTGATGACCTGGACCAGGTCGCCCTTCTTGATCTTCATGCTTACAGCACCTCCGGAGCCAGCGAGATGATCTTCATGAACTTCTTCTCGCGCAGCTCACGGCCCACCGGGCCGAAGATACGGGTGCCGCGAGGGTCGCCGTCGTTCTTCAGAATGACGGCGGCGTTCTCGTCGAAGCGGATGTACGAGCCGTCCGGACGGCGGCGCTCCTTGACGGTGCGAACGATGACCGCCTTGACGACGTCACCCTTCTTCACGTTGCCACCGGGGATCGCGTCCTTGACGGTGGCGACGATGACGTCACCGATGCCCGCGTAGCGGCGACCGGAGCCACCGAGCACACGGATGCAAAGGATCTCCTTCGCACCAGTGTTGTCGGCGACACGCAGTCGCGACTCCTGCTGGATCACGTCTATCTCCTGTTTGTCTGCCGGTTCCCCGGGGGCCGTTCAGGAACGGCCCCCGGAGCCTGGCGGAACTGTCCTGCGAGGGGTGCCTCGCAGGAAATTACTTGGCCTTCTCGAGGATCTCGACGACGCGCCAGCGCTTGGTCGCCGACAGCGGGCGGGTCTCCGCGAGGAGGACCCGGTCGCCGACGCCGGCAGCGTTCTGCTCGTCGTGCGCCTTGAGCTTGTTGGTACGGCGGATGACCTTGCCGTACAGCGCGTGCTTGACGCGGTCCTCGACGGCGACGACGACGGTCTTGTCCATCTTGTCGCTGACGACGAGACCCTCACGGGTCTTGCGGAAGCCGCGGGCCTCTGCAGTCTGCTCAGTCACGTTGCTCTCACTCATCAGGCGCTCTCCACCGTCTCGATGCCCAGCTCGCGCTCACGCATCAGGGTGTAGATCCGCGCGATGTCCTTACGGACGGCCTTGAGCCGACCGTGGTTCTCGAGCTGACCCGTCGCCGCCTGGAAGCGGAGGTTGAACAGCTCTTCCTTGGCTTCGCGGAGCTTGTTGAGAAGCTCCTCGTCACCCAGTTCGCGCAGCTCGGACGCCTTGGTACCGGCCGACATCACGCTTCACCTGCCTCGCGCTTGACGATCCGGCACTTCATCGGCAGCTTGTGGGCTGCGCGAGTCAGGGCCTCACGGGCGATCTTCTCGTTGGGGTAGGACAGCTCGAACATGACCCGGCCCGGGTGCACGTTCGCGATCCACCACTCCGGCGAACCCTTACCGGAACCCATGCGGGTCTCGGCAGGCTTCTTCGTGAGCGGGCGGTCCGGGTAGATGTTGATCCAGACCTTGCCGCCACGCTTGATGTGGCGGGTCATCGCGATACGGGCCGCCTCGATCTGGCGGTTGGTCACGTACGCCGGCGTGAGGGCCTGAATGCCGTACTCGCCGAACGAGACCGTCGTACCGCCCTTGGCCTGACCACGGCGCTTCGGGTGGTGCTGCTTGCGGTGCTTGACCCTACGGGGGATCAGCATGTCGGTCAGGCCTCCGTTCCGGTGCTCTCAGCCGGAGCGGCGGCGGGAGCCTCGGCCTTGGGGGCCTCGGCGCCGGCAGCCTGCTGCGGCTTGCGACCGCGCCGCTCGCCACCACGGCCACCACGGGCCGGGCGGTCGGCACCGCCACCGCGAGCCGGGCGGTTACCCGCACGGGCGGCAGCGTTCTCGGCGCGGACCTCGGCGATGTTCTTGACGTCGCCCTTGTAGATCCAGACCTTCACACCGATGCGGCCGAAGGTCGTCTTGGCCTCGAAGAAGCCGTAGTCCACGTTCGCGCGGAGCGTGTGCAGGGGCACGCGGCCCTCGCGGTAGAACTCCGAGCGGGACATCTCGGCGCCGCCGAGGCGGCCACCGCACTGGATCTTGATGCCCTTGGCGCCGGCCTTCATCGCCGACTGCATGCTCTTACGCATGGCGCGGCGGAAGGAGACGCGGGAGGAGAGCTGCTCGGCGACGGCCTGAGCAACCAGCTGAGCGTCCGTCTCGGGGTTCTTGACCTCGAGGATGTTCAGCTGGACCTGCTTGCCCGTGAGCTTCTCGAGGTCACCGCGGATGCGGTCGGCCTCGGCGCCACGGCGGCCGATGACGATGCCCGGACGCGCGGTGTGGATGTCCACACGCACACGGTCACGGGTGCGCTCGATCTCCACCTTCGAGATGCCGGCGCGCTCCATGCCGGACGTCATCATCCGACGGATGGCGACGTCTTCCTTGACGTAGTCCTTGTACAGCTTGTCGGCGTACCAACGGGACTTGAAGTCCGTGGTGATGCCGAGCCGGAACCCGTGCGGGTTTACCTTCTGGCCCATTACCGGGTTCCTTCCTTGCTGCTGACGACCACGGTGATGTGGCTGGTCCGCTTGCGGATCCGGTAGGCACGGCCCTGGGCGCGCGGACGGAACCGCTTCAGGGTCGGGCCCTCGTCGACGTACGCCTCGGAGATGACGAGGCTGCCGGCGTCGGTGTGGTCGTAGTTGTGTGCGGCGTTGGCGATGGCGCTGTCGAGCACCTTGCCGACGGGCACGGAGGCGGCCTGCGGAGCGAATCGCAGGACCGCCTGAGCCTCCGTGGCGTCCATGCCACGGATAAGGTCCACCACGCGGCGGGCCTTCATGGGCGTAACGCGGATGTACCGCGCCTGGGCCCTGGCTTCCATGGTTGTCCCTCTCAGTTACTTACGTGTCTGAATGCGATCCGCGTTTAGCGGCGCTTCGACTTCCGGTCGTCCTTGACGTGACCCCGGAAGGTGCGCGTCGGCGAGAACTCGCCGAGCTTGTGGCCGACCATCGACTCGGTGACGAACACCGGGATGTGGGTCTTGCCGTTGTGCACCGCGAGCGTGTGGCCGAGCATGGCCGGCACGATCATGGAGCGACGGGACCAGGTCTTGATGACGTTCTTGGAACCGGCTTCGTTCTGGGCGTCCACCTTCTTGATCAGGTGGTCGTCGACGAAGGGCCCCTTCTTGAGACTCCGCGGCATCTAAACCCGCTCCTAGCGCTTCTTGTTCGTCTTGCGGCGGCGGACGATGTACTTGTTCGAAGCCTTCTTCGGCGAACGAGTACGACCCTCCTTCTGACCCCAGGGGCTGACCGGGTGGCGACCACCGGAGGTCTTGCCCTCACCACCACCGTGGGGGTGGTCAACCGGGTTCATCGCCACACCGCGAACGGTCGGGCGGACGCCCAGCCAGCGCTTGCGGCCGGCCTTACCCCAGTTGATGTTGCTCTGCTCGGCGTTGCCGACCTCGCCGACCGTGGCGCGGCAGCGCTGGTCGACCAGGCGGATCTCACCGGAGGGCATACGAAGGTGGGCCATCGTGCCCTCCTTCGCCAGCAGCTGCACGGAGGCACCGGCGGAGCGGGCGAACTTGGCGCCGCCACCCGGACGGATCTCGATCGCGTGGATCGTGGTACCGACCGGGATGTTGCGGAGCGCCAGGTTGTTGCCCGGCTTGATGTCGGCCCCGGGACCGTTCTCGACGCGGTCGCCCTGCTTCAGGTTGCGCGGGGCGAGGATGTAGCGCTTCTCGCCGTCCGCGTAGTGCAGCAGCGCGATGCGCGCGGTGCGGTTGGGGTCGTACTCGATGTGCGCGACCTTCGCCGGCACGCCGTCCTTGTCATGGCGACGGAAGTCGATGACTCGGTAGGCGCGCTTGTGTCCGCCACCCTGGTGGCGAACGGTCACACGACCGGCGTTGTTACGGCCGCCCTTGCTGTGCAGCGGGCGGACCAGCGACTTCTCCGGCGTGGACCGCGTGACCTCGACGAAGTCGGCGACGCTGGAGCCACGACGGCCCGGCGTAGTCGGCTTGTACTTGCGGATTCCCATTTCTCAGTCCTCGTCCGATATCGGACGATCCGACCCGCTTACGCGGTCGGACCGCCGAAGATGTCGATACGGTCGCCCTCGGCAAGGGTCACGATCGCGCGCTTGCTGTCGGCACGCTTGCCGAAGCCGGTGCGGGTCCGCTTGCGCTTGCCCTGGCGGTTGATCGTGTTGACGCCGGTGACCTTGACCGAGAAGACCGCCTGGACGGCCTGCTTGATCTGGGTCTTGTTGGCGCCGGGGGCCACGATGAACGTGTACTTGCCCTCGTCGAGAAGCGCGTAGCTCTTCTCGGACACGACCGGCTTCAGCAGGACGTCACGGGGGTCCGTGAAGGCCTTGCTCGCCGGAGTGACGACGGTGTTCTTGCCCTCGGCGGCGTGGCGGCGGGCCTTGGCGACGCGCGCGGCCTTGGCTGCCTTGGCGGCCTTCGAGGCGATGCTCGGGTGACGCGTAGCCATCAGGCTTCGCTCCCTTCGGTGTCAGCGGCCTTGGGGCCAGACACGAAGGACTCGAAAGCGGCCTGGGTGAAGACCACGTCGTCCGAGACGAGAACGTCGTACGTGTTCAGCTGGCCCGGCTCCAGGATGTGGACCTGGGGCAGGTTGCGAGCGGACAGCCACGCGGCCTCGTCGGCACGGTCGATGACGAGCAGCAGGTTCTTGCGCTCGCTGATCTTGCCGAAGAGCGTCTTCGCGGCCTTCGTCGAAGGCGACTCGCCCTCGATGACGCCGGAGACGACGTGGATGCGGTTGTTGCGGGCCCGGTCGGTGAGGGCGTGGCGCAGAGCCGCGGCCTTCATCTTCTTCGGGGTCCGCTGCGAGTAGTCACGCGGCGTGGGGCCGTGGACGACACCACCGCCGGCGAACTGCGGCGCACGGGTCGAACCCTGACGGGCGCGGCCGGTGCCCTTCTGGCGGCTGTAGGGCTTCTTGCCGCCACCGCGGACCTCGCCACGACGCTTGACCTTGTGCGTGCCCTGACGGGCGGCGGCCAGCTGCGCGACGACGACCTGGTGAAGCAGCGGAATGCTGATCTTCTCAACGTCGAAGATCTCGGCCGGGAGCTCAACGGTCCCGGCGGTGTCGCCGGAGGGCGACAGAATGTCAATGGTGCTCATAGTCCTCAGGCCCCCTTGGCCGCGGTGCGGACCAGGACGAGGCCGCCGTTCGGACCAGGAACCGCGCCCTTGATGAGGAGCAGGCCCTTCTCCGCGTCAACGGCGTGAACGGTCAGGTTCTGGGTGGTGACCCGCTCGTTGCCCATACGACCCGCCATGCGGAGGCCCTTGAACACGCGGCCCGGGGTGGCACAGCCACCGATGGAACCGGGAGAGCGGTGCTTGCGCTGGGTGCCGTGACCGGCGCCGAGGCCCTTGAAGTTGTGACGCTTCATGACACCGGCGAAGCCCTTGCCCTTGCTCTTGCCGGTCACGTCGACCTTGATGCCGGCCTCGAACACCTCGGCGGTGATCTCCTGGCCGAGGGTGTACTCGCTGGCGTCAGCGGTACGGATCTCGACGAGGTGGCGGCGGGGAGTGACGTCGGCCTTGGCGAAGTGGCCCTTGAGGGGCTTGTTCACCTTGCGCGGGTCGATCTCGCCGAACGCGATCTGGACGGACTCGTACCCGTCGACGTCGTTCGTACGGACCTGGGTCACGACATTGGGGCCGGCCTTGACGACGGTGACCGGAACAACACGGTTGTTCTCGTCCCACACCTGCGTCATGCCGAGCTTCTCGCCCAGGATGCCCTTGATCTGCTTAGCCATCGTTCAGATCACCGGCCTCAGAGCTTGATCTCGATGTCGACACCGGCCGGGAGGTCGAGTCGCATCAGAGAGTCAACGGTCTTGGGGGTCGGGTCGAGGATGTCGATCAGACGCTTGTGCGTGCGCATCTCGAAGTGCTCGCGCGAGTCCTTGTACTTGTGCGGCGACTTGATGACGCAGTACACGTTCTTCTCAGTGGGCAGCGGCACCGGGCCCGCGACCGACGCACCAGTGCGCGTCACCGTCTCGACGATCTTCTTCGCCGAGGAGTCGATGACCTCGTGGTCGTAGGCCTTGAGCCGGATGCGGATCTTCTGTCCCGCCATGGCTACTCCGTAGTCCTGTCTCTTTTACAGCTCTGGAACCCGGTGTTCCGTGACTTCCTCCGACCCACGCGGTCGGGCGTGTCGCACTCTCACTGACACAGATGTCCCTTGTTCGAACATCCCTGATCTGGGAAAGAGGTACACCGGGCGCCTGGCCAGTGCCGCACTCCACTTCCCGGAAGATTCCCGTACGTCCGCCCCAGCGCTGCCGTAAGGCAGTTAGGGCGACGAGTACTGTGGGACTCGCTTCCAGGCCTCCCGGCGGGAGGCGCGCAGCATCAACACTCGACCGAGCAACCCCGCTAGTCTGCCATACGGGGCAGGGGCCTGGCCAATCGAGCCGGAGACAATACCCCGGGAGTGACACAGATCAAACACCGGTCGGAGTGACCGAGGGACCGGGAAGGTCCGTACGGGGCTCAGGCGTTCGCGTTCCGCAGCCGTGCGAACGACGTGTCGAGGCCCCGCTTCAGCAGCCGGGCCACCGGCCGTTCCACGAACCGGTGCACCAGCCAGCTCAGCAGCATGAACCCGGCGATGACGCAGACGACCAGCAGACGGGCGTCCATGGTGTCGCGCAGGCGGTTGATGACCGCCGTACCGGCCGCGTAGTGCATCAGATACAGCGGATACGTCAGCGCGCCCGCCGTCACCAGCCACTTCCAGCGGATGCGGTCCGTGGCGCCGAGGGCGACGGCGACCATGACGAGCAGGAACACGGTGAAGATCGCCACGCTCCCCCGCCACCCCGACACGTGCTCGACCTCGTCGATCCGGATGCCCAGTTCGCGCTGGCCCATCAGCCAGGCCATCGCGAGGATGCCCCACAGCAGCAGGTCCTGGCCGAAGCGGTGCATCAGGTACAGCGCCAGGCCCGCGATGAAGTACCAGGCGCCCTCCGGGTTGGCGACCAGTTCCAGCAGGGGCAGCTTCGAGATCGGGGCGAGCATGGCCGCGGCGCCCCACACACAGCAGAAGACGACGACCTTGCGGTAGGTCAGGCCGCTCCACACGACCACCAGGAACAGCAGGTAGAAGCGCAACTCCGACCAGAGGGTCCAGTAGACGCCGTCGACGTTCATGACGCCCGAACCGGACTGGAGCATCGTGATGTTGAGGAGTACGTCCCGCATGCGCAGGCGGTCCCACACCCCGGGCAGCAGCATCAGGACGGTGGTGGTGAACGCGATGGCGAACCAGTACGCCGGGTACAGCCGGATCACCCGGGACACGAAGAACTGCCTCGGGGTACGGCCCCAGCAGGACATGCAGATCACGAAGCCGCTGATCACGAAGAAGATCTCGACGCCGATCCAGCCGTAGGAGGCGAACCGGAAGACCGTCGGCATGATGTCGGAGACCGGACGGTCCCAGATGTGATTGCCCGGCTGGTCGACGCGGTTGGTGCCGGCGTAGTGGTGCATGGCGACCATGAGGGCGGCGAGGAGCCGGATGCCGTCGATGGCGTAGAGCCGGCGGCCGGCGCGGCCCCGTACGGCGGCGTGCCGGGCGGCGCGGATGGGCTGTCCCGGCGGGGTGGGCACGGTGAGGGGCGGAAGCGGCTGCTGCAGGCCGCTGACGACCCGTCTGGGTATCGACGTTCCGCGCTCCGCATCCTGCATCGACACCTGCGTGTCCGCCCGTCCTCGCGAGGGAAATGCCGGGCCGGGAGTGGCCACCGGACGCCTCAGGCTACGACCCTCACAACCACCCCACAGCGACCAGACAAGAACAATTCCCCCACCGGCGCCGGGGAGTTGCCGCAAACCTCGCCGAACCGCTTCACAGAGTTCCCCCAGACTTCACTTGACGTCTTGTCAGGACGCCACGCCCGTCCCGATGATCTCAGCCATGTACAAACGAAGACGCGTCACAGGCACCTACGCCGGAGCCGCCCTCGCCGCCGGCCTGCTCCCCGGTGTCTCCCCCGTGGCCGACACCCCGTCCTGGGACTTCCTCCTCAGCGGCTCGGTCCTGCTGATCGTCGGTCAGCTCATCCACTGCTATCCGAGCGCCGTCAGGACGTCCCCGTGGATCCTCTTCGGCGCGATCGGCATCGTTCAGGACGCGCTGGTCTGGCTGCTCGTCTCCTGGATCAGCTCACGGCTGGACTACGGCATGAACGTGGATTCGTTCGTCACGGCTCTGCTGGCCGGCGCGATCGTCCGCTGCCTGACCCTCGCCCTCATGGCGTTCGGCCCGCAGCCGGTACCGGAGGCGCAGGCAGGATGAGCCCGGGGATGCGAAAAGGCCCGTACGACCGAAGTCGTACGGGCCCCTTCAGAGACCTACCGGGTCAAGATCAGGCGTTGATCTTGGTGACCTGGCCGGCGCCCACCGTGCGACCACCCTCACGGATGGCGAACTTCAGGCCCTCTTCCATGGCGACGGGCTGGATGAGCTCCACCTTCATCTCGGTGTTGTCACCCGGCATGACCATCTCGGTGCCCTCGGGGAGGGTCACCACGCCGGTCACGTCCGTCGTACGGAAGTAGAACTGCGGACGGTAGTTGTTGAAGAACGGCGTGTGGCGGCCACCCTCGTCCTTGGACAGGATGTAGGCCTGCGCCTCGAACTCGGTGTGCGGGGTGACCGAGCCCGGCTTGATGATGACCTGGCCGCGCTCGACGTCCTCGCGCTTGATGCCACGGAGGAGCAGACCGACGTTCTCACCGGCCTGGCCCTCGTCGAGCAGCTTGCGGAACATCTCGATACCGGTGACCGTGGTGGTGGTCTTCTCGGTCTTGATGCCGATGATGTCGACGGTCTCGTTGACCTTCAGGACACCACGCTCGATACGGCCGGTGACGACCGTACCGCGACCGGTGATCGTGAAGACGTCCTCGATGGGCATGAGGAACGGCTTGTCGACGTCACGCTCGGGCTGCGGGATGGACTCGTCGACGGCCTTCATCAGGTCGAGGACGGTCTGGCCCCACTCCTTGTCGCCCTCCAGAGCCTTGAGCGCCGAGACCTTGACGACCGGCAGGTCGTCGCCCGGGAACTCGTACTCGGAGAGGAGCTCACGCACCTCGAGCTCGACGAGCTCCAGGATCTCCTCGTCGTCCACCATGTCGGCCTTGTTCAGGGCGACGACGATGTAGGGAACGCCGACCTGGCGGGCCAGGAGCACGTGCTCCTTGGTCTGCGGCATCGGGCCGTCGGTGGCGGCGACCACGAGGATGGCGCCGTCCATCTGCGCCGCACCCGTGATCATGTTCTTGATGTAGTCCGCGTGACCGGGGCAGTCGACGTGGGCGTAGTGACGCGTCTCGGTCTGGTACTCGACGTGCGCGATCGAGATGGTGATACCGCGCTGGCGCTCCTCGGGAGCCTTGTCGATCTGGTCGAAGGCCGAGGCCTCGTTCAGGTCCGGGTACGCGTCGTGCAGCACCTTGGTAATGGCGGCCGTAAGGGTCGTCTTACCGTGGTCGATGTGACCGATGGTGCCGATGTTGACGTGGGGCTTAGTCCGCTCGAACTTCGCCTTCGCCACGGGGTCCTCCTGTGGAGTGGTTCTGAACGCCTTGCTTCATCGGCGCCAGGTGATCTTTGCTGGAAAGCCTCGGCCCGGGGGCACTCCCCCCGCAAATGCGGGTGAATGCCCCTCCGGGCTCCGGAGTCAAGCCTAAAGCGTGCGAACGCGGTGCGTTACTCGCCCTTGGCCTTCGCGATGATCTCCTCGGCGACGTTCCGCGGAACCTCGGCGTAGGAGTCGAACTGCATCGAGTAGCTTGCGCGACCCGACGTCTTGCTGCGGAGGTCTCCGACGTAGCCGAACATCTCCGAGAGGGGCACGAGGCCCTTCACGACGCGGGCACCGGCCCGCTCCTCCATGGCCTGGATCTGACCACGGCGGGAGTTGATGTCGCCGATGACATCGCCCATGTAGTCCTCGGGCGTGGTGACCTCGACGGCCATCATCGGCTCGAGCAGCACGGGGCTGGCCTTGCGAGCGGCCTCCTTGAAGGCCTGCGAGCCGGCGATCTTGAAGGCGAGCTCGGAGGAGTCGACCTCGTGATAGGCACCGTCGAGAAGCGTGACGCGGACGCCCGTCATCTCGTACCCGGCGAGGATGCCGAACTGCATGGCCTCCTGCGCACCGGCGTCGACCGAAGGGATGTACTCCTTCGGGATACGACCACCGGTCACCTTGTTCACGAACTCGTACGAGGCGTCGCCGCCCTCGATCGGCTCGATCGCGATCTGCACCTTGGCGAACTGGCCGGTTCCACCAGTCTGCTTCTTGTGCGTGTAGTCGACGCGCTCGACGGCCTTGCGGATCGTCTCACGGTAGGCGACCTGCGGCTTACCGACGTTGGCCTCGACCTTGAACTCACGGCGCATACGGTCGACCAGCACCTCGAGGTGCAGCTCGCCCATACCACCGATGATGGTCTGGCCGGTCTCCTCGTCCGAGTGGACCTGGAAGGAGGGGTCCTCCTCCGCGAGACGCTGGATGGCGACACCCAGCTTCTCCTGGTCACCCTTGGACTTGGGCTCGATGGCGACCTGAATGACCGGCGCCGGGAAGTCCATGGACTCCAGGATCACCGGGTTCTTGTCGTCGGACAGCGTCTCACCGGTGGTGGTCTGCTTCAGGCCCATCACGGCGACGATGTCGCCGGCGCCCACCGACTCGATCTCCTCACGCTTGTTCGCGTGCATGCGGTAGATCTTGCCGATGCGCTCCTTCTTGCCCTTGACGGAGTTCAGCACCGCGGTGCCGGACTCCAGGCGACCGGAGTAGATCCGGACGAAGGTGAGCTTGCCGAGGTGCGGGTCGCTCATGATCTTGAACGCCAGCGCCGACAGCGGCTCCTCGTCGGACGGCTTGCGCTTGACGACGACCTCGGGGTCCTTGACGTCGTGGCCCTCGATGGCCTCGACGTCGAGCGGGGTCGGCAGGTAGCGCACGACCGCGTCGAGCAGGGGCTGGACGCCCTTGTTCTTGAACGCCGTGCCACAGAACACCGGGGTGACCGTGACGCCGTCGGACTTGCCGGACGCGATGGTGATGCGACGGATCGCGGCGTACAGCTGCTCCTCGGTGGGCTCCTGGCCCTCCAGGAACAGCTCCATGATCTCGTCGTCGTTCTCCGCGACGGCCTCGACCAGCTTGCCGCGGTACTCCTCGGCAGCCTCGGTGTGCGTGGCCGGGATGTCGACGACGTCGTACATCTCGCCCTTCGCCGCCTCGGCGGACCACACGAGCGCCTTCATGCGGACCAGGTCCACAACGCCCTTGAAGTCCATCTCGGCGCCGATCGGCAGCTGCATGACGAGCGGGACGGCGCCCAGGCGGTCCGAGATCATGTCCACACAGCGGTGGAACTCGGCGCCGGTACGGTCCAGCTTGTTCACGAAGCAGATGCGCGGCACGCCGTAACGGTCGGCCTGACGCCACACCGTCTCGGACTGCGGCTCGACACCGGCGACACCGTCGAACACCGTGACGGCACCGTCGAGCACGCGGAGCGAACGCTCCACCTCGACCGTGAAGTCGACGTGCCCGGGAGTGTCGATGATGTTGATCGTGTAGTCGTTGTCCTCGAGCGGCCAGTGACAGGTGGTGGCAGCAGAGGTGATCGTGATGCCACGCTCCTGCTCCTGCTCCATCCAGTCCATGGTGGCAGCGCCGTCGTGGACCTCACCGATCTTGTAGCTGACGCCG
Organism: Streptomyces sp. SAI-127; assembly: GCF_029894425.1. NCBI lineage: Bacteria > Bacillati > Actinomycetota > Actinomycetes > Kitasatosporales > Streptomycetaceae > Streptomyces > Streptomyces sp. SAI-127. The sequence continues at coordinate 4,433,312 of NZ_JARXYJ010000001.1, forward strand.
GTGTAGAAGAGGATCCGCTCGGTGGTGGTCGTCTTGCCCGCGTCGATGTGGGCCATGATCCCGATGTTGCGGACCTTGGCCAGGTCAAGTGAAGTGGTAGCCATAAGGCTTCGGTCTTCTCTCGGTCTCGATGGGGTCTGCGACTACCAGCGGTAGTGCGCGAAGGCCTTGTTGGACTCGGCCATCTTGTGGGTGTCCTCGCGCTTCTTGACGGCCGCACCGAGGCCGTTCGAAGCGTCGAGAAGCTCGTTGAGCAGACGCTCGGTCATGGTCTTCTCGCGACGGGCGCGGGAGTAACCGACCAGCCAGCGCAGGGCGAGCGTGTTCGCACGGCCCGGCTTGACCTCGATCGGGACCTGGTAGGTCGCGCCACCGACACGGCGGGACTTGACCTCGAGGGTCGGCTTGATGTTCTCCAGCGCGCGCTTCAGCGTGATGACCGGGTCGTTGCTGGTCTTCTCGCGCAGGCCCTCCATGGCGCCGTACACGATGCGCTCGGCGGTGGAGCGCTTGCCGTTCAGCAGCACCTTGTTGATGAGGGAGGTCACCAGAGGAGAACCGTAGACCGGGTCGATGATGACCGGGCGCTTCGGGGCGGGGCCCTTACGAGGCATTTCTACTTCTCCTTCTTGGCGCCGTAGCGGCTGCGGGCCTGCTTGCGGTTCTTGACACCCTGGGTGTCAAGCGAACCGCGGATGATCTTGTAGCGAACACCGGGCAGGTCCTTCACACGACCGCCACGCACGAGCACGATGGAGTGCTCCTGCAGGTTGTGTCCCTCACCCGGAATGTAAGCAGTGACCTCGATCCCGCTGGTCAGACGCACACGCGCGACCTTACGCAGGGCCGAGTTCGGCTTCTTCGGGGTGGTCGTGAACACACGCGTGCAGACGCCACGACGCTGAGGGGAACCCTCGAGTGCGGGCGTCTTGTTCTTCTCGACCTTGTCCTGCCGGCCCTTCCGGACCAGCTGCTGGATCGTAGGCACTACTTCTCCGGTTTCTGTGTGCCGAATGGTGAAGCTAACCTGGAACTTCGCCGACCCACGCGGTCGGGTGTGTCGAATCCGGCGGACTCCCGCCGTGAGGCGAAAAGGGCGCAGATTACGGTGGCCGCTCGAGGCTCCCCTAGTGCGGTTGAAGGCACGCACGAGAGCCAGGGCACACCCCAGGCACAAGGTCTGAGCGTACCCAGCTGATTCGCTGCGGTCAAAACAAATGGACGGCGGCAACCTCTCGGGGCGACCGGTGTCAAGCCCCTACGCCGTGGATGATCTTCGATTTCACACTGCGCACACGTGGAAGCGGGCTCCGCCCACGGGGCTCACCCGGAGGCGAGACCCACGGCGATCAGCAGCGTCATCAGGATCGACCACGAGGCGATCGACAGCCAGCCCAACACCAGCCCGGTCAGCGCGAGCCCGTCGCCGCTCTCTCCCGTCCGCTCGATCTCCGCGCGCGCCGCGTGCCCGAGGATCACCGCCGGGATCCCGGTGAACCCGAGGCTCGGCACACACAGCAGCCCGCACACCGCGGCTCCGACCGCCTTCCCGTTCGCCCGCGGCCGCGGGGCGGGCAGAAAGGTCCGCGGTACGGCGGTGACGGGCGCCGGCTGGGGCACGGGCCCGAGCGGCAGATCGGACACGAGCAGCGCCAGCTCCCCGACCGTACGGGCGCCGCACGCCCGCTCCACCCGCTTGTCGAACTCGCCCTTCTCCAGCCGCCCCTCCCCGAAGCCGGCCCGAAGCACATCGACGGCCCGCTCACGGTCGGCGTGGGAGGCGAGCATGCCGGAGGCGCTCGGCGGGACCTGCGGGGCGGGGTAGGCGGGCCAGGGGCGCGCTACGGGGGTGTAGGCGCCGGTCCAGGGGCGCGCGACAGGAGCGTCCGCACCGGGTCCCGGCCGCGGTCCACCTCTTCCCTGCCCGTCGCCCGGCACACCACTGCCCGACGACTCGTCCTCGCCCTCCCAGGGCCGCCACGACGAATGCGACACGGAGCACCTCCCGAACCCCCGAGATTCCTCCATGATGCGGCATTACGTGCCTTTGTCGACGGTACGCGCATCAGCCATGGCGGCCGATTGTCGCTCGTTCCCCGCCGACGCCCACGCGCGGGCACGCCGGAGGGCGGCCACCCCACAGGGTGACCGCCCCTCCGACTCAAGCAACCCGCTTACTGGTTGTACGGCCCGTAGTCGTAGTCCTCCAGCGGCACAGCCTGCCCGGAGCCCGTGCCGAACGGCGAGTAGTCGATGTCGTCGTAGCCGACGGCCGAGTACATCGCGGCCTTGGCCTCCTCGGTCGGCTCGACCCGGATGTTGCGGTAGCGGGACAGACCCGTACCGGCCGGGATGAGCTTACCGATGATGACGTTCTCCTTGAGGCCGATGAGGCTGTCGGACTTGGCGTTGATCGCCGCGTCCGTCAGGACTCGGGTCGTCTCCTGGAAGGAGGCGGCCGACAGCCAGGATTCCGTCGCCAGCGAGGCCTTGGTGATACCCATCAGCTGCGGACGACCGGAGGCCGGGTGACCGCCCTCCTGGACCACACGACGGTTCTCGGTCTCGAACTTCGAGCGCTCGACCAGCTCACCGGGCAGCAGCTCGGCGTCGCCGGACTCGATGATCGTCACGCGGCGCAGCATCTGCCGGATGATGATCTCGATGTGCTTGTCGTGGATCGACACACCCTGCGAGTTGTAGACCTTCTGGACCTCGCCGACCAGGTGGACCTGGACGGCACGCTGGCCCAGAATGCGCAGCACGTCGTGCGGGTTGGTGGCACCCACGGTGAGCTTCTGGCCCACCTCGACGTGCTCGCCCTCGCTGACCAGGAGTCGGGCGCGCTTCGAGATCGGGAACGCCGTCTCGTCGCTGCCGTCGTCCGGCGTGATGACGATCTTCTTGGTCTTCTCGGTCTCCTCGATCCGCACGCGGCCCTGGGCCTCGGAGATCGGGGCGACACCCTTCGGGGTACGGGCCTCGAAGAGCTCGACGACACGCGGCAGACCCTGGGTGATGTCGTCACCGGCCACACCACCGGTGTGGAAGGTACGCATCGTCAGCTGGGTACCGGGCTCACCGATGGACTGGGCGGCGATGATGCCGACCGCCTCACCGATGTCGACCAGCTTGCCGGTGGCCAGCGAGCGGCCGTAGCACATCGCGCAGGTACCGACGGCGGACTCGCAGGTCAGGACCGAGCGGGTCTTGACCTCGGAGACACCGTGCTTGACGAGCTCGTCGATGAGGACGTCGCCGAGGTCGGTGTTGGCCGGGGCCAGCACCTTGCCGTCGACGGTGATGTCCTCGGCCAGCGCACGTGCGTACACGCTGGTCTCGACGTTGTCCGCCTTGCGCAGCACACCGTCCGCGCCGATCTCCGCGATCTGGAGCCGGAGGCCGCGCTCGGTGCCGCAGTCCTCCTCGCGGATGATGACGTCCTGCGAGACGTCCACCAGACGACGGGTCAGGTAACCCGAGTCGGCGGTACGCAGGGCGGTGTCGGCCAGACCCTTACGGGCACCGTGGGTGGAGATGAAGTACTCCAGCACGGACAGGCCCTCACGGAAGGACGCCTTGATCGGACGCGGGATCGTCTCGTTCTTGGCGTTCGACACCAGACCGCGCATACCGGCGATCTGCCGCATCTGCATCATGTTTCCTCGGGCACCCGAGTCAACCATCATGAAGATGGGGTTGGTCTTCGGGAAGTTCGCGTTCATCGCCTCGGCGACCTCGTTGGTCGCCTTGGTCCAGATCGCGATGAGCTCCTGAGTCCGCTCTTCCTTCGTGATGAGACCGCGCTCGTACTGCTTCTGGACCTTCTCGTCCTGGGCCTCGTAGCCCTTGACGATCTCGACCTTCGCCTCGGGAACGACGATGTCGGAGATGGCCACGGTGACGCCGGAACGGGTCGCCCAGAAGAAGCCCGCCGCCTTCAGGTTGTCGAGCGTCGCCGCCACGATGACCTTGGGGTAGCGCTCGGCCAGGTCGTTGACGATCTCGGAGAGCTGCTTCTTGCCCACCGAGTAGTCGACGAACGGGTAGTCCTCGGGCAGCAGCTCGTTGAAGAGCGCGCGGCCCAGGGTGGTGCGCAGGCGGAAGGTGTCCCCCTGCTGCCACTCGGGCTCGCCCTCCTCGCGCGCCGGAGGCATCCAGCCGCGCGGCGGGATGGTGCCCACCGGGAAGCGGATGTCGATCGGCGACTGCAGCGCGAGCTCGCCGGCGTCGAACGCCATGATCGCCTCGGCCGTGGAGCCGAAGGACCGGCCCTCGCCCTTGGTGTCACGCAGTTCGCCGTCGGTGGTGAGGAAGAACAGACCGAGGACCATGTCCTGGGTCGGCATCGTCACCGGACGGCCGTCGGCGGGCTTGAGGATGTTGTTCGAGGACAGCATCAGGATGCGGGCCTCGGCCTGCGCCTCCGCGGACAGCGGAAGGTGCACGGCCATCTGGTCGCCGTCGAAGTCCGCGTTGAACGCGGTGCAGACGAGCGGGTGGATCTGGATGGCCTTGCCCTCGACCAGCTGCGGCTCGAAGGCCTGGATGCCGAGGCGGTGCAGGGTGGGCGCACGGTTCAGCAGAACCGGGTGCTCGGCGATGACCTCTTCGAGGACGTCGTACACGACCGTGCGGCCGCGCTCCACCATGCGCTTGGCGCTCTTGATGTTCTGCGCGTGGTTCAGGTCGACCAGGCGCTTCATCACGAACGGCTTGAAGAGCTCCAGCGCCATCGCCTTCGGCAGACCGCACTGGTGCAGCTTCAGCTGCGGACCGACGACGATCACGGAACGCGCGGAGTAGTCCACACGCTTGCCGAGCAGGTTCTGACGGAAACGACCCTGCTTGCCCTTGAGCATGTCGCTCAGGGACTTCAGCGGGCGGTTACCGGGACCGGTGACCGGGCGACCACGACGACCGTTGTCGAACAGCGCGTCGACGGCCTCCTGAAGCATGCGCTTCTCGTTGTTCACGATGATCTCGGGGGCACCGAGGTCGAGAAGCCGCTTCAGGCGGTTGTTCCGGTTGATCACACGGCGGTACAGGTCGTTCAGGTCGGAGGTCGCGAAGCGGCCACCGTCCAGCTGCACCATCGGGCGAAGGTCCGGCGGGATGACCGGGACGCAGTCGAGAACCATGCCCTTGGGGCTGTTGGAGGTCTGCAGGAACGCAGACACGACCTTCAGCCGCTTCAGCGCACGGGTCTTCTTCTGGCCCTTGCCGGTACGGATGATCTCGCGGAGGCGCTCGGCCTCCTCGTCGAGGTCGAAGGACTCCAGGCGCTTCTGCAGCGCCGCGGCACCCATCGAACCGTCGAAGTACGTGCCGAAGCGGTCACGCAGCTCGCGGTAGAGCAGCTCGTCGCCCTCTAGGTCCTGGACCTTGAGGTTCTTGAAGCGGGTCCACACCTCGTCGAGACGGTCGATCTCGCGCTGCGCACGGTCGCGCAGCTGCTTCATCTCACGCTCGGCACCCTCGCGCACCTTGCGGCGCACGTCGGCCTTGGCGCCCTCGGCCTCCAGCTCGGCCAGGTCGCTTTCCAGCTTCTTGGCACGGGCCTCGAGGTCGGCGTCACGCCGGTTCTCGACCTGCTGACGCTCCACGGAGACGTGCGCCTCCAGGGAGGGCAGGTCGCGGGTGCGGCGCTCCTCGTCGACGTACGTGATCATGTACGCCGCGAAGTAGATGACCTTCTCCAGGTCCTTCGGAGCGAGGTCGAGCAGGTAGCCGAGGCGCGACGGAACGCCCTTGAAGTACCAGATGTGCGTGACGGGGGCGGCCAGTTCGATGTGGCCCATCCGCTCACGGCGCACCTTGGCGCGAGTGACCTCGACGCCGCAGCGCTCACAGATGATGCCCTTGAACCGGACACGCTTGTACTTGCCGCAGTAGCACTCCCAGTCCCGGGTCGGACCGAAGATCTTCTCGCAGAAGAGTCCGTCCTTTTCGGGCTTGAGGGTGCGGTAGTTGATGGTCTCTGGCTTCTTGACCTCGCCGTGGCTCCACTGACGGATGTCGTCAGCGGTGGCCAGACCGATCCGGAGCTCATCGAAGAAGTTGACGTCGAGCACTATGCGTCAATCCCTCTCAGGGTTGTAAGTCTTGGGGTCTGAAACGGGGGTCCAGGGGCCGGCCGGAGGTTCCTCACCAGGTCCTCCGGCCGGACTCCCGTCAGACCTCTTCGACGCTGCTCGGCTCGCGCCGGGACAGGTCGATGCCGAGCTCTTCCGCCGCGCGGAAGACGTCCTCGTCGGTGTCGCGCATCTCGATGGACATGCCGTCCGAGGACAGCACCTCCACGTTGAGGCACAGGGACTGCATCTCCTTGATGAGCACCTTGAAGGACTCGGGGATGCCGGGCTCGGGGATGTTCTCGCCCTTGACGATGGCCTCGTAGACCTTCACGCGGCCGGTGACGTCGTCGGACTTGATGGTCAGCAGCTCCTGGAGGGCGTAGGCGGCGCCGTATGCCTCCAGCGCCCACACCTCCATCTCACCGAAGCGCTGGCCACCGAACTGGGCCTTACCACCCAGCGGCTGCTGGGTGATCATCGAGTACGGACCGGTCGACCGGGCGTGCAGCTTGTCGTCGACCAGGTGGTGGAGCTTGAGGATGTACATGTAGCCGACCGAGATCGGCTCCGGGAACGGCTCGCCGGAGCGGCCGTCGAACAGCCTCGCCTTACCGGTCGGCTGCACCATGCGCTCGCCGTCGCGGTTCGGGATGGTGTGGTTCAGCAGACCCGCGAGCTCGTCCTCACGCGCACCGTCGAACACCGGGGTGGCGACGTTGGTGCCCGGGTCGACCTGGTCGGCGCCGATCACCTGAAGCCGCTGCGCCCAGTCCTCGGCGAGCCCGGAGACGTCCCAGCCGCGACTGGCGAGCCAGCCGAGGTGGATCTCCAGAACCTGTCCCGGGTTCATTCGGGACGGCACACCGAGCGGGTTGAGGATGATGTCGACCGGGGTCCCGTCCTCGAGGAACGGCATGTCCTCGATGGGCAGGATCTTGGAGATGACACCCTTGTTGCCGTGTCGGCCGGCGAGCTTGTCACCGTCGGTGATCTTGCGCTTCTGCGCCACGTACACGCGCACCAGCTGGTTCACACCGGGGGGAAGCTCGTCGCCCTCCTCGCGGTCGAAGACACGCACGCCGATGACCTTGCCGGTCTCGCCGTGCGGCACCTTCAGCGAGGTGTCACGGACCTCACGGGCCTTCTCACCGAAGATCGCGCGCAGCAGGCGCTCCTCCGGCGTCAGCTCGGTCTCACCCTTGGGCGTGACCTTGCCGACGAGGATGTCACCGGCGATGACCTCGGCACCGATACGGATGATGCCGCGCTCGTCGAGGTCGGCGAGGACCTCCTCGGAGACGTTCGGGATGTCCCGGGTGATCTCCTCGGGGCCGAGCTTGGTGTCACGGGCGTCGACCTCGTGCTCCTCGATGTGGATCGAGGAGAGGACGTCGTCCTGCACGAGGCGCTGCGACAGGATGATCGCGTCCTCGTAGTTGTGACCCTCCCACGGCATGAACGCCACGAGCAGGTTCTTGCCGAGCGCCATCTCGCCGTTCTCGGTGGCCGCGCCGTCGGCGAGGACCTGGCCCTCGACGACGCGGTCGCCCTCGTCGATGATGACCTTCTGGTTGACCGAGGTGCCCTGGTTGGAACGGGCGAACTTGGCCAGGCGGTACGTGATGTACGTGCCGTCGTCGTTGGCGGTGGTGATGTAGTCCGCGGAGACCTCCTGGACCACACCCGCCTTCTCGGCCTTGACCACGTCACCGGCGTCGACGGCGGAGCGGTACTCCATGCCGGTGCCGACGAGCGGGGCCTCGGACTTGATGAGCGGCACGGCCTGGCGCATCATGTTCGCGCCCATGAGGGCACGGTTGGCGTCGTCGTGCTCGAGGAACGGGATCATGGCGGTCGCGACCGACACCATCTGGCGCGGCGAGACGTCCATGTAGTCCACGTCGTCACCGGGGACGTAGTCGACCTCGCCGCCACGGCGGCGGACCAGGACGCGGTTCTCGGTGAAGCGCATGTCGTCGTCGAGCGTGGCGTTGGCCTGCGCGATGACGAAGCGGTCCTCCTCGTCGGCCGTCAGGTAGTCGACGTCGTCGGTGACGATGCCCTCGACGACCTTGCGGTACGGCGTCTCCACGAAGCCGAACGCGTTGACGCGGCCGTAGGAGGCGAGCGAACCGATCAGACCGATGTTCGGGCCTTCGGGCGTCTCGATCGGGCACATACGGCCGTAGTGGGACGGGTGCACGTCACGGACCTCGAAGCCGGCCCGCTCACGGGAGAGACCACCCGGGCCAAGAGCCGACAGACGGCGCTTGTGGGTGAGACCCGACAGCGGGTTGTTCTGGTCCATGAACTGCGACAGCTGGCTGGTGCCGAAGAACTCCTTGATGGAGGCGACGACCGGCCGGATGTTGATCAGGGTCTGCGGCGTGATCGCCTCGACGTCCTGGGTCGTCATGCGCTCACGCACGACGCGCTCCATACGAGCCAGACCCGTGCGGACCTGGTTCTGGATGAGCTCGCCGACGCTGCGCAGACGACGGTTGCCGAAGTGGTCGATGTCGTCGGTCTCGACGACGATGTTCGTGCCGCTGTCGCCGACCGTCTCGGTCTCGCCCGCGTGCAGCTTCACCAGGTACTTGATCGTCGAGATGATGTCCTCGACGGTCAGGATGCCCGCGTCCAGCGGAGCCTCCGCACCCAGCTTCTTGTTGACCTTGTAGCGGCCGACCTTGGCGAGGTCGTAGCGCTTCGGGTTGAAGTAGAGGTTCTCGAGCAGCGTCTGCGCGGCCTCACGGGTCGGGGGCTCGCCCGGACGCAGCTTGCGGTAGATGTCGAGAAGCGCGTCGTCCTGGCCCTGGGTGTGGTCCTTCTCCAGGGTGGCGCGCATCGACTCGTACTCGCCGAACTCCTCGAGGATCTGCTCGGTGGTCCAGCCGAGAGCCTTCAGGAGCACGGTGACGGACTGCTTGCGCTTGCGGTCGATACGGACACCGACCATGTCGCGCTTGTCGATCTCCATCTCCAGCCAGGCACCCCGGGAGGGGATGATCTTGGCCGAGAAGATGTCCTTGTCGGACGTCTTGTCGATGGAGGAGTCGAAGTAGACGCCCGGCGAGCGGACCAGCTGCGACACCACGACACGCTCGGTGCCGTTGATGACGAAGGTGCCCTTGTGGGTCATGAGCGGGAAGTCGCCCATGAAGACCGTCTGGGACTTGATCTCGCCGGTCTCGTTGTTGGTGAACTCGGCCGTCACGAAGAGCGGGGCCGCGTACGTGAAGTCGCGGTCCTTGCACTCGTCGATGCTGTTCTTCGGCGGCTCGAAACGGTGGTCACGGAACGTCAGCGACATCGACCCGGAGAAGTCCTCGATCGGGGAGATCTCCTCGAAGATCTCCTCCAGACCGGACTTGGTGGGGACGTCCTGACCTGACTCCAGAGCCTCCTCGACCCGACTCTGCCAAGCGGTGTTCCCGAGCAGCCAGTCAAAGCTCTCGGTCTGCAGCGCGAGCAGGTTGGGAACCTCGAGAGGCTCCTTGATCTTTGCAAAAGAGATGCGCAGCGGGGCGGTGCTGGCGGCGTTGTTCGTATTCGCGGTCGAGGCAGTGCGCGAGGCGGCCAAGAGGGGGTCCTTCCGAGGGCTCGGACTCACTACGCGCTCCCCGGACCCTCACCCACGGCACAGAGACAGGTATCTCCGATTCGGCCGAAGGGCCAGGTCAGAGATGGTCCGATCATCGATGCTCAGGCGAGGGCAGACCCCTGGTGACGGGCAGGGGGCAGCTAACAGGCAGCGCAAAGGGTCAGTGTAGCCAGTCGGCGCACTGATGTCCAGCCCTGCTTTTCTGCCCAGTCTTCAAAAACTCTCGCTGCCCTCAACGTCCTCGGCATGCCTGCCCTCAACGCACGTTGATACTGCCCTCTTCGTCACCGATCCATGCCTCGGATTCGGACCGTTCTGGCGACGCGTCCTGAGAATTGCGCGCTGCGTGCGGTTCGTCAAGGCCCCCCAGCCCGAACCGGGGCGTTCGGGAGACACGACGAAGATCACCATACCCCCCGCCCAGGAGGCGACAAGGTAACCGTGGCCGCGCCCCCAGGAACGCCGAAGAGCGACCACCCGGATGGATGATCGCTCTTCGGTGCTTGCGCGTTACAGGTCCAGCGGGACCTGTGAGAGGTGTTACTTGACCTCGACGGAGGCGCCGGCGCCCTTGAGGGACTCGGCGGCCTTCTCGGCGGCTTCCTTGGCGACCTTCTCGAGAACGGGCTTGGGGGCGCCGTCCACGAGGTCCTTGGCCTCCTTCAGACCCAGGGAGGTCAGCTCACGCACGACCTTGATGACCTGGATCTTCTTCTCGCCGGCACCCGTGAGGATGACGTCGAACTCGTCCTGCTCCTCGGCGACCTCGGCGGCAGCGGCCGGGCCGGCGGGGCCGGCGACGGCGACCGCGGCGGCGGCGGTGACGTCGAACTTCTCCTCGAAGGCCTTCACGAACTCGGAGAGCTCGATGAGGGTCATCTCCTCGAACTGCGCGAGCAGGTCTTCCTGGCTGAGCTTCGCCATGATGGGCGATCCTTCCACTAATTCGGCTGGTGCCGGTATGTACATGTCTGGCGGGCGTACGTTCGGCCCGCGACGACCGTCACCTCAGGCGGGACGCCTCAGGCAGCGATCATTTCGGGAGCCGAATTACTCGGCACCGCCCTGCTCGTCCTGCTTGGCACGAAGCGCGTCCACGGTGCGGACGAGCTTCGACGGGAGCGCCTGGAAGACCTGAGCAGCCTGAGTCTGCTTGCCCTTGAAGGCGCCCGCCAGCTTGGCGAGCAGAACCTCGCGGGACTCGAGGTCCGCAAGCTTCTTGATCTCGTCGGCGGACAGCGCCTTGCCGTCAAGGACACCGCCCTTGATGACGAGGTTCGGGTTGTCCTTGGCGAAGTCACGAAGACCCTTGGCCGACTCCACCGGGTCACCGGTGACGAAGGCGACCGCCGTCGGACCGTTGAACAGGTCGTCGAGCGTCGTGATCCCGGCCTCGTTGGCCGCAATCTTGGTCAGCGTGTTCTTCACCACGGCGTACTGGGCGTTCTCACCGAGCGAACGACGCAGCGTCTTGAGCTGCGCCACGGTGAGACCCCGGTACTCGGTCAGCACGGCGGCGTTCGAGCTGCGGAACTGCTCCGTCAGCTCGGCTACCGCGGCAGCCTTGTCGGGCCTTGCCATAGAGCGTCGGCCTCCTTCCGGGTGATGAGGACCGCTCAGAAGGGGCTGAACAAACGAAACGCCCCGGCGCAGGCGCACGGGGCGTAGCTCGACCGGCATCACATACGCAATGCATGTGGTCCAGGAGCGACTTCCACATTCACCTGCGCGGGTCGTCCGCGGTTTCAGCGGATCCTTCGGCCACTGCGCCCTCTAGCGAGAACACAGCAACGACCAGCGGTCTTTGGCTTCTGTAGGAGCGTACGTGACCGGATCCCTGTCAAGCAAATCCGGCCCTACGACGCTCAGCCGTTCTGGAGTTCCTTCATCATCTCGGCCAGGTCCGCGGTGTCCTTCGCGGGCGGGGCCGTGACGGTCACGGGCTTGTTGTAGTCGAGGAAGGTGAAGGTCATGTCGAACTTGCCCTTGTCCGCGTCACCCTGCATGCGGAACTGCTTGGCGTGGTCCTCACCGTCGACCCACATGTCCATCGTGAACTTGTCCAGGCCCAGCTTCTCCAGCTGCTCGGTGCTCTTCTCGCGCTGCTCGCGGACCGACTTGTCGGCGTCCTTGAAGGATGCCTTGAGCTCGGCCAGCGTGACGTCGCCCGCGTAGTGGGTCGTCTTGACCCCGTCGACCGTCTCGGTGCCGACCTTCTTCACGTCCTTGGCCCCGTTGAGGAAGGTGGACATGGAGGCCGGGTTCTGGTCGGCCTGGCCGGCGCCGGGCGCGGTGGCGCCGAGGCCGCCGTCCTTGTCGAGCCCGGACAGGTCGAACTTCATCCACTTCTTGCCGTCCATCTCCTTGGCCAGCTCGGCGTTGCCGCCGATGTACATGGCCTTGTCGACGAGACGGATCTCCGCGGAGCCCTGCCCGGCCGCGGTCATCTTCATGCTCATCGCGATGTCGGGCTTGGTCCGCATGGCGGCCTCGGCCTGGACCTGCCCCTGCTCGGGCATCTCGCCCTTCATCCGGTAGTGGAAGGAGGTGATGTCCTCGGTGTTCTTCGCCGCCTTGGCGACCGCGGCCGCGGGAGTCATCTCCGGCGACTCCTCGCCCCCCTTGGAACAGCTCACCGCACCCGCGGCGAGAGCCACGGCGGCGAGCCCGGCGCCGATGGTCCGACCGCGCACGGAACGTCGTACAGAAGTAGCCATTGATTCCCCCCAAGGAACACATGGTCGATTCACAGCAAGACCGCGAGCCTATCCGAGAGGGGCGCCAGGGATCCGCGAATTCCCTGTGGCTCAGGTGGGGTTGGTGCTCGACTGTGACAGGAGGGTCTTGAAGTCCTCGGTGTCGGCGGCCGGCGGCTTCTGTACGGCGACCGCGACGCCGTAGTCGCTGTAGTGGGCGGTCTGGGTCACCCTGCCGTTCGTCGTGCTGGTCTTCTCGACCTTCTTGACCAGGAGGTTCTTCTCGTTGATCCAGATGTCGACGGTCTCGGCGGTGACCTTGGCGTCCTGGAGGCGCCGCCGGAGCTCGGTGTCGGTGACGTCCTCCATCCGCACGGTGCCGGCGTAGTGCGTGGCGGCCTGGCCGTCCACGGTCTCCCGGCCGAGCTCGCGCACGTCCCCGGAGTCCAGCAGCAGCCTCACCGACTGGTCGGGGGTGGTGGAGCGCATCTGGTCGGCGAGGCCGGCGCCGCCGCCGAGGGTCTTCAGGTCGTCGTAGGCGTACCTGAGCCAGTGCTTGCCGCCCGTTTTCGCGGCGAAGGTGTCGCCCATGCGCGCGTAGTAGGCGTCGGAGAGGTAGCGGGCCTCCATGGAGGTGACGCCGAGGCCGCGCATCGTCTCGGCCGCGGTGCCGCCGGTGTAGTCGATGGTGAGGCTGCCGGAGAGGCCGTCGCGCCAGGCGAGGACGCCGTCGGCGGTGAGGGACAGCTGGGTGCCCATCACGGTGGTGGACCTCACCCGGGCCGTCTCGGCCCGCTGGGTGGAGCGCTCGGCGGTGCGCAGGGCCGGGAGGGCGGCGGGCGCCGAGGCGGTGCGCTCGCCCTCCGGCGCTTCGGAGGAGCCCGAGGACGTGCAGGCGGCCAGTCCCGTCAGCGCGGCGGCCGTCGCGACCCAGACCGTCGTCCTCTTCATGCGTCCCCCTGGTGCAAGTGCCCTGCTCGCACGCTAACCCAGAGCACAGCGCCCGCACACGGGAACGGGCCCCGCACCTGGAAAGGTGCGGGGCCCGGGAACCTGCCGGTGTCTCAGACCGCGGCCGGGTCCTCCTCGACGAGGAGGTTGCGGGTGCGGTTGGAGTCCAGCGGAATGCCGGGGCCCATCGTGGTGCTGATGGCGGCCTTCCTGATGTAGCGACCCTTGGCGGCGGACGGCTTCAGACGGAGGATCTCCTCCAGCGCCGCGCCGTAGTTCTCCACCAGCTTGGTGTCGTCGAACGACGTCTTGCCGATGATGAAGTGCAGGTTCGAGTGCTTGTCGACGCGGAACTCGATCTTGCCGCCCTTGATGTCGGTGACAGCCTTGGTGACATCGGGGGTGACGGTGCCGGTCTTGGGGTTCGGCATGAGACCACGGGGACCGAGCACGCGGCCGAGGCGGCCGACCTTGCCCATGAGGTCCGGGGTGGCGACGACGGCGTCGAAGTCCAGACGGCCCTTCGACACCTCGTCGATGAGCTCGTCGGCGCCGACGATGTCGGCGCCCGCGGCACGAGCGGCCTCGGCACGGTCACCGGTCGCGAAGACCAGGACCCGGGCGGTCTTACCGGTGCCGTGCGGGAGGTTCACGGTGCCACGGACCATCTGGTCGGCCTTGCGCGGGTCGACACCCAGACGGAAGGCGACCTCGACGGTGCCGTCGAACTTGGACGTGGAGGTCTCCTTGGCGAGACGGACGGCCTCGAGCGGGGCGTACAGCTTCTCCCGGTCGATCTTCTCGTCCGCAGCGCGAAGGGCCTTGCTGCGCTTGCTCACAACTGCTCCTGTGTGTTCTGAAAGGAGTCGTGGTACGGGCCGAGCAGGCCCTGCCACTTCTGCTTTGTACGGGGGGTTGGGGCTCAGCCCTCGACCGTGACGCCCATGGAACGCGCGGTGCCGGCGATGATCTTCGCGGCGGCGTCCAGGTCGTTGGCGTTGAGGTCGGGCATCTTGGTGGTGGCGATCTCGCGGACCTGCGCCTGGGTGATCTTGGCGACCTTGGTCTTGTGCGGCTCGCCGGAGCCCTTCTCCACGCCCGCGGCCTTGAGGATCATCTTGGCGGCCGGCGGCGTCTTGGTGATGAAGGTGAAGGAGCGGTCCTCGTAGACCGTGATCTCCACCGGGATCACCCAGCCACGCTGCGACTCGGTCGCGGCGTTGTACGCCTTGCAGAACTCCATGATGTTGACGCCGTGCTGACCCAGCGCGGGGCCGACCGGCGGAGCCGGGTTGGCGGCACCGGCCTGGATCTGGAGCTTGATGAGCCCCGTGACCTTCTTCTTCTTGGGAGGCATAGCTCTCCGGTTCCTCTCTTCGGGTCCTACCCGGGCCCAGATTGCTCCTCTGGACGCAGGCATACCGCACAACGATAGCGGGTATAGATGCGCGGCCAAAAACCGAGCAGGTCAGACGGGCTGCGTAAGCCCGTCTGACCTGCTCGGAAGCATGCGGTCCGCAGAACCTCAGTTCTTCTGGATCTGGTCGAAGCTCAGCTCGACCGGGGTCTCGCGGCCGAAGATCTCGACGAGGCCCTTGACCTTCTTCGAGTCGGCGTTGATCTCGTTGATCGTGGCCTGGAGGGTGGCGAAGGGGCCGTCGGTGACGGTGACCGAGTCGCCGACCTCGAAGTCCAGCACCTGGACCTCGACCTTGCGCTGCGGAGCGGGCTTGCCCTCGGCCTCGGCGGCCTCGCGGGCGGCCTTCTCCTCGGCCTCCGGGGCGAGCATCTTGACGATCTCGTCCAGGGTCAGCGGGTACGGGTCGTAGGCGTTGCCCACGAAGCCGGTGACGCCGGGGGTGTTGCGGACCACGCCCCAGGACTCGTTCGTCAGGTCCATGCGCACCAGCACGTAGCCGGGGAGCTTGTTCTGGCGGATGGTCTTGCGCTCGCCGTTCTTGATCTGCGCGACCTCTTCCTGCGGCACCTCGGCCTGGAAGATGAAGTCCTCGACGTTCAGCGAGACGGCACGCTGCTCGAGGTTGGTCTTCACGCGGTTCTCGTAGCCGGCGTAGGTGTGGATGACGTACCACTCGCCGGGAAGGGTCCGCAGTTCCTCGCGCAGGGCGGCGACGGGGTCGACCGGCTCGGCCGGCTCTTCCTCGACCTCTTCTTCGTCCTCGTCCTCGACGGCCTCGACGTCACCGCCGGACTCGTCCTCGACGTGGAGGGCGGATTCCTCGGCGGGCTCGCCCGCCTCGGCGTCGGCAGCCTCGACCTCGTCCAGGTCCTCGTCCGCGCCCTCGACGATGTCGAGCTCGTCGTCGACAGACTCGTCGGGCTCGATGGCGTCGTTCAGGTTCTGGTCAGACACGGTGGCTGCTTCTTCCTGGATACTTTGGGGTGGAACATGCGAAAAGGGGCGCCGGTAACCTCGGCGCCCTTCGCTCTGTGCTCAGCCGAATACGTACTTGGCGGCGTGGTTGAGTCCATAGTCAATCACGGTCACCAGGCCGATCATGACGAGGACGAAGACGATCACCACGGTCGTGTACGTCGTCAGCTGGTTCCGCGACGGCCAGACGACCTTGCGGAGCTCTGCGACGATCTGCCGGTAAAAGAGCGCGAGGCGCCTCAGCGGGCCCTTCTTGGCACGCTTGCCGCCCTTGCGGGTCTTCTTGGACTCCGGCGCCTCATCCTGGGCATCAGGCGTATCAATGGAGCCCACGGCGTCCGCCATTCGTCCTCACCTGTTCCCGGGTCGTGGCCGTGCCGCGCCCGGTTGGAGCCGCACGGCGGTGCATTGCTGTACGTACATGCGCACACATCCTGGCGAAGGTGTGTGTAGCAGGGCCGGAGGGACTTGAACCCCCAACCGCCGGTTTTGGAGACCGGTGCTCTACCAATTGAGCTACGACCCTTTGTGCGTCCCCCAACGTACCGCATCCGACCGGGTGCTCGGTGTGCACCGGCTGGGTGGGCTGCTGAAGGCCGACGAGGTGAGAGTGTACGTGGTCCACGGGCCCTCGTCGAACAGAAAGCGCCCGTACGGGCCTTGGGGACGGAAGATCGCCCAGCGTGAGAGGCGAATCCGGACGGTTGTTCAGCAGTTGTTCAGTCTGTGAAACCCGCGTGCCGGGGGAGTTTCCAGTCTGAAACGATGGGCTCCATGAGCGCTGCAACCCCTCCCACCGAGCGCCGGGTCTCCGCCCGAGTCGGCGCGATCTCCGAGTCCGCCACTCTCGCCGTGGACGCCAAGGCCAAGGCCCTCAAGGCCGCCGGGCGTCCGGTGATCGGCTTCGGCGCCGGCGAGCCCGACTTCCCGACCCCGGACTACGTCGTCCAGGCCGCCATCGAGGCCTGCTCGAACCCCAAGTACCACCGCTACACCCCGGCCGGCGGTCTTCCCGAGCTGAAGGCCGCGATCGCCGCGAAGACGCTGCGTGACTCCGGCTACGAGGTCGACGCGTCCCAGATCCTGGTGACCAACGGCGGAAAGCAGGCGATCTACGAGGCCTTCGCCGCGATCCTCGACCCGGGCGACGAGGTGATCGTCCCGGCGCCGTACTGGACGACGTACCCGGAGTCGATCCGGCTGGCCGGCGGTGTCCCGGTGGAGGTCGTCGCCGACGAGACGACCGGCTACCGCGTCTCCGTCGAGCAGCTGGAGGCGGCCCGCACCGAGAAGACGAAGGTCGTGCTCTTCGTCTCCCCGTCCAACCCGACCGGTGCCGTCTACAGCGAGACCGAGGCCGAGGCGATCGGCCGCTGGGCGGCCGAGCACGGCCTGTGGGTGCTGACCGACGAGATCTACGAGCACCTCGTCTACGGCGACGCGAAGTTCACCTCGCTGCCCGCGCTCCTGCCCGAGCTGCGCGACAAGTGCATCGTCGTCAACGGTGTCGCGAAGACGTACGCCATGACGGGCTGGCGGGTGGGCTGGATCATCGGCCCCAAGGACGTCGTCAAGGCCGCGACCAACCTCCAGTCGCACGCCACGTCCAACGTGTCGAACGTCGCCCAGGTCGCGGCCCTCGCCGCCGTCTCCGGCAACCTCGACGCGGTGGCGGAGATGCGCACGGCCTTCGACCGCCGCCGCAAGACCATCGTGCGGATGCTCAACGAGATCGACGGCGTGCTCTGCCCGGAGCCCGAGGGCGCCTTCTACGCCTACCCCTCGGTCAAGGCCCTGCTCGGCAAGGAGATCCGCGGCAAGCGCCCGCAGGACACCGTCGAGCTGGCCGCGCTGATCCTGGAGGAGTCCGAGGTCGCGGTCGTCCCGGGCGAGGCCTTCGGCACGCCGGGCTATCTGCGGCTGTCGTACGCCCTGGGTGACGAGGATCTCGTCGAGGGCGTCTCGCGGATCCAGAAGCTGCTGGCGGAGGCGCAGGACTGAGCCGCCGCGACAAGGCACCCCCTCCCATGAGGGGGTGCTTTTTTGTGCGAGCAAGACCACTAAAGGGGAAAGCGCTACCGGGACACCAGTGACGTACGGCAGGATCCTGGAATGGAGCGTGTACGTGATGTCTCTGAGCTGCCGAAAGCCCATCTGCACCTGCACTTCACCGGGTCGATGCGCCCGGCGACGGTTCTGGAACTGGCCGACAAGTACGGCGTACGGCTGCCCGAGGCGCTGACCGAAGCACTGACCAGCGGGGAACCGCCGAAGCTGCGGGCGACGGACGAGCGGGGGTGGTTCCGTTTCCAGCGGTTGTACGACGCGGCCCGCTCGTGTCTGCGCGAGCCCGAGGACATCCGGCGGCTGGTGCGGGAGGCCGCGGAGGAGGATGTGCGCGACGGCTCGGGGTGGCTGGAGATCCAGGTCGACCCGACGTCGTACGCGCCCCGGCTCGGCGGGCTGATCCCGGCGCTGGAGATCATCCTGGACGCGGTGGAGACGACCTCGCGCGAGACCGGGCTCGGGATGCGGGTACTGGTCGCCGCGAACCGGATGAAGCATCCGCTGGACGCCCGCACGCTGGCCCGGCTGGCGGTGCGGTACGCGGACAAGGGTGTGGTCGGTTTCGGACTCTCGAACGACGAACGCCGGGGCATGGCACGGGACTTCGACCGGGCCTTCAACATCGCGCGCGAGGGCGGGCTGCTGTCGGCGCCGCACGGCGGCGAGCTGGCCGGACCGTCGTCGGTACGGGACTGTCTCGACGACCTGGACGCGAACCGGATCGGGCACGGGGTGCGCGCGGCGGACGACCCGCGGCTGCTGAAGCGGCTGGCGGACCGGCAGGTGACGTGCGAGGTGTGCCCGGCGTCCAATGTGGCGCTGGGTGTGTACGAGAAGCCGGAGGACGTGCCGCTGCGGAAGCTGTTCGAGGCCGGGGTACCGATGGCGCTGGGCGCCGACGACCCGCTGCTGTTCGGGTCCCGGCTGGCCGCGCAGTACGAGATCGCCCGGCAGTACCACGGCTTCTCGGACGCTGAGCTCGCGGAACTGGCCCGGCAGTCGGTACGGGCTTCGGCGGCACCGGAGGACATGAAGGCCAAGCTGCTGTCGGGAGTGGACGACTGGCTCAGCCACCCGGCCTCTTGAAGTGGGCGTAGGGCGGGTAGGGCTTGAAGCAGACCAGCACCTCGCGGGGATGCCCGCCGCCGGGCTCGTCCTTCAGCCAGATGCCCGTCAGCATGGCCGAGTGCCCTTTGGCGACGCCCTTCTGGCGTGGTCCCCAGCCCGCGGCGTACGCGAAGTTCACGGCCGCCAGGGCGAAGGCATCCCGGCTGCCGAACAGGAAGAACGTGCGCGCGTGCGTGGCGTGCCGCAGTTCGTCCCGGAAGTCCGCGCGCGTGCGTCGCTGCCTCCAGGCTCCGGCGTCCTTGTGCGTGCGTGCCTCGTCGGTGCGTACGGACAGGGGGGTACCGGCCTTGAGGGAGCGCCGCAGCTCGGGCCATTTGCTGGGGCGCAGCCCGTACGAGTGGTGTGCGAGGACGAGGTCGACGCGCTCCCCCCCCCGCCCTCGTCCGGCGGGATCCCGTCCCGCAGCGGTACATGGACGATCGTGTGGCGTGAGTAGGCGGCGAAGGAGAACAGGCCCGCGAGCCGGTTCAGTCCGTCGTGGTCGCCGAGGAGCAGGCCGATCGGTTCCGGTGCGGTCAGCGACGTGTGGCGCAGGGTGTGGCGGGGCTGGACGACGCGGTGTTCATGGGGGCCGGTGCGGGGTCTGAACTCCGTGAGCCTCAGCCGCATTCGGGGGTCCTGGATGTCATGGGCCCAGCGTGACGGTCACGCCGATTCCCCGGCTACCGAGATTCCGCCCAGCAGGGTCCGGGCCAGCCGGGCGGCGAACTCCTCCACCGGCGGGCGTACGCCGTCCTGTGTGGCGTCGTAGGCGAACGCCCGCTGCGCGCAGGCGCCCAGGAGCAGGGAGGCCGCGGCGAAGGTGTCGGCGGTGGGGGCGACCCGGCCGATGGACTGCTCGGCCTTGAGGTAGGCGTCGAGCCACTCGATCGGCTTGTGCGGGCCGGACTCCATCTCGCGCATCGCGTCGTCGTGGCGTCGCTTGAGCTGGGTCTCGGCGTACAGCGAGGCGGCGATCGGAAAGCTCTGCTCGTAGAAGAGGGCGGCCTGGCGGGCGATCTCGGTGAGGTTCTCCTCGAGGGTGTGGTTGCCCGGCTCGGCGGCAAGGGCGTGCAGCAGGGGGGCCAGTCTCGGGAGGCGTTCCGCGAGGACGCGGATGAACACCTCCTCCTTACTGGCGAAGTACTTGTACAGCGCCGCCTCGGAGCAGCCGGCCGCCTTCGCGATCTCCTTGGTCGTGGCACGCGCCAGCCCCACGGTGAGCATCAGCTCATGGGCGGCGTCGAGGATGCGGACGCGGGCCGGGCCGGGCTTGGGCTCCATGCTGTTCGGTCCCCTTGAGTCGGGTGGCGGGCTTGACGGGTGGGTGAGTACTTACCCACTCTAGAGGGAGACAGGGGTGAGTGAATACTCACCCACCTCCTTCGAGTACGGGAGTACCCCATGAAACTCACGGTTTTCGGTGCCACCGGGGGCATAGGGCGCGAGCTCGTCCGGCAGGGCCTGGCGGCAGGCCATGAGGTCACGGCGGTCGTACGGGATCCTGCCCGGCTGACCGTCACGGGCGAACGGCTGGAGGTGGTCCGTGCGGACCTCACCGACCCGGAGGTGCTGCGGCCCGTCGTGGCCGGGCGGGACGCGGTGCTGTCCGGGCTCGGGCCGCGCGCCCGCAAGGACGCCGGGATCGCGGCGCGGCTGACCCGCGTGGTGCTGGCCGCGATGGAGGCGGAACAGGTCCGGCGGGTGCTGGCCGTCAGCGCGGGGCCGGTCGGGCCGGCGCCGGTGAACGAGGGGGCGGTGGACCGGTGGATGCGGGGGCTCGTGTCCGCCGTACTGAAGGACGTCTACGCCGATCTGAGCGAGATGGAGGCGGAGCTGGCGGCGAGCGGTACGGACTGGACGGTCGTACGTCCGCCGCGTCTTCAGGACAAGCCGGTGACCGGGGTGTACCGGGTGGTGACCGGAGGGTTTCCGGCGCGGGGGCGGTTCATCTCGCGGGCGGATGTGGCGCACGCGATGCTGGGGATGATCGGGGACGCGGGAGTGGTGAAGCAGGGGGTGGGGGTGGCGTACTGACGGTTCTGGCGGTTCTGGCGGTTCTGGCGGTCTGACGGTGTTGACGCTTTCGGACCTGGTCGGCTACAGGCTGACGCCCACCGTCACCGGCTCGTTGACCAGCGTGATCCCGAAGGTGTCCCGCACGCCCGCCACGACCTCCCGGGCCAGTGTGAGGAGGTCCTCGGTGGTGGCGTCGCCCCGGTTGGTGAGGGCCAGGGTGTGCTTGGTGGAGATGCGGGCGGGGCCGGTGCCGTAGCCCTTGGTGAAGCCCGCCTTGTCGATCAGCCAGGCCGCGGAGGTCTTGGTGTGGCCCTCGCCCGCGGGGTAGGCGGGGGGTTCGGTGTCCTCGCCGAGGCGGTGCTTCACGCGCGCGTGGAACTCCGCGAACTGGGCGGCCGTGAGAATGGGGTTGGTGAAGAAGGAGCCTGCCGACCAGGTGTCGTGGTCGTCGGGGTCCAGGACCATGCCCTTTCCGGCGCGCAGCTTCAGGACGGTCGCGCGGGCGTCGGTGAGGGGGACGCGGTCGCCGGGTTCCACGCCCAGGGCGCGGGCGGTTTCGGCGTACTTGATCGGCGCGGAGAGGCCGTCGGCGTCTTCCAGGTCGAAGTGGACGCGCAGGACGACGTAGCGGGCGGGGTCTTCCTTGAAGCGGCTGTGGCGGTAGGAGAAGGCGCAGTCGTCGTTGGTGAGGGTGACGGTGGCTCCGGTGCGGCGGTCGTAGGCGATGACCTCGGTGATGGTGGAGGACACCTCCTGGCCGTAGGCGCCGACGTTCTGGATGGGGGTGGCGCCCGCGGAACCGGGGATGCCGGCGAGGCACTCGACACCGGCGAGTCCGGCGTCCACGGTGCGTTCGACGGCGTCGGTCCACACTTCGCCCGCGGCGAGCTCCAGGTGGGTGCCGGCGAGCTCGAACCCCTTGGTGGCGATGACGAGTGCGGTGCCCTCGAACCCCTTGTCCCCGATGACGAGGTTGGAGCCGCCGCCGATCACGAGGAGCGGCGTACCGGTGGCGTCGGCCTCGCGGACGACCTCGATCACCTCGGCATCGGTCGTCGCGGTGACGAGCCGGGTGGCGGGGCCGCCGAGACGGAAGGTGGTCAGGGGGGCGAGGGGGGCGTCGTGTCGTTCCTGCACGCGGTACAGCCTACGGGGGCCTCCGGCGGTGGGACGGGGGGCTCCGGCGGTGGGGGCGGGTGGCTGCGGGCCGGTGGGGGTGGGTGGCTGCGGGCCGGTGGGGGTGGGTGGCTGCGGGCCGGTGGGGGCGGGTGGCTGCGGGTTCGGTGGGGGCGGGTGGCTGCGGGTTCGGTGGGGGCGGGTGGCTGCGGGTTCGGTGGGGGCGGGCGTTGTGCGCAGTTCCCCGCGCCCCTGGATGCCTGCGGCGGCCCGTTTCGGCTTCGGTGGGGGCGGGCGTAGCGCCTGCGGTCCGGTGGGTGGGTCGGGGCCGGGGTGGGGGGTATCCGTCCTCGGTCCGGCGGCTCGGTCCCTTGAACAGGGCTCGGTAACGGACGCCGGCCGCTGCGGGCGGACACCCCCCACCCCGTCCCCTTGCCGCCGTACGCGGCCAACGGCCCATCGTGGCGCGCGGTGCGGCTACCGGCCCGCCGTGGTGCGCGAGGTGGGATCGGTCCGTCGTGGTGCGCGAGGTGGGGATCGGTCCGTCGTGGTGCGGGTGACTGCACTCCCCAGGGGCGCGGGGAACTGCGCGACCAGCCCCCACCGGCCTGCAGACGCGCAAACAACCCCACCCGGCACCCCCGTAGGCGCCCGGCCCAAGCTCCCGTGGTGGGCGAGGTGGGGATCGGTCCGTCGTGGCGCCGGTGACTGCAACTCCCCAGGGGCGCGGGGAACTGCGCGACCAGCCCCCACTCACCCGAAGCCGCACAAGGACCGGGCGAGGCACCCTCATAGGCGCCCCGCCCAAGCCCAGCGCACGCGATTGTCAGCCGGTCACCGTCTCCAGTGACCGCGCCCGCTCGGAGGACGTCACCACCGTGCCCCTCTTCCCCGAAGGGATCAGCAGAGCCGCGACCCCGGCGACCGCCACCACCGCCGCGCCCGTGACCAGGGCCGGCCGCAGGCCGTCCACGAAGGACTGCCCGCTCTCGTATCCGCCCTGTGAGGAGAAGATCGACGCCATGACCGCGATCCCCAGCGCTCCACCCACCTCACGCAGCGCATTGTTGGCCCCGGAAGCGATCCCCTGCTCCTCGGACCGGACACTCGACATGACCAGGTTGGACGCGGGGGCGAAGAACAGCGCCATGCCGATGCCGCTGAGGATGAGCCCGGGGAGCTGCGCGGAGTAGGACGCGTCGACCGTGACCACGGACGCCATGTACGCGAGCCCCGCCGCCTGGAAGAAGAGGCCCGTGGCCACGACCGGCCGGCCCCCGATGCGGTCGGAGAGGATCCCGGCGATCGGCGCGACGAGCATCGGCATGCCGGTCCAGGGGAGCATCCGCAGCCCCGCCTCGGTGGGCGAGTAGCCGAGCACGCCCTGCATGTACTGGCTGAGCAGGAAGATCGAGCCGAACATCCCGAGGAACATCAGCAGGCTGGCCGCGTTGATCCCGGAGAAGGCCCGGGAGCGGAACAGCCGCATGGGGAGCATGGGGTTCTTGGCCCGTGTGCTGTAGAGGACGAACGCGGCGAGCAGCGCGGCCCCGGCGAACAGGGCCATCAGGACCACGGTGTCGGTCCAGCCGTCGGACGGGCCGCGGACCAGGCCGTACACGATGCCGAAGAGACCGCCGCTGGCGAGCAGTGTGCCGGGGATGTCGAGGCGCGCGCCGGTGCCGTGGGACTCGGCGAGGCGCAGGCGGGCGAGGGGCAGCAGGGCGACGCCTAGCGGGACGTTCAACCAGAAGATCCACTGCCAGGAGATGTGCTCGGTGAGGCTGCCGCCGATCAGTGGCCCGGAGGCCACCGCGAGTCCGTTGACGGCGCCCCAGATGCCGTACGCCATCCCGCGCTTGGCGGCGGGCACGGCCGCCGTGAGGAGGGTGAGCGTGAGGGGCATCATGATCGCCGCTCCTACGCCCTGGACGGCGCGGGCGGCGATGAGGGAGTCGATGCCGGGGGCCAGTGCCGCGGCGGCCGACGCGCCGGTGAAGATCGTGAGGCCGGTCAGGAAGAGGCGTCGCCGGCCGAAGCGGTCCCCGAGCGCCGCGCCGGTCATGAGCAGGACGGCGAAGGTGAGCGTGTACGCGCTCACCGTCCACTCCAGGTCGTGCAGCCCCCCGCCGAGGTCCTCGCGGATGGAGGGCAGGGCGGTGGTGACGACGAGGTTGTCGAGGGCCGCCATGAATCCGGCGACACTGGTGATGACGAGGGCCCAGACGGCTCCCCCGCGGCCTGCGGTCGGTGTGGCTTGCTTTTGCTGTGACATCGCTCCCCCAGCGGGTGTGATCGGTAATTAGTTAGTGATTACTAAGTTTCTCGATCATGAAAAGGCGCCCATGACGCCTCGTTGTGCTCAGTGCTCCAGTCGACCCTTGATCCGCGCCGACGGGTACATGCCCTCCCAGACCCGGTGCCCGGGCGGAAAGCCCATCGCCGTCAGGCAGTTGATGAGCATCCCGTACGCCAGGAAGGTCGTCGTCTCGTTGGGGTCGGCGCCGAGCGGCAGGTGGACGGTGTCCCACAGCCTCATCCAGCCGGCCCGCACCGCCTCTCCGAACTCGGTGTCACCGTCCTGCTCGGCGGCCCCCACCGCGACGTACATCTGCATCTGCATCATCAGCCACTCGGGCCGCTCCGCGATGACCCGGGTGTACGCGTCCGCCATGGCATGCAGGGCCTCCTCGCCCTCCAGCCCCTTCGAGGCTTCCCCGAAGGTGCGGATGGTGTCCTCCACGCAGCGCTCGGCCGCCGCCAGGAAGATCGCCTTCTTGCCGGGGAAGAGCCGGAAGAGATACGGCTGCGACACCCCGACCCGCTTGGCGATCGCCTCGGTCGATGTGCCGTGGTAGCCACCGCGGGCGAACTCGGCCGTCGCCGCACGGATGACGCTCTCGCGCCGCTCTTCTGCACTCATCCTGGCCATGCACCTAAGTTAGTACTCAATCACTAACTTGGCAAGACGCCGGGTCCGCCTACCGCCGGCCCTCGCCGGCTCCCGTCGGAACGTCCCACCACCACCGAGCGTTGTCGCAGGCAGGGGGCCACAACACCGTAAGGGGCGCCCCACCATGGAGAGCACCCCTTACATCAGCAGCCGTATCCGCCCCTCAGGCCAGTCGTACGACCGCCCGCGACATCCCCAGCACCTTCTGCCCCGCGCTGGTCGCCGTGAGGTCCACGCGGACCGTGTTGTCGTCGAGCTTGGCGGCGACCTTGGCACTGACCTCGATCGTGGCGCCCTGGTCGTCGTTGGGCACGACGACGGGCTTGGTGAAGCGGACGCCGTACTCGGCGACGGCCGCCGGGTCGCCGACCCAGTCCGTCACCACGCGGATCGCCTCGGCCATGGTGAACATGCCGTGCGCGATGACGTCCGGCAGCCCGACCTCCTTGGCGAACTTCTCGTTCCAGTGGATGGGGTTGAAGTCCCCGGAGGCGCCCGCGTACTGGACGAGGGTGGCGCGGGTCACGGTGAAGGTCTGGGCCGGCAGTTCGGTGCCGACCTCGACGTCGGTGTATGCGATCTTCGCCGTCATCTTCTTCCTCACGCCTCCTCGGCCGCGCGTGCGACGAGCTTGGTCCAGGCGGTCACGACGTGCTCGCCGGCCTCGTCGTGGACCTCGCCGCGGATGTCCAGGATGTCGTTGCCGGCCATGGACCTGATCGCCTCGATGGTGGAGGTGACGGTCAGACGGTCACCGGCGCGCACGGGGCGGACGTAGGCGAACTTCTGGTCGCCGTGCACCACGCGGCTGTAGTCCAGGCCGAGCTGCGGGTCCTGCACTACCTGTCCCGCGGCCTTGAAGGTGATCGAGAACACGAAGGTCGGCGGGGCGACGACGTCCGGGTGGCCGAGCGCCTTGGCGGCCTCCGGGTCCGTGTACGCGGGGTTGGAGTCCCCGACTGCCTCGGCGAACTCGCGGATCTTCTCCCGGCCCACCTCATAGGGGTCGGTGGGCGGGTAGGTCCGCCCCACGAAGGACTGGTCGAGCGCCATGGGCTCGGCACCTCCTGGTTGCTCTACTGACCGGTATCGGGTCCTTCAACGACGCGAGGCCGCCCCCGATCTCTCGGGGACGGCCTCGCGTACGAGCCTGATTTATCGCGTTTCGCGGTGCGCGGTGTGCGCGTTGCAACGCGGGCAGTGCTTCTTCATCTCCATTCGATCCGGGTTGTTACGCCGGTTCTTCTTGGTGATGTAGTTCCGCTCCTTGCACTCCACGCAGGCCAGCGTGATCTTCGGGCGGACGTCGGTGGCAGCCACGTGAGTGCTCCTTGACGAACGGATAGGACGGGTTCAACGCATAGAAGAGTAGCCGATCGAAGGACCGACCCCGCAATCGGCTACTGTCAGTAGCGGTGACCGGACTTGAACCGGTGACACAGCGATTATGAGCCGCTTGCTCTACCGACTGAGCTACACCGCTGTGATGCGATCGGTTCCCGCCTCGCGGCGGGAACCTCTCACACCAGAGCCCCAATACGGAATCGAACCGTAGACCTTCTCCTTACCATGGAGACGCTCTACCGACTGAGCTATTGGGGCGAGCGATGAAGACATTACACGCTCCGCCGCCGTTCGCCCAAATCCGTTTCGCGGTGCCCTGGACGCCTTGATCCACGGGGTTCCCGGAGGCCTCAACTGCCTCTCCGGTACGGCGGACCACACCGGTACGACTATTGCGCTCCTCCCCGTCATAGGAGCGCCGCCACCCTAGGCTCGACTCACTCTGCGTGATCTTGCGTCCCCTTGCGCAGCCCGGGTTCGCGCAGTCCTGAGCTTGCGTAATCCCGAGCCCCTGGAGCGCGATGCCCGACAGCCAGCCGCAGCCGCCCCACTCCTCGTCCTCGTCGGGCGCCTCGTCGTCGGGCCGGTCCGAGGGGGCCGGTCTCCTGTTGTGCGGAGCGCGGCTCACCGACGGCAGGACCGTGGACGTACGGCTGGGCGGCGGGCGCATCGAGGCGGTCGGTACGGCCGGCAGTCTGACCGTGGGCGGCACGCGCGCGTGCGGTGCGCGGGTGGACCTCAGCGGCTATCTGCTCCTGCCGGCCCCGGCCGAGCCGCACGCCCACGGCGACACCGCGCTGTCGGCCGACGCCGAGGGGCCGGTCTCACACGACCCCCACGACATCCAGCGCCGGGCCACGGAGGCCGCCCTGCTCCAGCTCGGGCACGGGGCGACCGCGCTCAGGGCACATGTGCGCGTGGGGGACGTCCAGGGACTGGGCGCGCTGGCCGCCGTACTGCAGGCGCGGCGGTCGCTGCACGGGCTCACCGAGTTGACGGCCGTGGCGATGCCCCGGGTGTTGACCGGGGTGGCCGGGGCAGAGGGGCTCGCCCTGTTGCGGGACGCGCTGAAGATGGGTGCCTCGGTGGTCGGCGGCTGTCCGGATCTCGACCCCGATCCGACGGGTTACGCGGAGGCGGTCCTGGAGGTCGCCTCGGAGCACGGCTGCCCCGTCGACCTGCACACGGACGCCACCGATCCGGCCCGGCTCGCCCGGCTCGCCGCCATGGCCGGCGGGCTGCGGCCGGGCGTCACCCTCGGCCCCTGCGCGGGCCTCGACCGCCTCCCCTCCGAGGTGGTCTCCCGCACCGCCGACCAGCTCGGGGCGGCCGGAGTCTCCGTGGTGTGCCTGCCGCAGGGCGGCTGCGCGGGCGTCGACCGGCGGGGCACGGCTCCGGTACGGCTGCTGCGCGCGGCCGGGGTCCGGGTGGCCGCCGGCAGCGGCGCACTGCGGGACGCCTGCAACCCGGTGGGCCGCGGCGACCCCCTGGAGGCCGCGTACCTGCTCGCCTCCCGGTACGGGCTGCGACCGGACGACGCCTACGACGCGGTGAGCACGTCGGCGCGGACCGTGCTCGGGTTGCCCGAGGTCCGCGTGGAGGCGGGCTTCCCGGCCGAGTTGCTCGCGGTACGCGGCGACCGCCTCGCCGGCGCGCTCTCCCTGGCGTACAGCCGGATCGTGGTGCACCGGGGGCGCGTGGTGGCACGGACGAGCGCGGTACGGGAGTACTGCAACTCCTCGGCGGCGGCCGCGGAGTCGGGGCTGCCTCGGCAGGGGCGGGGAGGTGTGTCGTAGGGCGAGTGTGGGTTCCTGCGGTGTCGCTGAGGGTTCGGTGGGGGTGGCGGGGGTGCGTTGTGGCGCGCGCTGCCTGCAACACCTTGGGGACGCAGGCGGCGTGGGGAACGTGCGACCAGCCACGACGGACCCGCTGCCGCTCCTCGACCTCACCCTGCGCCCCTTGGGGGCGCCGGACCCACGCGGCAGATGCGCCTGGACGGGCGTACGGTCGAAGACATGCGCATTGTCATCGCTGGTGGTCATGGTCAGATCGCGCTGCGGCTGGAGCGACTGCTCGCCGCGCGCGGGGACGAGGTAGCGGGGATCATCCGTCGTGCCGAACAGGGCGACGACCTGCGGGAGGTCGGTGCCGAACCGGTCGTGCTGGACCTGGAGTCGGCCTCGGTCGAGGAGGTCACCGCCCTTCTGCGGGGCGCGGACGCGGCGGTCTTCGCGGCGGGCGCGGGTCCGGGAAGCGGCGCGGCCCGCAAGGACACGGTGGACAAGGCCGCGGCGGTGCTGTTCGCGGACGCGGCGGTCCGGGCGGGCGTACGACGCTTCGTGATCGTGTCGTCCATGGGCGCGGACGCACGGCACGAGGGTGACGAGATCTTCGATGTGTACCTGCGCGCCAAGGGCGAAGCCGACGCCCATGTGAGCGGCTTGGACGCCCTGGACTGGACGGTTCTGCGTCCCGGCGCGCTCACGGACGACGCGGGCAACGGTCTCGTACGTCTGGAGGCGCACACCGGCCGCGGTCCGATTCCGCGCGACGACGTGGCCGCCGTACTGGCGGAGTTGCTGGACACGCCGGCGACGGCAGGGCTGACACTGGAGCTGATCAGCGGTTCCACGCCGGTCTCGGTCGCGGTGAAGTCGGTGGCGGGCAACTGAGGATGGCCGCCGAGGGGGTGCCCGCCGCGCAAGAGGCGTTGCTGCGGCGGATGTACGAGGTCTTCGCGACGGACGAGCGGGACGCCTTCGTACCGCACTGTCTCGCCCCGGACGTGGACTGGCCGAACATGCTGGACGGCGGCCGCCTGCACGGACGTGAAGCGGTACGGGCTTACTGGGCACGGCAGTTCGCGGCGGGGCATCCCCTCGTACGGCTGGAGGGGCTGAGGTCGGACGAGCTCGCCGGGGCGGTGGTGCTGACCGTACGGCTCGGGGTGCGCGACGCGTCGGGCGAGGGGTGGGCCGGGGAGACGGTCGAGCACGTGTACCGGTTCGCTGAGGACGGGCTCGTGGTTCGGATGGATGTGCGGGAGGGGTCTGAGTCGGGGTCGTACGGCGGCTGAAATCCGGCGCGGTGGGCTCTGACGGGTCGTAGGGCAGCCGGACGCTCAGAACAGTGGCAGCTGTCCGGGGACGAGGGGCAGTGCGTACCCGTCCAACGACGGCTGGGCCGCTCCGAGTTCCGCCTGCTTGCGGGAGCCCGGGCAGGAGACCAGCTGACCTCTCGCGCGTGCTCCGGGCGGGTCATGCCGGGCGAAGCGGCCGGCGACGACGGCGATCTCGCGACGGCATTCGGGGCAGAGCCTGCGACGACTGGACATGCAGTCAGTGTGCCCGGACGGGCGACGTTTGTGCGTCCCGAGCGGGCAGCTGGGCCTGGCGGGGCGCGCGGGAAGGGCGGCGGAGCTCAAGGGCGGGCGGCGTCCGGGGGCGGGAGGGGGCGCGCCTGAGGGCACGGGACGCCTCGCGTCTGGTAATCGCTCCGCCGCGCAGCCTGTTGTACGCCGCCATCACCATCACGGCCCTGGCCGAGAAACGTCGTGGCAAGCCGTGCGGCAGGACCGACCTCCGCGGCCTCGCCGAGCTCAACCGCAGGATCCGGCATCGCGAGGTGGGCGTTCATGCGACGGCTGGTCGACGACCGACTGACAGCAGCTTGAACGCACGGGCCGGAGGGTGCCCTACAGCCTGGGCATCATGGGTCTGATCACGGCCTGCGCCCAGCGCTGCGCGAGGAACACGGACGCGTGTCCTGACTCCACCGGCCCGCCGGTGAGACACATCATCCGGCCCGGCCGCGTGATGGAGCGCCTGAACATCCCGAAACACGAAGAGACCCCCTCCACTCTGCGTTTCCGCAGTTCGGAGGGGGTCTCTCTCAGCGTGGCGGCGCCAGGATTCGAACCTGGGAAGGCTGAGCCGGCAGATTTACAGTCTGCTCCCTTTGGCCGCTCGGGCACACCGCCGGGGTTTGCTGCCCTTCGAACCGTCTTTCGGCGGTGCTCCGTGGCAACGACGTAAACAATACCCGATGCCGAGGGGTGCTTCGCCACCCGATTGATCTGCGCCCGGAGGGCATGTGGTGACTAGGCTTGGGCGGATGCGGCCCGGGTCCACGCCGGGCTCGGCGCCCGCCCCCACGTACGCCGATACGCATCCGTACGCACGCCGACACGCACCCCGATACAAGGAGCCACAGGACATGGCCGACTCCAGTTTCGACATCGTCTCGAAGGTCGAGCGGCAGGAGGTCGACAACGCCCTCAACCAGGCCGCCAAGGAGATCTCCCAGCGCTACGACTTCAAAGGCGTGGGTGCCTCGATCTCGTGGTCCGGCGACAAGATCCTGATGGAGGCGAACTCCGAGGACCGGGTCAATGCCGTCCTCGACGTCTTCCAGTCCAAGCTGATCAAGCGTGGGATCTCCCTGAAGGCGCTCGACGCGGGTGAGCCGCAGCTCTCCGGCAAGGAGTACAAGATCTTCGCGTCGATCGAGGAGGGCATCTCCCAGGAGAACGCGAAGAAGGTCGCGAAGATCATCCGTGACGAGGGTCCGAAGGGCGTGAAGGCCCAGGTCCAGGGTGACGAGCTGCGGGTCAGCTCGAAGAGCCGTGACGACCTGCAGTCCATCATCGCCCTGCTGAAGGGCAAGGACTTCGACTTCGCGCTCCAGTTCGTGAACTACCGGTGAGGCGCTGATACAGCGAAATACGAGGAAGGGTGGGCACCTGGCCGGTGCCCACCCTTCTCGCCTGCTGGCTGCGGTTCGGGGGTCAGTCGCGCGAGTTGCCGAAGAGGAGACGGTAGGCGATCAGCAGCACGAGGGAGCCGCCGATCGCGGCGGCCCAGGTGGTCCCGTCGTAGAAGCTCTTGGTGACCGGGTGGTCCAGCCAACGGGCCGATATCCAGCCGCCGATGAACGCGCCCGCGATGCCGATGAGGGTCGTCCCGATGAAGCCACCCGGGTCCCGGCCCGGCAACAGGAACTTGGCGATGGCTCCGGCCAACAGCCCCAGGATGATCCAGCCGATGATGCTCATGCCCTGAACCTGCCCTTCCGCGCTGTGCCCGCACTGTCCGTGGTCTGTGATCTACGTCCCGGTCGACTGTGCGTGTGCTGGAGCGCTTGGGTTGGACGACGTGCTCGTGCGACGCGCGTGCGGTGCTCTTCGTGCGGGTGTTCGTGTCCCGTTGATGAAGAGGACGTCCGTACTGCACCTCGCGGTTGCAGAGATCAGTAGGGTGCGGCGCATGACAGATTCCGGTGCCGAACTGCGGCGCACGCTGGGCACAGGCGACGCCGTGGTCATCGGTCTCGGCTCGATGATCGGTGCCGGGATCTTCGCCGCCCTCGGCCCCGCGGCGCGTGCCGCCGGGTCCGGGCTGCTGCTCGGGCTCGCGGTCGCCGCCGTGGTCGCCTACTGCAACGCCACGTCCTCGGCACGGCTGGCCGCCCTGTACCCGGCCTCGGGCGGCACCTATGTGTACGGGCGGGAGCGGCTCGGGCCGTTCTGGGGTTATCTCGCGGGCTGGTCGTTCGTGGTCGGAAAGACGGCCTCCTGTGCGGCGATGGCGCTGACGGTGGGTGCGTACGTCTGGCCGGAGCAGGCCCATGCCGTGGCCGTGGCTGCCGTGGTGGCGCTGACCGCGGTGAACTACGGCGGGATCCAGAAGTCCGCCTGGCTGACCCGGGCGATCGTGGCGGTGGTCCTCGCTGTCCTCGCTTCCGTGGTGGTCGTGTGTCTTGGGTCCGGGGCCTCGGAGGCCGGGCGGCTGGACGCTGGGGTCTCCGGCGGCGTGAGCGGGGTGCTGCAGGCGGCCGGTCTGCTGTTCTTCGCGTTCGCGGGGTACGCGCGCATCGCGACCCTCGGTGAGGAGGTACGGGATCCCGCGCGCACCATCCCCCGTGCGATCCCCCTGGCCCTGGGCATCACGCTGGCGGTGTACGCGGGTGTGGCGGTGGCTGTCCTTTCCGTACTGGGCGCTGCTGCTCTGGGCCGTGCCGACGCGCCGCTGGCCGAGGCGGTGCGAGCGGCCGGGGTGTCGGGGCTCGTGCCGGTGGTGCGGGTGGGTGCCGTCGTGGCCGCGCTGGGTTCGCTGCTCGCCCTGATTCTCGGCGTCTCACGAACGACGTTGGCCATGGCCCGGGACCGGCATCTGCCGGGCGCGCTGTCGGCCGTCCACCCTCGCTTCCAGGTGCCGCACCGGGCCGAGCTGGCCGTGGGCGCGGTGGTCGCGATCCTCGCCGCCACGGTCGACGTGCGGGGCGCGATCGGTTTCTCCTCCTTCGGTGTGCTCGCGTACTACGCGGTGGCCAACGCGTCGGCGTGGACACTCGGTTCGGCTCCGGCGGCCCGGCTGGTACCTGCGGTGGGGCTGCTCGGGTGTGGGGTGCTGGCGTTCGCGCTGCCTGCGGTTTCGGTGGTCGCGGGCGCGGGGGTGCTGGCAGTCGGGGCGGGCGCGTATGGCGTACGGAAGCGGTGGGCGGGGCGGTAGGTCGGCGGCCGCGTACCGCTCAAGGGAGCGTCAGGACGCGTGGGCCGGCGGTGCCGTGCGTATCCGGAACTGTGCCCAGGGAGTCATCTCCAACTCCTCGTTCATCTCCTCGTACCAGCCCGTGCCGTCGACCCAGGTTTGCAGCCAGTCCGTGAGGGTGGGGGCGTCCACGAACCAGGAGTGGTCGCAGTCACCGGCGTTCGGCTCGAAGAGGAGAACGGGGGCTTCCGGGCTGTGGCAGTCCACGCACGCGTACATCGCACAGCCCCAGTGGGATATCGGCAGGACGCCCTCGGGCCAGGGCCAGTCGGGGTCCTTACGGCTGCTCTTGCGGTTGGCCAGGTATTGCACGACGGCCGCGGGCTCGCCGGAGGGAGGGCTGTCGAGCAGGGGCAGCAGGCCGTACTCCGGGCCGAATCCGCCGTCCCCTATACGCAGGTAGAGGTCGGCGAGCAGCGGGGGCAGGTGGAAGCCCAGCGCTGCCTCGGCGCGGGTCAGGGTGTCCGCTTCCACCGGCTCGGGGAGGGAAGCCCAGCCCCACGGCCGGGTGTTGCGGGCCTTGTCCGCCACCCGTGCCAGCAACTGCTCGCTCTCGGTCATGCATTCATGATGCAGGGCGGCACTGACAACCGGGCAGACCTGTGGACAACCTCCGGGTTGTGGAAAACCTCGGGTGAACCTCGGCTCAGGCGAGGTGGACGTCGACGCGATCGCCCTGGGCGAGAAAGGCGAGCAGTTCCTCGAAGGCCGGCGGCCCGTGGAGGACCTGCGAGATGACGTCAAGAGATCTGCGGGCGACTTCGGAATCGTGCCAGACCAGGCTGAGGGGCGGGGTGGCGCCCCAGCGGCCCATCAGACAGTCGTCCAGGGCGTCCAGGCCCCAGCCGAAGTAGCCGCCGGGGCCGTTCACCGCCTCGCCCAGGGCGCAGAAGAAGCCGGGCAGGTCGGTGATGTGGCGGCCGTCGAGGTGGTACGTCGTGCCGGGCGGCCGGTCCTGGCCGCCGTGCACATGGTTGTCGAGCGCCGTGCGAAGCCAGAACTGCCGTCCCTCGTTGTCGCATCGCGCCCAGCGGTTGGAATCCGTCGGGCGTCCCTCGGTCCACAGTTCCCACACCTCGCCGGCCGCGAAGGGCGGCCGCTCCGACCACAGGTCCAGGGTGAGGTCCACCAGACCGGGACCGCGCGCCGACGGGATCCAGGCCCGCAGCTCACCCTCGGCAGCGGACTGCAGGGGCCGACCGGAGGTGTCGATGCGCAGGACCTTGGCATGACCGAGGTCCTCCTCCCCCGCGTCCAGCGCGGTCCGCAGGGCGCCCTGTGGAGAGCAGCCCAGCAGGCGCAGTGGGGGTTCCATGGTTTCCTCCGGGACCTCGCGCACGCACGCCAGGTCGCGGCAGGTGCCGTGCGGTTCACCGTGGGCACCCAGCAGGCGGTAGCCCGGGGACAGCGGCGGGCGCCGCGGACAGTCGTAGGGGTTGTGGTCGGGTTCCGTTCCCTCGATCGTGACGTCCCGCAGTGTCAGGTCGCGGGCACAGGGGCGGTCGCCGATGAGGTGCGCCTCTTCCAGATGCCACTCACCGACTGCCGCGCCGGTCTTGTCGAGGATCTCCAGGGTGAGAGACCCGAGAGGCGCCGATCCCTCGGCACGCGCGCGTGTGAGGGCTTCGCTCAACCGGCCCTCGGGAGCGCAGCCGAGAAGTTCGTAGACGCCCCGGAGGGGAGGAGGCGGGTCGGCGAAGAGATCCGCGGCGTCCTCGCACAACGCCCATGTCTCCTCGTAGCCCTCCTCGCCCTCGAACTCGGCTTCCCGGTCGTACGACAGCAGGACGTACTTCGGCGCCCCCACTCCCCCGGTCCGTCCGTCAGCGGGTCGCGAACGGCTCGTCCGTGGGGACGATTTCGCGGCCCAGTGGGAACAGGGACACCGGGATCAGCTTGAAGTTGGCGATGCCGAACGGGATACCGATGATCGTGACGCAGAGGACGAGGCCCGTCGCGATGTGGCCCAGGGCCAGCCACCAGCCGGCGAGGACCAGCCACAGGACGTTGCCGACGCAGGAGGGTGCGCCCGCGTCGCGGCGCTCGACCGTGGTGTACCCGAAGGGCCACAGGGCGTAGACGCCGATGCGGAAGGCCGCTAGGCCGAACGGGATGCCGATGATGGTGATGCAGAGCAGCGCGCCCGCGGCCAGGTAGGCGAGGAACAGCCAGAAGCCGCTCAGGACGAGCCAAATGACGTTCAGGATGGTTTTCACTGGGGGCGACCTGCCATCTTCTCGAGCCGGGCGATGCGCTCCGCCATCGGCGGGTGCGTCGAGAACATCTTGGACAGTCCCTGGCCAGGGCGGAAGGGGTTCGCGATCATCATGTGGCTAGCGGTCTCGATGCGCGGTTCGGGGGGCAACGGCAGTTGTTTGGTGCCCATTTCGAGCTTGCGCAGGGCGCTGGCGAGCGCGAGGGGGTCGCCGGTGAGCTGGGCGCCGGACGCGTCTGCCTCGTACTCCCTGGAGCGGCTGATGGCCATCTGGATGAGGCCGGCCGCGAGCGGCCCGAGGATCATGATCATCAGCATGCCCAGGAGGCCCGGGCCGTCATCGTCGTCGGAGCGGCCGATCGGGATCAGCCATGCGAAGTTGACCAGGAACATGATCACGGAGGCGAGGGCGCCGGCGACCGACGAGATCAGGATGTCGCGGTTGTAGACATGGCTGAGTTCGTGGCCGATGACACCGCGCAGTTCGCGCTCGTCCAGGATGCGCAGGATGCCGTCGGTGCAGCACACAGCGGCGTTGCGCGGATTGCGGCCGGTCGCGAAGGCGTTGGGTGCCTCGGTCGGCGAGATGTACAGGCGCGGCATGGGCTGACGGGCCTGGGTGGAGAGGTCGCGGACCATGCGGTACAGGGCCGGTGCCTCGAACTCGCTCACCGGGCGGGCACGCATCGCGCGTAGAGCCAGCTTGTCGCTGTTCCAGTACGCGTACGCGTTGGTGCCCAGCGCGATCAGGACGGCCACAACCAGCCCCATACGGCCGAAAAAGCTGCCGATGACGATGATGAGTGCGGACAGTCCCCCGAGGAGGACTGCGGTCCTGAGCCCGTTGTGCCGGCGGTGCACGGTACGCCCTCCAAGTGGTGCAGCAGGGGAACCCTTTGCTTGCTGATCTCCGATGTCTTCCGATGCCACCGTCCGTGATGTCACGTCCAGTGGACCCTCCCGTTTTGCTCAACGCCAGGCGAGGGTCACTAGTTCCCTTGTGCGCGCGGAGGCCCAGGTGGGCCGTCCGGGTGATGGTTCAAGGGCGGCTGTTCACATTCGGGAGGGCCGGTTCAGAAGAGTCCGGTGTCGGTGAAGCGCAGCACCAGCTGGGGCGCGCCCGAGAGGGCGACGCCGAGGACGCCGGTCAGGGCGAGCGCGGCGGTGAGGGGGGCGGGGACGCGGTGCGCGGCGGGTTCGCCGTCGGGGGCCCTGAACAGCAGCGTCGTCCACTGGAGGTAGTAGAAGAGCGCGATCACGACGTTGACGGCCATGACCACGGCGAGCCATCCGAGGCCCGCGTCCACGGCCGCCGAGAAGACGGTGACCTTGGCGAACAGGCCGATGATGCCCGGCGGCAGCCCTGCCAGGCAGAGCAGGAAGAAGGCCAGCAGGAGGGCGGCGAGCGGGTTGGTCGCATAGAGGCCGCGGTAGTCGGTGATGCGGTTCGCTGCCCTCGTTCGGCCCACCAGCGCGGCCACCGCGAAGGCGCCGAGGTTCACGGCGGCGTACATGAGGGCGTAGGCGACGGTGGAGCCGACGGACCGTTCGGCGTCGTCGGAGTACGCGGCGGCAGCGATCGGGACGAGGAGGTAGCCGGCCTGGCCGACGGAGGACCAGGCGAGCAGCCGTACGGCGCTGTACGCGCGCGTGGCCTGCTGTCGGAGGGCGCCGACGTTGCCGACGGTCATGGTGAGGGCGGCGAGCGCGGCGAGCGCCGGGCCCCAGACGTCCGCGTACGACGGCAGAGCGACGACGGTGACGAGGATCAGGCCGGAGAAGCCGACCGTTTTGCCGACGACCGACAAGTAGGCGGCGATCGGGAGGGGTGCGCCGACGTAGGTGTCGGGCACCCAGAAGTGGAAGGGGACGGCAGCCGTCTTGAAGGCGAAGCCGACGAGGGTGAGGACGACGCCGGTCTGGACGAGGGTGTGGAGCTGTCCGTCGACGTTCTGAATGCGGTCGGCGACCTGTGTGAGGTAGAGGGTGCCCGTGGAGGCGTACACGAAGCTGATGCCCATGAGGCTGACCGCGGTCGCGGTGACGGAGGACAGGAAGAACTTCAGGGCCGCTTCGGATGACTTCCTGTCGCCATGCCGGATGCCGACGAGGGCGAAGGCGGGCAGGGAGGCGACTTCCAGGGCGACGACGAGGGTCGCCAGATCGCGGGAGGCGGGCAGGAGTGCGGCGCCGGCGGCAGAGGAGAGCAGCAGGAACCAGTACTCCCCTTCGGGGAGTCTCTTGTCGGCGTCCTTGAGGGTGGTGACCGACAGGAGGGCCGCCAGAAGGGCGCCGCCAAGGACGAGGAACTGGATGACGAGCGTGAAGCGGTCGGCCGCGTAGCTGCACACGTCGGCGTCGCCGGTCAGGCAGAAGGTGCTGCGGTCGCCGTCCAGGAGAGGCAGCAGCAGGAGCACGGAGGCTGCCAGGCCCGCGACCGAGACCCACCCGAGCAGGGCTTTCCGCTGCTCGCCGACGAACAGGTCTGCGACGAGAACGACGAGTCCGACGACCGCCGCGAGGGTGGGTGGCGCGATCGCCAGCCAGTCGACGGACTGCACGACGTTCGCGGCCGTCGCGGGCAGCGTTTCGGCCGACGAAGCCAATGGCTGAGCCATGGCGGCCAGGGTGCTCATCGGGTGCCTCCTGCGAGGAGCTGCTGGACGGCCGGGTCGGTGAGGCCGAGGAGGGCCTTCGGCCACAGGCCCGCCGCGACGGTGAGGGCGACGAGCGGCGTCCAGGCCGCGAACTCGTACGTGTGGACGTCGGCGAACTGGGGGGCGTCCTGGGGTACGGCGCCCATGCAGACGCGGCGGACCACGACGAGCATGTAAGCGGCCGTCAGGAGGGTGCCGAACGCGCCGATCGCCATGAAAGTGAGGAAGGCGGGGCGGCTGAGGTCGTCGGCGGGCTTGAAGGCGCCGAACAGGGCCAGCATCTCGCCCCAGAATCCGGCGAGGCCGGGCAGGCCGAGCGAGGCGACCGCAGCGAAGGCCAGCAGGCCGCCGAGGCGCGGGGCCTTGCCGTACAGGGCGGCGCCGGTCTCTTCGGCCAAGGTGTCGAGGTCGGTGGTGCCGGTGCGGTCCTTCAGGGCGCCTACCAGGAAGAACAGGAGGCCGGTGATGAGGCCGTGGGCGATGTTGGCGAACAGGGCGCCGTTCACGCCGGTCGGGGTCATGGTGGCGATGCCGAGCAGGACGAAGCCCATGTGGCCGACGGAGGAGTAGGCGATGAGGCGCTTGAGATCGCCCTTCGCGCCCCGCTTGGCCAGGGCGAGGCAGGCCAGGGATCCGTAGATGATCCCGACCACGGCGAAAGCGGCGAGGTAGGGCGCGAAGTCGCGGAAGCCGTCGGGGGCGATCGGCAGCAAAATCCGGACGAACCCGTATGTACCCATCTTCAGCAGGACGCCGGCCAGCAGGACCGAGCCGACGGTCGGCGCGGCGGTGTGGGCGTCGGGCAGCCAGCTGTGCAGCGGCCACATCGGGGTCTTGACCGCGAGCCCGATCCCGATCGCCAGAACGGCGATGACCTGCACGGATGAGGACAGCGACCGGCCGTTGTCAGTGGCGAGTGCCACCATGTCGAATGTGCCTGCCTTGATCCCGATCAGGAGCAGGCCGAGCAGCATGACGACCGAGCCGAGCAGTGTGTAGAGGATGAAGCGCCAGGCGGCGGCCTGGCGGTCCTCGCCGCCCCAGCGGGCGATGAGGAAGTACATCGGGATGAGCACCATCTCGAACGCGAGGAAGAACAGCAGCAGATCGAGGACGGCGAAGGTCGCGAGGGTGCCGGACTCGAGCATGAGCAGCAGTGCGACGAACGCCTTCGGGGTGGGGCCTGCGGGCATCTTGAAGTACGAGTAGAGCGCGCAAAGGAAGGTCAGCAGCGCGGTCAGGACCAGAAGAGGGAGGGAGATGCCGTCGATGCCGAGGTGGATGCGCACGTCGAGTGCGGGGATCCAGCTGATGTCGGTCGTGGCCTGCATCTTCGACGGATGGTCGTGGTCGAAGCCCAGCGCCAGGACGATCGCGGCGATGAGGATCACGCCGGTGACCGTGACGCCGTGCCGCAGTACGGCCTGGTCAGGTGACTTTCCCTTCAGTCCCGGTGGGGCCGGCAGCAGAGCCGTGACGGCGCCGAGGAGCGGGCCGGCCACGACGAACGCCAGAAGGAACTGCATCACGGACTCGTTGATATCGATCACGCCTGCTCACGCTCCCGTGGCGACGAGGACGACGGCGACCGCGAGGACGACGGTGCCGGCGAGCAGCGCGCTCACATAGGTCTGCAGATTGCCGGTCTGGGCCCGTCGTACGGCGGTGCCAAGCCAGCGGGGCAGCGTTCCCGCGCCGCGCACGTAGGTCTCGACGACTTCGCGGTCCAGGAACCGGACGAGGGTGGCTCCGGCCTGGACCGGGCGGACGAAGGCGGCCGTGTACAGGGCGTCCATGTGGAAGCCGACGGCCGCGTGGCGGTGCAGTGGGCCGAGCAGCAACCGTCCGGGGTCCGCGGGGTCGGGCGCGTAGGCCAGGTCTCCGTATGCGGGCTCGTGGGTGGCGATGGCCTCGGCCTCGACCAGTCCGGCGTCGCCCTCGGGGTGGGCGGCAACCGCACCCAGCGGGACGCGGGCCGTGACCGCACTGGTGTGCCGCCAGGCCGCGTAGGTGACGAGGCCGCCGATCAGGGCCACGCCCGTGCCGACGACGGAGGTGGTGAGGGTCGGGGTGAGGTCGCGGCCGTCGAACCAGTCGGGCAGCACGCGGTAGGAGAACGCGCCGAGGGCGAGGGACGGGGCCGCGAGGACCCAGAGGACCACCGTCATCGTCAGCGGCTGGCGTCCGTGGTCGGGGGCTTCGGTGCCCTGCCCGCGGAAGGCGAGCAGCCACAGCCGCGTCGCGTACGCGGCTGTGAGCAGGGCCGTGAGGAGGCCGGCGACGAGGGTGATCCAGCCTGCGGCGCCGGGGGCGTTTTCGGTGTGGCCGGTGGCGACGTGCTCCGCCGCGCCGAGGACGGACTCCTTGGAGAAGAAGCCGCTGAAGGGCGGGATCGCGGCGAGCGCGAGGAGCGCCACGGTCATCGTCCAGTAGGCGTCGGGGACACGGGCGCTCAGGTCCTTCATACGGGACATGGCGGCCAGTGAGTTGGTGCCGGCGGCGTGGATGATCACGCCGGCCGCGAGGAACAGCAGCGCCTTGAAGGCGCCGTGGGACAGGAGGTGGAAGACGGCGGCACCGCGGTCGCCGACGGCGAGAGCGCCGGTCATGTAGCCGAGCTGGCCGATCGTCGAGTAGGCGAGGACACGCTTGATGTCGTCCTGGGCGAGCGCGGCGAGACCCGAACCGATCATCGTGACGGCGGCCATGACGGCGAGGACCACCATCGCGGCCTGGGAGGCCTCGAAGACCGGGAGGAGACGGGCGATGAAGTAGACACCGGCGGCAACCATCGTCGCGGCGTGGATCAGCGCGGAGACGGGCGTGGGGCCCGCCATCGCGTCGGGGAGCCAGGTGTGCAGCGGGAACTGCGCCGACTTGCCCGCCACGCCCGCGAGGAGGAGCAGGGCGATCAGGGTCGGGTGGTCGAGTGCGCCGTGCGCAACGGCGTCGAGGACCTTCGTGATCCGGAAGGAGCCGGCGTCGGTGGCCAGGGCGAAGAGGCCGATCAGGAAGGGGACGTCACCGAGCTTGGTCACCAGGAATGCCTTGAGGGAGGCGGCGCGGGCCTCCGGGGTCTCCCAGTAGTGGCCGACCAGGAAGTACGAGCAGATGCCCATGATCTCCCAGCCGACCAGCAGCACGATCAGGTCGCCCGAGTAGACGACGAGCAGCATCGCGGAGGTGAAGAGGGAGACGAGAGCGGCGTAGGAGGGGTAGCGCGGGTCGTCGCGCAGATAGCCGGTCGAGTAGATCTGCACACAGGTGGCGACGAAGGCGACAAGGACGGCGACGAGGGCGGCGAAGCCGTCGATGTACAGGGCGAGTTCGATCGGGACCGAGCCGGTCGGGGTGAGTTCGGTGGCGGCGTTCACCGTCTGGTCGCCGCCCTGGCGTACGGCGACCACCGCGGCGAGCGCAAGAGCGGCCAGGGGCGGCAGGATGGCGAGCGGGCGGACGAAGCCGGGGGCGGTGCGGCCCAGGAGCAGGCCGGCCACGGCGCCCAGGAAGGGAAGGAGGGGGACGAGGACGGCGAGGGTGGTCGTGGTCACGCGGTGGCCTCAGCCTTCCCGGTCCGCCCGGACTCTGCGGCCTGTTCGGCCGTGCGGGCGTCGTCGTCGGAGGTGTCGGGGTCGTGGCCCTCGGCCGTGTCGCGGAGCTTGTCGATGTCGGCGGTGCCGCGGTTGCGGTGGACGGCGAGGACGATCGCGAGGCCGATGCCGATCTCGGCGGCGGCGATGGCGATGGTGAACAGGGTCAGGGCCTGGCCGGAGTGCAGGGTCTCCTCGGCAGCCCTGCTGAGCCAGACGTCGAAGGCGACCAGGTTCAGGTTGACGGCGTTGAGCATCAGCTCGACCGACATCAGGACGAGGATCGCGTTGCGGCGGGCCAGGACGCCGTAGAGGCCGGTGCAGAAGAGGAGGGCGGAGAGTACGGCGGGATAGGCGAGGTGCATCAGCGGGCGCCTTCCTGCTCGGTCGACTCGGTTCCCCTGGCCGACTCGGCTCCCTTGGCCGACCCGGTTCCCGCGACCGGCTCATTTCGCCCGATCGTGTGATTACGGGAATCGGGGACGGATGGGGAACTACCGGTCGTGGCTCGGGAGTTCACAGGGGGAGAGCTCGACTCCGCCTTCGCCTTGCGGGACAGGACGATCGCGCCGACCAGCGCCGCGAGGAGCAGGACGGAGAGGGCCTCGAAGGGGAGAACCCAGTTCTGGAAGAGGCTCGAGCCGGTTGCCTCGGTGGAGCCGGCGGCGGGGCCGTCCAGGTCGATCCAGGTGGTGCGGAAGGCGTCGACGACCACCCAGACCAGAGCGGCCGCTGCGGCAAGGGCCACGACGAGGGCGGCCCAGCGGTTGCCGGAGTCGGCGTCCGGGGAGCGGCCGATGGGGGCCCTGGTGAGCATCAGACCGAACAGAAGGAGGACGACGACGGAGCCGACGTAGATGAGGACCTGCACCCACGCGATGAATTCGGCGGTGAGCAGAAGGTATTCGACGGCGAGGCCTCCGAGGGCCACCACCAGCCACAGGGCGGCGTGTACCAGCTGCTTGGTGGTGACGGTGATGATCGCGGCTCCGAAGGTCACCAGGCCGACGAGCAGGAAGGCGATCTCGACGCCGGTCGGGGAGAGGAAGCCGTGCGCTGCCTGGGCGAGGGTCACGACTCTTCCCCCTGAGGGTCGGCCGACGGGGTCGGCTCGGCCTGGGTCGCCGCCAGCTTCTCGGCAGTCTTGCGGGCGGTGGCGATCTCCTTCGGTTCCTCCGCGCCGGGGTCGAGGGCCGGTGGGGCCGGGACGGTCCACATCCACTCGCGGAGCTTGTCCCGCTCGTGGGTGAGGTCGCGGATGTCGGTCTCGGCGTACTCGAACTCGGGGGACCAGAACAGGGCGTCGAAAGGACACACCTCGATGCAGATACCGCAGTACATGCAGAGGGAGAAGTCGATGGCGAAGCGGTCGAGGACGTTGCGGCTGCGTTCGCGGCCACCGGGGGTCGCCGCCGGGACCGTCTCCTTGTGGGAGTCGATGTAGATGCACCAGTCGGGGCACTCACGGGCGCACAGCATGCAGACCGTGCAGTTCTCCTCGAACAGGCCGATCACGCCACGGGTGCGGGGCGGGAGGTCGGGCTGGGCGTCGGGGTACTGCTCGGTGACGGTCTTCTTCGTCATCGTGCGCAGGGTGACGGCCAGGCCCTTGGCCAGACCCGAGCCAGGAATGGGGGCCATGGTTACTGGATCACCACCTTGACGATGCCGGTGAGGGCGATCTGGGCGAGGGAGAGGGGGACGAGGAGGGTCCAGGAGAGTTTCTGGAGCTGGTCCTCGCGCAGGCGGGGATAGGTCACGCGGAGCCAGATGACGACGAAGGCAAGCACGGCCGCCTTGAGGAGGGTCCAGACCCAGCCGAGCCCGTCGGCGCCCCATGGGCCGTGCCAGCCGCCCAGGAAGAGGACGGTGGTCAGGCCGCACAGGACGACGATTCCGGCGTACTCGGCTAGGAGGAACAGGGCGAAACGCAGGCCGGTGTACTCGGTGTAGGCGCCGAAGATGATCTCCGAGTCAGCCACCGGCATGTCGAAGGGAGGGCGCTGGAGTTCGGCGAGACCGGCGACGAAGAAGACGATCGCGCCGACGATCTGCCAGGGCAGCCACCACCACTCGAAGGCGTCGAGGATGCCGGGGAGGGAGACGGTACCGGCCGCCATCGCCACCGAGGCGGCGGTGAGCAGCATCGGGAGTTCGTAGGCGAGGAGCTGTGCGGCCGTGCGCAGGCCGCCGAGGAGGGAGAACTTGTTGGCGGAGGCCCAGCCGGCCATGAGGGAGCCGAGGACGCCCACGCCCATCACGGCGAGCACGAAGAACACGCCGGCGTCGACGACCTCGCCGACGGCGCCCTCGCCGGGGCCGATCGGGATGGCGAGGAGGACGAGGAGGTAGGGCAGGAGGGCGACGGCGGGAGCGAGTTGGAAGATACGGCGGTCCGCGCCCGCCGGTACGACGTCTTCCTTCTGGGCGAACTTCACGCCGTCCGCTACGAGTTGGGCCCAGCCGTGGAAGCCGCCGGCGTACATCGGGCCCAGGCGGCCCTGCATGTGGGCCATCACCTTGTGCTCGGTCTGACCGATGATCAAGGGGAAGGTGAGGAAGACGACGAAGACGATCAGGAGTCGCAGGGCGACGTCGAGAGCGTCGTTCACTGCGGGCCTCCAGCGGGCTTGTCGGGATGGGGGGTGGGCGTGTCGGGGGTGGAGGGCTTGTCAGGGTCCGGGTCCTCGGAGGCCTGGGTGGCGCGGTCGGGGCTCGGGTCGGTGCCATCGGGGCG
Source organism: Streptomyces sp. SAI-127 (assembly GCF_029894425.1). Lineage (NCBI taxonomy): Bacteria > Bacillati > Actinomycetota > Actinomycetes > Kitasatosporales > Streptomycetaceae > Streptomyces > Streptomyces sp. SAI-127. Next base: position 4,477,388 of record NZ_JARXYJ010000001.1, read on the forward strand.
TGGCGGGTCCTGGGAGTCCTCGGGAGCCTCAGGAACCTCGGAAGTCGGGGGGCGCCCGGGAGTCTGGGGCTGCTCGGGGGCCTTGGATCCCTCGGAGGTCGTGGACTCCTCGGAGGTCGGCTCCTCGGAAGCCGGCGGCTTCTCCGGAACCTCGGGACCATCGGAAGCCGGCGGCCCTTCCGGAACCTCGCTGCCACCGGAAGCCGACGGCTCCTCCCGAACCCCGCGTCCACCGGAAGGCGACGGCTCCTCCCGAACCCCGCGTCCACCGGAAGCCGACGGCTCCTCCCGAACCCCGCGTCCACCGGAAGCCGACGGCTCCTCCCGAACCCCGAGGCCTTCGGAACCTCCGGGGCCTTCTGGGGCCGTGGAGGCTCCCGAAACCGTGGGCTTCTGGGAGGCCTTGCGCGCCTCGGGCTCCTCGGGGCGTTCGGAGACCTCGCGGCCTTCGGGGTGCTTGGAGACTCCGCTGTCCTCGGGTCGCTCGGAGACTCCGCTGTCCCCGGATGGGGAAGGTAGCTCGGAGTGTCCGGGGTCCCCGAGTGTGGGAGACCGCTCGGAGTCACCGGCATCCCCGAGTGTGGGAGACCGCTCGGAGTCACCGGGGTCCCCGAGTGTGGGAGACCGCTCGGAGTCACCAGCATCCCCGAGTGTGGGAGACCGCTCGGAGTCACCAGCATCCCCGCTCGTGGGAGGCCGATGCGGTTCCGGGTCGTCGAAGGCCGGGCGGGCGTGGTGCCACGGTGCGTCCGGGCTGCGAGGGGTGGTGGGGGGCTTCGGCGGCGCGGGGTTGGTGCTCGCGTCGTCGGTCGACGGCTCGGTCTGGGCCTCCGCGGCGCGCTGACTCGCGGAACCGCTCGAGGCGGTACGCGCCCGGCGAGGTCCGGCCGGTGCACCGCCCGTCGCTCCCGAACGCTGAGGTGCCGGGGCAGACGCCGCAGGGGAGTCCGAGGCGGGGGCGGGCGAACCCTCCCCCTGAGTGTCCGAGGCGGGGGCGGGCGAACCCTTCCCCTGAGTGTCCGACGAGGACGCGGGCAAGCCGGTTGCTGGAGCTTCGGACTCGGGTGCGCCGCTGGCTGGGACTGCGGAACCGGCGCCGGTGTCTTCGGCATCCGGTGCCGCCTGGCTGGCCGAGCCCTGCGCAGCGCTACGTGAGCGCCGGGTCACGCCAGTCGGCGAGGCGGTGGGAGCCCCCTCCGTCGCCCCGGGCTTGGTCTGGCTCGCCGAACCCTCGGACGCCGTACGCGCCCGCGGCGAACCCGCCCCCGGAGCCCCGGCCGCATCCGATGCCCCGGAAACCTCCGCCTGACTCGCTGAACGCGCCCGCCGCGAACCGGCCCCCTCAGCGCCCGCCGCATCCGACGCCCCAGACACCTCCGCCTGACTCGCCGAACCCTCCGCCGCCGAACGTGCCCTCCGCGGCCCGGCCCCCGAGCCGCCCGCCGCATCCGACGCACTCGGCGCCCCAGACACCTCCGCCTGACTCGCCGAACCCTCCGCCGCCGAACGTGCCCGGCGGACCGGGCGGTCGCCCGTGGCTCGGGGTGGGCGTTCGGTCGGGCGGCCTGCCGTGCGGGTCGGGCGGGTCGGGGCCGGGGGGAGTTGGCCCTTCAGGGGGCCCCATTCGTTGGGGTCGGGGACTCCCGGGGGGAGCATCTGGCGGCGTTTGGGGCCGCCGTGTTCGGACTCGCCCGGTTCCTTGGCGCCGGGCCAGGCCTTGGCGACGCGGGCGGCCAGGACGAAGTCCTTGCGGAGGGGGTGGCCCTCGAAGGTTTCCGGCAGGAGGAGGTGGTTCAGGGAGGGGTGGCCCTCGAAGGTGACGCCGAACATCTCGTGGGTCTCGCGCTCGTGCCAGGCGGCACCCGCGTAGATGTCGACGGCGGTGGGCAGCACCGGGGTCTCGTGGGGGATCGTCGTACGCAGGAGCAGGCGTCGTACCGGGGAGAGTGCCGCCACGTGGGCCGCCACGCGGAAGCCGGTGCCCGGTTCGTCGACGGCGCTGAGCCAGTCGAAGTAGGTGCAGCCCAGTTCGTCGCGGGCGACGCGCAGTGCCGTGAGCCAGGTCGTGGGCGGGACGTCCACGGTCAGGACCTCGTAGGACTCCTCGGCGCCGGCCTCGGGGCCGAAGAGTTCCTCTGCGGGCGCGGGGAGCCAACCGACGGCGGTCACTGTGACTCCCCCTCGCCCGCAGACGAAGACGAAGCCGGAGACGAAGACGAAGACGACGCAGGCCCAGGAGGCTTGACCAACCCGCTCTGCAGCGCAGCCGCCGACGGACGCGCCGTGGACGACCCGTACCGCTCCTCCAGCGACTCCCGGGCGATCTTCTCCTGGAGCTTCAGGATTCCCTGGAGCAGGGCCTCGGGGCGGGGCGGGCAGCCGGGGACGTAGACGTCGACGGGGATGATCTGGTCGACGCCCTTCGTCACGGAGTACGAGTCCCAGTACGGGCCGCCGCAGTTGGAGCAGGCGCCGAAGGAGATGACGTACTTGGGCTCGGGCATCTGCTCGTACAGACGTTTCACCGCCGGTGCCATCTTGTCCGTGACCGTGCCGGAGACGACCATCAGGTCGGCCTGTCGCGGGCCCGGTGCGAAGGGGATCACGCCGAGGCGGATGAAGTCGTGGCGGGCCATCGAGGCGGCGATGAACTCGATGGCACAGCAGGCGAGACCGAAGTTGAAGACCCACAGGGAGTACCGGCGGCCCCAGTTGAGGATCACCTTCATCGGCTCGGGGGCGAGGCGGGCGAGGGCGCCCAGCCGTTGCGGCTCCGGGAGCAGAACGGGCCCCGTGACAGCGGAGTCGACCGCAGGGTTCACGTCCATGTCAGGACACCCTTCTTGTACGCGTACAGCAAACCCACGGCGAGGAAACCGAGGAAGATGAACATCTCGACGAGGGTCGTCGCGCCGTAGCCGGGAGCCGCGAAGACCGTCGCCCAGGGGAACAGGAAGATCGAGTCGACGGCGAAGATGACGTAGAGGAAGGCGTAGACGTAGTAGCGGACCTGGGTGTGGGCCCAGCCCTCGCCGACGGGGTCGACTCCGCACTCGTACGTCAGGAGCTTCTCGGGGGTGGGCACCACGGGTCGCAGCAGACGGCCGGCGCCGAAGGCGACCGCGACGAACAGCACGCCGACGACGGCGAGCAGTCCGACGACCGAGTACGACTGGAAGTAGTCCGCCGCGACGACGGTCGGATCGACGACGGTTGCATCGACGACGGTCGGTTCCGGCACGTCCGCCCCTCACTCCCTGTGAGCACGCTGAACACAGTGCTTACGCTGAACAACACTGTTCGACGATCTGTACGCACCGGAGTCTAGGCCCTGATAAAGGGACGGTAAGCAGCCCGTCACCGCGGGAAAGTCATCCGAAAGGCCGGGGTGGGGTTTTCCCCAGTAAGCCGCGGCGGCCCGCCTCATGGCGCGCGGCGGTCCGGGGCGGCACGCTAGCCCATATGACCGAACGCCATTCGTCCCCGAGCCGCGCCGTGACCACCGGCAGACACGGCGGAACCGACGACGGCCGGCCGCCGCCGGCCCGTTTCGCCTACGACTCGCACACCTGGAAGGAGATCGCGCATCTCCTGGCGAACCTTCCGGTGTCGATCCTCGGCTTCACCTACGTCGTGACGGTGCTGTTCACCGGTTTCTGGCTGACCGTCACGGTGATCGGATTCCCGTTGCTCGCGGCGGGTCTGCTGGGCGCGCGGCAGCTGGGCAAGCTGGAGCGGGCGCGGGCCCGGGCGCTGCTCGGAGTGCGGGTGGACGAACCGAGCCGTCTGCCGTGGCGCACCAAGAACGGCGGCAACGGCTTCTTCGCCCAGCTGTGGATGGGGGTGAAGGACCCCGTGGGCTGGCGGACGGTGCTGTACGACTTCATCCGGCTGCCCTGGGGGGTGCTGACCTTCACCATCACGCTGACCTCGTTGTTCGTGCTGTGGCCGGTCCTGCCGTTCATCGCGCGGGGGCTCGCCAACGTGGACCGGGTGATGGTGCGCGGTCTGCTGTCGCCCTCCGACGAGCTGGAACGCCGTATCGCCGAACTGGAGTCCGACCGGGGGGTCGTGGTCGACACGGCCGCCGCCGATCTACGGCGTATCGAGCGCGATCTGCACGACGGGGCGCAGGCCCGGCTGGTCAACCTGGCCATGGGTCTCGGCCTCGCGAAGGAGAAGCTCCTGGAGGACCCCGAGTACGCGCAGGCGATGGTCGAAGAGGCGCACGGCGAGGTGAAGCTGGCGCTTCAGGAGCTGCGGGATCTGGCGCGGGGCATCCATCCGGCCGTACTGACCGACCGAGGCCTCGACGCGGCGCTGTCCAGTGTCGCCTCGCGGTGCACGGTCCCGGTGAAGGTGACCGCCGACCTCGACGCGCGCCCGGTCCAGGCGATCGAGGGGATCGCCTACTTCACCGTCTCCGAGCTGCTCCAGAACGTCAGCAAGCACAGCGGGGCCCGGTCGGCGTCGGTCGACGTGTGGCGCTCGGAGAACCGGCTGCTCATCCAGGTGTGGGACGACGGCCGCGGCGGAGCCCGGCTCGACGGCGGCACCGGTATGCGCGGGCTCGCGGAGCGCCTTGACGCGGTCGACGGGCTGTTCGTCATCGACTCGCCGCCGGGCGGTCCGACGGTCGTCACGGCGGAGCTGCCGTGGCGGGACCGTGGCCTGGACAAGGGGTAGGGAAAACCCCCCTTTCAAGAGGCCGACGGACTCCATGGTCCGTTGAGCTGCGGCCCAGCAGGGTGGAGATACGACACCACAGGCGCGGGACGAGAGAAGAAGGACGACGTCGATGGCCACGGACTACGGGTACGACAGTGGGCTCGGGTTCCCCGAGACGGTACGGCGGCACCGGGTGCCGGCCGGGCTGCGGGCGCCGTTCGAGGGGCGGACCTGGCGGGAGTTCGGCTATGTGCTGCTGAGCCTGCCGATCAGCATCGTGATGTTCACGTACGCCGTCACGATGATCTCGCTCGGCGCGGGCCTCCTCGTGACCTTCCTCGGGATTCCGGTCTTCGCGGCCGGGCTCGCCGGATGCCGTGGGCTCGGCGCGCTGGAGCGGGCGCGGGCTCGGGGGCTGCTGGGTCTGGAGGTCGGGGATCCGGAGCCGCTCAGGATGCGGAAGTCCGGGTTCATGGCGTGGGTGGGGGCGGTGCTCAAGAGCGGGACGTCGTGGCGGACTCTGCTGTACTCGGTGCTGCATCTGCCGTGGGCGACGTTCTCGTTCGTCGTCGCGGTGAACTTCTGGGTGTACGGCTGGGCGCTGCTGACGTATCCGCTGTGGTTCTGGGTCTTCCCGGCGTACGTCGGTCAGGACGGGCTTCAGCTCTACGGCGACCAGACCCACCACATCTACCTGGACAACCCGTTCGAGATCGGTGTGACCGCGCTGGTGGGACTGTTGTTCACGCTGGCCACGCCGTGGATCGTGCGGGCACTGACGACGGTGGACCGGGCGATGGTGCACGGGCTGCTCGGGCCGACCCGGCTGTCGGCGCGGGTGGTGGAGCTGGAGTCCGACCGGGGGGTCGTGGTGGACACGGCGGCCGCGGATCTGCGTCGGATCGAGCGGGATCTGCACGACGGGGCGCAGGCTCGGCTGGTGGCGCTGGCCATGGATCTGGGGCTGGCGAAGGAGAAGCTCACGGAGGATCCTGCCGCAGCGGCGCGGATGGTGGACGAGGCGCACGGTGAGGTGAAGACGGCGCTTCAGGAGCTGCGGGATCTGGCGCGGGGGATTCATCCGGCGGTGCTGACCGACCGGGGGCTGGACGCCGCGCTGTCGGCGGTGGCTTCCCGGTGCACGGTGCCGGTGCAGGTGGAGGTGGATCTTCCGGCCCGGCCTGCGCCGGCGATCGAGGGGATCGCGTACTTCACGGTGTCGGAGCTGTTGCAGAACATCAGCAAGCACTCTCGGGCGACGCTCGCCGCGGTGGATGTGTGGCGGGTGGAGAACCGGTTGATGCTGCAGGTCGTGGACAACGGGGTCGGTGGGGCGGATGTGTCCTCCGGGTCCGGGCTTGCGGGGTTGGCGGAGCGGCTGGACGCGGTGGACGGGATCCTGGTGGTGGATTCGCCGGTCGGGGGGCCCACGCGCGTGACGGCGGAGTTGCCGTGGCGGAGCGAGCGGGTGTGACGGGTACCGAGTGAGAGGGCGGTGGGGGTCGTTTTCGCCCTCGCCGCCCTCACCCATTCCCATCCCCTTGGGCTGCCGCCCCTTCGCCCGCGAGGGCGACTGCGCGGGTCAGCCCCGGGCGGACTCCGCCTAGGGGTGCGGCCGCCCTCTTACCCCTTGCCCACAGGGCTGCACCCTCTGCACTCCGCCGGGACCCCGCCCCGAGCCGCCCGGGGCTTCCCCGCGGCCGCCAGGGCTCCGCCCCGCACCCCCGCGGACTTCCCCACCCCGCCCCCGCCAGGCCTGCACCCCTGAACCCACCGGAGCCCCGCCCCCAACCCCCGCAAAGGCTCCCTCCCCCGCACGCTCCGGGGTTGCATCCGGGGCTCGGGCCAACCACCCCCTGCGCCCCGCCCAGGACCGCACCCCTGAACCCACTGCAAGACCGACGCCCTCCGAAGCACCCGGCCGGCACCCGCAAAACCCCGCCCCCACCCTCCCCAAGCCACCGGCGTCTCCCGCCCCCGGCGGACTCCCCCGTGGCGAAGATGGCCGGATGTCGAGTGTGGCCCCGTGTTATCGGGTCCTTGTTCGTATTCCTGGGGCCTAATCCCGTTGCCCGCGCCCGCCCGGATCCGAATGCTGGAATGCTGGACTTGTCCGGCGGGTGGGCAGGTAGTGGGCTGGGGGGCCGAGAGTCGTGGAGGACAGGGTGCGGGTGGTCATCGCCGAGGATTCAGTGCTGCTGAGGGAGGGCCTGACCCGGTTGCTGACCGACCGCGGGCACGACGTCGTGGCCGGTGTGGGCGACGGGGAGGCACTGATCAAGACCATCGGTGAGCTGGACGCCCAGGGCGAGCTGCCCGACGTCGTCGTCGCCGATGTGCGGATGCCTCCGACGCACACGGACGAGGGCGTGCGAGCCGCCGTACAACTGCGCAAGGCACATCCCGGACTCGGGGTACTCGTACTGTCGCAGTACGTGGAGGAGCGGTACGCCACCGAGTTGCTGGCCGGGTCCAGTCGCGGGGTGGGGTACCTGCTCAAGGACCGGGTCGCGGAGGTGCGTGAGTTCGTGGACGCGGTGGTGCGGGTGGCCGAGGGAGGGACCGCCCTCGACCCCGAGGTGGTCGCTCAGCTGCTGGGACGCAGCCGTAAGCAGGACGTGCTCGCCAATCTCACGCCCCGGGAGCGGGAGGTCCTAGGACTCATGGCCGAGGGGCGCACCAATTCGGCGATCGCGCGGCAGCTCGTCGTGAGCGACGGGGCCGTGGAGAAGCATGTCAGCAACATCTTCCTGAAGCTCGGGCTGTCACCGAGCGACGGGGACCACCGGCGGGTGCTGGCGGTGCTGACCTACCTGAACTCCTGACTATCTGACACCGTGTCAGATATCACCGTGGCGGCCAGTCAGGGAGACGGAGGGGCCGCCCGGGACCGAGAACCAAAGAACCATGAGGGAGCGTCTTCAAGGAAAGCGCCGGGGGGCGAGTAAATCATGACAAGTCAGGGCGTCGTACCGTCTCAAAAGCACGTCCATCATGCGAATGGCCGAGGGAAGGCGACCCCTGCGGTCGTAGGGTTGATCCTGGGAAGGCCTGCGGGAAGGCCGCTCCCGAACAGCCGCCTCGAGGGAGGTCCAGTTCAGTGACCAGTCAGGTCAGCAGCCCAGCGGAGCAGGCCGACGAAGCCGTCGTAGGAGAGCAGCGCAAAGAGGCCGGCGCGAAGGACGTCCGCCGCCTCGACCGGGTGATCATTCGTTTCGCGGGAGACTCCGGCGACGGGATGCAGCTCACCGGGGATCGTTTCACCTCGGAAACCGCGTCCTTCGGCAACGACCTGTCCACCCTTCCCAACTTCCCCGCCGAGATCCGGGCCCCTGCCGGAACCCTGCCGGGTGTCTCCTCCTTCCAGCTGCACTTCGCCGACCACGACATCCTCACGCCGGGTGACGCGCCCAACGTGCTGGTGGCCATGAACCCCGCCGCCCTCAAAGCCAACATCGCCGACCTGCCGCGCGGTGCGGAGATCATCGTCAACACGGACGAGTTCACCAAACGGGCGATGCAGAAAGTGGGGTACGCGGCCTCGCCGCTCGTTGATGGATCGCTCGACGGTTACAGCCTTCATCCGGTCCCTCTGACCACGCTGACCGTCGAGGCCCTCAAGGATTTCGACCTCAGTCGCAAAGAGGCCGAGCGCAGCAAGAACATGTTCGCGCTCGGCCTCTTGTCGTGGATGTACCACCGGCCCACCGAGGGCACGGAGAAGTTCCTGCGGACGAAGTTCGCGAGGAAGCCGGAGATCGCCGAGGCGAACCTGGCCGCCTTCCGGGCGGGCTGGAACTTCGGCGAGACCACCGAGGACTTCGCCGTCTCCTACGAGATCGCCCCGGCGACGAAGGCCTTCCCGGTCGGCACCTACCGCAACATCTCCGGGAACCTCGCGCTGTCCTACGGACTGGTCGCCGCGTCTCGCCAGGCGGACCTGCCGTTGTTCCTGGGCTCGTACCCGATCACGCCGGCCTCGGACATCCTGCACGAACTGAGCAAGCACAAGAACTTCGGAGTACGGACCTTCCAGGCCGAGGACGAGATCGCGGGCATCGGCGCGGCGCTGGGCGCGGCCTTCGGCGGCTCACTGGCGGTGACGACGACCTCGGGCCCTGGCGTGGCCCTGAAGTCGGAGACCATCGGTCTCGCGGTCTCCCTGGAGCTGCCGCTCCTCGTGATCGACATCCAGAGAGGCGGCCCGTCCACCGGGCTGCCGACCAAGACCGAGCAGGCGGACCTGCTGCAGGCGATGTTCGGGCGCAACGGCGAGGCGCCGGTGCCGATCGTCGCCCCCTGCACCCCGGCCGACTGCTTCGACGCGGCGCTGGAGGCGGCCCGGATCGCGCTGACCTACCGCACGCCGGTGATGCTGCTCTCGGACGGCTACCTGGCCAACGGCTCCGAGCCCTGGCGCATCCCCGAGCTGGACGAACTCCCTGACCTGAGCGTGCAGTTCGCGCAGGGCCCGAACCACACCCTGGACGACGGCACCGAGGTCTTCTGGCCCTACAAGCGCGATCCGCAGACCCTCGCCCGCCCCTGGGCGGTGCCCGGCACACCCGGTCTCGAACACCGCATCGGCGGGATCGAGAAGGAGGACGGGTCGGGCAACATCTCCTACGCCCCGGCCAACCACGACTTCATGGTCCGCACCCGCCAGGCCAAGATCGACGGGATCAACGTACCGGATCTGGAAGTGGACGATCCGCACGAGGCGCACACGCTGGTGCTGGGCTGGGGATCGACGTACGGACCGATCACCGCCGCCGTCCGCCGGCTGCGCACGGCCGGTGAGTCGATCGCTCAGGCCCATCTGCGCCACCTCAACCCCTTCCCGCGCAACCTGGGCGCGGTGCTCAGCCGTTACGACAAGGTCGTCATCCCGGAGATGAACCTCGGACAGCTCGCCACGCTCATCCGGGCGAAGTACCTGGTCGACGCGCACAGCTACAACCAGGTCAACGGCATGCCGTTCAAGGCCGAACAGCTCGCCACGGCTCTCAAGGAGGCCATCGATGGCTGAGACGTCCACGGAAGGCACGGGCACGATCGAGGCACTCACGCTCGTCCCCAAGGCCGAGGCCCGCCAGAGCATGAAGGACTTCAAGAGCGACCAGGAAGTCCGCTGGTGCCCCGGCTGCGGTGACTACGCGATCCTCGCCGCCGTCCAGGGCTTCATGCCGGAGCTCGGGCTGGCCAAGGAGAACATCGTCTTCGTCTCCGGCATCGGCTGCTCGTCGCGGTTCCCGTACTACATGAACACCTACGGCATGCACTCGATCCACGGACGGGCGCCGGCGATCGCGACGGGCCTGGCGTCGTCTCGCCGCGACCTGTCGGTGTGGGTGGTCACGGGTGACGGAGACGCGCTGTCCATCGGCGGCAACCACCTCATCCACGCCCTGCGCCGGAACGTGAACCTGAAGATCCTGCTCTTCAACAACCGGATCTACGGCCTGACGAAGGGCCAGTACTCCCCCACCTCCGAGGTCGGCAAGATCACGAAGTCGACACCGATGGGCTCGCTGGACGCCCCCTTCAACCCGGTGTCCCTCGCCATCGGGGCCGAGGCGTCCTTCGTGGCGCGGACGGTGGACTCGGACCGCAAGCACCTGACGCAGGTGCTGCGGGAGGCGGCCGCCCATCCGGGGACCGCGCTGATCGAGATCTACCAGAACTGCAACATCTTCAACGACGGCGCCTTCGAGGCCCTCAAGGACAAGCAGCAGGCCGAGGAGGCGGTGATCCGCCTGGAACACGGGAAGCCGATCCGCTTCGGGACGGACCTGTCGAAGGGGGTCGTCCGGGACCCGGCGACGGGCGATCTGAAGGTGGTGCCGGTGACGCCGTCGAACGAGGCGCAGATCCTCGTCCACGACGCGCATGCATCGTCCCCCACGACGGCTTTCGCCCTGTCCCGCCTGGCCGACCCGGACACCCTCCACCACACCCCGATCGGGGTCCTCCGGTCGGTGGACCGGCCGGTGTACGACACCCAGATGGCGGACCAGCTGGACACCGCGATCGAGCAGAACGGCAAGGGGGATCTGGGGGCGCTGTTGGCCGGCGGGGACACCTGGACGGTCGTGGGCTGACGGTCAGTCCCGGCGTGCGGAGGTCCGGGTGCCGTACGGCTGCCCGGCCCTCCGGGCCACACGTCGGTCGGCGTCATGCCCCATCAGCCTCCGGGCCCACCACCCACCACTCCTCAATGTCCTCGAGTCGCTCATCCATGATGGCGTCGACCGCCCTGCCGACCCGGGCCTCGAAGGAATCCGAGGGGAGGTTCCCGCGTGCCGCAGCCGACCGCTCCCAGTACTCCGCGAAGGCGTCGTTGCCGTGTAACACCTTCAGATATCCGAGGAGTTCACTTCGATCGATGTGTCCGACCCGGTGAGCCATCAGGATGAGCGAGTACTGTGCATTGGCGTTGAGCATCTGCCGGCGCTTCTCGTCGGACAAGCCGGTGATGCTGCTCAAAGCGAGCGTTGGGTCGTCGATCGCCCGGTCCAGACGCTCCACGAAGACACTTTGCAGCTTGATCAGGTTTGCCCGATGCAGTTCGGTGGCGATCCGGTCGTAGCCGTCTGCCATCCGGCCGAGCTGCTGGGCAACCTGCCGAAGCAGCTCTGCCAGCCACTCACCCTGGTTCGGTACCGTCATGCTCCACCCCCGGGGGTCCGCCGAACGTCGACACGTAGGTTTCCAGCGTGCAAGCCACACCGCGCTCGGAAAAGGAGGAGTTCAGGCACATTGACGTGAGAGGCTCGCGCGATGCGCGCTTCCGTCGCTATCACCCGTCGGGGATGTCCCGTTTGGCGCGGAGGAGTGTGTCGCGGGTAATGACGACGATGCGTTCGTAGTCCGCGCGGGCGGTGTCGACCGGGAGCTGCGCCTCGAGCTCGGCGGTGCGGTCAGTTCCGATGACCGCGAAGCTGCCGTCACTCAACTCGAAGAGGTCAGGACACGTCTCGCCCGTCCCGCACCCGCGTTGGTGGGGCGAGTCCCCGAGACGGCGGGCTATGTGAGGGGGCATGAGCTCCTTGAACACGAATTCTCCCTAGTTGCGAAGCGTGGGCACAGAAGCTAGCAGGAATCGCTCTTCCGTCTCGATGAAACCCCTAAATGGTGGCGTTGATGTCCCTGCCGAGCTGCGCCCGACCGTTGCCAGTACTTCTTGAAAACAGCATCGGCACGCAATACGTTCAAATGCTGAACCAGTTCACTCCGGTCGATCATATCGACGCCGCGGGCGATAAAGATGAGCTAGTACCGCGGATTAGAATTCGGGAAAAGCCGGAGCCTCTGTTCGGGTAGATCTGACCAGACCTCAGCCCCTACGTGATGATCGGCGACCGCCACAGGCCTCTGAGCAGGCCAGACGGTCCATTCTTCCTACACCTTTGCAGGGCATCACGATGCGGAAAAGGGATGCTTGGATGGATGGGGCAACCAGCACGCATGCCCCACCCTTTTCACATGCATGTCGACGGGGGATGATGTCAAGCGTCGGGAATATCTCGTTTGGCACGGACAAGTGTCTGGCGATCGATGACGACGATTCGCTCATAGTCGGCGCGCGCTGCATCCGGGGGAAGGAGGGGGTCGAGATCCACGGTGGCCTCAGTACCGATAACGGCGAAACGGCCGTCACTGAGTTCGAAGATGTCCGGACAGGTCTCCATCGATCCACTGCCCCGCACCTTGGGTGGATCTCCGAGACGACGAGCGATGTTCAACGACACGCGGGGACTCCCTCTTTCACCCCTCCTCACCCTGGGCCGCTACGGACGTTGACGCAGCGGCACATCCTGGTCCGCTGAGCAACAAAGCAGGCAGCACACAGCGGAGAAGGACCACTGAATCTGACGAAGCGTCGGCACGCGCAGGAGGGCCTTCCGCGTCGGCGGTGGCTCACGCCCCTAGACGTTCGACCCGTGACACCCTGCCACACGTCGACGAAATTTCGTAACTACCTGTAACCATGTCGGCATGTCAACCCTCGATGGCCAAGTCGGCAGGTCGACAGTTTCCCGACGCGCCGTTCAGGGCCCCAGCCCTGACCCCTGCGGCCCTGGCCCCACCACCCACCACCGCTCAGGATCGTCGCCCAGTTCTTCGATCATCACGTCCACCACCGCTCCGACCCTCGCCTCCGTCGAGTCCGTAGGCAGCGACCTGCGATGCTCATCTGTGCGGTCCCAGTACTCTGCGAACAGTTCGTTGCGGCAGAGCACTCGCAGATGCCCGACGAGTTCGTCCCAGTTGTACACACCGACCCGGTGAGCCATGAGCAGATTCCCGTACTGCCGATTGGCGAAGATCATCTGACGGCGCTTCACCTCGGAGAGACCGGTCAGCGTGCTCGCCGCGTCGGCCAGAGCGGGATCGTCGATCGCCCGGCTCCATCTGATCCAGCGTCAGCCGATACTGCTGGATCAGATTCGCCCGATGGATCTCCTCCGTCATCAGCGTGAGTTGGCCGAGTAACTCCAGCAAGATGTCCTCCTGACGTCGGCGGCGTGAGCCCCGAGTGAAGAAGGCTCGCATCAGGCCGCGCCCCGAGGCGACAGCAGAACCGATCCTGCTGTGATGGACGGCCGGAGTCTGTGTGGCCATGTCAAGGCATCCCCCTGGATCCGGTGACCGTGCGCCGAGAAGTGGCGTGGCGGGTCGGTACACGGTGGGCGTGGGCACTCCGCATCCAGCGTGCCCGCCGACTCAAGTCGGCGCGGGAGGCGGAGAGGGGGCGCATGGGTGGACGGGCCTCGCATGTCGACCGACGCCCTGATACATGTGTGCCCCCTGGCGCCGTGTACATGCCTTCAGCCGGTCCGAGTCCGGCGTATCACCCCTGCTCAGAGCCCCTCTTCCGCGCGTCGTACACCTCCCGCGCCTCCTGCACCGCAGCCATCCTCCTCGCGGTCCACTCCGCCAGCCCGCGCACCTGTTCCGCCGCCTCGCGGCCGAGGTCGGTCAGCGAGTAGTCGACCCTCGGGGGGATCACCGGCTTGGCGTCCCGGTGGACCAGGCCGTCCCGCTCCAGGGTCTGGAGGGTCTGGGTCAGCATCTTCTCGCTGACGTCGCGGCCGAAGCCGCCGATCGCCCGGCGGAGTTCGCTGAAGCGGTGCGGGCGGTCGAGGAGCTGGATCAGGACCAGGACGCCCCATCGGCTCGTCACGTGTTCCAGGACGAGGCGGTGGGGGCACATCGCCTCGCCCGACATCTCCAGGGTCTTCATCTGAGCACTTACTGCCATGCCAGTACCTTACTTCAAAGTGGGTACTTTCGCAGAGTTAGCGCTTCACCTATGGTTAGTGGCACCGCACCCCACAAGGAGATCGCACATCATGAGCATCGTCGTCACCGGAGCCACCGGACACCTCGGCCGCCACGTCGTCGAGCAGCTGCTCGAGAAGGTCCCGGCCGAGCAGATCACCGCCGTCGTCCGCACCCCGGAGAAGGCCGCCGGCCTCGCCGCCAAGGGCGTGAAGATAGCGGTCGCCGACTACAACAGCCCCGAGACCTTCGACAAGGTCTTCGCGGCCGGCGACAAGGTGCTGCTGATCTCCGGCAACGAGTTCGACAAGGGACGCCCCGCCCAGCACCAGGTCGTCATCGACGCCGCCAAGGCCGCGGACGTGGCCCTCCTCGCGTACACCAGCGCCCCGGGCAGCCTCACGGCCGCGCTCGCGGACGACCACCGGGCCACCGAGGAGGCCCTCCTCGCCTCCGGCGTGACCTACTCGCTGCTGCGCAACGGCTGGTACAACGAGAACTACACCGAGAACCTCGCCCCCGTCCTGGAGCACGGTGCCGTGGTACAGGCCGCCGGCGACGGTCGCGTCTCCTCCGCCTCGCGCGCCGACTACGCGGCCGCCGCCGTGGCCGTGCTGACCGGCGAGGGACACGAGAACACGACGTACGAGCTGGGCGGCGACGAGCCCTGGGGCTTCGCGGAGTACGCGGCCGAGCTCAGCAAGCAGACCGGCAAGGAGATCGCCTACAACGCCGTCTCCGTCGAGGCCTACACCGGGATCCTGACGGGCGTAGGACTGCCGGCCCCGCTCGCCGCGACCCTCGCGGGTGTCGACGCCTCCATCGAGAAGGGTGAGCTGGTCGTCTCCTCCGGTGACCTGTCCCGGCTGACCGGCCGTCCGGCCACCCCGATCGCCGAGTCGATCGCGGTCGCGCTCAAGGGCTGACACTCCCCAGCGGGCCCCTGGGGCCGGCACCCCCGGCTGTCATGACCGTATAGCGATACGGGCATGACAGCCGGGGGTACTCGGCGTTACCTTCTTGCAGGCGAGGGCGGTGCGAGGAGGAGAGTCCGTGAAGTCGAGGGGCGAGCGGCACATAGGTCTGCTGAACGGCTTCGCCGCGTATGGCATGTGGGGTCTCGTCCCGCTCTTCTGGCCGCTGCTCAAGCCCGCCGGGGCCGCGGAGATCCTCGCCCACCGGATGGTGTGGTCGCTCGTCTTCGTCGCCGTCGCGCTCATCGTCGTACGGCGCTGGGCGTGGGCCGGTGAGCTGCTGCGGCAGCCGCGTCGGCTGGCGCTGGTCGCCGTGGCCGCCACCGTCATCACCGTCAACTGGGGCGTCTACATCTGGTCCGTGAACAGCGGACATGTCGTCGAGGCATCCCTCGGGTACTTCATCAACCCGCTCGTCACCATCGCCATGGGCGTGCTGCTGCTCAAGGAGCGGCTGCGGCCCGTGCAGTGGACGGCGGTCGGGGTGGGCGCCGCCGCCGTGCTCGTCCTCACCGTCGGATACGGCCGGCCCCCGTGGATCTCCCTCACCCTCGCCTTCTCCTTCGCCACCTACGGACTGGTCAAGAAGAAGGTGAACCTCGGCGGCGTGGAGTCGCTGGCCGCCGAGACCGCGATCCAGTTCCTGCCCGCGCTCGGCTATCTGCTGTGGCTGAGTTCGCACGGCAACCTCAGCTTCGCCTCCGAGGGGCCGGGGCACGCGGCGCTGCTCGCCTCGACCGGCATCGTCACCGCGCTCCCCCTGGTCTGCTTCGGCGCGGCGGCGATCCGCGTGCCGCTGTCCACGCTGGGACTGCTCCAGTACCTGGCCCCGGTCTTCCAGTTCCTGCTCGGCATCTTCTACTTCGGCGAGGCCATGCCACCCGAGCGCTGGGCCGGGTTCGCACTGGTCTGGCTGGCGTTGACGCTGCTCACCTGGGACGCCCTGCGCACCGCGCGGACGCTCAGGAGGGAGATCACCAGGCCCAGCACCACCATGACGACGGGCACCGTCAGCGCCGTACGGAAGGCGGAGAGTCTGGCCTCGGGTCCGGAGTCGCCGGCCTCGCCCAGCGCCAGGCCGTAGACCGCCGTCACCGCGGAGATACCGATCGCCGAGCCGAACTGTGTCGCCGTGTGCAGCAGCCCGCCGGCCAGGCCCTGCTCGGACTCGGCCACCCCGTCCGTCGCCGCGATCGTCAGCGGCCCGTACGCCAGCGCGAAGGCGGTGCCCGCGATGATCAGCGTCGGGAACATCGCCAGGTAGGGCCAGTCCATGCCGACCGGCAGGAAGAGGCCGTAGGCGAGCACCGCCAGCAGGAAACCGCCGACGATCACGCGCGTGTTGCCGAAGCGGGCGACGAGCCGCGGCGTGAGGGTGGGCGCGAGGACCGCGTCACAGCCCATGATCACCAGGGCGATCGCGGTCTGCACCGAGGACCAGCCGCGCAGTTCCTGGAGATAGAGCGTCACCACGAACTGGAAGCCGAAGAAGGCGCCGACGAACAGCAGCGCCCCGAGGTCGGCCCGTACGACCGGTCCCGTGCGCAGGATCCCGAGCCGGACCAGGGGGTTCGCGGCCCTGCGTTCCACACCGACGAAGGCGGCCCCGAGCAGCAGCGCCCCGAGCCCGGACGCCGTCGTCGACCACCATGCGTCCAGGCCGTGTTCCAGGCGTACGACGGTGTAGGCGGCCAGCAGCATGGCGCCGGCGGCGGTCAGGGCGCCGAGCAGGTCGAAGCCGTGCCCGGTCGGCGTCGGGACGGGCCGGCGCGGGATCAGGCGGAAGGCCGCGAGGAGCAGGGCAGCGGCCATCAGCACGGGCGCGAAGAACACCCAGCGCCAGCCGAGCGCGGTGAGCAGGCCGCCGATCACCAGGCCGAGGGAGAAACCGCCGGCTCCGGTGCCGGCGAAGACCAGCAGGGCCTTGGTGCGCCGCGGGCCCTCCTCGTAGGAGGTGGTGATCAGGGACAGCGCGGCCGGGGTCATGAAGGCGGAGGAGACGCCGGTGACGAAGCGGGCGACCACCAGCATCCAGCCCTCGGTCGCCAGGCCCCCGAGGCCCGAGAAGGCGAGGAAGACCGTCAGCCAGATCAGGAACATCCGGCGGCGGCCGAGCAGGTCGGCCGCGCGCCCGCCCAGGAGGGTGAAACCGGCGTAGCCGAGCACATAGGCGCTCACCACCCAGGCCGCGGTGTCGGTCGCGAGCCCCAGATCGGACCGGATCGACGGGATCGCGACGGCCATCATCGCGATGTCGGCGCCCTCCAGGAAGATCGTTCCGCACAGGACGAGCAACAGCGCCCAGGCGCGTGCACCCATGACCACGCTCCCTCGGTAGGGGCTTACTCGACTGCAGACGGGCGGCGGAAGCCATTCAGGACACTACGGGACCTGATCCGCGGCTATAAGTGGCTCCATGACGCAGACCACACCCACACCCCTGCACTGGAAACTGGTCGTCGACGCCGGCGCCCCGCACGCACAGGCCGACTTCTGGGCCGCCGCTCTGCACTACGTGGTTGAGGACAACGACGCGCTCATCCAGCGGCTGCTGGAGCTCGGCGCGCTGCCGCGCGAGGCCACCGTCGAGTACCACGCGCGCCTCGCCTTCCGGGACCTGATCGCCGTACGGCATCCCGACGACCCGTACGACAAGGACAGCGGCACGGGCCTCGGCCGGCGGCTGCTGTTCCAGCGGGTGCCTGAGGCGAAGACGGTCAAGAACCGGCTCCATCTCGACGTGCACGCCGCCGACGGACAGCGGGCGGCCGAGGTCGAGCGGCTGACGGGACTCGGGGCGAGCGTGCTGCGGGAGGTGAAGGAGCAGGGCGGCGAATGGGTGGTGATGGCGGATCCCGAGGGGAACGAGTTCTGCGTGCAATGAGCCCTTGAGAGCGATGGGGTCCGTTATGCGAACAGGCGTGACCGGATTCCGCCCTTGACGGTGAGTCAGCCTCAGCTTCACGATCCAGGCACCCATTCGCTGTGGAATCCCTGTGACTTCAGGGATTCCCATGGAATTCGGAGCCCCCCACATGAAGCTCTCGGTTCCCGGACGCGTCACGGCCACCGCCGTCGTCGCCACCGTGTCCCTCCTGGCCGGCGGATCCATAGCCGGCGCGGCCCCCGCGGGACAGCCCGCGGTGGCCGCGGCCCCGGACATCCCGGTGGCCAACGTGAAGGCGCATCTGACGCAGCTGCAGTCCATCGCCACCGCCAACGGCGGCAACCGCGCGCACGGCCGCGCCGGTTACAAGGCCTCGCTCGACTATGTGAAGGCCAAGCTGGACGCCGCCGGATTCACCACGACGGTCCAGCAGTTCACCTCGTCCGGCCGCACCGGATACAACCTGGTCGCCGACTGGCCGGGCGGCGACACCAACCAGGTGGTCATGTCCGGCTCGCACCTCGACAGCGTGACGTCGGGCGCGGGCATCAACGACAACGGGTCCGGTTCGGCGGCCGTTCTGGAGACCGCGCTCGCCGTGTCCCGGGCCGGCTACCAGCCCACCAAGCATCTGAGATTCGCCTGGTGGGGCGCGGAGGAGCTGGGCCTGGTCGGCTCCCGCTACTACGTCAACAGCCTCTCCACCGCCGCCCGTTCACGGATCAGCGGCTACCTCAACTTCGACATGATCGGCTCGCCGAACCCCGGGTACTTCGTCTACGACGACGACCCGGCCATCGAGAAGACCTTCAAGACGTACTACGCCGGCCTCGGCGTGGCGACCGAGATCGAGACCGAGGGCGACGGCCGCTCCGACCACGCGCCCTTCAAGAACGCGGGCGTGCCGGTGGGCGGGCTGTTCAGCGGGGCGGACTACGTCAAGACGGCGGCGCAGGCGGCCAAGTGGGGCGGTACCTCGGGGCTGGCCTTCGACCGCTGCTACCACTCGTCGTGCGACACCACGGCCAACATCAACGACACGGCCCTGGACCGCAACAGTGACGCGGTGGCGTACGCGGTGTGGGAGCTGTCCCGGTAACACGGCTTCCCGGGCTACTGGTCGGCCTTCCGTGCGCGTTCCGCGAGGCGGAGCATGCGGGCGCGGGCCGACTCCAGCTTGTCGGGGTCCTCGGCCGCCGGGCCTTCTCCGGCGGCCAGGTCCGTCCACAGGGTGAGCAGGTCGCGTCCGAGTTCCAGACCCCGCAGCGGATCCCGTACGGCCTTCCACGCGGTGGCCGCGCTGTGCACGTTGCCGTAGGCCGCCTCGGCGTCTCCGGCGCGGTGGTGGATGTCGGCCAGTTCGAGGGAGATCTCCGCGGCCCGGACCGGCTCTCCGCCCAAGTAGGCGATGTACGCGGCGAGTTCACGCACCCGCAGCACGTCGGGATGCTCGGCGCCCAGGGTCTCGGACGCCTCACCGACCACCCGCTCGGCCAACTCGGCGGCAACGTCCGTCCGCCCCTCCCGCACCGCCTCACTGATCCGCCCGACGGGTTCCGCGAGAACGGCGCCGTCCTCCACCACCAGCCCCTCCCCCAGCACGGCCTCGGCCACGGCGTCGAACCCTCGCACGGGGGTCGGCTTGGGACCGGGGTCGTCCAGGAGGGGGACGGGATCGATGAGCGGGGCGGCGGGACGAGAGGCGGGCGACGCCGACGGGAGCGGCTGCGGAACAGCGGCGAAACCGGCCGAGGGCAGGGGCTTGGGCGCGGACACCGGCGCCGAGTCGCTTGTCGGCTGTGGGGTGGGGACGGCGTCCGACGGCGGCGGTACGGGGGTCGGGACTGTGTCCGACGGCGGCGGGTCGGAAGTGGGGACGGCGTCCGACGGCGGGGCCGGTGTCGGGCCGGGGCCGGGCTCCGGCAGGGACCTGGGGGCGTAGGCGAAGTCGGTCGGTGACAGCGGGGCGGGGGTCGGGCTCGTGTCCATGACGGGCGGCGGGCCGAACTCGCCCGTCGGGGGTGCGACCGTCCCGGGGGGCTGAGCCGGAGCCGGGCCGGTGCGCCGAGGGTGCGGCAACTGTCGTAGGACCTGGGTCGGGGACGGTTCGGCGTCCGCCGGCTGCGGCTCGGGCAGGTTCCGCAGCCGGAACGTGGGAGCCGGATCCCGCGCGGGCTCGTCGAGTGACCCCGGGAGCTGAGGGGACTCCTCGTGCGGGCCGGCGCCCGCGGACGGCCAGGGCTTCTCCGCGGGCTCCTCGCTCCCGGCGAGCGGCGGACCCTCCGGGGCAGCCATCAGTACCGGCTCCGCGGTGAAGCGGCTGGAGCCGTCCGTCGTGACCTCCAGCGGGACCACGTACCCGATGCGGGCGTCGTGGACCGTGGCGTGGACGGGCCGGCCACTGGAGAGGGCGAGATGGTGGAGGTGGGTCAGGACGGTCTGGTGGAGTTCCTCGCCGGGCGGGGCGGTGACCGCTGTTCCGGCCACCGTCGCGGACTCACCCGTCAGGGGGACGCGGACGTCGATCGGGGTCGCACCCCGCTGCTGGTCGCGCTTCTTTTCGCGGCTGAGTCGAGACATCTCATCCCTCACGGTCGTGCACGTACTGTCGAGTCTCTCCGCTCGCCCCCGGTTCTCACGTCACCGTGATGTCACAGGCCTGTCCCAGCAGGTGGAGGGCGAGTGGGATGACAGGGTCGGGGCGCGGGCAGGCGGACCGACGTGCGGCGAGAGGCGGAGAGTGTGCAGCAGGGGCCGGAGATCTGGATCCGGGGGCCGGTGGCCCCGCCCGGGAGGCGGTTCGCGTGGGTCGGCACCCATGGCGGCGCGGGCGTCTCCACCCTGGCGGCCGTCTACGGCGGCCACGACAGCGGACGCGACTGGCCGGGCCCCGGTGCTCCGACCTCCGTCCTGCTCGTCGCCCGCACGCACGCCGCGGGTCTGCTCGCCGCCCGCCGCGGCCTGGAGCTCTTCCGGCGCGGTGAGCACCCGCCCGGGCTCGACCTCGACGCCGTCGTCCTCGTCGCGGACGCACCGGGCCGACTCCCGCGCCCGCTCGCCCGGCAGCTCAAGGAGATCGAGTCCACGGTGGACGTGTACCGCGTGCCCTGGGTCCCCGCGTGGCGCCTCGGTGACGTGAGCGGAACCCCGCCTCGCGGAACCGAGGCGCTGATCCGGCTCACCCGGGCCGCCTCCCCGTGACGGCCGACGACTCCGACCTGGCCTTCCTCTCCGCCCGGGACATCGCTTCAGCGGTACGTGCCCGCTCGCTGCGGGCCGTCGACGTCGTCGCCCTGGCCCTGGAGCGGATCCGGCGGGTGGATCCGCAGCTGTGCGCGTTCGCCGAGGTGTGGGAGGAGGAGGGGCTACGGCGGGCACGCGAGGTCGACCTCCGTGTCGACGCGGGTGAGCGGCCGCCGCTCGCCGGGGTGCCGCTCGGGGTGAAGGGTCGGCACGGGCTGCGCGGCGCGGCACCGCTCCTCGCGGCCGGATGCGTCCCGGTCGGCGCGACCTCCGTGCCCGGTCCCGGAACTCCCTGGCAGACCTGGGGACTCGGCGCCCACGGCCGTACCGTGAACCCCTGGCGCGCCGACCGTACCCCGGGCGGCTCCTCGGCGGGCTCCGCGGCCGCGGTGGCCGCGGGACTCGTCCCGATGGCGACGGGGAGCGACGGGGCGGGGTCGGTACGGATCCCGGCGGCGTGGTGCGGGGTGATCGGCCTGAAGACCACGAACTCCGGCCGCTTGGCTACCGATACCGATGCCGATACCGAGTCGGACGCCGATAACGACCGCACGATCACCCGCTCAGGCTCCCTCGGCGCCAACTCCGGCCGGCCCAACCTCACCACCCCCGGCATCCTCGCCCGCCACGCCGCCGACGCCGCCGCCTACTGGCACGCGATCTCTGCCGACGGGGAGGGGGACGGGGACGGGGACCTGTATGGCCACGGGGCCATTTACGGGGACGGGGGCCTCACCGAACCCCCCGCCGCCCTTCCCTTCACCGCCGTCTGGTCCCCCGATCTCGGCTTCGCCGACCCCGACCCCGACATCGTCCGGATCACCCGCGCGGCGGCCGGGCGGCTGGCCGACGCCGGTGTCGTACGGCTGGCTCCGCCCCGCACCCCCCTCCGCCTGCACGACCCCGCCCCCGCCTGGCTCGCCCTGCGCACCCCCGGTTCCGACCTGCGGGACGCCGACCGGATCCGGGCCGCCAACGACCATCGCCTCCACGAGCTCTTCGACCACACCGACCTGCTGCTGACGCCCACGACCCCCCATCCGCCGCACGGTCACGAAGGCCCTGGTGAGCGCTACTCCACCGCCCTCACCTGGGCGTTCAACCTCAGCGGGCACCCGGCACTCAGCCTCCCGGCCGGCCTCGGCCCCGACGGCTGCCCGGTCGGACTGCAGCTCGTGGCCCGGCACGGCGGCGAAGCGCTGCTGCTGGAGGTGGCGCGGGCGGCACCGGCGTACATCTGAGGCTCACCCCTGGACAGGTAATTGCGCACGCATATAATGCATGTGCGAGTATTTGACGTACGCCGATCACCGCCATCTCCGCCGATCATCCGAGGGATCTCCATGACACGCCGTTTCCTGTTCGTGCTCGGCAGCAGCCGCAGCGACGGCAACACCGAGCTGCTGGCCCGCCGGGCCGCCGAGCAACTGCCCCCTGATGTCGAGCAGCAGTGGATCGACCTCACGGAGCGCCCGTTGCCCGACTTCGAGGACCTCCGCCACGACACCGACCACGTGCGTCCGACGATCGGCAACACGGCGCTGCTGTTCGATGCGACGCTCGCGGCGACGGACATCGTGATCGCTTCTCCGCTGTACTGGTACTCGGTCTCCGCCCACGTCAAGCGCTACCTGGACCACTGGGCCGGCTGGCTGCGCACTCCGGGCGTCGAGTTCAAGGCGACCATGGCGGGGCGCACGCTGTGGGGGGTCACCGCGCTGGCCCACGAGGAGGCCGAGGTCGCCGACCCGCTGGTCGGCACCCTCAACAACTCGGCCGCGTACATGGGCATGCGCTTCGGCGGGGTGCTGCTCGGCAACGGCAGCAAGCCCGGTGACGTGCTGAGGGACACCGAGGCCCTCGCCCGCGCGAAGACGTTCTTCGAGCAGGAGGCCCCGCTCGCGCGGTTCCCCTATGAACAGCTCACGCCGTGATGTCCTTCGCCATGAACCTCGCCCACGCCGCCGAGCCGAACACCGCCGCGTACAGGGCCTGCAGGCCGAGGTTCTTCACCAGGTCGTCCCAGTAGACCGGTTCGCGCATCAGGTCGGCGAAGGACAGCCAGTAGTGGGAGAAGAAGTACGGCTGAAGAGCGTGCAGCTGGGGGATCTGGTCGAGGATCTGGACCGTGATCAGCAGGCCGACCGTCGTGGCCATCGCCGCGATGCCGCTGTTGGTGAGCGTGGAGACGAACAGTCCCAGTGCCGCCACCCCGGTCAGTGACGCGGCCACCACCAGGGCGATCAGCAGGGCTCTTCCCAGGCCCTCCGCGAAGGTGATCCGGGTGCCGGAGATCGTCGTCAGGTCGCCGAGCGGGAAGAGGATCGCCCCTACCGCCAGCGCCGAGAGGGCGACCACGAGGGTGGCGACCAGGCAGAAGGCCATCACCGTCGTGTACTTGGTGAGGAGCAGACGGGTGCGGCCCGCCGGGGCGACCAGGAGATAGCGCAGGGTGCCGGCGTTGGCCTCGCCCGCGATCGCGTCGCCCGCGATGACGCCGATGGACATCGGGAGGAAGAAGGGGAGGGTCGCGGCGAGGGCGGTGAAGACCAGGAAGAGGCCGTTGTTCGTGATCTGCGAGATGAAGGCGGGGCCGCCACCACCACCGCCGGCCGAGCCGCCGTCGCCGGTCTCGATCTTCACCGCGATGCCTACGAGGATCGGGACGGCTGCGAGTACGGCCAGCAGGGCGAGGGTTCGCCAGCGGCGGAAGGTGGTGAGCAGTTCGTTGCGGAAGAGGGTGGCCCGGAAGGTCGTACGGCGGCTGCGGGCCGGTTGTGGATGAAAAGCCCCTGCTTCAGCCTGCGACATCGAAGCCCTCCCCCGTCAGTGCCACGAAGGCGTCCTCCAGGGAGGCTCGCTCGACACCGAAGCCCCGTACCCGTACTCCCGCTGTCACCAACGCGGCGTTGATCGCGGCCGGTTCGCCTTCCGGAGGGTCGGACGTCACCCGGTCCTCGTCGATGACCACGTCACCGACCCCCTGTTCCTTGAGAACCCGCGCCGCGTCCGCCGTGTCCGGTGTCGTGACCACCAGCCTGCCCCTCGCCCCCGCCGCCAGGTCGCTCACCGAACCCTGGGTGATCAGGCGGCCCTGGGCCATCACGGCTGCGTGGGTGCAGACCTGTTCGATCTCGTCGAGGAGGTGGGAGGAGAGGAAGACGGTGGTGCCGTCCGAGGCCAGCTCCCTCACCAGGGAACGGATCTCGCGCATGCCCTGCGGGTCCAGGCCGTTGGTCGGTTCGTCCAGCACCAGGAGTCTGCGGGGCTGGAGCAGGGCCGCCGCCAGGCCGAGGCGCTGTTTCATGCCCAGCGAGTACGCCTTCGCCTTCTTGCCGGCGGCGGCCGCCAGGCCCACCCGGTCCAGGGCCGCTGCCACGCGGGCGCCCCGGGTGCGGGGGTCGGCGGTCGGGTCCGCGGCGTCGTAGCGGATGAGGTTGTCGCGGCCGGAGAGGAAGCCGTAGAGGGCCGGGCCCTCGATGAGCGCGCCGACGTGCGGGAGTACGGTCCGGGAGGCGCGCGGCATGGGGTGGCCCAGGACACGCGCCGAGCCGGAGGTCGGTGCGATGAGGCCCATCAGCATGCGGATGGTGGTGGTCTTGCCGGAGCCGTTAGGGCCGAGGAAGCCGAAGACGCTGCCCGCCGGGACGGTCAGGTCGAGACCGTCCACGGCGAGCTGTCCGCCGCGGTAGCGCTTGGTGAGGGCGTGGGTGTGGATGACGCCGTCACCCGCGCCCTCGCCCGCCCCCTCCGGATCCGGCTCCGTGGCGGACGGCTGGTCCATCGGCTCCCTCGATTCGTCGTGCCGAGTCCTACTTCGCCGCGTCGGCCGCCTTCACCAGCGCGTCCTTGGTGACCGCGCCGACGTAGACCTTGCCGTCGTCCGTGATCAGGGCGTTGATCAGGCGGGTCTTGAAGACGGTGCCCTCGCCGAACTTGCCGGAGACCTTGTCGCCGAGCGAGTCCAGGAAGCCGCCGACGTCACCGCCGACCTCGGAGCCGGACGGGACGCCCTGGCCGCCGGTGTCGAAGGTGGCGATGGAGTCCCAGCCGTCCCCGATGACGTTCAGACCCTCGGGGCCCTCCTTGCCGAGCTCGGGGGCCGAACCCTTGCCGAAGTCCCCGGGGCGCTCGGAACGCTCGGAGTGCTCGGGCGCCTTCGCGGCGTCCCCCTCCTCGACCTTCGCGCCCTTCGGCGGAGTGAAGTCGAAGGTCGAGGCGGCCGGCTTGGCGAAGCTGACCTGGGTGAAGCCCGCGTCCACGACGGCGGAACCGCCGCTCGCCGGCGTCAGCGTGAACTTCAGCGGCAGCCCGGTCTTCGAGTCCACGGCCACGGTGATCTGGCCGACCGTCGACCCTTCGTCCTTGGGCTTGATGACGAGCCGGTAGGCGTCCCGCCCCGCGACCTGCGCGGTGCCCTCCACCGTCACCGACGTGGTCTTGTCGGCGGCCTTGAGAGCCTCCTCGGCGAGGTCCTTGGGCGTGGCCGGGAGCTCTTCCTTCTGCTTCCCGTCGCGCTCGAGAGGCCGTGGTGTGGAAGACCGAGTTGGACTTGCTGTCGTAGCCCCAGACGTCCTTGCCGTTGTGGATGAGGCTGTACTCGGCCGCGTTCTCCAGCAGCGAGACCTTCTGCTTGTTCTCGCCGTCGGCCGCGACACGCAGCGTGTGCGTGCCGGAGGCCAGCTCGGTCAGCTTGGTGGAGGGGTCGGCGGAGGAGCCGTCGCCCGAGCCGGAGGGCCCGGCGGCGGAGCCGAGCGAGCTCTCCAGGCCGCCGAGGTCCGGCAGCCCCAGATCCGTGGTGATCTTCACCGTGCCGGACAGCTGCTGTACGTCCGATGCGGCGATCTTCTCGATGAGTTCCTGTGCGCTGATCTTCGGCAGGTCGGGATCGCCGGAGTCGGCGAGCGCCGGGACGAGCCCGATCGTCGCCGCCGCGATGCCCACCACCGTGGCCGGCACGACGTATCGCGCGGCCTTGCGGCGGCGCGCGGAGCGCAGCTCTTCGGCGTCCGCGGCGGTCGCGTTGTCGTCGGATTCGTACGGTGCCATGTGTGCCTTACCTCCGTCGTCGGCGGCGGCTGTCAACTCCCGTGCGTCCACCCTGTAGCCGCCATTCTCACCCGAATCGGTGAGGAGTGGTGTTTTCTGTGATGTCCATCTGACCAAATCGGCCATGAGCATGCGTCAGCCCTCGGGGCCAACTCCATGTACACCTGGGGTATGACACGACATGCGGACGCCCCCTACTACCCGTAGGGGGCGCCGCTCTGCCGAAAGGTCAGCAGGCCTCAGCCCGCGCGATGCACCACCGCGTCGCACAGCTCCATCAGCGCCGCCTTCGCATCGCACTCCCGCAGCGGGGCCAGGGCCGCGCGCGCGTCCTCGGCGTACCGCACGGTGTCCTTGCGGGCCTGCTCCAGTGCGGGGTGCGTACGCAGGGCGGCCAGCGCCTCCGCGTGCCGGGCGTCGTCCGTGAGGTCGGAGTCGAGCAGCTCGCACAGGGCGATGTCCTCGGCCAGACCGAGGCGGGCGGCCCGCTCGCGCAGCCGCAGCACCGGCATCGTGGGGATGCCCTCGCGCAGGTCCGTGCCCGGCGTCTTGCCGGACTCGTGGGAGTCGGAGGCGATGTCCAGGACGTCGTCGGCGAGCTGGAAGGCGACGCCGAGGCGCTCGCCGTACTGGGTCAGGACGTCCACGACCGTCTCGTCGGCGCCGGACATCATCGCCCCGAAGCGGCACGAGACCGCGACCAGCGAGCCCGTCTTGCCGCCGAGCACGTCGAGGTAGTGCTCGACCGGGTCCCGGCCGTCCTGCGGCCCGGCGGTCTCCAGGATCTGGCCGGTGACCAGGCGCTCGAACGCCTCCGCCTGCACCCGGACCGCCTCCGGCCCGAGGTCGGCCAGGATGTGCGAGGCGCGGGCGAACAGGAAGTCGCCGGTCAGCACGGCCACCGAGTTGCCCCAGCGGGTGTTGGCGCTGTCGACACCCCGTCGGACCTCGGCCTCGTCCATGACGTCGTCGTGGTACAGCGTCGCGAGGTGGGTCAGCTCCACCACCACGGCCGACGGCACCACGCCCGGCGCATAGGGGTCCCCGAACTGGGCGGCGAGCATCACGAGGAGCGGACGGAACCGCTTTCCACCCGCGCGCACCAGATGCTGGGCGGCCTCCGTGATGAAGGGAACCTCACTCTTGGTGGCCTCGAGCAATCCCTCCTCGACAGCCGCCATTGCGGCCTGGACATCGGCTTCCAGAGCCTGGTCCCGCACGCTCAGCCCGAACGGCCCGACGACGGTCACGAGGGGTCTCCTGTCTGCTGGTGTCCCACTGGCGGTTATACGGAATGTCGATACGTCGCTGCCATCACTCAAGTCAGCGTATCCGGTCATCTTTGGATCACCGATAGCGCCCGCCCCGTCCATGCCAGGCGGTATCGGATCACGACCGGTATGTTTTTGATCACCTGAAAAGAAGGGATATCTATCGACTTGTAGGGAAGTAGCCGCCCGTGTCCCGAACCGAGGTCGAGATCGCGACGACGGCCGCCGCGGCCTGGCTGCGCCGCACCATGCACCCGGTGCTCTGAAACCGACGGGACTCCACCGATGCACATCCGTACGTCCTTCCCCTACGAGACGACCCACGACGACGTCCGCATCCCGCTGCCGGACGGGACGCTCCTGTACGCACGCGTGTGGCGGCCCCTCACCCCCGAACCGGTACCCGCGATCCTCGAATACCTGCCGTACCGCCTCACCGACTGGACCGCTCCCCGCGACTGGCAGCGCCACCCCTGGTACGCGGGCCACGGTTACGCCTCCGTGCGTGTCGATGTGCGCGGGCACGGCAACAGCGAGGGCGTGCCGGGCGACGAGTACTCCGCGACCGAGCTCGCCGACGGGGCCGAGGTCGTCGGCTGGCTGGCCGCGCAGCCCTGGTGCGACGGCCGGGTCGGCATGTTCGGCATCTCCTGGGGCGGCTTCAACTCCCTCCAGGTCGCGGCCCTGGCACCCGAGCCGCTCAAGGCGGTCGTCACGGTCTGCTCCACCGACGACCGCTACGACAACGACGCGCACTACATGGGAGGTTCCGTCCTCGCGGTGGACATGCACGCCTGGGCGGCGACGATGCTCGCCTTCGCCTCCCGGCCGCCGGATCCGCTCCATGTCGGCGACGTGTGGCGGGACATGTGGCTGGGACGGCTCGAACAGGTCGACCCGTTCCTCCACACCTGGCTCGACCACCAGACGCGCGACGTCTACTGGCGCGCCGGCAGCGTCTGCGAGGACTACGGCGCGATCGTCGCGGCCGTCCTCGCGGTGGGCGGCTGGCACGACCCGTACCGCGACACGGTCCTCAGACTCGTCGAGCACCTGCCCGTCGAGCGCGTACGGGGGCTCATCGGTCCGTGGTCCCACCAGTACCCGGACCGCGGCCTGCCGCCCGGCCCGGCGATCGGCTTCCTCCAGGAGACCCTGCGCTGGTGGGACCAGCACCTGAAGGGCGTCGACACCGGCGTCATGCGGGAACCGCTCCTGAGGGCCTACGTGAGCGACTCCCACCCCCCGGCCACGGTCTACGACACCCTGCCCGGCCGCTGGGTCGGCGAGCCGGCGTGGCCTTCCCCGAACGTGACGACGGTGTCGTACGGCCTCCAGGGTCCCCCCGTCCTGGTCCGCTCCCCGCAGCACACGGGCGTGGACGCAGGCCGTTTCTTCCCGGTCGGGAACGACGCCGACCTGCCGCCGGACCAGCGGGAGGAGGACGCGCGTTCGGCCTGCTTCGAGTTCGCGGTGGGTGTGGAGACGTGGGTCCTCGGACGGCCGCGGGTGCGGCTCAGGGTGACCTCGGAGGTGACGCGCGGGCAGGTCGTCGCGCGGCTGTGCGATGTCGCCCCGGACGGGTCGTCGACCTTGGTCACGCGGGGCGTGCTGAACCTCTCGGCACGCCATGGGCGGGACCGGGCCGTGCCCTGGGAGCCGGGCGCGACGCAGGAGGTGAGCTTTGAACTGAACGGCGT
Source organism: Streptomyces sp. SAI-127 (assembly GCF_029894425.1). Lineage (NCBI taxonomy): Bacteria > Bacillati > Actinomycetota > Actinomycetes > Kitasatosporales > Streptomycetaceae > Streptomyces > Streptomyces sp. SAI-127. The sequence goes on from NZ_JARXYJ010000001.1 coordinate 4,506,465, forward strand.
CGGGCACGCCTTCCCGCCCGGCCACCGCATCCGGCTCGCCGTCTCCTCGGCGTACTGGCCGTGGATCTGGCCGCAGCCCGGTTCGCAGGCGGGATTCGCGCTGGAGCCTGCGGGGAGCTTCCTCGAACTGCCGGTACGCGCGCGTGAAGCCTCCTCGGACATCGCGTTCGAGGAGCCGGAGCAGTCCGAGCCGCTCGGCGTGAGCCACCCCGCGACCTTCGACGAGCCGCGCCCCGAGCGCCTGGTCGTCCGTGACGTGGCCAAGGGTGAGTGGCGTCTCGAGGTCGACCCGCGGTACGGCGGCACGCGCGTGTACCCCGACGGTCTGGAGTGCACCGAGGACGCGCTGGAGACGTACACGATCGACGAGAACGACCCGCTGTCCGCCCGCACCCGCTCGGACTGGTCGATCCGGCTGCACCGCCCGGAGCTCGGCTGGGACGCGACCGTCCGGACCCGCTCGGAGATCACCTGCGACGCGACGGACTTCCACACCTCGAACGAGGTCGTCTGCACCGACGGCGGCGAGGTGGTCTTCCACCGGACATGGGAGAAGCGGATCCCACGGACGGCCGGTTGACCACGAGTTGGGCACTCTTGACCGTTTTACACCTCTTGCGCTCGGCTGTGACTTGGCCCACGCGGACAGGCGGACGGACGCCGATCCGGAATCTGCCGATCCACCTTTGCCGAAACCTCAGTTGAGGCTTGGCGACCGCAAAGGATCAAGTGCCCCAAATGCCTCCTACCAAGGTCAATAGGCATCGCATGTGAATTCGCCACTTGTTCCGGACATGTGCTCTCGCATACGTTCCCGGCCTGTCGGGCGGACGCCGAATCCTGCCACCGCCCGTACACCCACCGAGAAACCAGGGCAGGAGCGGGGGACCCAGGTAAGCCGCCGGACCGGGCGTCTTCGGACATACCGGTACGGCTTGGGGTGAAGTCACGCCTTTCGTAGGCGTGTCCGGGCAACTCCAGCCCGAACCCGACAGCTCACCTCGCAGGCGCCGGAGAGGAACTTCGCCATGTCCGCTGCCGCTCAGCACCGACGTACCCGTACCAGCCGTCTCGTCCGCAAGCTCGCCGTCGCCGGCACCGGAGCCGCCGTACTCGCGCTCCCCCTCATCGGCGCGACCAGCGCGTCGGCGGCCACCCCGCCCATGCAGACCGCGGCCACGCTCGGCTACCCCAACACCCTGGACGGCTGGATCCGCGCCTCCCTCGCCGTCATGGCGGAGCACGGGATTCCCGGCTCCTACGACGGCATCTACCGCAACATCATCCGTGAGTCCTCCGGCAACCCCTGGGCCATCAACAACTGGGACTCCAACGCGGCCGCCGGCACCCCCTCCAAGGGCCTGCTCCAGGTGATCGACCCGACCTTCAACGCCTACCACGTGGCCAACACGTCGTGGGACCCGTACGACCCGGTCGCGAACATCACCGCGGCCTGCAACTACGCGGCCCAGCGGTACGGGTCCATCGACAATGTCTGGGGCGCCTACTAGGCCTCGGGAAACAGTCTTTCGAGGACGACGGCGATGCCGTCGTCCTCGTTCGACAGGGTCACCTCGTCGGCCACGGCCCGGAGTTCGGGGTGCCCGTTGGCCATCGCGACGCCGTGGGCCGCCCAGTCGAACATGGGGATGTCGTTGGGCATGTCCCCGAAGGCGATCGTCATCTCCGGCCCCAGGCCCAGGTGTTCGGCGGCCAGCGCGAGGCCCGTCGCCTTGGTGATGCCACATGGCTGGAGTTCGACGGTCCCGGGCCCCGACATGGTGACCGTGGCCAGCGAGCCCACCACCGAGCGCGCCGTCACCGCCAACTCGTCGTCGGACAGGTAGGGATGGCGCAGCAGCACCTTGCTGATCGGCTCGCACCACAGGTCGTCGCGCCGGCCCACCCGCACGGCCGGCAGGGTCGGATGGGGCATCAGATATCCCGGCTCGATGAGCGTGAGCCCGTCGACACCGTCCTGGTCGACGGCCGCGTACACCTGTCCGACCTCGGCCTCGATCTTGCCGAGCGCGGTCTCGGCCAGCTCCCGGTCCAGGGTCACCGACCACAGCAGACGGTCGGCGCCGGCGTCGTACACCTGCGCGCCCTGCCCGCACACCGCGAGCCCCGTGCTGCCCAGGTCGTCGAGCAGCGGCCGCACTCTGGGTGCCGGCCGTCCCGTCACGACGAGATGCTGGGCCCCACCCGCGGCCACCCGTGCGAGCGCGGCCAACGACCGGTCGGAGAGGGTGTCGTCGGCGCGCAGCAGCGTGCCGTCCAGGTCGGTGGCGATGAGTGAATATGCGGGGGAGGCGGCCATGATCAGAGAATACGGATGGTTGGCCCCCTGCGACTCGACGCGAACCGGACGGCTGCTGCTTTCACATCCGTTGACCGCAGTTCCGGTTCCTGGGCATGTCCCGTGCGGCTCCGCCCTGTTGACGCGGCGGCCGGCCGGGGAGCGGTGCGGAACGGCCAGGCCGGCGTGCGCCGCGTCGCCGTGCCCCCACCTGCGTCGTACGGCTCACCCGTCACACCGCGCCGCCGGCGGAACGCCTACGCCGAGTCCCGGACCACCAGTTCGGTCGGGAGGATCACCCCGGCCGTGTCCTCGCCGGCGATCTGGGCGAGGAGCATGCGGACCATCTCGGCACTGATGCGGTCGAAGGGCTGGCGCATGGTGGTGAGGGCGGGGGCGCCGGCGGTGGCCGCGGGTGAGTCGTCGAAGCCGCCCACGGTGATGTCGCCGGGGACCGAACGCCCGGCCTGCTGAAGGACGTTGACGACACCCAGGGCCATGAGGTCGGAGGCGACGAAGACGGCGTCCATGTCGGGGGCCTGGGCCAGCAGGCGGCGGGCCGCCCGTTCACCGCCGCTGCGCCGGAAGTCGCCCTCGACCACGAGCGCCGGGTCGTAGGGCAGGCCCGCCTCCGCGAGCACGTCCCGGTAGCCGGCCAGCCGGTCGGGGCCGCCCGGCATGTCCAGCGGCCCGGTGACCATGCCGATACGGCGCCGGCCCCCCGTGAGCAGATGGCGGACCATCTCCTGCGCGCCCTCGCGGTCGGCGGCCGCCACGTAACTCACCTTGGAGCCGAGCCCTATCGGCTTGCCGCAGACCACCAACGGGATCCCGGCGTCGTGGAGTTCGGCGGCGACCGGGTCGCCGCTGTGGTTGGAGAGCAGCAGCACGCCGTCGACATGACCCGAAGTGATGTACCGGGTCAGCCGGCGCCGGTCGTCGTCGCTCTCGGCCAGCATCAGCAGCAGCGGGATGTCGTGCTGGGCGAGCCGCTCGGTGCAACCCCGCAGCAGGACGTTGAAGTTGGGGTCCTCGAAGAACTTCTCCTGGGGCTCCGTCAGCAGGAACGCCACCGAGTCCGACCGGCCGGTACTGAGGCTGCGCGCATGCCGGTTGACCACGTAACCGGTCTTCCTGATGGCGGCCTCCACGGCCCGCCGGGCGGCGGGCGAGACGTAGTGGCCGCCGTTCAGGAAGCGGGAGACGGTGCCCCGCGAGACGCCCGCCTCCCGGGCCACGTCGTGGATGGTCGGAGGCCTTCGGCGTCCGTTCGCGCTGGTGGTCATGTTCCTCGTTCGTGAAAGGGGGTCCGGGGCCTCAGGCCTTGACCGAGCCGCTGAGCAGGTCCAGGGACCAGAACCGCTGGATCACCAGGAAGAGCCCGATCAACGGGAGGATCGCGAGCAGACAGCCGGTGATGACCAGGGTGTAGAGGGCCGGCTGCGAGGCGCCCTGCGCGAGCAGCGTGTAGAGGCCGAGGGTGATCGGGAACTTCTCGTCGTCGGCGAGCATCACGTAGGGCAGCAGGAAGTTGTTCCAGATGCCGACGAACTGGAAGAGGAACACCGTGATCAGGCCCGGCATCATCATCGGTACGGCGATCCGCGAGAAGATCCTCCACTCGCTCGCGCCGTCCATGCGGGCCGCCTCCATCAGCTCGGCGGGCACCGAGGCGGACGCGTAGATGCGGACCAGGTAGACGCCGTACGGCGAGAGGATCGACGGCAGCAGCATCGACCAGTACGAGTCGGCCATGCCCAGCTTCGACAGCAGCAGGTACTGCGGTACGGCGAGCACGATGGACGGCACCAGGACGCCGGCCAGGATCATCTTGAAGATGGCCTCACGGCCCCGGAAGGCGAACCGGCCGAGCGCGTAGCCGCCGGCGGCGGAGACCGCGGCCGAGAGCAGGGCGCCGAAACCGGCGTAGAAGGCCGAGTTGGCCATCCACTTCCAGAAGATGCCGTCGCGGTAGTCCGTCAGGTCGCTCAGGTTCTGGAGGAAGCCGCTGCCGGGGGCGAAGGTGAAGGTGGAGAAGAGTTCCGACCGGTCCTTGGTCGCCGCGATGACCACCCAGGCGATGGGGATCAGGCAGTACAGGGCGCCGAGGACGAGCACGATCGTCGGTACCCAGGCCGTACGCCGTGCTTTGGCGGCCCTGCCGGTGGTGTCGGCGGTGAGGGTGAGGGGGGTCATGCCCGGTCCTCCCGGGTGTAGCGGTCGGAGATGCGCAGCAGGGTGAAGGAGAGGACGAACGTGGCCAGGGCCAGGACGACCGCGGTGGCGGAGGCACCGTAGATGTCGGACTGCAGGAAGGCCTTGTCGTAGATGGCCATCAGGGGGCTCCACGAGCTGGGCAGACCGTTGGTCAGGGGCTTGAGGGCCATCGGCTCGGTGAAGACCTGGAGGGTGGCGATCACCGAGAAGAAGAAGGTGAGCACCAGGGAGGGCATCACGATCGGGATCTTGATCTTCAGGGCGATGTCGAGGTTCGACGCGCCGTCGATCCTGGCCGCCTCGTAGATGTCCGGCGGGATCGCCCGCAGGGCGGTGTAGATGACGATCATGTTGAAGCCGGTGCCGCCCCAGACCGCGATGTTCGCGAAGGAGAGGTAGAGGTTGCCGCCGTCGAACAGGTCGGGCTGCGGGAGGCCGAACTTGTCGAGCAGGTAGTAGAAGGGGCTGACGTCCGGCAGGTAGAGGAAGCCCCACATCAGGGCGGCGATGATGCCCGGCACCGCGTAGGGCAGGAAGATCATCAGCCGGGCGAAGGGCGCGCTGCGCGCCTTCGGGGTGTCCAGCATCAGCGCGAACAGCAGCGCGAGGCCCAGCATGGTCGGGATGACGATGAGGCCGTAGCCGGCGGCGCGCAGCACGCTGTCGCCGAACTCGGAGTCCTTGAGGACGTCGGTGTAGTTGCCGATGCCGTTCCAGACCTGTGAGCGGGCACCCTTGCCGAGGCCGATGCCCTTGACCTGGACCCTGTGCAGGCTCAGCCAGATCGCGTACCCGATGGGCACCACGGTGAAGGCGGCGAAAAGGGTCAGGGTGGGCACCAGGAACCAGTACGGTGCGCTGCGGCCACGGCGGCGGGGGCGGCTGGGGCGGACGGACTGGGCGGCGCCGGTGCCGTCCGCCAAGGGCCCGACCTCGGTGAGGTCGGAGCCCTTGAGCGGAGCGCTGGTCATGCCTCGGTCACCTCGAAGCCCTGCTTCTTCATGTCGGCGAAGGTCTTCGACTGCACGGTGGCCAGGGCCGAGTCGAACTGGGACTCCTTCTTCGCCTTGGTGGCCTTGCCGAACGCGTCCTGGAAGGTGGTGTAGGCCGTGTTGACGTTGGGGCCCCAGGCTGCGGCGGCGGTGGTCGCGGCGATCTCGCCGGCCGTCGTGTAGAAGTCCGCCTGGTTGGAGAAGAACTCCGGCGTGGTGAGGACGTTCCCGGACTGGCCCTTCGTGGCGGCCGGGTAGATCGCGACCTCCTTGACCAGGGCGGCCAGCGCCTCCGGGTCGGTGTTCAGCCAGGTGGCGAACTTGGCGGCGGCCTCGGCGTGCTGGGAGTCGGTGGAGACACCGGTGGAGGAACCGCCCCAGCTGCCGGTGACGTTCTCGCCGGACTTCCACTGCGGCAGCGGGGCCATGCGCCACTTGCCCTTGGTGTCGGGGGCGGAGGAGACCAGCACACCGGGCGCCCAGACGGCGGAGACCCAGGCCAGGTGGGTGCCCTTGTTGAGGGCGTTGTTCCAGGCCGGGGTGTACATCGGCTGGTTGTCGATGACGCCCTCCTGCACCAGGCCGCCCCAGAACTCGGCGACCTGCTTGGTGGCCGCGTCGTCGATGCCGACGCTCCACTTGCCGGCCGAGTCGACGGTCCACCACTTGCCGCCGGCCTGCTGGGCGAGGCCCGCGAACAGACCGGGGTCGTTGGAGGAGAACGTGGTCAAGTAGGCGTCCGGGACGGCCTTCTTGGCGGCGCGGGCGGTCTCGGCGAACTCCGTCCAGGTCTTCGGGACGCTGAGTCCGTGCTTCTTGAAGAGGTCCTCGCGGTAGTAGAACATCAGCGGCCCGGCGTCCTGCGGGATCGCGTAGAGCGCGTCCGTGCCGAGGGTGACCATGCCCCACAGGCCCTCGGCGAAGCTGGACTTGGTGTCGCCCGCGTACTTGGTGATGTCGGCCAGGACGTCGTTGGAGACCAGGGTCGGCAGGGACTGGTACTCGACCTGGATGAGGTCGGGGGCGTTGCCGGCCTTCTTCGCGGTGATCAGCTTGGAGACGATCTCGCCGCCGCTGGCCTGCTTGGACACGGTCACCGTGATGTCCGGGTTCTTCTTGTTCCAGATCGCGGCGACCTTCTCCATGTTCGGAGCCCACGACCAGTAGGTCAGCTTGACCGGCCCGCTGCTCCCGCCGGAGTCCTTGTCGTCGGAACCGCCGCAGGCGGCGAGGGTGCTCGTGAGGCCGAGGGCTGTGGCCCCGGCAAGGATGCTGCGCCTGCTGATCTGGCGGCGGTTGATCGACATCTTCATCTCCCCTGACTTGGAACCAGCCGTCCCGCACGTCCCGCGTACGCGGCAACCGCCGTGGGGGGAGGTTCTGCGGACGTGACCGAGAGGCTGTGCGCGAGGGCCGCGCGGCTCTGTGATCGTGCACAGTAGAGAATTGTTTCCGCCCCTTGTCAATGGCGGGGGCGTGGGGTTACCTACTTGTTGCTCGCCGATGACAGGGGCGAGGGGAGCTGTGCACGATCACAGAAAATGAGGGTTTTTTGTGATCGTCAGGCGTTACGCCGACTCCCCTCGCCCCGCTCCCAGGCCTCCCCCCGGCCGCCGAGGTCACCACCGGGCCGGTATCCCCGTGACCGTCCGCGAAAGGACCCTTTGACATGCGCAGACGTACTGTCCTCTCCGCTGCCGGAGCCGCCGCGCTCGCCGTTCCCGTGCTGGGGGCGGCACCGGCCGTCGCCGCACCGGCCACCGTCCGGCGGGGCCGTCTGGAGATCCGGGGCGTGGACATCTCCTCGCTGCCGAAGAACGAGGACCACGGCGCCGTGTACCGCACGGCCGACGGCCGCCGCGAAGACCCGGTCCGCCTGCTCGCTCAGTCAGGCGTCACCCACGCCCGCCTCAAGGTGTGGGTGAACCCGGCCGACGGCTACAACAACAAGGCGCACATCCTGCCGCTCGCCCGGCGCCTCAAGCGGGCCGGGGTCGGCATCTGGATCGACTTCCACTACTCGGACAGCTGGGCCGACCCCGCCCACCAGACCAAGCCGGCCGCCTGGGCGGACCTGGACGTGGCGGGCCTGACGCGCGCGGTGTACGACCACACGGCCGACGTCCTGGGAGCGCTGAAGCGGCAGGGCACCCCGGCTCAACTCGTGCAGATCGGCAACGAGTTGAACGGCGGCCTGATCTGGCCCGAGGGCAACTGGGAGCACTTCGACACCATGACCGCCTTCCTCAAGGCCGGTCTGAGCGCGGCCCGCGACACCACCCCGCGGATCCGCACGATCCTGCACCTGGCGAACGGCGGCGACAACGGGCTGTACCGCTGGTGGTTCGACAACATGGTGGCGTACGGCGTCGACTTCGACATCATCGGGCTCTCGTACTACCCGTTCTGGCACGGCCCGATCACGAACGCGGCCGCCAACATGGCGGACATCACCGCGCGTTACGGCAAGCCGTGCGTGATAGCCGAGACGGCGTACCCGTTCACGCTGGAGAGCGAGGACGACGTCAACGACATCCTGAACGACCCCTCGCAGCTGACCGAGGGCTTCCCCGCCACGCCGGCGGGCCAGGCCGCGTGGCTGCGCGAGGTGGCCGACCTCGCGGCCGGTGTGCCGGACGGGCAGGGGCTGGGCTACTGCTACTGGGAGGGCCTGTGGACCTACCGCGCGGGCAGCGGCTGGGACCCGACGGACTCCTCCTCGGGCAACGCATGGGAGAACCTGGCGCTGTTCGACTTCCAGGACCGGGCGCTGCCGGGGCTGCGGACGCTGGGGCGCTACCGGTCGTAGGACGGGCCACGGGGTTACAACGGTTCGTTGAAGAACGTACATGGCGCCGTACTGGCTCGACGGCGATCGTGCGATCTGGGACGCCGGTACGGCGCCTGCGTGCGGGGCCCCCGCTCCACCGCAGTGATGGTTCGGGGCTTCCCCGTCGCCTCTGGCCGTACCCATATGGACCGTTCGGGGCGTGCGGCCGAGCCGGACTCACTCCTGCTCAGTCAGGAGGAAAGGTGTAGTGGGCTACACCCCGCATACGCCGGGCAGCTCCCTCGTGGCGGTCGGCGGGCGGCGGAATCGTGGACGGTATCGAATCCGCCCCGAGAAAGGGTTGGCCACAGCCATGCGCCGTAGCCTCACCATCGCCACCGCCCTGACCGCCGTCGCCCTCACCGCCGTCCTCGCCACCGGCTGCGACCCCGACGACGTGGACAACTCCCTGGACTGCGTGTCGAACGCCGACACCATCGCCGACAGCGTCAAGGCCATCCACGAGGCCGGCTGGGACGCGGTGAAGGACCCCTCGAGGACCGACGAATCCATCGCCACGATCGACAAGAACGTCGACGAGATCAACAAGGCCCAAGGCGACTCGGCCGGCAGCGAGGTCGACAAGGCCGTCAAGGACCTCGACCAGGCGATCGAGGACTACAACAAGTCCATCCTCGACGGAGACACCCACCCGGACACCGGCAGGATCGACGCGGCGGCCGACCGGCTGAAGGACGTCTGCACCTCGTGAGGCTAGCCGTGGGCCGCCGCCAGGTGGCGGGCGAGCCTCGGGGAGGCGAATTCCGTGCCGCACACGAAGCGCATCACCGGGCCGTAGGACGCCGCCGCCGGCAGGCCGGTGAAGTACAGGCCCGGAACGGAGGAGACGTATCCGGCGCCGAGCCTGGGCGTGCCCCGGCTGACGGCGAGGGCGGTGCGCAGTTCATGCCCGAGGAAGTCCATCGCGGCGAGGTCGACGCGGTAGCCGGTGGCCGCGATGACGTGGTCGGCGGCGAGGCGGTCCATGGCCCCGGTGCCGGTGAGGACCTCCAGGCTCGGGTGCCCCTGTGAGGCGTCCGCCTTGAGGATGCGGTCCACCTCGGTGACCTGCACCTTCCCCTCGAAGCGGTCGCGCAGCCACCACGCGCCGAGCGGGCCGAGGACCCGTCGGACCAGGAAGTGGCGGGCGCCGGCCGGGAGGTGGCGGTAGGAGTGCGGGTAGTAGGTCAGGGCCCACAGCGACCAGGCCCGGCCGAAGGGCGACTCGGGGCGCAGCCTGGGCTGCTTCCACGGCGGTGCGCCGAAGGCCACGCTGCCGCGGCCGCGGGCGACCACCCTGACCTGCGCGCCCGCCTCCGCCGCCAGGGCGGCCGTCTCCAGCGCCGACTGGCCGGCGCCGACGACGATCAGCTCCTTGCCGGAGTAGCGGGTGAGGTCGTGGTGCTGGGAGCTGTGGGAGACCGGGCCGGTCGGGGCGGGTCCGTCGGGTGCGGCGGCGGCCAGCTCCGGGGGCAGGTGGGAGAGCCCCGACAGACCGGTGGCGACGACGACCGCCCGCGCGGTGAACGACTCCCCCGAGTCGAGCTTGAGCTGGAAACCCCCCTGCTCGCTCCGGTCCACGGCCACCACCCGCACCTGCTCCAGCTCGGGCACCAGCTTCTGCTGGAACCACTGGCCGTAGGCGATGAAGGTCTCCACGGGGACGATGTCCTCGTCCGTGACCAGCCGGGGGATCCCCGCCGCGTCGCAGTAGTCGACGAGGGTGTGCCCGTGCTGGGGCGCGTCGAGGTTGGAGGCGGCCGGGGTCGACTTGAGGAGCATGCCCGCGGGCATGTGGTCGCGCCAGCTGACCATGGGGTCGCCGAAGACGCGCACGGGTATGCCGCGCGCCCGCAGATGGGCCGCGGTCGACAGGCCGAAGGGCCCGGCACCGATGACTGCTACCGGATGGATCACGAAGTCCCTCCCCAGGACGTCACTTCGTCACTTCGTGGTGGTTCCGCTGTTCAGTTGGTCGTGCCGCCGCGGCGGTTGGCCCGCCACAGCTGGTAGAGGTGCTTGGCACCCGGCCGCACGAAGCGCCCGAGCATCGTGAGGAACGGCAGCGGGTCGTCACCCGCGAGCCAGGCCAGCTCGGTCCCGCTGGGCCGCTTCGGCGCGTGCGGTGTCGTATAGCCGCTGCGGCGGTAGGCGAGCAGGGCGGGCAGGTCGATGTTCTCCACGACATAGCGGTGACCGGCCCGCTGTTCCCCCTCCGGAACGGCACGTCCGGTCAGATCCAGGTGCATGGCGCGGACGACGTCCACCGCCGACTCGCTCTCGAAGAGCCGGAACTGGGCGCCCATGCGGGGGTTGAAGTCGAGCAGTTTGTACTGACCGTCGCGCCGGTCGAAGCGCAGGTCGAGGTCGATGATGCCGGTGTAGCCGATCTGTTTGATGAACCGTGCGGCGAGGTCCGCGAGTTCCGGGTTGTCGACGACGTACGCGTTGGCCGTCATGCCCGCGTGCGGCGGCCAGGAGCGGACCTTGACGCCGGTGAAGATGGCCAGCGGTGTGGAGTCGCGGTCGAAGTAGGCGTGCACGATCCAGTCCTCGGCCTCCTCTCGCGGCAGGTACTCCTGGAGGATCACCCCGGGCCGCTCACCCCAGTCACGGGCGAGGGCGAGCAGCCCTTCACGGGTGGCGATGCGCGTGGTGCCGCTGACCGCGGGCCGCCGGCGCCGTACGAACGCCTCGCGGTTCTTGGCCACCACCGGGAAACGGGCCTTCTCGGCGAAGTCCACGATGTCTTCGTACGACTGCGGGAAGGCGGCCTCCGGGCTCGCGATCCCGTGTTCCACGCACAGTTCGTGCAGGCCCTGTTTGCTGGCCAGCCGGCGGGGCAGGCCGGGCTCCACGCGCGGGAAGAGGAAGCGGCCGAAGAGGTCGTTCTGGTGCTCGGCGATCAGGACCGCCGCCTCCTCGTCGGTCGGTACCAGGACGGCGGGGCGGCCGATGCGGCGCCCGATCCGGATCAGTCCCTCGATCAGCCGGCCCGGGTCCTCGGTGCCGGTCGTCGGCCAGACGAACGCGCGGGTGAGGTACCGGGAGGCGGCCGCGGGCGTGTAGCGGTCCTCCGTGATGGCGTACATGGGCACGCCCAGGCGGCCCAGACTGCGGATCGCGCCGACTCCGCCGTGGTGCAGCGGGTAGTCGCCGAACTTGACGATCAGGGCCGGCACCTCACGATCGGCCTCGAATGGCACACTGCTCGCGCTTCTGGCCACGGTCCCCCCACGCGTCCCCCAACGGACGCGATCCCACCCATCCCGTCCGTACTCGCAAAGGACGCTAAGCCGGAATGGAAGCCTCCGAGTATCCCGTAACGGGACATTGCGAACTCTTTAGTCACTCTGCTGTCCCTCGAGGCACTGCCGCGACAGACGACTCGGACGTAACGTGTGCCGCGACCACCTGCACCGCACGGCATGCGCGAGAGTGAGGCAGCACCCCATGCCCCCCTTCGATGTCCCCTTCGACGTGCCCGAGGGCGACCCCTTCGGCCCGCACAACCTTCCCTACGGAGTGTTCTCGCCTCCGGGTTCGTCCGACCGGACCGTCGGCGTCCGCCTCGGTGACCAGGTCCTCGACGCGGGCGCGGCGGCCGCCGCCCTCGGTTCTCCGTACGTCTCCCTGCTCGCCCGGCCCTCCCTGGGCCCGCTCCTCGCCGCCGGCCGCACGGCCTGGTCGGACGTGCGGCGCGCGCTCACCGCGTGGGTGACCGTGCCGGCGCACCAGGAGGCCGTGGCGGGGTTCTTCCATCCGCTGTCGTCGGTCGACCTCCATCTCCCCTTCGAGGTCGCGGACTACGTCGACTTCTACGCCTCCGAGAACCACGCGCGAAACGTCGGCCAGATGTTCCGGCCCGACGCCGCCGACTCCCTGACCCCCAACTGGAAGCACCTGCCGATCGGGTACCACGGCCGCGCGGGCACGGTGGTGGTGTCGGGGACGGATGTCGTACGGCCGTCGGGACAGCGGAAGGCCGCCGCCGACGCCTCTCCCGTCTTCGGGCCGTCCGTGCGGCTCGACATCGAGGCGGAGGTCGGTTTCGTGGTCGGGACGCCCTCGGAGCTGGGCCGGCCCGTCGGGCTCGGCGACTTCCGGGAGCACGTCTTCGGGCTGTGCCTGCTCAACGACTGGTCCGCACGGGACATCCAGGCCTGGGAGTACGTCCCTCTCGGCCCGTTCCTCGGCAAGTCCTTCGCCACGTCGGTGTCGGCATGGATCACCCCGCTGGACGCCCTGGAGGAGGCGCGGGTGGCGCCGCCGGAGCGGACGCACGAGCTGCTGCCGTATCTGGACGACACCGCTTCCGACGTGGAACCGGGTGGCTACGACCTGCGGATCTCCGTCGCGGTCAACGGCCACGTGGTGTCGGAGCCGCCGTTCTCCTCCATGTACTGGACGGCGGCCCAGCAGTTGGCCCACATGACGGTGAACGGGGCCTCGCTGAGGACGGGTGACCTGTACGGCTCGGGAACGGTGAGCGGGCCCTCGGCGGGCGAGCGGGGGTCGCTGCTGGAGCTGACCTGGAACGGCCGGGACGCGCTCGAACTCCCCGACGGCAAGCGGACCTTCCTGGAGGACGGGGACGTGGTGACGCTGTCGGCGTGGGCTCCCGGTCCGGGCGGGGTCCGGGTGGGGCTGGGGGAGGTGGTGGGGCGGGTGGTCTCCGGGGAGGTGTGAGGCGTCCGGTGCTGTTCGAGTCCTGCCGTTGGGCGTCCGCTCACGGCATACTGGCGGCGGGCGGCATACGTGGGACGACGTACCGACCGCCCTGCGGCACCTCACCACCCAGCCCCACCTTCCCTGTCTCCGATCAGGATGCGGAGCCCGTGGCATGACTCTCTGCCTGCTCCTGCTGAGCACCGTCGCCGTAGCGGCCGCCGTGCCGGTGCCGCGCGCGCTCACCCGGTCCGCGTGGCCCGAACGGGAACCGGTGGTCGGGCTGTGGGTGTGGCAGTGCCTGGTCGCCACGGTGCTGCTGTGCTGCCTGACGGCGCTGGTGCTGGGAGCGGCGGCGGTCTTCCACACCGTCCGCGACCATGTGTTCGCCCCGGCGCCGCCGGCCGTGACCGCGGCGTACGACCTCTCGGCGGCGCCGGTCTGGGCGGTCACCCTGACCCTGCTGCTGGCGGGCGGGGCCGCGTGGACCACGGCGATGCTGGCCCGTGAACTGGTCGAGGCCCGTCGGCGCCAGGGGCTCGCCCGTGAGCATCTGCGGGAGCGGGCGCCGGATCTGCCGGCCGGGCTGGGTGCGGTCGCGCGCGGTCCGCTGCTGGTGTTGGAGGACGAGTACCCGGACGCCTGGTGGATGCCGGGGAATCCGCCGCAGCTGATCGTGACGACCGGTGCGCTGCACCGGCTGACCGATCACCAGCTGGACGCCGTCCTCACCCACGAGCGCGGGCATGCGCGGGCCCGCCACGACTGGCTGCTCCATCTGTCGACGGCGCTGGCCACGGGATTTCCCCGGGTGCCGCTCTTCGCCCACTTCTGCGACCAGACGCACCGCTTGGTGGAACTGGCGGCGGACGACACGGCGTCGCGGCGGTGCGGTCACCTGACGACGGCGCTGGCGCTGATCGAGCTGAACCAGCATCGGGGGGTGCTGTCGTGCGCCTCCAGTCATCGGCTGCTGGGTGAGCGGGTGGACCGGTTGCTGGAGCCGCCGCCGCGGTTGTTGCGGCGGCAGCGGGCGCTCACGTCCGCGACGGCGGCGCTGGTGCCGTTGCTGCCGCTGCTGATCGTTTTCGGGCCGGGGTTGTCGGCGCTGGTGTAGGCGGTCGGTTGTCGGCCGCGGGCCCGGTGGGGCTGGTCGCGCAGTTCCCCGCGCCCCTGGGTGGGTTGCAGCCGCCCTCGCTTTCTTCGGCAGGTGGCACATGTCACCCCACGGCGCCTGAAACCGCAGGTCAGACACGGATCCGTCACTGCGTCAGGTGGCGCAACAATCCAGCAACACAGCTTTTCCTACCGGCTCGGTATGGTTCCGGCCATGCCATCCACCGACCGTGTCCGGGACCACGCCGGCCAAGGCGCGACCACCGTCGCCGCCCGCGCCCGGCGCCGGCTGCGTGCGGACCAGGCACGACAGCTCGCCGACCTTCTGCGCCACCAGCTCCTGACCGGCGGCTTCGAGGACGGCACCCTCCCCCACGAGACGACCCTCGCCACCGACTACCGCGCCTCCCGCAACACGGTCCGCCAAGCCCTGGACCTGCTTCGCGCCGAAGGCCTGGTCGAACGCCTCCCCGGCGTCGGCACCGTGGTCGTGGGCCAGAAGTACCCCCATGGCCTGGACCGTCTGATGGGTCTCGCGGAAACCCTGCACGAACACGGCACGGTCACCAACGAGGTCCGCACCATGGGCCCGGCCGCCGCCCCCCACCCGGTCGCCCGGCGCCTCCAGATCGCCCCCGGCACCGACGTCCTCTACATCGAACGCCTGCGCCGCCTGAATGGCCTCCCCCTCTCCCTCGACCTCACCTACCTCCCCCTCGACATCGGCACCGCCCTGCTCGGCGCCGACCTCGAGAACACCGACGTCTTCCGCCTCCTGGAGACGATCACCGGCCAGGGCCTCGGCCACGCCGAGATCACCCTGGAGGCGGTGAACGCGGACGCCCACTCCGCCGCCGTACTGGAAGCCCCGCGCGGCGCGGCCGTCCTGATGCTGGAACGCCTCACCCACCTCGCCGACGGCCGACCCGTCGACCTGGAGTTCATCCGCTTCCGCGGCGACCGCATCACGATGAGCGGCCTGCTGCACCGCTCCCTCTGACCTCTTTCCGAGCCGTTTCCTGGAGACAGCCATGCCCTTGGCGCCCCAGCGGGCCGACGTGCCCGTGACCATCGACGAGTCGAAGTGCATCGACGGCTGCACGCTCTGCGTGGACATGTGCCCGCTGGACTCCCTCGCCATCGACGAGAGCAACGGCAAGGCCTACATGCACGTCGACGAGTGCTGGTACTGCGGCCCGTGCGCGGCCCGCTGTCCCACCGGAGCCGTCACGGTCAACATGCCCTATCTGCTCCGGTGAGAGGTCCAGAACTCCCATGAAACACAAACCGGTTGTCGCCGCTCTGCTGCTGTTCGCGCCACTGACGGCCTGCGGCAGTGCCCAGGCGGGCGACAGTTCCACGGTCACCGTCACCGTCGGCTACCAGTCCAAGACCATCAACACGGTCACGGCCGGAACGCTGCTTCGCTCGCTCGGCTACTTCGAGAAGCAGCTCAACTCCCTCCACGACGGCCACACCTACAAGGTCGACTGGCAGGACTACGCCACCGGCGCCCCCATCACCGCGCAGATGACCGCCGGGAAGATCGACATCGGCTCGATGGGCGACTTCCCGCTGCTCATCAACGCGGCCCGCGGCAAGCAGCTCGGCAAGCCCACCCGCCTGGTCTCGGTCACCGGCTACAACCTGCGCGGCGGCCTCAACACGATCGTCACCTCCCCCGGCTCGGACCTCGCCTCACTCGACGACCTGCGCGGCAAGAAGGTCTCCACGAGCGTCGGCTCCGCCGCCGACGGCACTCTCGTACGGGCCCTGCAGCGCGCCGGCATCGACCCCGACAAGGGCATCGAGAAGCTCAACCAGCAGCCCGCGGTGGGTGCTTCGGCCCTGTCGGCGGGCAGCGCGGACGCCCTGTCGCAGTTCGTCGCCTGGCCCGGTCTGCTCGCCTACCAGGGCAAGGCGAAGGCGCTCTACGACGGTGCCGAGCTCGACCTCCCCACCTTCCACGGCGTCACCGCCCGCGAGGACTTCGCGAAGCGGCGGCCGCCGGTCCTGGAGGCGTTCCTGAAGGCCCAGGCCGAGGCCACCGACTACCTCAACGCCCACCCGGTCGGCGCCGCCGAGTCGGTCGCCAAGGCCACCGGCCTGCCCGCCGAGGTCGTCTACCTCTACAACGGCGCCCACGGCATCGCCACCTTCGACCCGGCGATCAAGCCCCAACTGGTCTCCGCCCTGAAGAAGGACGTCTCGGTCCTGAAGGCGGCCAAGCTGACCGGTGACGTGGACGTGGACTCCTTCGTCGACGACCAGTACGTCAAGAAGGCCCTCGGGTCCGACTACGCGGGTCGCCTCGCCCTGAATCCGCCCGCCTCCGCGAGCGAGGTCTGGCCCAAGGGCGCCTCCAGGACGCAGAGCTTCAAGACGCCCGCCGAACTCCTCGCGTACGTCTCCGCGCACAAGGACGGCGTCCGCGCCGCCTACGTCCCCGACGCCACCACCGGCACCCTCTGGTTCGCCGACAAGGCGGTCTGGGTGGCCGACGGCGACGAACTGCTGCCCTTCGTGGCGCCGGAGACCGCGCAGGCCTACGTCTCCGCGCACGGCGGCGCCCGGGTCGTCACGTACGCCGAGGCGCTGGAGCGGGCGTCGTGAGCGGGAAGGCGCGCGCAAGCCGGGGCCGGGGGGTGCCCCGGCTCGGCCGGTACGCGCTGCGGGCGGGCTCGCTCGCGGTCGCCCTCGGCGGGTGGCAGCTGCTGACCAGCCTCGACATCGATATGTGGCTGCGCTTCTCGCAGTTCCCCACGGTCGCCGACGTGGCCCGCACCTTCGCCGACCGGCTGTCCGGCCCGGACTACTGGACGGACCTCACCGACAGCCTCACCCGCATCCTCACCGGTTTCCTGCTGGCCGCGGTGCTCGGTGTGGCGGCGGGCGTGCTCGTGGCGCGCTCCCGTCTCGCCGAGGACCTGCTCGGCCCGGTCCTGGAGGTCGTCCGCCCGATCCCGGCGATCGCCCTCGTCCCCGTCGCGATCCTGCTGTTCCCCTCCAACGAACAGGGCATCGTCTTCATCACCTTCACCGCCGCCTTCTTCCCCGTCCTGGTCTCCACCCGGCACGCGGTCCGCGCGCTGACCCCCGGATGGGAGGAGGCGGTGCTGACCATGGGCGGCGGCCGCTGGTGGATCCTCGCCTCGGTCGTGCTGCCGGGCGCCCTGCCCGGCATCTTCGGCGGCCTGTCCGTCGGCATCGGCGTCTCGTGGATCTGTGTGATCTCCGCCGAGATGATCTCCGGCCAGTACGGCGTCGGCTACCGCACCTGGCAGGACTACACCGTCGTCAACTACGCGGGCGTCTTCGTCGGCATGGTCACCATCGGCGTCCTCGGCTGGCTCACCTCCACGGCCGTGGAACTCCTGGGGCGCCGCCTGACGCGATGGCTGCCGAGGACGTCGTACGTCGCTGCCGGCCGGCCGGCGCGGCGGGTGGACCGTGCCGCGGCCGCGGTGCCGGTGAGCCCCACGACTCGGGAGGGCGTGCCCCATGACCAGCTCGTCTGACGTCCGTTCGCCCGCCCGCGCCGGCGCGGCACTGGCGCTGCGCGGCGCCGCTCTCGGGCGGCCCGACGTGCCCGTGCTCGACGGAGTGGACCTCGTGGTGGCTCCCGGCGAGATCCTGACCCTCGTCGGGCCCTCCGGATGCGGCAAGTCGACGCTGCTGCGCACGCTCGCCGGACTGTTGTCGCCGCTTGCCGGAGAGGTCAGCCAGGACGGACGCCCGCTGACGGGCCCCGCCGCCCACCGCGCCCTGATCTTCCAGGAGGACGCCCTCCTGCCCTGGCGCACCCTGCGCTCGAACGTCGAACTGCCGCTCGCGATCAAGGGGTTGCCGCGTGCGGAGCGCAGGCGGCAGGCACAGGCGTGGCTGGAGCGCGTCGGACTTGCCGACCAGGCCGGGCAGTTGCCGCACCGTGTCTCCGGCGGACAGCGCCAGCGCGCCCAGCTGGCCCGCGCCCTCGCGGGAGCGCCGCGCGCCGTCCTCATGGACGAACCCTTCGGCGCCCTGGACGCCCAGACCCGCGCCGGAATGCAGGACCTCCTCGTCGAGGTGCTGCGGGGCACCGGGGCCACCGTCGTCTTCGTCACCCACGACGTGGACGAGGCCCTCTTCCTGGGCGACCGGGTCGCGCTCATCGGCTCCGGCCGCCTGGTCGCCGTACGTGACGTGCCCCGCCCGCGTGACCGCGCGGCCCACGACGACCAGGCACACCTGGCGCTGCGGCGCGACGTCCTCTCCTCGCTCGGTACGTGAAAGGCACCCTGGTGGACACCCCTCTGCAGATTCCGGCCCTCGACGAGGCCGAGGAACTCACCTGCGACGTCCTTGTCATCGGCGGCGGCACCGCCGGCACCATGGCCGCCCTGACCGCCGCCGAGCACGGCGCGGACGTCATCCTGCTGGAGAAGGCCCACGTCCGGCACTCCGGCGCCCTCGCCATGGGCATGGACGGCGTCAACAACGCGGTCATCCCCGGCCGCGCCGAACCGGACGACTACGTCGCCGAGATCACCCGCGCCAACGACGGCATCGTCGACCAGTCCACCGTCCGCCAGACCGCCACCCGCGGTTTCGGGATGGTGCAGCGTCTGGAGTCGTACGGCGTGAAGTTCGAGAAGGACGAGCACGGCGACTACGCGGTCCGCCAGGTCCATCGCTCCGGTTCGTACGTGCTGCCGATGCCGGAGGGCAAGGACGTCAAGAAGGTCCTGTACCGGCAGCTGCGGCGGCGCGAGATGCGGGAGCGGATCCGCATCGAGAACCGGGTGATGCCGGTGCGGGTGCTGACCGCTCCCGAGGACGGGCGTGCGGTGGGCGCGGTCGGCTTCAACACGCGTACGGGCGCGTTCGTCACGGTCCGCGCGGGCGCGGTGATCCTGGCGACCGGTGCCTGCGGCCGCCTGGGCCTGCCCGCCTCGGGCTACCTGTACGGCACCTACGAGAACCCGACCAACGCGGGCGACGGCTACGCCATGGCCTACCACGCGGGCGCCGAGCTCACCGGTATCGAGTGCTTCCAGATCAATCCGCTGATCAAGGACTACAACGGGCCGGCCTGCGCGTACGTCGCCAACCCCTTCGGCGGCTACCAGGTCAACCGGCACGGCGAGCGCTTCGTCGACTCGGACTACTGGTCCGGCCAGATGATGGCCGAGTTCGCGGCGGAGATCGCGTCCGACCGGGGGCCGGTGTACCTGAAGCTGAGCCACCTCCCCGAGGAGTCGATCTCGTCCCTGGAGGCGATCCTGCACTCCACGGAACGGCCCACGCGGGGGACGTTCCATGAGGGCCGCGGTCACGACTACCGCACTCACGACATCGAGATGCACATCTCCGAGATCGGCCTGTGCGGCGGCCACTCGGCCTCCGGGGTCCGCGTCGACGACCACGCCCGTACGACCGTCCCCCGCCTCTACGCCGCCGGCGACCTGGCCTGCGTCCCGCACAACTACATGATCGGCGCCTTCGTCTTCGGTGACCTGGCCGGCGCGGACGCCTCCCGGTACTCGCCGTACGAAGGGGAGTTGCCGCCCGACCAGCTCCGCGAGGCGCACGAACTGATCTACCGCCCGCTGCGCAACCCGGACGGCCCGCCGCAGCCACAGGTCGAGTACAAGCTCCGTCGCTTCGTGAACGACTACGTGGCCCCGCCGAAGTCGGGGGCGCGGCTGTCGCTGGCTCTGGAGTCCTTCGAGCGGATGCGCACCGACATCGCCTCGATGGGTGCCCGCACCGCGCACGAGTTGATGCGCTGCGCCGAGGTCTCCTTCATCCGCGACTGCGCCGAGATGGCCGCGCGCGCCTCCCTCGCCCGAACGGAGTCCCGCTGGGGCCTGTACCACGACCGTCTCGACCACCCCCATCGCGACGACACCTCCTGGTTCCACCATCTCGACCTGCACAAGTCCCCCTCCGGTGCGATGGAGTTCACGGCTCGTCCCGTGGCTCCCTATCTGGTCCCCATCGACGAGTTCACCCCCGTCGGCGGCGCCTCCCGGTACCTCGGCGAGGTGCACGCCGAGGTGGTGGCGACGGCGGGGGCGCGGGAGGTGGCCCCGGTCGCGGTCGGGCAGTTCGGTGCCACGAACGACACGGCCGCCGACCGTCCCGGTGCCGACACCGTGACGGACGCCCCGGACTCACCCGCCCCGGTCTCCTCCGCCCCCGTCTCCTCCGCCCCGGTCTCACCCCGTCTGCTCGGACTCCTCGCTCTCGCCGAGCAGGAACCCGAACTCGCCGTCATCCGGACCTACTTGTCCGATCCCGAGCCCGCTGTCCGCCGTACGGCCGTCACCGTCCTGACGGAGACCGCGCCACCAGGGACCGGACCGGTCCTCGCCACGGCCCTCACCGACCGCGACCCCGGCGTCCGCGCCGCCGCGGCGGCGTCCCTGCGCGAACTCGTCGAGACGCTCCCGCCGGAACCCGCCCTCCGCGAGGGTCTCGCCGCCGCCCTGGCCGAGTCCGACCCGGTCGTCCGCGCCGCCGCCCTGGACGTGCTGCGTGCCCTGCACCTCGGCGACACGGAACTGTTCGCCGGCTCCCTGAGCGACTCGGACATCGCCGTCCGCATCGAGGCCGTCCGCGCCCTCGTCTCCGTGGACGCCGCCGTGGAACTCGCCCGCGCGGCGACCACCGACCCCTCCCGCGAGGTCCGCGTGACGATCGCCAAGGCACTGGCCACGGTGTCGGCGGAACGCCCGCTCGACGTCGTCCTCGACGCCTTGTCCCGTCTCACCGAGGACCCCGACGCCCTGGTACGGGGGGCCGCTTACGCAGCGCTGGGCACCACCGGCTGCCCCGCCCCCCTCGCCTCCCGCGCCGTCGCCGCCCTGTCGGCCGCCGCCTGGCAGGTCCGGTCGGGTGCCGCGACGGCGCTGTCCGCCGCCGAACCCGATGTGGCCGTCCCCGCCCTCGCCATGGCCCTCGCCGACCCGAACGCCGACGTCCGCAAGGCCGCCGTCCTCGCCCTGACCCGGCACACGAGCGCCGACGACGCCCGCGCGGCCCTGGCCACGGCGACGACGGACTCGGACGCGGACGTGAGGGCGTATGCGGCGCGGGCCCTGTGACGTGATGTAAGGCCCGCGCCACAGCCGTCGCCCCCGCGCCGGCGCCCGGTGGCGGCTATATCCAGTCGTCCTCGGGCGCCGACTCCGCGTCCATCTCGGGCCAGTGGTCCGCGCCGGGATCCGCGTCACCGGCCTGGTCCGGTGTCTTCGCGGCCGCACCGCCGTCGGCCAGCCCGGCGAGTACCTCGATCACACCCTCCCCGTAGGTAACGAGCTTCTTCTCACCGACCCCGCCGACGCTTCCGAGCTGCGCCACGGACGTGGGCCACACCGTGACGATCTCCCTGAGTGTGGCGTCGTGGAAGATGACGTACGCCGGAACTCCCTGTTCACGGGCCTGCTCGGCGCGCCAGGCCCGTAGTGCCTCGAACGCCGGCACCAGCGCCTCGGGCAGCTCGGCCACCACGGCCTTGGCCTTGCCCCGACCGGAAGAGGACGAGGAGCCCGACTTGGCGCTCACCGGCTTCTTCGGTTCCTTGCGCAGCGGCACCTCCCGCTCCCGCCGCAGCACCGCGCCGCTCGCCTCGGTCAGCACCAGCGTGCCGTAGTCCCCCTCGACCGCGAGCAGCCCCTGGGCCAGCAACTGCCGTACGACGCCTCGCCATTCGCCCTCGGAGAGATCCTCGCCGATGCCGAACACCGACAGCTGGTCGTGGTCGAACTGGATGACCTTGGCGGTGCGCTTGCCGAGCAGGATGTCGACGATCTGCACCGCCCCGAACTTCTGCCCGCGCTCCCGCTGCAGCCGCACCACCGTCGAGAGCACCTTCTGGGCCGCGACCGTGCCGTCCCAGGTCTCCGGCGGTGTGAGGCAGGTGTCGCAGTTGCCGCAGCCCGTCGGCTCCGGTTCCTGGCCGAAGTAGTTCAGGAGCTGTCCGCGCCTGCACTGGGCGGTCTCGCACAGCGCGAGCATCGAGTCCAGGTGGGCGGCGGCCCGGCGCCGGAACGCCTCGTCGCCCTCGCTCGACTGGATCATCTTGCGCTGCTGTATGACGTCGTTGAGGCCGTAGGCCATCCAGGCCGTGGACGCCAGGCCGTCACGCCCCGCGCGGCCCGTCTCCTGGTAGTAGCCCTCGACCGACTTGGGCAGGTCGAGGTGGGCCACGAAGCGGACGTCCGGCTTGTCGATGCCCATGCCGAAGGCGATGGTCGCCACCACCACCAGGCCGTCCTCGCGCAGGAAGCGGGACTGGTGGGCGGCACGGGTGCCCGCGTCCAGGCCCGCGTGGTACGGGACCGCCTCGATGCCGTTGCGGGAGAGGAACTCGGCCGTGGCCTCCACCGACTTGCGGGAGAGGCAGTACACGATGCCCGCGTCGCCCGCGTGCTCCTCGCGCAGGAAGGCCAGCAGCTGCTTCTTGGGGTCGGCCTTCGGCACGATCCGGTACTGGATGTTGGGCCGGTCGAAGCTCGCCTCGAAGTGCCGGGCCGTCGGCATGTTCAGCCGCTGGGTGAGCTCGTTGTGCGTGGCACGCGTGGCCGTCGCGGTGAGCGCGATCCGCGGGACGTCGGGCCAGCGCTCGCCGAGCACCGACAGCGTCAGATAGTCGGGACGGAAGTCGTGGCCCCACTGCGAGACGCAGTGCGCCTCGTCGATGGCGAAGACCGCGATCTTGCCGCGGGAGAGCAGGTCCTGGGTGGCGTCCAGCCGCAGCCGCTCCGGTGCGAGGTAGAGCAGGTCCAGCTCTCCGGCCAGGAACTCGGCCTCCACCACGCGGCGCTCGTCGAAGTCCTGCGTGGAGTTCATGAACCCGGCGCGCACGCCGAGCGCCCTGAGCGCGTTCACCTGGTCCTGCATCAGCGCGATGAGCGGTGAGACGACGATGCCCGTGCCGGGTCTGACCAGGGACGGAATCTGGTAGCACAGCGACTTGCCGCCGCCGGTCGGCATGAGCACGACGGCGTCGCCGCCGGCCACCACGTGCTCGATGATCTCTTCCTGCTCGCCGCGGAAGGCGTCGTATCCGAAGACCCGGTGCAGCGTGGCCAGTGCCTCGCTGTCGCTCGCGCCCGGTGTCCCGGTGATCCCTGGCATCTCGCTGATACCGCCCATCCCGCCCATAGTCCCGTCCCCCGTACGTCGTCCCTCGACCACTGCCTCCACGATAGGTGCCGGGACCGACAGCGTCGGAGTTATCCACAGGCCGGGACCGTGACGTTCCGTGGCCATTCGATCGGCCGCTGTCATACGAGGCCCGCCCCCGGGCCACGGACCGGCGCCCCCGTACGCAACGGGCCCCGGCTCCCTCGCGGGGAACCGGGGCCCGCCGCATGAACGCGGTTCAGGCAGGGCGGATCAGCGCACGAACACTCCCGCCTGGTTCGCCAGGTCCAGGAAGTACTGCGGTGCCACACCGAGCACCAGCGTGACCGCCACGCCGACCCCGATCGCCGTCATCGTCAGCGGTGACGGCACGGCGACCGTCGGCCCCTCCGGGCGCGGCTCGCTGAAGAACATCAGCACGATCACCCGGATGTAGAAGAACGCGGCGATGGCCGAAGAGATCACACCGACCACGACGAGCGGCGCCGCGCCGCCTTCCGCCGCCGCCTTGAACACGGCGAACTTCCCGGCGAAGCCGGAGGTCAGCGGGATACCGGCGAAGGCCAGCAGGAACACCGCGAAGACGGCGGCCACCAGCGGCGAACGACGGCCCAGGCCCGCCCACTTGGACAGGTGCGTCGCCTCACCGCCGGCGTCGCGCACGAGCGTCACCACGGCGAACGCGCCGATCGTCACGAACGAGTACGCCGCCAGGTAGAAGAGGACGGACGACACCCCGTCCGGCGTGGTCGCGATGACACCCGCGAGGATGAACCCCGCGTGCGCGATCGACGAGTACGCCAGCAGCCGCTTGATGTCGGTCTGCGTGATCGCGACGATCGCACCGCCGAGCATGGTGACGATCGCGACCGCCCACATGACCGGCCGCCAGTCCCAGCGCAGGCCCGGCAGGACGACGTACAGCAGGCGCAGCAGCGCGCCGAAGGCGGCCACCTTGGTCGCCGCCGCCATGAAGCCGGTGACCGGGGTCGGCGCGCCCTGGTAGACGTCCGGCGTCCACATGTGGAACGGGACGGCGCCGACCTTGAACAGCAGGCCCATGACGATCATCGCGGCGCCGATCAGCAGCAGCGCGTCGTTGCCCATGGTGTCCACGAGCGCCGGGTCCACGGTGGTGATCGTGCCGTCGACGACCTTGGCGATGGTGCCGTACGACACCGAGCCCGCGTAGCCGTACAGCAGCGCGATGCCGAACAGGGTGAACGCGGAGGCGAACGAGCCCAGCAGGAAGTACTTGACCGCGGCCTCCTGCGACATGAGCCGCTTGCGGCGGGCCAGCGCGCACAGCAGGTACAGCGGCAGCGAGAAGACCTCCAGGGCCACGAACAGCGTCAGCAGGTCGTTGGCCGCCGGGAAGATCAGCATGCCGGCGACCGCGAAGAGCAGCAGCGGGAACACCTCGGTGGTGGTGAACCCGGCCTTCACGGCGGCCTTCTCGCTGTCACTGCCCGGCACGGACGCGGCCTGCGCGGCGAACGAGTCGACGCGGTTGCCGTGTGTCTCGGGGTCGAGCCGGCGCTCGGCGAAGGTGAACAGGCCGACCAGTCCCGCCAGCAGGATCGTGCCCTGGAGGAACAGGGCCGGTCCGTCGACGGCGATCGCGCCCATCGCCGCGATGCCCGCCTTGGTGGTGGCGTACCCGTCGCTCGCGAGCGCGACGACCGCCGCGAAGGCGGCGCACAGCGCCACGACGGACACGAACAGCTGGGCGTAGTAACGGGACTTGCGCGGGACGAACGCCTCGACCAGCACTCCGATGATCGCCGCGCCCACGACGATCAGGGTGGGCGACAACTGTCCGTATTCGATCTTCGGCGCGTCGATCTTGGAGATCGGGTCGGCCGCGGTTGTCCACAGGCTGTGGACGGCTACTGCGCTCACTTGGCCGCCTCCACCTCGGGCTTGGGGTCCTTCTCATGTACGTCGGACATGGTCGACTTCACCGCCGGGTTCACGATGTCCGTGACGGGCTTCGGGTAGACGCCCAGGAAGATCAACAGGACGACCAGCGGGGCGACGACCAGGAGCTCACGCGCGCGCAGGTCGGGCATCGCGGAAACCTCGGGCTTCACCGGTCCCGTCATCGTCCGCTGGTAGAGGACGAGGGTGTAGAGCGCGGCGAGCACGATGCCGAAGGTCGCGATGATGCCGATCACCGGGTAGCGCGCGAACGTGCCGACCAGGACCAGGAACTCACTCACGAAGGGCGCGAGTCCCGGCAGGGACAGGGTCGCCAGACCGCCGATCAGGAACGTGCCGGCGAGCACCGGGGCGACCTTCTGGACTCCGCCGTAGTCGGCGATGAGCCGCGAGCCGCGCCGCGAGATCAGGAAGCCGGCCACCAGCATCAGCGCGGCCGTCGAGATCCCGTGGTTGACCATGTAGAGCGTCGCGCCGGACTGACCCTGGCTGGTCATCGCGAAGATGCCCATGATGATGAAGCCGAAGTGCGAGATCGACGCGTAGGCCACCAGTCGCTTGATGTCCCGCTGGCCGACCGCGAGCAGCGCCCCGTAGATGATGCTGATCACCGCCAGGACCAGGATCGCGGGCGTCGCCCACTTGCTGGCCTCCGGGAAGAGCTGGAGGCAGAAGCGGAGCATCGCGAAGGTGCCCACCTTGTCGACGACCGCCGTGATGAGCACGGCGACCGGGGCGGTGGCCTCCCCCATCGCGTTGGGCAGCCAGGTGTGCAGCGGCCACAGGGGCGCCTTCACCGCGAAGGCGAAGAAGAACCCGAGGAACAGCCAGCGTTCGGTGTTGGTCGCCATGTCGAGCGAGCCGTTGGCGCGCGCTTCGGCGATCTCCTGGAGGCTGAAGTTCCCGGCGACCACGTAGAGGCCGATCACCGCGGCCAGCATGATCAGACCGCCGACCAGGTTGTAGAGGAGGAACTTCACGGCGGCGTACGAGCGTTGGGCCGCCGCCTTCTCGTCGGAGCCCGCGTGGGCACGGTCCCCGAAGCCGCCGATGAGGAAGTACATCGGGATGAGCATGGCTTCGAAGAAGATGTAGAAGAGGAAGACGTCGGTGGCCTCGAAGGAGATGATCACCATCGCCTCGACGGCCAGGATCAGGGCGAAGAAGCCCTGTGTCGGCCGCCACCGCCTGCTTCCGGTCTCCAGCGGGTCGGCGTCGTGCCAGCCCGCCAGGATGATGAACGGGATCAGCAGCGCGGTCAGCGCGAGAAGCGCCACTCCGATGCCGTCCACGCCCAGTTCGTACCGCACCCCGAAGTCAGCGATCCAGGCGTGCGATTCGGTGAGCTGGTAGCGGGCGCCGTCCGGGTCGAAGCGGACCAGGACGGTGATCGCGAGGGCGAGTGTGGCGAGTGAGACGAGCAGCGCCAGCCATTTGGCGGCGGTGCGTCGCGCGGCCGGCACGGCGGCCGTGGCGATCGCCCCGATCGCCGGGAGCGCCGCCGTCGCTGTCAGCAGAGGAAAGGACATCGGTATCAGACCGCCCTCATCAGCAGGGTCGCGGCGACGAGGATCGCCGCGCCGCCGAACATCGAGACCGCGTACGACCGCGCGTAGCCGTTCTGCAGCTTGCGCATCCGCCCGGAGAGGCCGCCGACCGAGGCCGCCGTGCCGTTGACCACGCCGTCGACCAGGGTGTGGTCGACGTAGACCAGGGAGCGGGTGAGGTGCTCTCCGCCGCGGACCAGGACGACGTGGTTGAAGTCGTCCTGGAGCAGGTCGCGCCGGGCGGCCCGGGTGAGCAGCGACCCGCGCGGGGCGACGACCGGGACCGGGCGGCGGCCGTACTGGGCGTAGGCGATCGCCACGCCGATCACCAGGACCACCATCGTGGCGAGGGTGACCGTGAGGGCGCTGACCGGGGAGTCGCCGTGAGAGTGCCCGGTGACCGGCTCCAGCCAGTGCAGGAAGCGGTCGCCGATGCTGAAGAACCCACCGGCGAAGACCGATCCGAACGCCAGCACGATCATCGGGATCGTCATGGACTTCGGGGACTCGTGCGGGTGCGGCTCGTGGCCCTCGGCGTCCGGCTGCCAGCGCTTCTCGCCGAAGAACGTCATCAGCATCACGCGCGTCATGTAGAAGGCGGTGATGGCCGCGCCCAGCAGGGCCGCGCCGCCCAGGATCCAGCCCTCGGTGCCGCCCTTGGCGAAGGCCGCCTCGATGATCTTGTCCTTGGAGAAGAAGCCGGACAGGCCCGGGAAGCCGATGATGGCGAGGTAGCCGAGGCCGAAGGTGACGAAGGTGACCGGCATGTACTTGCGCAGGCCGCCGTACTTCCTCATGTCGACCTCGTCGTTCATGCCGTGCATGACCGAACCGGCGCCGAGGAAGAGCCCGGCCTTGAAGAAGCCGTGCGTCACCAGGTGCATGATCGCGAAGACGTAGCCGATGGGGCCGAGGCCCGCGGCGAGGACCATGTAGCCGATCTGCGACATGGTCGATCCGGCCAGTGCCTTCTTGATGTCGTCCTTCGCGCAACCGACGATCGCACCGAACAGGAGCGTGACGGCACCGACGACGGTGACGACGAGCTGGGCGTCCGGAGCGAGGTTGAAGATGTTGGCGGAGCGGACGATCAGGTAGACACCCGCGGTCACCATGGTCGCCGCGTGGATGAGGGCCGAGACCGGGGTTGGGCCCTCCATCGCGTCCCCGAGCCAGGACTGCAGCGGCACCTGGGCGGACTTGCCGCAGGCGGCCAGCAGCAGCATCAGGGCGATGCCGGTGAGCGTGGCCTCGGAGGCGCCCTCGACGAGTCCGGGCTTCTCGTGGCTGCCGAGGACCGGGCCGAAGGCGAAGGTGCCGAACGTCGTGAACATCAGCATGATCGCGATCGACAGGCCCATGTCGCCGACGCGGTTGACCAGGAAGGCCTTCTTCGCCGCGGTGGCCGCGCTGGGCTTGTGCTGCCAGAAGCCGATCAGCAGGTAGGAGGCGAGACCGACGCCCTCCCAGCCGACGTACAGCAGAAGGTAGTTGTCGGCGAGGACGAGCAGCAGCATCGCCGCGAGGAACAGGTTCAGATAGCCGAAGAAGCGGCGGCGGCGCTCGTCGTGTTCCATGTACCCGATCGAGTACAGGTGGATCAGCGAGCCGACACCCGTGATCAGCAGCACGAACGTCATCGACAGCTGGTCGAGGCGGAAGGTGACGTCCGCCTGGAAGCCCTCGACCGGGATCCAGGTCCACAAATGCTGGATGAGCGTGCGGTCTTCGGCGCTCTTGCCGAGCAGGTCGGCGAAGAGGATGGCACCGAACACGAAGGAGGCGGCGGCGAGGATCGTGCCGATCCAGTGGCCGACGGCGTCCAGCCGCCGGCCGCCGGTCAGCAGGACCGCCGCTCCGAGCAGGGGCGCCGCGATGAGCAGCGCGATCAGGTTCTCCACGATTCAGCGACCCCTTACAGCTTCATCAGGCTGGCGTCGTCGACCGAGGCCGAGTGGCGGGAGCGGAACAGCGACACGATGATCGCGAGCCCGACCACGACCTCCGCGGCGGCGACGACCATCGTGAAGAAGGCGATGATCTGGCCGTCGAGATTGCCGTGCATCCGGGAGAAGGCGACGAACGCGAGGTTGCAGGCGTTGAGCATGAGCTCGATGCACATGAACACGACGATGGCGTTGCGCCTGATCAGCACGCCGGTGGCGCCGATCGTGAACAACAGGGCGGCGAGGTAGAGGTAGTTGACCGGGTTCACTTCGACGCCTCCCTCTTGAAGGTGGCCGGTTCGATCTCGGTCCGCTCCAGGCGCTCCTCCGCGCGCTGCTCCAACGCCTTGAGGTCGTTGAGAGCTTCGGCGGACACGTCACGGATCTGACCGCGCTGGCGCAGTGTCTTGCTGACCGTGAGCTCGGAGGGGGTGCCGTCGGGCAGCAGGCCCGCGATGTCCACCGCGTTGTGCCGGGCGTAGACGCCGGGCGCGGGCAGCGGCGGGAGGTGCTTGCCGTCGCGGACGCGCTTCTCGGCCATCTCACGCTGGGTCAGGGCGCGCTCGGTGCGCTCGCGGTGGGTGAGCACCATGGCGCCGACGGCGGCCGTGATCAGCAGGGCGCCGGTGATTTCGAAGGCGAAGACGTACTTGGTGAAGATGAGGGTGGCGAGGCCCTCCACATTGCCGCCGGAGTTGGCCTGGGTGAGGCCGTTGAACTGATTGAGGGAGGCGTTGCCGATGCCCGCGAACAGCAGGATGCCGAAGCCGAGCCCGCACAGCAGGGCCAGCCAGCGCTGCCCCTTGATGGTCTCCTTCAGGGAGTCCGCCGCGGTCACGCCGACGAGCATCACCACGAACAGGAACAGCATCATGATCGCGCCGGTGTAGACGACGATCTGCACGACGCCGAGGAAGTAGGCGCCGTTGGCGAGGTAGAACACCGCCAGGATGATCATGGTGCCGGCGAGACAGAGCGCGCTGTGCACGGCCTTCCTCATGAAGACGGTGCACAGGGCGCCGATCACGGCGACGGTGCCGAGGACCCAGAACTGGAAGGCCTCGCCGGTGGAGGTGCCGGCGGACAGAGTGGTGGCGAGCTGAAGGGGTGCGGTCATCGCCCGATCACCTTCTCCGACGCCGGTTCGTCCTCACCGAAGGTGGAGTCGGACTCCTGGACCACCTCGCCCTTGGAGACGGCGACCTGGGGGACGGTGCCGGGCGCGGCCTCGGTCACCAGGCCCCGGTAGTAGTCCTGCTCGTCCGTGCCGGGATAGATGGCGTGCGGCGAGTCGACCATGCCGTCCTCGAGGCCGGGCGAGCAGCTGCTCCTTGGTGAAGATGAGGTTGGCGCGGCTGCTGTCGGCCAGCTCGAACTCGTTGGTCATCGTGAGCGCGCGCGTGGGGCACGCCTCGATGCACAGGCCGCACAGGATGCAGCGGGCGTAGTTGATCTGGTAGACGCGGCCGTACCGCTCGCCCGGCGAGTAGCGCTCCTCGTCGGTGTTGTCGGCGCCCTCCACATAGATGGCGTCGGCGGGGCAGGCCCAGGCGCACAGCTCGCAGCCGACGCACTTCTCCAGGCCGTCCGGATGGCGGTTGAGCTGGTGCCGTCCGTGGAACCGCGGAGCGGTGGTCTTCTGCTGCTCCGGGTACTGCTCGGTCAGCCGCTTCTTGAACATGGCCTTGAAGGTCACGCCGAAGCCGGCGACTGGGTTCATGAAGCCGGGCTTCATCGGCCCGGCCTCCTTGGGTTCCTCAGCCATCGGACGCCTCCTTTCCATCCAGAGATCCGTCACTCTGAGTATCGGGCCCGCCACTGACAATCAGCTCCCGCTCCTGGCGCGAGGGGCGCCGCGGTACCGGCGGCAACTCCTGTCCGGGCAGCGGCGGGACGGGGAATCCGCCGGCCATCGGGTCGAATCCGGCCGGCTGTTCGGCGGGCTGCGCTGCCGCCTTCGACTTCTCGCGGAACATGTCGGCGACGAAGGAGAGCAGCAGCAGGACCAGGACCCCGCCACCGACGTAGAGGGCGATGTCGGCGAAGTCGTAGTTCTCGTTGCGCAGGGTCCGCACGGTCGCGACGAGCATCAGCCACACCACGGAGACCGGGATGAGGACCTTCCAGCCGAGCTTCATCAGCTGGTCGTAGCGGACCCGCGGGAGCGTGCCGCGCAGCCAGATGAAGAAGAACAGCAGCAGCTGCACCTTGATCACGAACCAGAGGAGCGGCCACCAGCCGTGGTTGGCGCCCTCCCAGAAGGTGCTGATGGGCCAGGGAGCCCGCCAGCCGCCGAGGAAGAGCGTGGTCGTCACGGCCGAGACCGTCACCATGTTCACGTACTCGGCGAGCATGAACAGCGCGAACTTGATCGACGAGTACTCGGTGTTGAAGCCGCCGACCAGGTCGCCCTCGGACTCCGGCATGTCGAAGGGGGCGCGGTTGGTCTCGCCGACCATCGTGATGACGTAGATGATGAAGGAGACCGGCAGCAGGACGATGTACCAGCGGTCCTGCTGGGCCTCGACGATCGCCGAGGTGGACATCGACCCGGAGTAGAGGAACACCGAGGCGAAAGCGGCACCCATGGCGATCTCGTACGAGATCATCTGCGCGCAGGAGCGCAGACCGCCGAGCAGCGGATACGTCGACCCGGAGCTCCAGCCCGCCAGGACGATGCCGTAGATGCCGACCGAGGCGACCGCGAGGATGTAGAGCATCGCGATCGGCAGGTCGGTGAGCTGCATCGCCGTGCGGTGCCCGAAGATCGAGACCTCGTTGCCGGACGGGCCGAAGGGGATCACCGCGATCGCCATGAAGGCCGGGATGGCCGCGACGATCGGCGCGAGGATGTAGACGACCTTGTCCGCGCGCTTGACGATGACGTCTTCCTTGAGCATCAGCTTGATGCCGTCGGCGAGCGACTGGAGCATGCCCCAGGGGCCGTGCCGGTTGGGGCCGATGCGCAGCTGCATCCAGGCGACGACCTTGCGCTCCCACACGATGGAGAACAGCACGGTCACCATCAGGAAGGCGAAGCAGAAGACGGCCTTGATGACGACGAGCCACCAGGGGTCGGTGCCGAACATCGAGAGGTCTTCCGCAGCGAGGTACGGGCTCATGCCTCCACCTCCTTGGGGGCTTCGGCGGCGAGCGTGGCCGGGCCGATGCGGACGAGGGAACCGGGCAGCACCCCGGCGTCGGAGGCGACGCCGCCGCCGGTGGAGTTCAGCGGGAGCCAGACCACGCGGTCGGGCATCTCAGTGATCTGCAACGGCAGCTCGACGACTCCGGTCTTGCCGGTCACGGCGAGGAGGTCGCCTTCCTTGACGCCCACCTCGGCGGCCGTCGCGGCCGACACACGCGCGCGTGCCGCGTGCCGGGTCCCGGCGAGCGCCTCGTCGCCCTGCTGGAGGAGACCCTGGTCGAGCAGCAGCCGATGCCCGGCCAGTACGGCCTCTCCGGCGGCGGGCCGCGGCAACTGCGCCCCGGTCTCCAGGGGGTCGGTGCCACGCGGCCCGTCCCAGGGACCGAGCCGGTCGATCTCCGCGCGCGTGGTGCGCAGATCGGGCAGGCCCAGGTGCACGTCCATGGCGTCGGCCACCATCTGCAGGACCCGTGCGTCGGTGGGCGCCAGGTTGCGGGTCATCTGGTCGGGCTTGAGCGCGGCCTCGAAGAAGCGCACCCTGCCTTCCCAGTTGAGGAAGGTGCCGGCCTTCTCGGCGACCGCGGCCACCGGCAGGACGACGTCCGCGAGCTCGGTGACCTCACCGGGCCGCAGTTCCAGCGACACCACGAACCCGACCTCCTGGAGCGCCTCACGCGCGCGTGCCGGATCGGGCAGGTCGGCGATCTCGACGCCCGAGACAAGCAGGGCCTGGAGCTCGCCGGATGCGGCGGCCTCGACGATCTGACCGGTGTCCCGCCCGTAGCGGTGCGGGAGATCGGCCACGCCCCAGACCGCGGCGACCTCCTCACGTGCGCGCGGGTCGGTGGCCGGACGGCCGCCCGGCAGGAGCGAGGGCAGCGCGCCCGCCTCGAGGGCGCCGCGCTCTCCGGCCCGCCGCGGAATCCACACCAGCTGCGCGCCGGTCGCGGAGGCGGCCCGTACGGCGGCGGTCAGTCCGCCCTTCGCCGCGACGAGCCGTTCACCGACGACGATCACCGCGCCCGCCGTGCGCAGCGCCTCGGCTGCCCTGCTGCCGTCGCCCTCCAGCCCGACTTCGCCGGCCAGCGCGTCCAGCCACTCGGTCTCGGTGCCGGGAGCGGCGGGCAGCAGCGTGCCGCCGGCCTTCTCCAGGCCGCGGGTGGCGTGGGTGGCGAGCGAGAAGACCTTCTGTCCGTGCTTGCGCCAGGCCTTGCGCAGCCTCAGGAAGACGCCGGGCGCCTCCTCCTCGGCCTCGAACCCGACAAGGAGGACCGCCGGTGCCTTCTCCAGAGCGGAGTACGTGACGCCCGTACCGTCGAGGTCACGGCCGCGGCCCGCGATCCGCGCGGCCAGGAAGTCGGCCTCCTCGCTGCTGTGCACACGCGCGCGGAAGTCGATGTCGTTGGTGTCGAGCGCCACGCGCGCGAACTTGCTGTACGCGTAGGCGTCCTCGATGGTGAGGCGGCCGCCGGTGAGGACTCCCGCCCGGCCGCGCGAGGCGAGCAGTCCCTGGGCGGCGATCTGGAGGGCTTCCGGCCAGGAGGCCGGCACCAGCTCACCCTCGGGGTTGCGGACCAGCGGGTGCTCCAGCCGGTCCCGCTGCTGCGCGTACCGGAAGGCGAAGCGCCCCTTGTCGCAGATCCACTCCTCGTTGACCTCGGGGTCGTTGGCCGCGAGCTTGCGCATGACCTTGCCGCGCCGGTGGTCCGTGCGGGTGGCACAGCCGCCGGAGCAGTGCTCGCACACGCTCGGGGAGGACACCAGGTCGAAGGGGCGGGAGCGGAACCGGTACGCCGCCGATGTCAGCGCGCCGACCGGGCAGATCTGGATGGTGTTGCCGGAGAAGTACGACTCGAAGGGGTCGCCCTCACCGGTGCCGACCTGCTGGAGCGCGCCCCGCTCGACCAGTTCGATCATGGGGTCGCCCGCGATCTGGTTGGAGAAGCGGGTGCAGCGGGCGCACAGCACGCACCGCTCGCGGTCGAGCAGCACCTGTGTGGAGATCGGGACGGGCTTCTCGTACGTCCGCTTCTTGCCCTCGAACCGGGACTCTGCCTGGCCGTGGGACATCGCCTGGTTCTGCAGGGGGCACTCGCCGCCCTTGTCGCAGACCGGGCAGTCCAGCGGGTGGTTGATGAGGAGGAGCTCCATCACACCGTGCTGGGCCTTCTCGGCCACCGGCGAGGTGAGGTGCGTCTTCACCACCATCCCGTCGGTGCAGGTGATGGTGCAGGAGGCCATCGGCTTGCGCTGGCCCTCGACCTCGACGATGCACTGGCGGCAGGCGCCGGCCGGGTCGAGGAGGGGGTGGTCGCAGAACCGGGGGATCTCGATGCCGAGTTCTTCGGCGGCCCGGATGACCAGGGTGCCCTTGGGCACGCTGATCTCGGCGCCGTCGATCGTCAGCGTGACGAGATCCTCCGGCGGGACCGCCGCCTCTCCCCCGCCTGCGGGAGCGTTGGTGGTCACAGTCATGCGTTCACCTCCGTGCGGTCGGCCCAGGCCGTCGACTTGGCCGGGTCGAAGGGGCAGCCGCGGCCCGTGATGTGCTGCTCGTACTCCTCGCGGAAGTACTTGAGCGAGGAGAAGATCGGCGAGGCGGCGCCGTCACCGAGGGCGCAGAACGACTTGCCGTTGATGTTGTCGGCGATGTCGTTCAGCTTGTCGAGGTCGGACATGACGCCCTTGCCGGCCTCGATGTCGCGCAGCAACTGCACGAGCCAGTACGTCCCTTCTCGGCACGGGGTGCACTTGCCGCAGGACTCGTGGGCGTAGAACTCGGTCCAGCGGGTGACGGCGCGCACGACACAGGTCGTCTCGTCGAAGCACTGCAGGGCCTTGGTGCCGAGCATCGAACCGGCGGCGCCGACACCCTCGTAGTCGAGGGGGACGTCGAGGTGCTCGTCGGTGAACATCGGCGTCGAGGAACCGCCGGGCGTCCAGAACTTCAGCCGGTGCCCCGGCCGCATCCCGCCGCTCATCTCAAGCAGCTGGCGGAGAGTGATGCCGAGCGGGGCCTCGAACTGGCCGGGACTGGCGACGTGGCCGCTGAGCGAGTAGAGCGTGAAGCCCGGGGACTTCTCGCTGCCCATCGACCGGAACCATTCCTTGCCCCGGGTCAGAATCGCGGGAACCGACGCGATCGACTCCACGTTGTTCACCACAGTCCGGGCATGCATACAGGCCCGCGACCGCAGGGAAAGGGGGACGGAGCCGCGGTTGACCCCGGCGGCCTTCGAGCGAGTCGAGAAGTGCGGTCTCCTCACCGCAGATGTACGCGCCCGCGCCCGCGTGCACGGTGAGTTCGAGATCGAGGCCGCTGCCCAGGATGTTCTGTCCGAGGTAGCCGGCCGCGTAGGCCTCGCTCACGGCCGCGTGCAGCCGCCGCAGTACTGGGACGACCTCACCACGCAGATAGATGAAGGCATGCGACGACCTGATGGCATAACACGCGATGACAATGCCCTCGATGAGGCTGTGTGGGTTCGCGAAGAGGAGCGGGATGTCCTTGCACGTCCCGGGCTCCGACTCGTCGGCGTTGACAACTAGATAGTGCGGCTTTCCATCTCCCTGCGGAATGAACTGCCATTTCATTCCGGTCGGGAATCCCGCACCACCGCGGCCGCGCAGACCGGAGTCCTTGACGTACGCGATCAGGTCGTCCGGCGACATGGCGAGCGCCTTGCGGAGCCCCTCGTACCCCTCGTGCCTCTTGTAGACGTCCAGCGACCAGGACTTGTCCTCGTCCCAGAAGGCCGACAGCACGGGTGCCAGCAGCTTCTCGGGACTGGTGTCCTTCAGTTCGGGTGCCAAGGTCATCACTCCCCCTCCTCGGCGGCGGGCCCGGCCGGGTGGGCCGGGTCGGAGGCCGACGTGTCCTGTGGCGCGTCGTGTGAGCTCAGGTGCTCCGTCGGTGACGGCTCGTGGACGGCCTTGTCGTGCGGCTCGTCGTGCGGTCCGCCGTCGCGCGGATGGACCACGCGCGCGGGTGCGGTCTCTCCCCTGGCCAGGCGGAGGCCCACCAGCGACGCGGGTCCCGCTCCGCCGCTCGCCTCGACGGCCCCCGGCCGCTCGTCGGGGAAGCCGGCGAGGATCCGCGCGGTCTCCTTGAAGGTGCACAGCGGCGCCCCGCGCGTGGGCTCCACCGGACGGCCCGCGCGCAGGTCGTCGACCATGGCCTTCGCGCTCGCCGGGGTCTGGTTGTCGAAGAACTCCCAGTTGACCATCACGACCGGCGCGAAGTCGCAGGCCGCGTTGCACTCGATGTGCTCCAGAGTGACCTTGCCGTCGTCGGTGGTCTCGCCGTTGCCGACGCCCAGGTGCTCCTGGAGCTCCGCGAAGATCGCGTCGCCGCCCATCACCGCGCAGAGGGTGTTGGTGCAGACACCCACCTGGTAGTCACCCGAGGGCTTGCGCCGGTACATGGTGTAGAAGGTGGCCACCGCGGTCACCTCGGCCGTGGTCAGCTCCAGCACGTCCGCGCAGAACCGCATCCCGGTGCGCGTGACGTGTCCCTCCTCCGACTGCACGAGGTGCAGCAACGGCAGGAGCGCCGAGCGGGAGTCCGGGTAGCGGGCGATGATCTCGCGCGCGTCCCTCTCGAGCCTCTCTCGAACGTCGTCCGGGTACGCGGGCGCGGGCAGTTCGGGCATGCCCAGGCTGACGCCCCGCTCGGAAGAACTGGTGGTCACCGGTCGACGCCTCCCATCACGGGGTCGATGGACGCGACAGCGACGATGACGTCGGCGACCTGGCCGCCCTCGCACATCGCCGCCATGGCCTGAAGGTTGGTGAAGGACGGGTCGCGGAAGTGGACCCGGAAGGGGCGGGTGCCGCCGTCGGACACGGCGTGCACTCCGAGTTCGCCCTTGGGCGACTCGACGGCCGCGTACGCCTGTCCCGGCGGGACGCGGAAGCCCTCGGTGACCAGCTTGAAGTGGTGGATCAGGGCCTCCATGGAGGTGCCCATGATCTTCTTGATGTGGTCGAGGGAGTTGCCGAGCCCGTCGGGACCCAGGGCGAGCTGGGCGGGCCAGGCGATCTTCTTGTCGGCGACCATGACCGGGCCGGGCTGCAGCCGGTCCAGGCACTGCTCGACGATCCTGAGCGACTGGCGCATCTCCTCGAGCCGGATGAGGAAGCGGCCGTAGGAGTCGCAGGTGTCGGCGGTCGGGATGTCGAACTCGTATGTGTCGTAGCCGCAGTACGGCTGTGACTTGCGCAGGTCGTGCGGCAGGCCGGTGGAGCGCAGGATCGGGCCGGTGGCACCGAGGGCCATGCAGCCCGCCAGGTCGAGGTAGCCGACGTCCTGCATACGGGCCTTGAAGATGGGGTTCCCGGTGGCGAGCTTGTCGTACTCCGGGAGGTTCTTCTTCATCTTCTTCACGAACTCGCGGATGTGGTCCACCGCGCCGGGCGGCAGGTCCTGCGCGAGTCCGCCGGGGCGGATGTACGCGTGGTTCATCCGCAGGCCCGTGATGAGCTCGTAGATGTCGAGAATCATTTCACGATCACGGAATCCGTAGATCATGATCGTGGTGGCGCCGAGTTCCATGCCGCCGGTGGCGATGCACACCAGGTGCGAGGAGAGCCGGTTCAGCTCCATCAGGAGCACCCGGATGATCTCGGCCCGCTCGGTGATCTGGTCCTCGATGCCGAGGAGCTTCTCGACGGCGAGACAGTAGGCAGTCTCGTTGAAGAAGGACGTCAGGTAGTCCATGCGCGTCACGAACGTGGTGCCCTGCGTCCACGTGCGGAACTCGAGGTTCTTCTCGATGCCGGTGTGGAGGTAGCCGATGCCGCAGCGGGCCTCGGTGACCGTCTCGCCGTCGATCTCCAGGATCAGGCGGAGCACTCCGTGGGTGGAGGGGTGCTGGGGGCCCATGTTGACGACGATGCGCTCGTCGTCGGCGCGGGCCGCGGACTGGACGACCTCGTCCCAGTCGCCACCGGTGACCGTGTACACGGTGCCTTCGGTGGTCTCACGCGGAGTTGCGTGCTGCGTGCTCATGAGTACGACCTCCGCTGGTCCGGAGCCGGGATCTGGGCGCCCTTGTACTCGACGGGGATGCCGCCGAGGGGGTAGTCCTTGCGCTGCGGGTGGCCCTGCCAGTCGTCCGGCATCATGATCCGCGTCAGAGCCGGGTGACCGTCGAAGACGATCCCGAAGAAGTCGTAGGTCTCGCGCTCGTGCCAGTCGTTGGTCGGATACACGGAGACCAGCGACGGGATGTGCGGGTCGGCGTCCGGCGCGCTGACCTCCAGGCGGATCAGCCGGTTGTGGGTGATCGAGCGCAGGTGGTAGACGGCGTGCAGCTCGCGGCCCTTGTCGTGGAGGTAGTGGACGCCACTGACTCCGGTGCAGAGCTCGAAGCGCAGGGCCGGGTCGTCGCGCAGGGTGCGGGCGACGCGGAGCAGGTGCTCGCGCTCGATGTGGAAGGTGATCTCGTCGCGGTCGACGACCGTCTTCTCGATCGCGTTGCCGGGGAGCAGTCCCTGCTCCTCCAGGGCGCCTTCCAACTCGTCGGCGACCTCGTCGAACCATCCGCCGTAGGGGCGGGCCGCCGGTCCCGGGAGGCGGACCGAGCGGACCAGGCCGCCGTAGCCGGAGGTGTCGCCGCCGTTGTTGGCGCCGAACATGCCGCGCTGGACGCGGATCTCCTCACCGCCGTCGCCGCGCTGGCCGGGGAGGTTGGAGGCGGCGAGATCCTTCTCGGGGTTCACCCCGTTCGACGCCCCGCCCGCGCCGTTGCTCGTGCCGTTCGCGTCGCTCACCGCAGCAGCCCCTTCATCTCGATCGTGGGCAGGGCCTTGAGCGCCGCCTCCTCCGCCTCGCGGGCGGCCTCCTCGGCGTTCACGCCGAGCTTGGAGGACTGGATCTTCTGGTGGAGCTTGAGGATCGCGTCCATCAGCATCTCGGGCCGTGGCGGGCAGCCGGGCAGATAGATGTCGACCGGGACGATGTGGTCGACGCCCTGCACGATCGCGTAGTTGTTGAACATGCCGCCCGAGGAGGCGCAGACCCCCATGGAGATGACCCACTTGGGGTTCGGCATCTGGTCGTAGACCTGCCTGAGCACCGGCGCCATCTTCTGGCTGACCCGGCCTGCGACGATCATGAGGTCCGCCTGGCGGGGTGAGCCGCGGAAGACCTCCATCCCGAAGCGGGCCAGGTCGTAGCGTCCGGCGCCCGTGGTCATCATCTCGATGGCACAGCAGGCCAGGCCGAAGGTGGCCGGGAAGACGGACGACTTACGCACCCAGCCCGCGGCCTGCTCGACGGTGGTCAGCAGGAAGCCGCTCGGCAGCTTTTCTTCGAGTCCCATGAGTTAAAGGCCCCTCAGTCCCATTCCAGGCCGCCGCGCCGCCATACGTACGCGTACGCGACGAAGACGGTGAGCACGAAGAGCAGCATCTCCACGAGCCCGAAAACACCCAGGGCGTCGAAGGTGACGGCCCAGGGGTAGAGGAAGACGATCTCGATGTCGAAGACGATGAAGAGCATCGCCGTCAGGTAGTACTTGATGGGGAAGCGCCCGCCGCCGGCCGGCGTGGGGGTCGGCTCGATCCCGCACTCGTAGGCCTCGAGCTTGGCCCGGTTGTACCGCTTCGGACCGATCAGCGTGGCCATGACCACGGAGAAGATCGCAAAGCCTGCCCCGAGGGCTCCCAGTACGAGGATGGGCGCATAAGCGTTCACCGCTCCTCGCTCCTCTCAGTCGGCACTGACTGCTGGCGATGGCATCGGACTCACACCCGACTCATACGTCCCTCTGACCTCCGTCTGCCTCGACGAAGATCGCGAACATGTGAAGCAGGTCACAAGCCCAACTGACCCGCATCCTATGCCTGCCGGTCTGTGATCTGCGACACGGGGTATTGCACAAGCTTTGTGATCTCCACCACCAGGCGAAGGATCATGAAGTCGGATCAGCGGTGATCTTCACACGAGAAGCGTCCGAGTGATCACCAGAGGTGACATTTCCGCTAGTCGGCGCAGGTCGGGAGAGGCGTCTCCATATCAAGAGACTTCTCCTGCATGCAAATTGGTGCTGGACGCGACTGCTTGGTAGTGGACCGCATTCACACCTCGGAGGGACCCGGGAGGGCGGATGTGGACGCGTGCACACATTCACGAGCGCCGGCCACCTCCGGACGCAGCCACCGCCGTAACCGTTGCGTGACCTCCGCCACACATATGAGAGGTTCCTAAGAAGGGGGCTTGGCCATCGGCCTCAACCGATGGTAGATGCGGGGCAATTAGGGCGTAACAGCGAAAGGCCATGATCACAGGCTTGATCACGAGCGTCCGCAATGTCCGTTACGGCGTCAATAAAGAGTGAGCCGCCGGGGATTCGGGCCACCGATTGAACAACTGTGGCGCAGCACACGTTTCTTGAAGGTATGGAGGAGCCCCTGATACCAGTTGGTCTCATGTCCCACACCGCTCACATACGCAGTCACCGGAAACCCCGCCGCAGCGCGACGACTTCGATCGCCGTCCGCGCTGGCGTCGCCGGTGGCGTGCTCAGCATGGCAGCGGCGGGCGCGTCGGCTTCGGCGTTCGCCGCCGAGTCGACGACGCAGACCCTCGAACTGCCCACCCTGTCGGCCGATCTGGGCAGCCAGGTCGCCGAGTCCGCCGACGCGATGCAGCAGGCAGCCGCCAACTACCAGCTGCAGGCCGAGCGCGACGCGGCCGCCGCAAAGGCCGCGAAGCAGGCCAAGGCGGACCTCGCGGAGGCCAAGAAGAAGGCTGAGGCCAAGAAGAAGGCTGAGGAAGCCCGCAGGGCCGCCGCCGAGGAAGCCGCCTCGCGCAGCACCGAGCGGGCCACGCTGTCCGCCTCGGCGAGCGCCAGCGTCTCCACGAGCTCGTCCACGGCCACCGGTTCGGCCGCGGCCGTCATCGCCTTCGTGAAGGCTCAGGTCGGTGACGCCTACGTCTCCGGCGGCACCGGCCCCAACTCCTGGGACTGCTCCGGCCTCGTCCAGGCCGCGTTCAGCCAGATCGGCGTCGACCTGCCGCGTGTCTCGCAGGACCAGTCGACCGCGGGTACCCAGGTCTCGCTGAGCAACCTCCAGCCGGGCGACATCCTGTACTGGGGCGGCGCCGGCAGCGCGTACCACGTGGCGGTGTACGTCGGCGACGGCATGTTCGTCGGCGCGCAGAACCCCTCGACGGGCGTCGCCGAGAAGCCGCTGTCCTACGACCCGCCGACCGGAGCGGTGCGGGTGCTCTGACACCTGAACAGCTTGATGGGGCCGCAGCCGCTCGGGGGCTGCGGCCCCACTGGTTCATCCAGGAGTTGCTCGCGCTTGCCCGGGGCGGGTCTGGCCGGTCTGCTCCTGGGGCTGTTCGATGTGTGCTGTTGTCATGGGCAACGGAGGGAAAGGAGAGGTTCCGGTGAACCTCTCGGACCCACCGCCCACAGCATCCTCACCACCCACATCGAACAGGAGACACCACCATGCCCAGTGTGTTCGTTCAGGGCAGGCCCACCGACTCGTATCCGCGTCTCGCCCCCGAGGCCCGGCGCGGGCAGGTCCGGCGCATCACCGAGGTCGGCGAGGAGGTGCTGCACAAGCCGTGCCGGGACGTGACCGAGTTCGGGCCCGATCTCGCCGCGCTGATCGACGACATGTTCCTGACGATGTACATCGCGGAAGGGGCGGGCCTCGCGGCCAACCAGGTCGACGTCGGTCTGCGGCTTTTCGTCTACGACTGCCCGGACGACAACGGGGTCCGGCATGTCGGGCACATCGTCAACCCGGTGCTCGAGCAGTTCGACCCGGCCGAACGCAGGCTGCTCGACGACAGCGAGGGGTGCCTGTCGGTGCCGGGCGCCGTCATGGACGTACCGCGTCCGGACCGGGCCGTGGTCCGCGGGTTCGACAAGGACGGCGAACCGCTCGTGATCGAGGGGACCGGGTACTTCGCGCGCTGCCTGGCACACGAGACCGACCATGTGAACGGACACGTGTATCTGGACCGGCTGTCCAAGCGGGACCGCAAGGAGGCGCTGCGGCAGGTGGCGGACCGGCGGGACGAGGTGTTCGCCCGCCGGGCGGCCAACATCGAGGCGCTGAACGGCGGTCAGGGCACCGTCAGCGCCTGAGGGAGTGGACCAGCGCCCACACCGACACCGCGATGAGGATGACGAACACGGGTAACGCGACCCCTACGTCCATCCCTCCACGGTGCTCCGTCCGAGGGGCTCCCGTCACGCCTTCGGCGCCACCTTGCTCAGCCCGTTGATGATCCGGTCCATCGCGTCGCCGCCCGTGGGGTCGGTGAGGTTGGCGAGCATCTTGAGGGTGAACTTCATGAGCAGCGGGTGGGTCAGGCCGCGCTGGGCCGCGATCTTCATGACCTTCGGGTTGCCGATGAGCTTCACGAAGGCGCGGCCCAGCGTGTAGTAGCCGCCGTAGGTGTCCTTGAGGACGCGCGGGTAGCGCTGCAGGGCCATCTCACGCCCCGCGGGGGTGGAGCGGGCGTGGGCCTGGACGATGACGTCGGCGGCGATCTGGCCGGACTCCATGGCGTAGGCGATGCCTTCGCCGTTGAAGGGGTTCACCATGCCGCCGGCGTCGCCGACCAGGAGCAGGCCCTTGGTGTAGTGCGGCTGGCGGTTGAAGGCCATCGGCAGGGCGGCGCCGCGGATCGGGCCGGTCATGTTGTCCGGGGTGTAGCCCCACTCCTCCGGCATCGAGGCGCACCAGGCCTTCAGCACCTCGCGCCAGTCGAGCTCCTTGAAGGAGTCGGAGGTGTTCAGGACGCCGAGGCCGACGTTGGAGGTGCCGTCGCCCATGCCGAAGATCCAGCCGTAGCCGGGCAGCAGCCGGTCCTCGCCGGGGCCGCGGCGGTCCCACAGCTCCAGCCAGGACTCCAGGTAGTCGTCCTCGTGCCGCGGGGACTCGAAGTACGTCCGTACGGCCACGCCCATGGGGCGGTCCTCGCGGCGGTGCAGGCCCATCGCGAGGGAGAGCCGGGTGGAGTTGCCGTCGGCGGCGACCACGAGGGGCGCGTGGAAGGTGACTTCGCGCTTGTCCTCACCGAGTTTCGCGTGGACGCCGGTGATGCGGCCCGTGCGGTCGTCGACGATCGGGGCACCG
Organism: Streptomyces sp. SAI-127; assembly: GCF_029894425.1. Classification (NCBI taxonomy): domain Bacteria; kingdom Bacillati; phylum Actinomycetota; class Actinomycetes; order Kitasatosporales; family Streptomycetaceae; genus Streptomyces; species Streptomyces sp. SAI-127. Next base: position 4,549,413 of record NZ_JARXYJ010000001.1, read on the forward strand.
ACGTTGCAGCGCTCGAACAGCCGCGCCCCGGCCTTCTGGGCCTGGCGGGCGAGCTGCTCGTCGAAGTCGTCGCGCTTGCGGACGAGGCCGTAGTCGGGGAAGGAGGCGAGATCCGGCCAGTCGAGCTGGAGGCGTACGCCACCGCCGATGATCCGAAGACCCTTGTTCCGCAGCCAGCCGGCCTCTTCGGAGATGTCGATGCCCATCGCCACGAGCTGTTTGGTGGCACGCGGGGTGAGGCCGTCGCCGCAGACCTTCTCGCGCGGGAACTCGGTCTTCTCCAGCAGGAGCACGTCGAGTCCGGACTTGGCGAGGTGGTACGCGGTCGTGGAGCCGGCCGGCCCCGCGCCGACGACGATGACATCGGCGGTGTTCTCGGACAGGGGCTCGGTCACGGCGGGATCTCCCCAGGCTCGGAATCTAGTTCGGAATCAAGTTCTGAATCCGCGTGCCGACCGGCACTGGACATGGGCAGTCTATTCAGCAGAATTGATCACCCGGCTGAAGGGCTGCCCCAGTGAACCGAGCTCTGCCCCTTGTACGGCTGCGCGTCCCCACCGACGAGGACGCCGTCGCCTGGCACCGGATCTTCGACGACCCGGACGTCATGGAGTTCCACGGCGGCAGGTCCGCTGAGCTGTACGTCTACGAGGAGCTCACCGCGCGCCAGCGCCGGCACGACGCCGAGCGGGGCTTCTGTCTGTGGACCATGGTCGACGAGAGCGGGCAGGTCGTCGGCTTCACCGGTGCCCAGCCGTGGCCGCAGGACTGGGGGCCCACGGGTGAGATCGAGATCGGGTGGCGGCTCGGACGGACGTACTGGGGCCAGGGATACGCCACGGCGGCCGCGCAGATGACCCTGGAGCGGCTCAGGGCGGCGGGCGTCACGGACGTGGTGGCGATGGTCAGACCCGGCAACGAACGGTCGATCTCGGTCGCCAAGCGTCTCGGAATGGAACTCGCGGAGACCTTCCCGCACCCCCGGTTGAACGAAGAGGCGCTCTGCTTCCGTCTCTCCCTCCAGAGCGGTCACTCAGGGTAGCGGTCTGCTACAGAAAGACACTCGGCACTTCCTGCCGCCACGGGCCGGAGTTACCCTTCCAGTACCGCTGGGGGTGACATCTGTGCGCATAACACCCAAGACGCCCGAAGTGCGCGTACCGCGTCTGGTCGGACTCATGGCCGTCGACGCACGCGAGACGGCCCAGGCGCAGGGCCTGTTCGTCAATGCGCCGGATCGGAAGGACTTCCACCAGGCCGTCGTCGACTATGTCGTACGCCAGTACCCGCAGGCAGGCGCGGAGGTGCCGCGGGACTCGGTGGTGTACGTGTGGTTCGACCTCGGTCCCGGTGAGGGTGGCGGGGGCAGCCGCGAGCCCCGCATCCCCAGACCCCCGAGCGGCGGCCTCCAGCGCGAGCTGGACGAGCCGGGAGACCCGTACGTGGTCCGGTGCGTCACGGGACTCTGACGGAGCGCGCCGGGCCGCTCAGCTCTCCTTGACACCCCGGTGCAGGGCCACGATCCCACCCGTCAGGTTCCGCCACGCCACCTTCGACCAGCCGGCCTTCTGGAGTCGTTCCGCCAGGGCCGGCTGGTTCGGCCAGGCGCGGATGGACTCGGCGAGGTAGACGTAGGCGTCGGGGTTGGAGGAGACCGCGCGGGCGACCGGAGGCAGGGCGCGCATCAGGTACTCGGTGTAGACCGTGCGGAAGGGCGCCCAGGTCGGGTGCGAGAACTCGCAGATCACGACCCGGCCGCCGGGCCTGGTCACCCGGTACATCTCGCGCAGCGCGGTGTCGGTGTCCTGGACGTTGCGCAGCCCGAAGGAGATGGTGACGGCGTCGAAGGTGTCGTCCCTGAAGGGCAGCTTCGTCGCGTCGCCCGCGGTGAACGGCAGCCAGGTGTGCTTCCGCTTGCCGACCTGGAGCATGCCGATCGAGAAGTCGCAGGGCACGACATAGGCGCCGGTGCGGGCGAAGGGCAGCGACGAGGTGGCCGTGCCCGCCGCCAGGTCCAGGATCTTCTGGGCGGGGCGGGCGTCGACGGCCCTGGCGACCTCCTTGCGCCACACCCGGTCCTGACCGAGCGACAGCACGTCGTTCGTCAGGTCGTACCGTTCCGCCACGTCGTCGAACATCGAGGCGACTTCGTGCGGCTGCTTGTTCAGGGAAGCGCGGGTCACGTCTCCATTCTTGCAGGCCGCCCTCCCGGAAGAAGCTGCGGCTTCTTCTTCCCGGCCACGTCCTCCACCCATCCGCACAGCAGCACGAACACCCCGATCAGGATCCAGCCGATGCCGAACATGAACCACTGGCTCTCCAGGGGCAGCCACTTCTCGAACGCGGGCACGTTCCAGAACTGGTCGATCAGCGGCACGGCGAGGATCAGCGCGATCTCGTGCCACAGGTAGATCGTCACCGCGCGGGAGTTGAAGATCGTGACGACCCGGTCGGTCCGCCGGAAGCGGGTCAGCCGGCCGAAGTCGATCCCGAAGCGCGACTTGGCCCACATCAGGAGCGTCACGTACCCGGCCGACCAGAAGGCCTGCGCGAGGGGGATGTCGTCAAGGTCGTACGAGCCCGTCTCACCCTGATGAGTGAAGGCGTACCAGCCGCCGAACCCGATCGCGGCGAGCGAGAGAGCGACGACGGCCGGCGCCTTCAGCCGCTCGAGGACCCCGTCCCGGTGGGCGAAGCCCAGGATCCAGCAGAACAGGAAGGTGGCCAGGTCCGTCAGCGCGCTGCCGAGGCGGTTGTCGGGCGGCTCCCACAGGAACTGGAAGACCACGATCGGGGCCAGCGCCAGCAGCAGGACCGGCACCGGAGCCAGCCGGAACACCTTCAGCAGCACCGGCGACAGCAGGACGAACCACAGGTACGTCCGCAGGTACCAGAGAATCTCCCAGGCCTGCTCGCCCCACGCGTTGCCCGGCGGATCGCCGAGCGGCACGATCCAGTAGACGATCTGCCAGCCCGGCATCCAGTCGTGGACCATCATCGCGAGGACCACGAAGACGCCCCAGAACCAGAACGGCGGCAGCAGGCGGCGCATCCGGCTTCCGACCACCGTGAGGGCGGGCCGCTCCAGGGACTTCGCCATCAGCGTGCCGGCCAGGGCGAACATGATCCCCATGGAGGGGAAGACCATGCCCGCCCAGGCCCAGCCGAAGGTGTGATAGGTGACGACCCGGATCAGGGCGACGGCCCGGAGGGTGTCGAAGTAGCGGTCGCGGCCCGGGGGCCGAGACGGAGGCTTCTCCTCCTCCGCCTCGGCGTCAGCGGGGGCTCCGGGAACCGGCGGCTCCGGCGCCTCCGGCTCCGTGCCCTGTCCGTAGTAGCCGTACTCGACGTACTCCTGCGGATACGGCTGCGTATACGGCTGCGGCTGCTCTACGTACCCCGAGTACCCGTACCCATAGCCGTACCCCTGCTCCTGATGGCCCTGCTGCTGATACCCCTGCTGTTCCCAGCTCATCAGCCCACCCCCGCCGGGGTCCCGACCTCGCCGGTTCGCTTCAGTTTCTGCCAGCGCAGCCGGCCGCCGGTGAGCGCGGTGATGCAGGAGTGGATCAGGACGAGGTACATCATCTGGCGGTAGGCCAGCTGCTGGAGCGGCATCATCAGCAGATAGCGGTACTTCTCCTTGTCCAGCTTGAAGGCGTACGCCGCGCACACGAGCTGGACGCCGAGGACCGCGAGCCAGGCGTACAGCGCCGCCCGGAAGTCGACGAAGACCATCGAGTATGCGGTGAACACGTCGATCAGCGGGGCGAACACCGGCGTGACGATCTGGAAGATCACCACCAGCGGCATGCCGACGCGGCCGAAACGGCCCGAGGGGCCCTTGTCCGTGAGGGACTTGCGGTGTTTCCACAGCGCCTGCATGGTGCCGTACGACCACCGGTAGCGCTGCGACCACAGCTGCTTCAGGGAGCCCGGCGCCTCGGTCCACGCGCGCGCGTGCTCCTGGTAGACGACCCGCCAGCCCGCGCGGTGCATCGCGATGGTGATGTCGGTGTCCTCGGCGAGGGTGTCCTCGCTCATCCCGCCGACCTGGAGGACCGCCTCGCGGCGGAACGCGCCGATCGCGCCCGGGATGGTGGGCATGCAGCGCAGCAGGTCGTACATCCGGCGGTCGAGGTTGAAGCCCATCACGTACTCGATGTGCTGCCAGGCGCCGATGACGGTGTCGCGGTTGCCGACCTTGGCGTTGCCGGCGACCGCGCCGACCTCCGGGTTCGCGAAGGGCTGCACCAGCTGCCGTACGGTGTCCGGTTCGAAGACGGTGTCGCCGTCCATCATCACGACGATGTCGTGACTGGCGCTGCGGACACCGTTGTTGAGGGCGGCCGGCTTGCCCGCGTTCTCCTGGCGGATGACCCGGACGTTCGTCATCCCCAGCGTGCGGGCCGCCTCGCGGGCGATCTCGGAGGTGCCGTCGGAGGAGCCGTCGTCGACGACGATGACCTCGATCGGATGGGTGCTCTTCGCCAGCGACTCCAGGGTGTTGGCGATGCACTCCTTCTCGTTGTACGCCGGCACGATCACGGTCACCGGCATGGTGACCGTGGGTCCCCAGCTGAAGCGGCGTTTGTTGCGCAGTCGGTAGTGGCGGCGGGCGAGGATCAGCATCATCCCGAACCGGCCCATGACGGCCACACCCACGATCACGAGTCCGACCGACAGCGTGGGGACGGTGTACTCGGCGACGGCGACGGCCATGACGAGCGCCTTGCCCTCGTAGAGGGTGGTGCCGGTGGCCTCGCGGTGCGCGGCCTGGAGGCGGTCGGTGCCGTTCTGGTCCCCGCCCCGGAGCTGTCCGCCCCCGGTGCCCGCGGGGGCGTTCGTCTGCTGTCCCGCGCGGGCAGCCGTGTTCTGCGCCTCGATGACCCCGCTGATGGTGGTGAAGGTGTAGCCCTTCGCCCGCATCTTCTCGATGTACTCCGGCAGCGCCTTGATCGTCTGCTCACGGTCGCCGCCGGCGTCGTGCATCAGCACGGAGGCACCCGAAGTCCCGGACGGCATGGCCCACTTGACGATCTTCGAGACGCCCGGCTTCTTCCAGTCGTCGCTGTCGGTGTCGACGAAGACGCTGGTGTAGCCCTCCTCGCCGAGCTTCTCGTACACGGGCCAGCTGTAGTTGTCGATCGCGTCCGTCTCCGAGGAGTACGGCGCCCGGAACAACGTGGTGGTGATGCCGGCCGCGCCCGCGAGGGCGAGCTGCGTCTGGGTCATCTCGCGCCGGATGCGGGCGTCGCTCTGGTAGGAGAGGTCGACGTGGGTGAAGGTGTGGATGCCCACCTCATTGCCCTGGTCGACCATGTCCTTCACGATCCCCGGGTAGCGCGAGACCATCGAGCCGACCAGGAAGAAGGTGGCCGGGACGTCGTACTTCTCAAGGATCTTCAGGACCTGGGGCGTGTACGTCGGGTTCGGGCCGTCGTCGAAGGTGAGCGCGATCGTCTTGGCCGGCACGGAGGTCGTGGTGGCCTGGCCGCCCCGGAAGCTGATGATCGGCCCGCCGTTGAGGATCTTGTCGGGGACCTTGCTGGAGCTGGCGCCGTCGCGCACCCGCTCGTCGCCGCCGACCTCGGCGCGCAGATAGCCGTCGAGCAGCATCACGCTGGTCAGGCCGAGCAGGAGCAGCAGGGCGAGGATGACCCGGGGTTTCTGCAACGCCGCGGCCTTGCCCGCCGCCCGCTCAATGCGGGTGGGGGCACGCCGGCGGCCGCGGGAGGGCGTCGTCGTGGTCATGTGGTGGGCCGTTCCGGTCAGTTGGAGGCAGCGGAGGCGGTCACGGTCGGGGCGGCGCTCGGCGGAGCGCCGGTGGCGGTGCCCGTGGGCGGAGTGCCGGATGGCCTCGACGGCGGGGTGCCGATACCGCCCTGCGGCTGGATGCCCTCGGGGCCAAAGTTCGAGGAACCGCCGGGACCGCCGCCCGCGAAGGGCAGCAGCGTCGTGCTGGAGACGCCGATGCCCATGAAGGCCAGGCCCAGCACGACGGCGTACCCGAGGGACAGGACGCCGAGGAGAAGGCCGATCCGGCGCAGCAACTTGGAGCGGCGTCCGGAATTGTCAACGAACACCGGGCCCTCGGCGGACCCGTTACCACCGCGTTTACGGCGGCGACCGCGCATGTCGGCGCGGTTTTCGATGGCAGGCTCGGAATGCATTCCCCAGACATTAGGCAGTCTTTATGTGTCCGGATTTGACTTTCTTGTGAGGCGCATATGAGAAACCTCTTATGCTGTCCGTTTCCTGAGAGTGTCCGCCTTGCCTGACCGATTCGTCCTCATGAGGCTCAGGCGGGTGTGAGACATTCGCCCCTCCGGAAAGAGAAATCACGAGAGAGCGGGTGCATGCGCATGCGGAGTTTCCTGAAGCCGACGGCCGGGGTCATTTGTCTGTTCGCCCTGACCACGGCGGGGTGCTCCTCCGAATCGGACAGCGCCTCGGACGCGGAGCCTGCGAAACAGAGCAGTACGTCACCGTCGGCCACGTCGGCGGCCTCGTCGTCGGTCACTTCGTACGCGCCGTACGTCAGCGCGACCGAGGCCTCCGGCAACGACTCCGCGGGCTCGCCCTCCGTGTACAACCTCGCGTTCGTGATCGCCGACGGCAGTGCCTGCACGCCCTCCTGGAACGGCACGTCCGCCATCGGCGACTCATCGGTCGCGTCCCGGATCAGTGCGCTGAAGGAGGACGGGGCTCAGGTGCGGGTCTCCTTCGGCGGGGCGTCCGGGAAGGAGCTGGCCGAGACCTGCTCCACCGCGGCGGAACTGGCTGCGGCCTATGGAAAGGCGCTGGACGCCGCAGGTTCCTCACTCGCCGACTTCGACATCGAGGGGGACGCGCTGACCGACTCCGACTCGGTGGAACTGCGGTCCGAGGCGATCGCGTTGCTCCAGGAGGAACGGAGTGACCTCGCCGTCTCGTTCACGCTTCCCGTGATGCCGTCCGGGCTCGACGACGACAGTGTGGCGTTGCTGGAGTCGGCGAACAACGAGTCGGTTCAGGTGTCGACCGTCAACATCATGACGATGAACTACGGGGAGTCGTACGACGGGGACATGGGGGATTACGCGATCACTTCGGCGAAGGCGGCGCAGGCTCAGTTGCGGGACGTTTTCGGTACGTCCGGTTCCACTGCGTGGCGGGCCATGGCGCTCACCTCGATGATCGGGACGAATGATGTGGACGGGGAGACGTTCACGTTGTCCGACGCGGCTCAGGTGCGGGAGTTCGCGGAGTCCAAGGAGGTGGCGTGGGTCTCGATGTGGTCGACGTTTCGGGATCAGGAGTGCGATGCGGGAAAGTCGGACGAGGATGATCCGTTGACCAATTGCAGTGGGGTTTCTCAGAGTTCGGGGGCGTTTGGGGAGGCGTTCTCCGGTTGAGTTTCGGGTGCGGGTGCGTTGTGGCTGGTCGCGCAGTTCCCCGCGCCCCTGAAGGCGCTTACCTGCGCCGGTGCAACAGGCGGCCCTTGATCACGGTTGCCACGCAGGTGGTCAGCTCGGCCGTTTCGAAGATCGCGAAGGTGGCCTCGCCGTGGGGCAGCAACGGGGTGGCGAATGACCCAGGGGTCAGTGAAGGCAGGCCCTCCGGATCCGTGAACCGGTGCTCGATCGTCAGCCCCGATCGGTGGACGGCGTCGATCACCGCGGGGCGTCGCAGCTCACCCCTCACCGCCACCACCCCGTGCGCCAGCATCCGTTGCACACCGCGCCTCGCGCTCGCACCCCACCGAGTGTCCGTCATGTCCAGGGACTCCAGCGCCTCCCCCGTGAGGGGCTCGCTGCCCAGGTCCTCACGTGGGTCCGGGTGGTAGGACTGCTCCAACAGCTCCGGGCCGTACGGGTTCACCAGGCCCGGGGTGAGAACTCCCGGCCAGCGGCGCACCCTTGCCGTCGGATGTGCGGCGGCCAGTTCCTCGTAGACCTCTACGGCCGCGATCTGCCGCCCCTCGACCAGTACCGCTCCGCCGGGCAGCGGTGACCTTCCGTCGCCCGGGATCAGCAGGTCGGCGGTGTGGATCGTCAGCAAGACAGGCCTAGTTGGACGCGAGGATCTTCAGCTCGGGATGCGCCGTGCCGCCCGCGATCGCCGTGGAGGAGATGTGGGACATCACGCGCGCGTCGACCGGGTCGTTCGCCGGGTCGTCGTGGACGACTAGGTGCTCGTACGTGGTGGCGCGCTGGGCCGGAACCCGTCCCGCCGTACGGATCATGTCGATCATTTCCTGGAGGTTGGAGCGGTGCTTGGCACCGGCCGCCGAGACGACGTTCTCCTCCAGCATGACCGAGCCGAGGTCGTCCGCGCCGTAGTGCAGCGTCAGCTGGCCCGCGTCCTGGCCGGTGGTCAGCCAGGAGCCCTGGATGTGGGCGATGTTGTCCATGAAGAGCCGGGAGATCGCGATCATCCGCAGGTACTCGAAGATCGTGGCCTGCGTGCGGCCCTTCAGGTGGTTGTTCATCGGCTGGTAGAGGTACGGGATGAAGGCCCGGAAGCCGCCCGTGCGGTCCTGTACGTCACGGATCATCCGCAGGTGCTCGATGCGCTCGGCGTTGGTCTCACCGGTGCCCATGAGCATCGTGGAGGTGGACTCCACGCCCAGGTTGTGCGCCGTCTCCATGATCTCCAGCCAGCGCTCGCCGGACTCCTTGAGGGGCGCGATGGCCTTGCGGGGGCGCTCGGGGAGCATCTCGGCACCGGCGCCCGCGAAGGAGTCGAGGCCGGCCGCGTGGATGCGCTGGATGGCCTCCTCCACGCTCACCTTGGAGATCCGGGCCATGTGCTCGACCTCGGACGCGCCCAGCGAGTGGATCACCAGCTGGGGGAATTCCTTCTTGATGGCCGCGAAGTGCTTCTCGTAGTACTCGACGCCGTAGTCCGGGTGGTGGCCGCCCTGGAACATGATCTGCGTGCCGCCGAGTTCGACGGTCTCCGCGCACCGGCGCAGGATGTCGTCCAGGTCGCGGGTCCAGCCCTTGTCCTTGGCGGTCGGCGGGGCGTAGAAGGCGCAGAACTTGCACGCCGTGACGCACACGTTGGTGTAGTTGATGTTCCGCTCGATGATGTACGTCGCGATGTGCTCCGTGCCCGCGTACCGACGGCGGCGCACGGCGTCCGCGGCGGAGCCCAGTGCGTGCAGCGGGGCGTCGCGGTAGAGGTCGAGCGCCTCCTCCGGAGTGATCCGCCCACCCTCTGCGGCACGGTCGAGGACGGACTGAAGGTCGGCCTTCTCGGTCACCGGGGCGTGCCTTTCGTCAAGGGTTCGGGCGGTCCCGGCCAGCCTACGCCAGCCCTCCGACGAGCCCGACCTCAGGACGTGTACGCGCCGATCAGCAGCCCCGCGTACGCCCCGGTGATCAGGAACGGCCCGAACGGGATCGCCGTCTTGCGTCCCGCCCTGCCCACCAGGACCAGGACACCGCCGTATAGCGCGCCGAGCAGGAAGCCGGCGAAGGTGCCGAGGAGCACGGTGTCCCAGCCGTACCAGCCCAGGACCGCCCCCGCCCCGAGCGCCAGCTTCACATCGCCGAAGCCCATGCCGCCGGGGTTGATCCGCCACAGCACCCAGTAGCCGGCGCCGAGCGCGAGGGCGCCGAACAGGGAGTTCAGCCAGTTCCCGGCGTGCTCGGGCACCAGCGAGACCGCCCCGAGCAGCGCGAGTGCGGCCGCCGCGAGGGGAAGGGTGAGCGGGTCGGGCAGTCGTCGTACGCGCAGGTCGACGACGGCGAGCAGGACACCCACGGGGGCGAGCAGCAGCCAGACGGCGATCTCCGGGTGGGTGCCGGTGGCGGCGGCGAGGGCGGCGCAGAGGAGGGCGGTCACGGTGGAGAGGACAGGAGTGCCGGGGCCGTACGACTGCTGTGTGCCGCATGTCCCGCACCTCGCCCGCCCGAGCCGGCCGCCCAGCGGGTGCCCGGCGGGGCAGGTCTCCCGCCACGGTTGCTCGGGCGGGACGGAGTAGCGGTAGGCCGCGCGCGGCAGCAGCGAACCCGCCGCCGCTCCCCACAGTGCCGCGACGACGACGAGCAGCTCCGTCACCGCGCCACCTTCGACATCCGCGCCTCGGGGTACCCCTCGGCCTCGCTCTCCGACGTGTACTTCAGGTCGTCGCCCACCGCGGTGAGGCGGACGGTGTGGGCCGTGGGGTTGCAGCCGGCGTGGTTGTCCTTCGCGCCGACGGCCGTGGTGACGAGCTCCGTCTCGGTGACCCGCTTCAGCGTGAGGACGTCGGTGCACTCGGCCCCGATCGCGTCGGTCTGCTGCAGCCTGCCCAACTCCTCGCCGAGGCTCACCTTCTTGACGGTGATCCGGAAGGTCCCCATCGGCAGGCTCCCGCCGAGACCGCTGCCCTGCCCCTCCCAGGTGCCGAGATAGCGGGCGGGGACCTCGGAAGGCCCGCTCGGCGCCGCGCTGGACGGTGGGGAGGACGCGGACGGCACGGAGGACGCGGACGGCGCGGAGGCCGACGGTACGGAGGTCGGGGCCGAGGAGTAGGCGTCGTTGCCGGGTCCGGAACTCGCCGAGTCGTCCTCGCCCTGCCCGGGCAGCAGGTCGAACACGAACACCGACCCCACGGTCACCGCGGCCAGCGCTCCCGCGACCGCGAGGGCCACGGTGCAACTCATCCGGCGCCCGCGTCCGTTGTCGCCCGCCGTGGAGGTGGCGGCCACGGAGACGGAGAGCCGCCCGGGTCCGGGGCGGTCGGAGGGCACCACCGTCTCGTGCGGCACCGCGTCCCGGGGCTCGGGCACGGAGGGCACGGCGGGCGGGCCCGTGGGTGCCGTCGGCGTGACCGGGAACGCCGGGGGCCCGGCCGCGGCAGCGGGAGGCGCCCCCGCGGACACCGCCGGCATCACCGGCGGCGGCCCGAACGCCCCCACCGTCCCCGCCGAACCCCCACCCACCGAAGGGCTGCTGAACCCCACCACCCCCGACGACTGCTCCCCCGTCGCCTCGAGATTCAGCAGCTGTACGGCACTACGCCCCACCTGCTCGACCAGCGCTCCCGGCAGCCATCCCGCCGCCACCAGCCGGGCCGCCCCCTCAGGGGCGAGCCGTCGGGCCAGCTCCCCCGGAGTCGGGCGGTCCTGCGCCGACTTGGACAGGCAGGCCCCCACGAGGTCCCGCAACTCGCCGGTCAGCGATCCGAGTTCGGGCTCCTCGTGGACCACCTTGTAGAGGAGGGAGGCCGAGGAGTCCCCCGGGAAGGGCGGTACCCCCGTGGCCGCGTACGCCAGCACCGCACCCAGGGAGAAGACGTCCGCCGCCCCCGAGACGCCCTTGCTCAGGATCTGTTCGGGGGACATGTAACCCGGCGAGCCGATGGAGACGCCCGTGGAGGTCAGGGACGCGGTGCCGTCGGTGGCGCGTGCGATGCCGAAGTCGATGAGGAGGGGGCCGTCGACGGTGAGCAGGACGTTGGAGGGCTTCACGTCCCGGTGAACGAGCCCTAGTCCGTGCACGGCCGCGAGCGCCTCGGCGAGGCCCGCCCCCAGGACGCGTACGGAATGCTCGGGCAGCGGACCCCCGTCCGTGACCGCCGAGGCCAGGGAAGGGCCCGCCGCGTACCCCGTGGCGACCCACGGCACCGCCGCCTCCGGGTCCGCGTCGAGGACCGGCGCGGTCCAGGCCCCGCCCACCCTGCGCGCCGCGTCGACCTCGCGGCGGAAGCGGGCGCGGAACTCCTCGTCGAGCGCGAAGTGCGGGTGCACGATCTTGACCGCGACCGTGCGGCCCCCGGCGCTGCGGCCGAGATAGACCCGGCCCATGCCGCCGGAACCCAGTCGGCCGAGCAGCCGGTAGGGCCCCACGGCGGTGGGCTCGTCGACTCCCAGCGGCTGCATACCGGCCTCCCCCATAAGGTGCAGATGCAGATTAGGGCTGAAGCAGTTCCACCTTCACGTCCCCGGGGAAACCCGTCGTCGGCCCCACCCTTCGCGCGAACTCCGTGACCGCCGCCAACTGCGGGCCTCCGAACCGGAAGTCCAGCGTCGTGAAGTACTTCTCCAGGACCTTCTCGTCGAAGTCCTCCCAGCGGGCCGCCTGTTCCGCGACCTTGCCGACCTCCTCCAGGGAGAGGTTCCGGGAGGCGAGGAAGGCCTCGTGGACCTTGCGGGTGATGACCGGCTCGCGTTCGAGGTAGTCCCGGCGGGCGGCCCACACCGCGAAGACGAACGGCAGTCCCGTCCACTCCTTCCAGAGTGAGCCGAGGTCGTGCACCTCGAGGCCGAAGCGCGGGCCGTCCAGGAGGTTCGCCCGCAGGGCCGCGTCTCCGATGAGTACGGCCGCCTCCGCCTCCTGCATCATCAGGCTGAGGTCGGGCGGGCAGGTGTAGTAGTCGGGCCGGACGCCGTAGCGCTCGGCGAGGAGGAGCTGGGCGAGGCGTACGGAGGTACGCGAGGTCGACCCGAGGGCCACCCTGGCGCCGTCCAGCTCGTTCAGCGGGACCTGCGAGACGATGACGCAGGACATGACCGGTCCGTCGCAGCCGACGGCGATGTCGGGGAAGGCGACCAGGTCGTCCGCGTTCTTGAGGAACTCGACGAGGGTGATGGGCCCGATGTCGAGGTCTCCCTGCACCAGCTTCTCGCTGAGCTTCTCCGGGGTGTCCTTCGTGAGCTCGAAGTCGAGGAGCGTGCCCGTCCTCGCGAGCCCCCAGTACAGGGGCAGGCAGTTCAGGAACTGGATGTGGCCGACGCGCGGCCGGGTGCGAGAATTGTCCACATCGCGACAGTAGACCCCTTGGGGTACGCTTCGGACTTCGGCCCCACAGTCAACCCCCACACGACCTTCAAACGTCCGGGTGACGTGATCTTGGCCTCTATTGCTTTCGGCTGCCTGCATGCTACGCTCGCCGCAAGTTGCAGTTTGGTTTCCCTTGCAGTACAGAGCCTGCGGAGCATGTAACCGCAGGCTCTAGTCGTTTTCAGACATATGCAGTTGTGCGGCACTGTTTTCACACTTGCAGGTTCTGGAGCAGGGCAACCCTTTTGGGCCCAAGGAGGGCTTATGGCTACCGGAACCGTGAAGTGGTTCAACGCCGAAAAGGGCTTTGGCTTCATCGCCCAGGAGGGCGGCGGCCCCGACGTCTTCGTCCACTACTCCGCGATCAACGCGAGCGGCTTCCGTTCGCTGGAGGAGAACCAGCAGGTCTCCTTCGACGTGACCCAGGGCCCGAAGGGCCCGCAGGCGGAGAACGTCACCCCCGTCTGATCCCGACTCATTGGCGATCCAGCCTCTGATCCGGACCTGAAAGCAGTACCCAAGGAGCCCCGCGCCGCACGGTAGCGGGGCTCCTGCCTTTGCTTTTACATGTGCTGCATGACCAGCACGAACGTCGTGCCGGGGCTGAGCGCCTCGTAGGAATGGGCCACATCTCCCCGATACGTCATGTAGTCGCCGGGCTCCAATTCGACCTGCTCCCCCACCGGTCCGGCCTTCACCCGCCCCGTGCCCACGATCAGATGCTCGACCGAGCCCGGAATGTGCGGCTCCGATTCCCGTACGGCGCCTGGTTCGGCTCGCAGGTGGTAGATGTCCCGTCGCGCTCCGGGCGGGCTCGCGGAGAGCAGGGTGGCCGCGAACTCGGCCTTTTCCGAGGCCACGGTCGGCCCCTGTCCCGCCCTGATCACCCGCACGGACGGCGCCGGCGGCTCCACCAGGGCACTGAACGGCACCCCGAGCGCCACCCCCAGCGCCCACAGCGTCTCCACGCTCGGATTTCCGCTGGCCGCCTCCAGCTGGGACAGCGTGGACTTCGCGATTCCGGCACGCTTGGCCAGCTCGGAGAGGGAGATCCCGGCGCGGGTGCGTTCGCGGCGCAAGGAGGCGGCGATCCAGTCCAGGGGGAGCCGGGGTGGGAGGCTGTCGGACATGGCGTTCGCTCCATCGGTACGATCGTTCGCCTTGACGAACAGGCGGCTACCGTCCAGTGTAGTGAACATGCGTACGGCAGAGCGAACAGCCTTGATCCGTGACAGTGCGCTCGTCTGGCTCGCGAGCGGAGTCGTGGGCGTCTCCTTCGGCGCGATCGCCGTCACCGGTGGCCTGCCGGTGTGGGTGCCGGTGGTGATGTCCCTGGTGGTGTACGCGGGATCCGCCCAGTTCAGCGCGGTCGGGGTGCTGCTGGCCGGGGGCGGTCCGGTCGCCGCGGCGGTCACCGGCCTGCTGCTCAACACCCGTACGGCCGCCTTCAGTCTCGCGGTCGCGGACATCCTCGGCCCGGGGCGGGTCGCCCGCCTCCTCGGCGCGCACCTGGTCACCGACGAGACGGTGGCCTTCGCCCTCGCCCAGCCCGATCCGGCGCGGCGCAGGGCCGCCTTCTGGGTCTCCGGGCTCGGCCTGTTCGCCGTGTGGAACACCGGCGTCCTGGCCGGGGCCCTGGCCGGGGACGCCCTGGGCGACACCGGCACCTACGGGCTGGACGCGGCCTTCCCTGCCGTCCTCGTCGCCCTGGTGCTGCCCGCCCTGCGCGAGTCCGAGGCGATACGACGGTCCGCGCTGCTCGGCGCCGGGCTGGCCCTGGCGGTGACACCGGCTGTCCCGGCGGGGGTGCCGGTGCTGGTGGCGCTCGCGGGGCTGGTCCTCCACGGTGGCAGGAGGGCGGCGTGAGCGCGACGGTCGTCATGATTCTGGCGCCGGCGGTCGGGACGTACGCCTTCCGGCTGGTCGGGCCGGTGCCGGTGGCGCTCGCGGGGCTGGTCCTCCACGGTGGCAGGAGGGCGGCGTGAGCGCGACGGTCGCCGTGAATCTGGCGCCGGCGGTCGGGACGTACGCCTTCCGGCTGGTCGGGCCGGTGCCGGTGGCGCTCGCAGGGCTGGTCCTCCACGGTGGCAGGAGGGCGGCGTGAGCGCGACGGTCGTCATGATTCTGGCGCTGGCGGTCGGGACGTACGCCTTCCGGCTGGTCGGGCCGGTGCCGGTGGCGCTCGCAGGGCTGGTCCTCCACGGTGGCAGGAGGGCGGCGTGAGCGCGACGGTCGTCATGATTCTGGCGCTGGCGGTCGGGACGTACGCCTTCCGGCTGGTCGGGCCGGTGCTGCACGGGCGGGTGGAACTGCCGGAGCGGGTGCGGGAGTTGATGAGCGCGGGTGCGGTCGTCCTGCTGGTGGCGCTGCTGGCGACGGGGGCGCTGACGGAGGGCGGCGGTTTCGCGGGGTGGGCGCGGCCGGCCGGGGTCCTGGTGGGGGCCGTGCTGGCGTGGCGGAGGGCGCCGTTCGTGGTGGTGGTGCTGGGGGCGGCGGCGGCAACTGCCGTACTGCGGGCGGCCGGAGTCGCCTGAGTGTCAGTGGGGGCCGCTAGGGTCCACGGCCATGACCGACACCGACTTCGTGACCGCCACCCGCACCTTCTACGACACCGTCGCCGAGGACTACGCCGAGCAGTTCCGGGACGGGCTCGCCGAGGCGCCCCTGGACCGGGCGGTGATCGCCGGGTTCGCTGAACTCGTGGGCAAGGACGGGACGGTGGCCGACCTGGGCTGCGGACCCGGGCGGGTCACGGGATACCTCGCCTCCCTCGGGCTGTCCGTCTTCGGGCTCGATCTCTCGGAGTCGATGCTTGCGATCGCCCGGCGGGAGAACCCTGGGCTGCGATTCGAGCAGGGCTCGATGCTGGAACTGGATCTTCCGGACGGGGCGCTCTCCGGTGCCCTGTCCTATTACTCGTCCATCCACACCCCTGTGGAGGAACTCCCCCGTCTGTTCGCCCAGTTCCACCGCGTGCTGGCGCCGGGCGGGCACCTCCTCGTCGCCTTCCAGGCCGGCGACGAGGACCGGCATCACGACCGGCCCTGGGGGCGCCCCGTCGCGCTGACCTTCCTGAGGCGGCAGCCGGAGCAGATCATCGGGTTGCTCCGGGCGGCCGGGTTCGCGCTCGTCTCGCGGACAGTGCGCGAACCCGCCCCCGAGGAGGTCTCGCAGCAGGCGATTCTGATCGCTCGCCGCGACTAGAGCACCCCCGCGAGATCCCGGGCCGCGATGTACCCGAAGGTCATCGCGGGACCGATCGTCGAGCCCGCGCCCGCGTAGCTGTGGCCCATGACGGCCGCGCTGGCGTTCCCGGCGGCGTACAGGCCGGGGACGACGGAGCCGTCGGGCCGCAGGACGCGCGCGCGGGCGTCGGTCACCAGGCCGCCCTTGGTGCCCAGGTCTCCCGGGACGAGCCGGAAGGCGTAGTACGGGGGCAGCCAGAGCGGGGCCAGGCAGGAGTTCGGGAGGACCGACGGGTCCGTGTAGTAGTGGTCGTAGGCGCTGTCGCCGCGTCTGAAGTCCGTGTCGTCGCCCTTCAGGGCAAGGGAGTTGAAGCGGTCCACGGTGGCGCGGAGGGCCGCGGCGGGGACGCCGATGGAGGCGGCCAGGGCGTCGAACGTCCAGGCCTTGTGGGCGGCGCCGGAGCCGTACCAGTCGTCGGGGAGGACGAAGGTCGGGGCGACGTCCTTGAAGAGGTACCGGTTGCGGTAGTTCTGGTCGACGACCAGCCAGGACGGGATGTCGGGGTCGGTCGGGTTGCGCTCGTACATGGTGTGGACGACGTCGCCGTACGGGGCGGCCTCGTTGACGTACCGCCGACCGGCCGCGTTGACGATGAGGCCGCCGGGGAGGGTGCGTTCGGCGAGGCAGAAGTACGGCTCGTCGGGGAGCGGGATGACCGGCCCCCACCAGGCGTCGTCCATCAGCGCGACGTCGGCACCGAGCCGCTGTCCCGCCCGGATGCCGTCCCCGGTGTTCTCCTTCGCGCCGACGGTCCACTCGGTACCGATGGGCTGCCGCTGGTACTGCGCCCGCATCGCCGCGTTGTGCTCGAAGCCGCCGGAGCCGACGATCACGCCCCGGCGGGCACGGTAGAGGCCACCTGGGGTCACCGCTCCGGCGACGGTGCCCTTCTCGACGTGGAGCTCGGTGAGGGGGGTGTTGAGCCGGACGGCGACTCCGGCGTCCTGGAGTCCCTTTCGCAGCCCCGCCGCCAGCGACTGTCCCATGGTGAGCGGCGTCTGCCCGAGTACGGCCGCCTTCGTGCCGCGCGCCAGGCACTCGGCGGCGACGGCGGCGCCCTTGACGCTGACGGCGGACAGGGCGAGCCACTTGTAGTCGGCGCTGAACACGACCAGTCCGGCGGGGACTTCGAGGTACGGCGGGTTCAGGCGGGCGAGTTCGGCCCCGAGGAGTTTGCCGTCGAGCTGGTCGGGCTCGATGGAGCGGCCGTTCGGCAGACCGCCCGGAAGCTCCGGGTAGTAGTCGCTGTACCCCTCCATCCAGCGGAAGCGGAGCGGGCTGTTGGCCGTGACGAAGGAGATCATGGCGGGTCCGTGCGCGAGGAAGGCCCGTTGGCGGCTGAGGGGAACGTCCGGGCCGACGACGGCGGCGAGGTAGGCGGCCGCCTTGGCCGGGGTGTCCGGGACGCCCGCGGCGAGGATGACGGGGTTGTTGGGGATCCAGATCCCGGCCCCCGAACGGGCGGCGGATCCGCCGAAGGTGGGCGCCTTCTCGAGAACCACGGTGCTGAGGCCCTGCTTGGCGGCGGCGAGCGCGGCGGTCATGCCGGCGGCGCCGGAGCCGATGACGACGACGTCGTACGTCCCGATCGTCGGCAAGTCGGCGGCGCTCGCACCCTGTTGCACCCCGGCGGCGACGGCCGCCCCGGCACCGGCGGCCAGCAGGTGTCTTCGGGTCACACTCATGGTCGGGTCCCCCCTGCGGTTGGTATGGACGAAGGGTCCGGAACGTCGCGCGGGGCTCTTGAGAAGTCAAGGGGCGTGCAGGACGGAAAGGGTGTCCCGCCAGGCGAGTTGGCTCAGGAGCGGCCTGAACCGGGTCAGCAGGGCGAGGAGTTCGGGGCCCCAGCGCTCGCGGAAGAGTGGGTCCCGGCGGGCGAGGTCGAGTTCGTTGGCGGCGGTGAGCTCGGCGAAGTCCCTGCGCAGGAGGGGGTCGGGGGCGTAGGTCCGCCCGGTGAACCGGTCCCGGAAGCGGGGTTCCAGGAGGTGGGGGTAGGTCGCCCCGCGGTCGCAGCTCGCGTAGAAGTGCACGATCGCCTCCGCCTCCGGGCCGATCACGGAGGCGAGTTCGGTACGCCCGTCGAGCGGGAGCAGGCCGGTGGGGAAGCCGTCGGTGCCGTAGAAGGCGTGGCAGAGGCCGGCCACCTGGAGGGCGGGGCGGGCCTCCCAGAGGGCGAGTTGGATGCGGACGCGTTCGAGGTGGGCGAGGAGGGTGCCGCCGGGGTGGGGCGTGCGGTCGGCACCGAGCCGCCGTAAGAGGGCTCTGGCTTCGTCTGTGGTGGACACCGGACTCCTCGGCAGTGGGCGTGGGTTGGGTCGGCACCCGCTCCTCCCGGGTTGGGAGCGGGTTGCCGCCCGGGCCCTGAGGAGATCGTCGTACGGGCGCTCGCCCCAGTCAATCCTAAGAATTTGTCATCTGACCCAAGTGCTAGCTTGGGGGTCATGACCCTCGACGACCTGCGTGTCTTCGTGGCCGTGTGCCGCGCCGGAAGCCTCAGTGCGGTGGCCCGTGAGCTGGACTGCACGCAGTCCGCGGTGAGCCAGCATGTGAAGCGGCTGGAGCGGGAGACGGGGGTCAGCCTGCTGGAGCGGCAGCCTCGAGGAGTCGTACCGACGCAGGCCGGTCGGGTGCTGGAGGCGGCCGCGGCGGAGGGCATCGCGGGTCTGGATCTCGCCCTGCGCCGCCTGCGCGAGCTGGTCGACGGGGAGAGCGGGTCGGTCCGGGTGGCGACGGGCGCGACGACCGTACGGCACTTCATGTCGGACGCGGTGGTGTCCTTCCGGCAGCAACACCCGGACGTCAGCCTGGAGTTCAGGACCGAGAGCTCCAGCCGGGCCTGCTTCGACGCGCTGGCCGACAGCAGTCTCGACCTGGCGTGGATCACGCTGGGCGCGCCGGTGCGGGGCATCGAGCAGCGGCCGGTGAGGGAACTGCCGTGGGTTCTGGCGGTACGGGCCGACGACCCGCTCGCGAGACGCCCCTACGTCGACGCCGCCGACCTGTCCGGCCTACGGCTCATTCGCCTGCCCCCGAACTCCACCTCCGCCGCCCATCTGGACGCGGCGTGCGCGGAGTTGGGGGTCAGGTTCGCCTTCGACACGAGCGTGGCCGACTGGGACACGGCGCTGATGCTGGCCGAGCTGGGGCTGGGGCGGGCGGTGGTGCCGGCGTTGCCGGGCCTCGACGTACCGGGCCGGGGGAACGTGCGGCTGGTTCCCGTGCCCGCCCTGCGCCCCCTCTCCGTCGGCTGGGCGGTACGCCGCTGGGACGCGCTGTCGCCGTCGGCGCGGGCGTTCGCGGACACCGTGACGGACACATGTCGCAACGAACTGCCGGTCAGTCCGGCCAGCAGACCCTTCCCTCGGTGACGGAGGGCGCCCCGCCGGACTCCAGCAGGTCGGCCAAGGGCTGGAGGAACGCACCGAGGGACGGCAGGTAGGGACTCGGGTAGTCGCCCTCGCTGAAGCTCAGGAGGGAGGAGGAGCCAGGAGGGTTCTGCGTGTCCAGAAGGATTCCGTACGGCCCGTCACTCGTCTCCATGATCGGGATCCACGGCGTCTTCCAGTAGTCGCCGTCCCCGATGTCCCCGGCGATGTGCAGATACTCCGCGTGCCGGCCGGCGATTTCCTTGCAGCCGAGGAACCTCATACCGTCCGGGAAGATGATCGAGTCACGGTGCGGGAGGCGGGCGATCCCCCCGCCGGGTATGGGTTTCTCGGAATCCTTCGCCGTACTGCCGTTGTTCATGCGGAGCCAGACCTCGAGAACGTCCGGAATCTCAAAGCCCAGACTCTCGTTCAGGCGCGCGATCTCCTCATCCGAAGCCCCCGGACGAAGCGCCTCCGCACTGGCCGGAGCGTGCCTGTGGAGCCACCCGACGATGCGCTCCCACGCAGCGCCAACCTCGTCGGCCTGTGGCATGGCGGCACACCCTTTCCGTTCCCTGTCTCGCCCCACATCATCGCCCGAGCCCGATCTCGGCCCACACCGTTTTGCCGACGTCCCGCTCCGTGACGCCCCAGGTGTCGGCGAGGAGGGTGACGAGGATCAGGCCCCGGCCGTGTTCGCCGTCCTTGTCGTCGACGTATCGGAGCCGGCGGTCGCCTCGCGCGTCGCTCACCTCGATACGCAGCGTGTTCCCCGGGAGCCGGAGGAGACGCAGCTCGAAGTCCCTCCCGGGTACGCGGCCATGGGTCACCGCGTTGGCGGCGAGCTCGGCGACGAGGTGCTGCGCGGTGTCGTTGACGTCGGTGTCGTGGGGGTGCCCCCATTCGGCGAGCTGGGCGCCGGTGAGTCTGCGGGCCAGGCGAGCGCCTCGCGGAGTGGCGCTCAGACGCTGGGTCAGTTCGTCGGTGGGGGTGGAGATTTCGGCGTTCACGTCACTGAGCGTGCTGGGTTCTCTCTACGCTGACCAGGTGCGACTCGGCGACGCTGAGTAGCTGTACGAGTGCGGTCGGTTCGGTGTACGGGTTGTCGCGTGGGAGGGGTGAGGCGCGTGGGTGAGCGGAGGGCGGAGACGCCTGCGGAGGCCGACGGTACGGCGGGGTTGTTCGTCGCGCTGGGCAAGATGGTGAAGCTTTTGCGGGAGCGGAAGGGGCTCACGCAGAAGGAGTTCGGGGAGCTCGTGGGATACGGCCCGGACGCGGTCTCCTCCATGGAGAGGGGGGTGCGGACACTTCGGCCGGAGGTCCTGATCAAGGCGGACGAACTGCTGGACGCCGGGGGCCTGTTGAAGGAGGTCCTCCCGGAGGTCGAGGAGGCGATGGCAAAGACTCGGACGCGGCATCCGGAGTGGTACCGGAGTTATGCCGGGTTGGAGGCGGAGGCGGTCGAGCTGCACTTCTACGCCAACCATGGGGTGCCGGGCCTGTTGCAGACCGAGGACTACGCGCGGGCCGTGTTCGCCAGACGACGTCCGCTCCTCGACGAGGAGACGATCGAGAAGCGTGTCGCGGACCGGCTCTCCCGCCAACAGGTCTTCGAGCGTTGGCCGTCGCCGATGGTGAGCTACGTCCTCGAAGAGATCGTGCTGGACCGGCCGATCGGCGGGAGCCGCGTACATCCGGACCAGCTTCGACACCTGCTGCGCGTCGGACGTATGCGGAACATCGAGATTCAGGTCATGCCGTCCGGGCTGGAGGAACACCCCAACATGGACGGCGCGTTCAACCTGCTGACGCCCAAGGGACATGGGCAGGTGGCGTACACAGAGGTACAGGGGTACCCCCGATTGATCACCGACTCGGAAGAGGTCAGGAAGATCGCTGACCGCTATGGGATCATGCGAGCGATGGCGCTCTCCCCCTCGGAGTCCCGGAAGTTGATCGAGCAGAAGCTGGAGGAGCTATGACCGTCGAGCAGCTCAACTGGTTCAAGTCCAGCTACAGCGGTGGCGAGGGCGGCGAATGCCTCGAAGTCGCCGTCACCCCCCACACCATCCACCTCCGCGACTCCAAGCACCCCGCCCCCACCCTCCAGGTCACCCCGTCCGCCTGGTCCGCCTTTCTCGTCGGCGCCCGGAAGTGACCGCAAGCGGCACCTACTGACCGATCTGAGCGATATCGCGTTGTTCTGACAGCAGTTGGGGCCCCGCGATGACACCCTGGGTCCGCTCCTCCATGGCGGAGGCGCGGGGAGGGTGTTCGATGAGGGGTGCGGTGTGGTCCGCGGTGGTGCTCGCGGGCGCCGGTTCGGCCGGGCTGGTGACGCTCGCCGCGGTCGGCGATCTGGACACCGCCGGACAGGCGGCGAGCATCGTCGGCGCGGTGGTCGGGCTGGCCGGTGCGGTGCTCTCGGTGCTTGCCCTGAACGGCGGCTCGGGGCGGGGCGTACGGGCCGAGCGGGGCGGGATCGCGGCGGGCGGGGACATCACCGGCAACGCCATCGGCGCCCGGTCCCAGGTGTCCGGTCCCCGTACTCCCGCGCGCGGGACGACCGCCCGGCACGGCACGGACGAGGTGCACGCCGGCCCCGGCGGGGTGGCCGCCGGCGGGGACGTCACGGACAACGCCTTCGGCGACGGCAGCCGCCGATGACCTCCCGGCGCTGGTCGCGCCGCGTACGGGCGGACCGCAAGAGCGTCGCGGCCGACGGCAACATCCAGGACTCCAGGATCTCCTCGGACAGCCACGTCACGCACATCCAGGCGGTGCACATCCACCCCGCGTCCGGCGCGACGGTGGAGGGGCCGTCGCTGCCGGACATCGCGGTGATCCTCGCCGACCTCGGAGACCGCACCGCCGAACTGGCCGCCGAACAGATCGCG
Organism: Streptomyces sp. SAI-127; assembly: GCF_029894425.1. Lineage (NCBI taxonomy): Bacteria > Bacillati > Actinomycetota > Actinomycetes > Kitasatosporales > Streptomycetaceae > Streptomyces > Streptomyces sp. SAI-127. Next base: position 4,571,680 of record NZ_JARXYJ010000001.1, read on the forward strand.
CAGGCCAAGCGGCTGGCCGCACTCGAACACCGGCAGACCACCGGCCCCACCACCGCCCTGGCCGACCTCCGGCAGCACAACGCCGAACTCACCAGCCGGCTCGAGACCCAGGCCGAACGGCTCCGCGCTGTCGAAGACAGACTCGAAGACAGACAAGCCCTCTCCTCCGCCACGGCCCTCACGGACCTCCAGCACCGGAACGCCGAACTCACCGCCCAGTTCGCCACCCAGGCCGACCAGCTCACCGCACTCGAACGTCAGCGTGACGCCGCCTACGCCTCCGCCGCCGCCTCCGAGGCCGAGCACCGCGACGAACGCCTGCGCCGCGAAGCCGCCGAAGCCGAACGCCTGCGCGCCGACCAGGAGTCGGCCGCCGCTCGGGCCCGCGCCGACCAGTACGCCGCCGAACGCGACGAGGCCCACCGCCGGCTCGCCGCACAGCCACCGCGGGAGGAGGGTGAGCCGGTCGCCGCGCTGTCCCGTACCCAGCAGTCCCCGGCCGCCGCCGGACATCAGGGTGGGTACGCCCCGGGCCGGGTGCTCAAGCGCCGCCACACCGTTCGCCCCTCCCATCGCGGGCTGCAGCGTACGCATTTCACCTACAAGAAGGTCGGCGGCATGAAGCTGATCGTCGCGATGAAAACCTGCTCGTCGCGCTGGTGCCCCCGCTGTTTCCGGGAACGGCACGGAAAGACGCTCGCGGCCGTCATCGGGCCGGTCGGACTCCTGGCCTCCCTGGCGGCCGCGATCGGCCTGTTCCGCGTCGGCGCCCCCTGGTGGATCGGCCTCCCGGTCGTCCTCGGCCTCTTCTGCGCGACCCCGCTCCTGGTCGACTGGGCCGAGCAGAGCACTCCGAAGCTCTGACACTCTCGCTGCGCGCGGAAGGTCAAGGCCTTCCCATTCCTCGCCCATACCTCCCCCAAAGCCCCTGGCGGGGCGGGCGGACCTGTGTGTTCACTGCGCCGCATGAGACCTCCCACCCCATTGCGGCGGACCGCCGTGCTCCTCACCGCGGTCCTCGCCTCCCTGGGCCTGGCCGCGGGCACGGCGTCCGCCACCACGGTCCCCGTCGAGTTCGGCACCGACTACCACGACCCCGTCACCGCCGCCCCGCCGATCAGCACCCCCCACACCAAGGCGTGTTCGGTCACGGTCGCGCAGGCGCAGTTCAAGGACTTCACGCCGTACACGGGGACGTACACCCCGCCGACCGGCTGCGGGGCCCCGGGGCAGTGGTCGAAGGTCGTGCTGCGGATGGACGGCAACGTGAAGGGGCGGCAGTACGACCGGCTGGGATACCTCGACATCGGCGGGGTGCAGGTGTTCCGGACGTCCACCCCGGAGCCGTCGCAGGACGGGATCGACTGGTCCGTCGAGAAGGACGTCACCGAGTACGCGAAGACGCTGAGCAGCGCGCAGTCCGTCGACATGCTCATCGGCAACGTTGTCAACGACACCTACACGGGCGTGCTGGACGTCAAGGTGACGCTCACCTTCTACGCCCCCGGGCCCGGCCGCACCTCGTCCGCCCCCGACCAGGTCATCCCTCTCAGCGACCAGGACAGCGTCACCACCGGCGCCTCCCTCACCGTCCCCCGCAACTCCGAGCGCATCCTCGCCGAGGTGTACGCGACCGGGTCGGGTGGCGGCTGCGAGGAGTTCTGGTACTCGGCGACCACGCCCTCCGCGTCGTACTCCTGCCAGGGCGGGGACGACGGGCCGTACCGCGAGGTGCAGGTGAGCGTGGACGGGAAGGTCGCGGGGATCGCGTCTCCGTACCCGAACGTGTGGACCGGCGGCTGGTCGCCGTATCTGTGGTCGGTGATTCCGTCCCCGACCGCCTTCGACGTACGTCCGCTCACCTTCGACCTGACCCCGTTCGCGGGCCTCCTCAACGACGGCAAGGCGCACACCGTGGACGTCAAGGTGATCGGAGTGCCGGCCGGGCAGACCGGGTGGAGCGCGCCGACCAACGTCCTGGTGTGGCAGGACGCCCACAAGTCGGTGGTGACGGGGGCTGTGACGTCGTACAAGAAGGACGCTCCCGCAGTGGGCAACACCTTCACCGACGGCTCGTTGCGGCACCTCGTGACCTCTGGCAAGGACCATCTGAAGGTCAGCGGGTATCTGAACACCTCCCACGGCCGGGTCACCACGACCGTCGAGCGGACCCTGACCACGGCGATCGACCACCAGTGGACGCCCGACGAGAACACGGACGACCAGACCGGCACGTGGACCGATCACCAACTCGTCACGTCCGACGGCCACTTGTCCCGCACCGACCGCACCTACACCCTCGACGGCCGCGCCACCATCGACAGCGACAACCGGCTGCGGGTCCTGATGTCCGTGGGTGACCACGCCCGGTCGGGCGCCACCCGCATCGACGACACCTACCAGGGCGACGCCACGTTCACCCTCGGCGTGGCCCGCGAGGACCGGCACGCGGTCGCCACCACGAGCGAGCGGTACCGGCTCAGCGCCCCCGGCACCTGCTACGACCACACGCTCGCGACGGAGCAGGGGGTGCTGACAAAGGACGTACGCGACTGCTGAGGACCCGGCAGCCGCGTACGTCCCTACGCCTCCCTACGACCCCCCTACGCCTCCTTGTGGCTCAGCCGGAGGTCGACTCCGTCCTGGCTGCCGTTCACGGTGACCTGGGTGGCCACCGGCGGGTACCCGCTCGCGATCACCGTGTACTGCTCGCTCGCGAGGTCGGTGAAGGCGTAGCCGCCGTCGACGCTCGTGGTGCGCGTCCCGACGACGTTGCCCGCGGCGTCGATCAGGGTGACCCGGGCGTCGTCCAGGGCGCGTCCGTCCGGGGTGTGGACCGTGCCCCGCAGGGTCGCCGCGGCGGTCAGCTCGATGTCGAGGCGGGCGGTCTCGGCGGAGACGGTGGCGGGTACTGCGACCGGGCGGTGGCCGGGTGCGCTGACGCTCAGCGTGTAGTCGCCGGGCAGCAGTTCAGCGAGCCGGTACCCGCCGTCCGTCCCGGCGGTGGCGGAGGCTGTCACGTCACCGTGCTGGTCGGTGGCCACGACCAGCGCGGCGGGCAGGGGCTCGCCGTCCCCGCCGCGCACGGTACCGGCGAGGCCGCCGGGGCTGGGCAGGATCACCAGGTCGTGGGAGACGGGCGCGCCGTTCACGCTGAGGGTGACGACCTGGGGCTGGTGGCCGGGCGCCGAGCCGATGAGGACCAGGCTGCCGCGCTCGGCGGTGGCCAGGGCGTACGTGCCGTCCTCGCCGGAGGTGGCGCGGGCCAGTTGGCGGCCGGAGCCGTCGAGCAGGGTGATCGCGGTGCGGGGTACGGGGACGCCCGTGCCGTTGCGCACCTGCCCGCGGATGACGGGCGCCGCCGTGCCCACGGCGGGAGCGGTGACCGTCGGGGCGATGGGCGCGGTGGGCGCGGCCTCGGCCGGTGCCTCGACCTGCTCCGCGGGCGCGGTCTGCCTCCTCTTCGCACGGAACAGCAGCGCCGTGATGATCACGCCGACCGCGAAGAAGCCCGCCGACCACCAGTAGGCGACCTCGTAGCTGTGCAGCGCCGCGTTCGCCTTGACCAGCGGGTCGGACAGGTGGTCCTCGGCGTAGTGGGTGGCGGCGGTGGCGGCCAGGGTGTTCAGCAGCGCGGTGCTGATCGAACCGCCCACCTGCTGGGTGGTGTTGAGGGCCGCCGAGGCCACGCCCTGGTCGTTCGCCTGCACCCCGAGGGTGGCGTAACTCATCGCCGCGGGCATCGACATGCCGAGCCCCGCGCCGAGCAGCAGAAGCGGCGGCAGCACGTGGGAGGCGTAGCTGCTGTCGAGGCCGAGGCGGGTCAGCCAGACCATGCCGCCCGCGGCCACCAGCATGCCGAGGGGTACGACGATCTTGGGGCCGATCTTCGGTACCAGCCAGTTGGTGGACAGCTGCGCCATCACCATCAGCGCGCCCACCATCGGCAGGAAGGCCACGCCGTTCTTGACCGGTGAATAGCCCAGCGTCGACTGGAGGTAATAGGTGAGGAAGAGGAAGACGCCGAACATCCCGGCGGACGAGATGAGGATGGTCGACAGGGCGGCGGCGCGGTCGCGGTCGGCGAGGACCCGCAGCGGCAGCACGGGGTGCTTCGCCCGCGCCTGCCAGAGGAAGAACGCCACCAGCAGGACCCCGCCCGCGGCGAGGAAGCCCCACGTCATCCAGTTGTCCCAGTCGTGCGTCTCCGCGTTGGCGAAGCCGTAGACGACGCCGAACAGGCCGCCGGAGACCAGGACCACGCCGGGGATGTCCAGCCGGGGCCGTTCGGCCGGTACGGAGCGGCCGATGAAGACGACCGCGCCGACCAGCGCGAGAACGGCGATGACGTCGTTGACGTACAGCGTCCAGCGCCAGTCCAGGTACTCGGTGAGCAGACCGCCGAGGACCAGGCCGACGGCGGCGCCGGAACCGGCGATGGCACCGAAGATGCCGAACGCCCTGGCGCGTTCCTTGGGTTCGGTGAACGTCGTCGTCAGGAGGGAGAGGGCCGCCGGGGCGAGCAGGGCGCCGAACAGGCCCTGCACCGCGCGCGCGACGACCAGCATGGTGAAGCCGTTCGCCGCGCCGCCGACCGCGGAGGCGGCGGCGAAGCCGACGATGCCGATGATGAAGGTCGTCTTGCGGCCGAAGAGGTCGGCGAGGCGGCCGCCGAGCAGCAGCAGGCTTCCGAAGGCCAGGGAGTAGGCGGTGACGATCCACTGCCGGCCGTTGTTGTCGAAGCCCAGGTCCTGCTGCGCGGACGGCAGCGCGATGTTCACGATCGTGGCGTCGAGCACGACCATGAGCTGGGCGAGTCCGATCACGGCCAGTGCCCACCATCGGTGTTTCGACGGGGTCTGGGACTGACCGGACGGCACGACCTGGGCGGTGGCTGCCGGAATGGCTTCCACGATGGTGCTCCCCTCATGGGGCTCGGATTGCTCGGACCCCACATCGGTCCGAAACCGTTTCGTACACCAAACCTAGGTCACACTTGCAGCGAAACGCAAATGTCTTCATGGGGTCTCCACCGACCCCGGCGCTCAGCGCTCGTAGAGCCCCTCGATCTCCCCCGCGAAGTCCCGCATGACCGCCTCCCGGCGAAGTTTCATCGACGGGGTCAGATGGCCCGCCGCCTCGGTGAGGTCGGTCGGCAGGACGGTGAAGCGGCGGATGGACTCGGGGCGGGAGACCATCTTGTTGGCCTCGTCCACCGCGCGTTGCAGGACCGCCCTCAACTCCTCGTCGTTGATGAGGAGTTCGGCGGGAACAGGGTGCTTGCCGTTCATCTGGCGCCAGTGGTTGACGCCGTCCATGTCCAGGCTGATCAGGGCCGAGATGTAGGGGCGGCGGTCACCGAGGACCATGCACTGCGAGATCAGGGGGTGCGAGCGGAGCCAGTTCTCCAGCGGGGCCGGGGCGACGTTCTTGCCGCCGGCCGTGATCAGGATCTCCTTCTTGCGGCCCGTGATCGTGAGGTAGCCCTCGTCGTCCAGCTGTCCGATGTCGCCGGTCGGGAACCAGCCGTCGGCCGAGGCGGGGGCCACCCCGTCGCCGTACGGGTCCCAGTAACCCCGGAACACCTGACCGCCGTTCAGCAGGATCTCGCCGTCGGCCGCGATGCGGACCCGGGTGCCCGGAATGGGCCAGCCGACCGTGCCCAGGCGGGGCTTCAGGGGAGGCGTACAGGTCGCGGCCCCCGTGGACTCCGTCAGCCCGTAGCCCTCGTAGATCTCCATGCCCGCGCCCGCGTAGAACGCGGCGAGCCGGCGGCCGAGCGGGGAGCCGCCGGAGATGATGTGCCGGATCCTGCCGCCCATGGCGTTGCGGATACGGCGGTACACGAGCGGGTCGTAGAAGGTGCGGGCGGCTCTGAGGGCCGCGCCAGGGCCGGAGCCGGTGCCCGCGTGGCGGGTCTCCATCGCCTCGCCGTAGCGGACGGCGACATTGGTCGCGCGGTCGAAGACCGTCACCCGGCCGCCGCTCTCCGCCTTGGCGCGGGCGTTGTTGAAGACCTTCTCCAGCATGTAGGGGATCACGAGGAGGAAGGTCGGCTTGAAGCTGCTCAGGTCGGCCAGCAGGTCCTCGGCCTGGAGACTCGGCGCGTGGCCGAGGCGGACGCGGGCGCGGACGCAGGCGACGGCCACCATGCGGCCGAAGACGTGCGAGATGGGCAGGAAGAGGAGGGTCGCGAGGTCCGCCTCGTCCGACTTCGACTTGAAGACCGGGTAGAGGAGTTCGATCGCGTTGTCGACCTCGGCGAGGAAGTTGCCGTGGCTGAGCACACAGCCCTTGGGGCGGCCGGTGGTGCCGGAGGTGTAGACGACGGTGGCGACCGTGCCCGGGCCCAGCATGCCGCGCCGTACGCCGATCTCCTGGTCGGGGACGGCCTGGCCGAGCTCTCCCAGACGCTCCACATGACCCTTCTCCATGATCCACATGTGCCGCAGGTCGGGAAGGCGGCTGAGCTCGGGACCGAGGGCGGCGGCCTGGCCGGCCGTCTCCGTCACCAGGGCGACCGCGCCGGAGTCCTGGAGGATGAAACGGGTCTGGAAGACGGAGGACGTGGGGTAGATGGGGACCGTCACCAGGCCCGCGGCCCAGGCGGCGAAGTCGAGGAGCGTCCACTCGTACGTCGTGCGCGCCATGATCGCGACCCGGTCGCCCGGCATCAGGCCCTCCGAGATCAGGCCCTTCGCCACGGCCAGCACCTGCCCGGCGAACTCCGCCGCCGTCAGATCGATCCAGCGGCCGTCATCCGTACGGCGGCTCATCACCCGCTGCTCCGGCGCCGCCTCGGCGTTGTCGAAGGGCAGGTCGGCGAGCGAGCCATGGGTCAGCGGCGGGACCAGCGGCGGCACCGACACCTCGCGGACCTCACCGTCCAGCCGCACGATCTCGGGTTCCACGAGCACGGGTGCGCCGTCGTAGTCGTGGCCGGACACGTACGAGAGGGACATGGTCAGCTCCTGGGACGTGCAGCTCGGTAGCGTTCCGCTGCATGAGGTACGCAGGGGACGTACCGGGGCGTTCACCCGCGAGTGCGCCTGGAAGGGTTACCTGGGGTTAGGACGGTGATCCTAAGTGGCCCAAGTGGGGGGTCTGTGCGGGTTCGTTGATGGTCCGGAGCCGGGACTGTGCAACCTCGACCGCAAAGTGAGACTTCGTCAGCTGTCGGTGCTTACGGCCGCTCCAGAATCGCCGTCACCCCCTGCCCGCCCGCCGCGCACACCGAGATCAGACCGCGGCCCGGGCCGTCCCGTTCGGCCAGCAGTTTCGCGAGGGTGGCGACGATCCGCGCACCGGTCGCGGCGAAGGGATGCCCGGTGGCGAGGGAGGATCCGGTGACGTTGAGACGGGCCCGGTCCACCGGGGCCAGCCCCTGCTTCTCCCAGGCCGCGAGGGTCGCCAGGACCTGGGAGGCGAAGGCCTCGTGGATCTCGACCAGGTCGAAGTCGTCCATGCCGAGACCGGCTCGCTCCAGCATGCGGGGGACGGCGTGGGCGGGGGCCATGAGCAGGCCGTCCTCCCCCTGTACGACATCCCCTTGTACGAAGTCCACGGCCGCCGTCTCGTACGCCGTGAGGTAGGCCAGCACCTCCAGACCGCGCGCCTCGGCCCACTCCTCCGACGCCAGCAGCACGACCGCCGCGCCGTCCGTCAGCGGGGTCGAATTACCGGCCGTCATGGTCGGGTCGGGGTCCTTGAGCCCGAACACCGGCTTGAGCGTGGCGAGTTTGCCGGCCGTCGAGTCGGGGCGGAGGTTCTGGTCGCGGTCCAGCCCGCGGAAGGGGACCACCAACTCGCGGAAGAAGCCCCGTTCGTACGCCGCCGCGAGCCGCTGGTGACTCGTCGCCGCCAGCTCGTCCTGGGCCTCCCGGGTCACGCCCCAGGCGCGGGCGGTGACGGCCGCGTGCTCGCCCATCGACAGCCCGGTGCGGGGTTCGGCGTTGCGGGGGATGTCGGGGACGAGGTGGGTCGGACGGATCCGCGCGAGCGCCTTCAGGCGGGCACCGGCCGACTTCGCGCGCCGGGCCTCCAGCAGGATGCGGCGCAGGTCGTCGTTGACGCCGAGGGGCGCGTCGCTCGCGGTGTCCGCGCCGCCCGCGATCGCGGATTCCGTCTGCCCCAGAGCGATCTTGTTCGCTGCGGCGACAACGGCCTGGAGACCGGTCCCACAGGCCTGCTGGATGTCGTACGCCGGGGTGCGCGGGTCCAGTTTCGAGCCGAGGACCGTCTCACGGGCGAGGTTGAAGTCGCGGCTGTGCTTGAGGACGGCACCCGCGACGAACTCCCCGACCGCGCCGGGGCCCTGGAGCCCCTGGCGTTCGACGAGGGCGTCGAGGACGGCGGTGAGCATGTCCTGGTTCGAGGCGGTGGCGTACGGGCCGTCCGAGCGGGCGAAGGGGACGCGGGCACCGGCGACGATCGCCACGCGCCGGGCGACCGGCGGCTTCAGGGGGCTCATTTCCACCAGCTCCTCACCTCGGACAACGGCTTACCTACGGTAACCTTACTCCAGAGTAAGGAATCTGCGACCGACCCGGGAGATGGACATGGCCGACCGCTATCTGAGCTTCACCGGTACCGCGCCGGGTCGGTTCCTCACCCGCCGCCTGGGGCTTCCGCAGCCTGCTGTTCTGCGGCGGTGGGCGGAGGGGTCCCCGGGGTTCGAGGGCGGCGTGCTGCATCTCACCGCGGGGAAGTCACAGCTTTCCGGGCCGGGGTTCTCGTCCCCGTCGGACACACCGGCCGCGATTCTCCTCGACGCCACCGGGGTGCGGGACGTCGAGGGGCTCGCGGAGGTGCACGCGGCACTGCACCCGGTCGTGCGGTCGGTCGCCGAGAGCGGGCGGGTCGTCGTCCTGGGGGCGCCGCTCGACCCCGTCGACCATCACCAGGCCGCCGCCCAGCAGGCGTTGGAGGGGTTCACGCGCTCGCTGGGCAAGGAGATCGGGCGGGGCAGAACGGTCAATCTCGTACGGCTCACCGACGCGTCCGCGGCCGAGTCGACGCTGCGTTTCCTGCTCTCCCCCAAGTCGGCGTACGTCAGCGGTCAGGTGATCGAGGTCGGGGAGGCGCAGGAGGCCGACGTCGACTGGTCCCTCCCGCTCGCCGGACGGACGGCCCTGGTGACCGGCGGGGCGCGGGGCATCGGTGCGGCGGTCGCCGAGACGCTGGCCAGGGACGGGGCCCGGGTGGTCGTACTCGATGTGCTGGGGACGTCGGCGGATGCCCAACGGCTTGCCGCGCGGCTCGGGGGCAGTGCCCTCGCGCTGGACATCACGGCCGCGGACGCGGGCGCGCGGATCGCGCAGGCGCTGCCCGAGGGGCTGGACGTGCTGGTCCACAACGCGGGGATCACCCGGGACCGACGGCTGGTCAACATGCCCGCGGAGCGCTGGAGTTCGGTGCTCGAGGTGAACCTGGCGAGCGTGCTGCGCACGACGGACGCGCTGCTGGAGGCGGGCACGCTGCGGCGGGGCGGGCGGATCGTCGCCACCGCGTCCATCGCGGGGCTCGCGGGGAACGCCGGGCAGACGAACTACGGCGCGAGCAAGGCCGGTGTCGTCGGGCTGGTGCGCTCCCTGGCGCCCCGGGCGCTGGCCAAGCACGGGGTCACGGTGAACGCGGTCGCTCCAGGGTTCATCGAGACGAAGATGACGGCGGCGATCCCGCTGTTCATCCGGGAGGCGGGGCGGCGGATGAACTCCCTCGGACAGGGCGGGCTGCCGTCCGACGTGGCCGAGACGACGGCGTGGCTGGCGCACCCGGCGTCCGGCGCGGTGAACGGGCAGGTCGTGCGGGTCTGCGGCCAGAGTCTGCTGGGGGCGTAGTGGGGATGCACTCGGACGACAGGCAGGCCGGGGGGGCGTGCGGCGAGGGGGCGAAGGGCGCGGAGGTACGCCCCGGGAACTCCCACCCGGAGGGCGCGCACCCCCTCACCGTCCTGTCTCGACCTCCCTCCCTCACTCCCCTCCTGGCCGTGGGCGCCCTGCGCTCCCCCTTCAAGCGGCCCGCTGCGACGGCGGACTTCTCCCGCACCCGGCTGGTGCTGCCCGGGCTGCGGGTGGACCTCGCGCGGCTCGCCGCCTACGAGCGGGTGTGCGGGTTCCCGACCGGGGAGGACGCGTTGCCGGTGACGTACCCGCACGTGCTGGGCTTTCCGCTGGCCATGAGTCTGATGAGCGGGCGGGACTTCCCGCTGCCGTTGCTCGGACTGGTGCACACGTCGATCGAGATCACGCGGTACCGGGAGCTGGCGGCGACGGGCGAGTACGAACTCAGCGTGTACGTCGACGGGTTGGCACCGCACCGGCGCGGTACGGAGGCCGCGGTCGTCACCGAGCTGCGGGTGGGCGAGGAGGTCGTGTGGGAGTCGGTGAGCACGTATCTGGCCCGGCACCGCACGACGGAGACCGACCGGGAGCGGGACCGCGAGCGGCATGAACCGCTGCCCGGAGTCGACGAGTGGCGGCTGGCCGGGGACATCGGCCGGCGTTACGCCGCCGCGTCCGGCGACCGCAACCCGATCCACCTGTACCCGCTCACGGCCCGCCTCTTCGGCTTCCCGAGGGCGATCGCGCACGGCATGTGGACGGCGGCCCGCTGCCTGGCTGCCCACGGCACGCCCCAGGCGGTGCTGGTGCGGGCGGAGTTCAGAGCTCCGGTGCTGCTGCCGGGGACGGTGACGTACGCATCGAACGGCGAGCGCTTCGAACTGTGCGGCGGGGACCGCGTGCATGTGACCGGGGGCGTCCATCCCCTGACGTGAAGCGGGCGCAGGCCTCGTCGCGCCGCGGACGCCGCTGTCAGCCGACCTGAAGGGGATCGCCCTCCGAGGGGGTGTCCCGGAGGGTCCACGGACGGCCGTCCATCAGGTTTCCGAGGCCCGCCCACGCGAAGTTCATCAGGGTGGCCGCCGACTGCCTCGCGGTCACGCCCTCGGTCGCGTTGGCCCAGGCCGCGAGGGACTCGGCGGCGCCGACGAGCGCCTCGGCGAGGCCGGCGACCTCGCGCTCGGGCAGATCGGGATCGCGGTGCGCCTCGCGGGCCGCGACCACGATCAGGTGGGTCACGAACTCCACGATCTCCTCGCGCATCGCGGTGACCTCGGCGGCGAACGCCTCACCGTGGATACGGGCCTGGAGATGCAGCACGGACCAGGCGTGCGGGTTCCGCGAGGTGTGGGTGAAGAACGCCAGCAGCCCGTCCCAGAGCTGACGGTCGGCGGGCAGATCGGTTCGCACGCCCGTCCGCACCGCCTCCGTGAGCGCGGCCGCCTCCCGGCGGATGCACGCGGTGAAGAGGTCTTCCTTGGAGTTCAGGTACAGATACACCAACGGCTTCGACACACCGGCGAGTTCGGCGATCTCGTCCATCGAGGCGGCCATGTACCCACGCTGCCCGAAGATCTCCACAGCGGCGTCCAGCATCTGCTGCTCCCGCACGGCACGCGGCATCCGCTTGCTCTTCACGACACCCATGCCCAAAGCCTACGGTCACGCGGGCACGGCAGCGCGGGCGTTGACCTCAGGAGGTCTGCGGGGCCTGACCCTGGGGACGGCTCGCCTCGTCGGCGGCCTCGTCCTCCTGGTTGCGGTTCGCCTCCAGGTTGGCCTTCATCCGGTCGACCCGCTGCACGACCTTGATGGAGGCGCGGTCACGCTCCTTGCGCAGGACGACGAAGCTGATCGGAGCCGAGAGCAGCAGCGAGAGCAGGACGATCCACATGCCGTTGGAGGCGCCGAGGCCGCGCGGGGCGAGGCCGGAGTAGACGAGGCCCCAGACGACCACGAGGCAGCCCACCAGGATCCCGAGGCGCATCAGCGTGTAGCGGAGCATGTCAATCCACTCTTCCGTATCCGTATCGAACGGCTCGAACACCCCAAAGGGGCACCGTCCAGTGAAGCACGCCGGGCACCCGATCTCCGAAGCGGGTCAGGTGAGCGGCAGCAGCATGATCACGTCGTCCCGGTCGTCACCCGGTGCGACGCGGATCGCGCCGGGTATGCGGCCGACCTCCTTGTAGCCGCAGGAGCCGTAGAAACGCTCCAGACCCAGGCCGCCGCGGCAGGTGAGCCGTATCGCCTCGATGTCCTCGAAGGTGCGGCCCGCGTCGGCCGCCGCGGTGAGGAGGTCGCGGCCGTAGCCCCTGCCCTGGTGGCGGGGGTGGACCATCACCGTGTACAGCCACACCCAGTGGGTCATGAGCCGGTGCGTGTTGAAGCTGAAGAAGGCGGTGGCGGCGACCTGTCCGTCCTCGTCGTGTCCGACGAGCAGCCGCGTCCGTCCCTCCGCCATCTCCACGAAGTGCTTCACCAGTTCGGGGCGGATCGTCTCCCGTTCCACCGGCGCCACGAAACCGACGGCGCCGCCCGCGTTGGAGACGTCCGTCCACAGGTCGAGGATCCCGTCGCGGAGGGCGGGGGTGACGGCCGGGTCGAGGGTGAAGGTAAGGGGCATGGGCAAAGGTTAGACATTACGTATCTGGCGCCTCAACCCGGTTCCGGCGTCACATGCGTCACCCCAGCGCCCGGGCCGCCACCTCCAGGTCCGACACCAGGCCCCGGTACGCGCCCTCCCTGTCCTCGGCCCGCAGCACGGCCGACGGATGCACGGTCGGCACGAGCCGCTCCCGTCTGCCGTGGATCTCCTCCTCCAGCACGGTGCCGCGCACCTGCGTCACCCGGAACGACGAGCCGAGCAGCGCCTTGCCCGCGGTGGCGCCGAGGACGACGATCAACTCCGGTTCGACGAGCTCCAGCTCCTTGGCGAGCCAGGGGCCGCAGGCCGTCATCTCCCGGAGGCTGGGCGCCTTGTGGATACGGCGCTTGCGGGGCTCGGCCTGGGTGAACTTGAAGTGCTTCACCGCGTTGGTGACATAGGCGTCCGCCGGTTCGATACCGGCCTCCGCGAGGGCACGGTCGAGCAGCTTGCCTGCGGGACCGACGAAGGGCTTCCCCTGCCGGTCCTCCTGGTCACCGGGCTGCTCCCCGACAAGCATCACGCGCGCGTGTGCGGCGCCCTCACCGAAGACGGTCTGCGTGGCGTCCCGGTGCAGCGGACAGCCACGGCAGCCGGCGGCGGCCTCGCGCAGGGCGGCCAGACCGCCGCGGCCGGGAACGAAGGGTTCAGCGGTGTAGGCGTCTTCGGGTGACTTGGTGCTCACCATGCTGGGCGAGTACCCAGGGTCGGGGAACGCGAACGACGGGGACGACTTGCGCCGGAAGCGCGGCTGCGGGCCGGTGGGGGCCGGTCGCGCCCGCGCGGCGGTAGCCGCACATCGATACAGCCCCGCGCCCCTGAGTGGCCGCAGCTGCCGTCCGCCAGGGGGCGGCGTCGCTGCGGGCGGGCCCGCGCGACCGGAGGGGACCACTTGCGCCGGAAGCGCGGCTGCGGGCCGGTGGGGGCCGGCCGCGCCCGCGCGGCGGTAGCCGCACATCGATACAGCCCCGCGCCCCTAGGGGGCTGCAGCTGCCGTCCGCCGGGGGCCCGCGCGACCGGAGGGAGCCACTTCGCCGGAGGCGCGGGGGGCCGGTCGCGCGGTTCTCCGCGCCGCTGGGGCTCCGGCCTCGGGGTCAGAGCCGCATCGGCTGCGGCTCCTCCCGGCGGCCCGCGTCCGGGCCGTCGTACTCGCGAATGATCTCGTACCGGGTGTTCCGCTCCACCGGGCGGAAGCCCGCGTCGCGGATCAGGTCCAGCAGGTCCTCGCGGGTCAGCTTGTTCGGGGTGCCGTAGTTGTCGGCGTCGTGGGTGATCTTGTACTCGACCACCGAGCCATCCATGTCGTCCGCGCCGTGCTGGAGGGCCAGCTGGGCGGTCTGGACGCCGTGCATCACCCAGAAGACCTTGACGTGCGGGACGTTGTCGAACAGCAGCCGGGAGACCGCGAAGGTCTTCAGGGCCTCGGCGCCCGTCGCCATCCGCGTCCGCGCCTGGAGGCGGTTCCTGACCTTGCCGTCCTTCACGTCCACGAAGTCGTGCTGGTAGCGCAGCGGGATGAAGACCTGGAAGCCACCGGTCTCGTCCTGGAGCTCGCGCAGGCGCAGGACGTGGTCCACGCGGTGCCGGTGCTCCTCGATGTGGCCGTACAGCATGGTGCTCGGGGTCTTGAGACCCTTCTCGTGCGCCAGGCGGTGGATCCGGGACCAGTCCTCCCAGTGGGTCCGGTGGTCCACGATGTGCTGCCGGACCTCCCAGTCGAAGATCTCCGCGCCACCGCCGGTGAGGGACTCCAGGCCCGCGTCGATCAGCTCGTCCAGGATCTCCGAAGCCGACAGACCCGAGATGGTCTCGAAGTGGTGGATCTCCGTCGCGGTGAAGGCCTTCAGGGAGACGTCCGGAAGCGCGGCCTTCAGCTCGCGCAGCGACCGCGGGTAGTAGCGCCACGGCAGGTTCGGGTGCAGGCCGTTGACGATGTGCAGCTCGGTGAGGTTCTCGCCCTCCATCGCCTTGGCGAGCTTCACCGCCTCCTCGATGCGCATCGTGTACGCGTCCTTCTCGCCCGGCTTGCGCTGGAAGGAGCAGTAGGCGCAGGACGCCGTGCACACGTTGGTCATGTTGAGGTGGCGGTTGACGTTGAAGTGGACGACGTCGCCGTTCTTCCGCGTCCGCACCTCGTGCGCGAGGCCGCCGAGCCAGGCCAGGTCGTCCGACTCGTACAGTGCGATGCCGTCCTCACGGGTCAGCCGTTCACCGGCCCCGACCTTCTCCTCCAGCTCGCGCTTGAGCCCGACATCCATGCCCACACCTCTTCCGACGACCCCGAACGACTCCGACAACCGTACGTCTACGCCTCTTCGGGCAGCTCTCCGACCCGGTTCTCCCACTTCGTGGAGAGCACGATCGTGGTACGAGTCCGGGAGACGCCCTTGGTCCCGGACAGCCGCCGGATGATCTTCTCCAGACCGTCGACGTCCGACGCCCGGACCTTCAGCATGTACGAGTCGTCGCCCGCGATGAACCAGCAGTCCTCGATCTCGCCGAGGTCCCTCAGCCGGCGCGCCACGTCCTCGTGGTCGACCGCGTCCCCCAGCGAGATACCGATCAGCGCGGTGACGCCGAGGCCGAGCGAGGCGGCGTCGACGGTGGCGCGGTAACCGGTGATGACCCCGGCCGCCTCCAGCCGGTTGATGCGGTCGGTGACACTGGGTCCCGACAGACCGACGAGGCGTCCCAGCTCCGCGTAGGAGGCCCGGCCGTTCTCCCTCAGGGCCTGGATGAGCTGCCTGTCCACCGCGTCCATGCGATCGAAGCCTTCCGCTGAAAAGTGCCTGAAGTGATGAGAGGTACTGCCACGTGCCTTAGTGACCGCTTGCCTTACTGACCGCTTGCCTTACCGACCCGACGTGCCGCCGCCCAGTTCGCCCTCCCAGCGGCGGTACAGCCCGTGCCCGACCCCCGCCGCGTCCAGCACCCGCCCGGCGACGAAGTCCACCAGGTCCTGGATGTGGGTCGCCCCCGCGTAGAAGGCGGGCGAGGCGGGGACGACGGTCGCGCCCGCGTCGTCGAGCGTGACGAGGTGCCGGAGGGTCTGGCCGTTCAAGGGGGTTTCCCGTACGGCCACGACCAGCTTGCGGCGCTCCTTGAGAGTGACGCTCGCGGCCCGCTGCAGCAGGTCCTTGGAGAGGCCGAGGGCGACTCCGGCGACGCAGGCGGTGGAGGCGGGGACGATCAGCATCCCCTTGCTCGGATACGACCCCGAGGACGGCCCCGCGGCCAGGTCCCCGGGGTGCCAGTACCGCACGTCGGTGATGTCCGCCTCGAAGGTGCCGGGCTTGCCGTCGGCCCCCCGGTCCAGCCATTCCCGCAGGTCCTCGCGCCAGTGCGCGTCCCGGAAGGAGATCCCCGTCTCGTCGAGGAGGGTGAGCCGCGAGGCACGGGAGACCACCAGGTCGACGCTCTCACCGGCGGCGAGGAGCGCACGCAGCACGGACGCGGCATACGGGGTGCCGGAGGCGCCGGACACCCCTACGATCCAAGGCGTACGCCGTGTCTCTCCTGGCTTGACTGGGTTCACACCCCCGAGCCTATCCGGCGTCACAGGGTGGGAACCGGCCAAGGGGGCCGGTCGTTCCCTGGAGGGGGACGGGTGAGTGGTGGGGGTTGCCATGACGGGCAGGGAACTCGAGTACTCGCGCGGTGATCGTGCGAAGGCCGCGGCCAAGCTGATGGTGGGCTGGGTCGCGCTGCTGTGGCTGCTGGAAGTCGTGGACGTGGCGAGCGGCCACGCGCTCGACGGCCTCGGCATCACACCACGCACCCCGTCCGAGCTGGTCGACGTCGTCCCGGCCGCCTTCATCCACTTCGGCTTCGCCCACGTGGCCGCGAACAGCGTCCCGCTGCTGGTCATGGGTTTCCTCGCGGCCCTCGGCGGCCTGCGCCGGTTCGCCGCCGTCTGCGCACTGATCATCGTGGCCGACGGTCTGGGCGTCTGGCTCATAGCCCCGGCCCACACCAACACGGCGGGCGCGTCGGGCCTGATCTTCGGCCTGTTCGGCTACCTGCTGGTCACCGGCTTCGTGGAGCGGCGCCCCCTGGGGGTGCTGGTGGGCCTGCTGGTCGGTGCGGTCTGGGGCACGTCGATACTGGTGGGCCTGGCGCCCACGCAGTCGGGGGTCAGCTGGCAGGGGCACCTGCTGGGACTGGTGGCGGGAGTGGTGACGGCGTTCGTGTTCAAGCGCCGGACGCCTGAACCCGCCTAGCGGCGCGGGGCCGGGTCAGACCGTCAGTCCCCGCACCAGCAGATCCAGCAACGCACACACGAACAGGGCAATCCCGATGAAGCCGTTGACGCTGAAGAACGCCCGGTTCAGGCGGGACAGATCATGCGGCCGCACGATCGAGTGCTCGTACACGAACGCACTCGCCACGATCATCAGCCCCACCCAGAAGAACCCGCCCGCCTCCGTGGCGACGGCGTACCAGATGAGGAGGGACATCGTCAGGAAGTGACAGACCCGGGCACCCCAGATCGCCGCGGGGATACCGAAGCGCGCCGGCACCGACATGACGCCGATCTCCCGGTCCGTCTCCACGTCCTGGCAGGCGTAGATCAGGTCGAACCCGCCGATCCAGATGCCGACGGCGAGGCCCAGGACGACCGCGTCCCAGGACCAGGAGCCCGTGATCGCGAGCCAGCCGCCCACCGGCCCCATCGCCTGGGCGAGACCCAGGATGGCCTGGGGGAAGTTCGTGAACCGCTTGCCGTACGGGTAGACCACCATCGGGATGACGGCGACCGGGGCCAGCGCCAGGCACAGCGGGTTCAGCAGCGCGGCCGAGCCGAGGAAGACCACGACAGCGACCAGCGCACCGGTCCAGGCGTGCTTCACGGACATCGCACCGGTGACCAGCTCCCGCTGTGCCGTCCGGGGGTTCCGCGCGTCGATCTCCCGGTCGATGATCCGGTTGACCGCCATCGCGAAGGTCCGCAGCCCCACCATGCAGATCGTGACCAGGAGCAGCCGCCCCCAGTGGATGTTCTTGTCCCACTCGAACATCGCGGTGAGCGCGGCGATGTACGCGAACGGCAGCGCGAAGACCGAGTGCTCGATCATCACCAGCCGCAGGAAGGCTTTCGTGCGTCCCGGTTGCGGTAGTGCCGCGGAGGCGCTGCTCACAGTCCGTACTCCTTCCACCGGCGGTCGACCTTCGCCGCCGTCTCCGGGTCGGACAGCACCATGTCGGGCCAGCCGCCGTCGCGCGTGTAGCCCTCCTCGGGCCACTTCCTCGTCGCGTCGATGCCCGCCTTGCCGCCCCAGAACTGCTGGTAGGAGGCATGGTCGAGGTGATCGACGGGTCCCTCGACGACCGAGAGGTCACGGGCGTAGTCCGTGTTGCCCAGCGCCCGCCAGGCGACCTCGTGCAGATCGTGCACGTCGCAGTCGGCGTCGACGACCACGATCAGCTTGGTCAGGGACATCATGTGTGCCCCCCAGACCGCGTGCATCACCTTCTGCGCGTGCTTCGGGTACTTCTTGTCGATCGAGACGATCGCGCAGTTGTGGAAGCCGCCGGCCTCGGGCAGGTGGTAGTCCACGATGTCCGGCACGATGATCTTCAGCAACGGAAGAAAGAACCGTTCCGTCGCACGGCCCAGCGGTCCGTCCTCCGTCGGGGGGCGGCCTACGACGATCGACTGAAGCAGCGGCCGCTTCCGCATCGTCACGCAGTCGATCTTCAGTGCCGGGAACGGCTCCTGCGGGGTGTAGAACCCGGTGTGGTCGCCGAAGGGTCCCTCCGGCAGCATCTCGCCCGGCTCCAGCCACCCCTCGATGACCACCTCGGCCTGCGCCGGGACCTGGAGCGGGACCGTCTTGCAGTCCACCATCTCGATCCGCTTGCCGGCGATGAACCCGGCGAAGAGGTACTCGTCGATGTCGCCGGGGAGGGGTGCCGTGGAGGCGTAGGTGACCGCGGGCGGGCAGCCGAAGGCGATGGCCACCGGGAGGCGTTCGCCGCGCCGGGCCGCGACCTGGTAGTGGTTGCGGCTGTCCTTGTGGATCTGCCAGTGCATGCCGATCGTGCGCTTGTCGTGGCGCTGCAGGCGGTACAGACCGAGGTTGCGGATCCCGGACTCCGGGTCCTTGGTGTGGGTCAGGCCCAGGTTGAAGAAGGAACCGCCGTCCTGCGGCCAGGTGAACAGGGCCGGGAGCTGGTCGAGATCGACGTCGTCCCCGGTGAGGACGACCTCCTGGACCGGCGCCTCCTTGACCTTCTTCGGCGGCACGTGGGTCATCGCGCCGAGCTTGCCGAAGGCCTCGCGCACGCCCACGAAGCCGTGCGGCAGCTCGGGCCGCAGCAGTCCGCCGATCTTCTCGGAGATGTCGCCGTACGACTTCAGGCCGAGGGCCTTCAGGAGCCGCCGGTCGGTCCCGAAGACGTTCATGGCGAGCGGCATCGCGGACCCGCGGACGTTCTCGAAGAGCAGCGCGGGACCGCCCGCCTTCTGCACCCGGTCGACGATCTCCCCGACCTCGAGATACGGGTCGACCTCGGCCTTGATCCGCTTGAGGTCTCCCTCGCGTTCCAGTGCCCTGAGCAGGGAGCGAAGATCGTCGTAAGCCATGGGGTCCAGTATCCCCGAGCCGCTACCCTGGCCCCGTCAGGGGCCTGTCACAGGCTCCACACAACGTTCCCTGGGGGCCAAAAGCACATGTTCCGGCTGCTGATGTACCTGATCCCGCTGGCGCTGACGATCTACGCGTTCATCGACTGCCTCAACACCCCCGAGGACGAGGCCAAGCACCTTCCCAAGATCGCCTGGGTCTTCATCATCCTGCTGTTCTGGATCGTCGGCCCCGTCGCGTGGCTCGCGGCCGGCAAGCTGCGCACCCCGCCGGTGAACGGCCGCACCCCCTCGGAGTGGCACCGCAACCACCGCATGGAGTACGTCGCTCCCGACGACAACCCGGAGTTCCTGAACTCCCTGAAGGCGGACAACAAGAAGGACGAGGCCCTGCTGAAGGACTGGGAGGCCGACCTGCGCCGCCGCGAGGAGGAGCTGAAGCGCCGGGAGACGGGCGAGGACCCCAAGGACGCCTCCTGACAAGGTGTACGTCGGCGGGCCCCCCGAAACGGACAATGCGCCCCTGGGCGCAGGCCGGTACGGACCGGACACTTACCTCGCATGACGACAGCTCCCGCCGACTCCGCCGGCACGCTCGCCCCCGCCTATGGTGACAAGGTCATCGCCGTCGAGTCGGCGGGCTCGGAACCCATCCCCGAGTCCGAACGCCACGGCGGTCCGCTGCAACTGCTGTGGACCTGGGCATCTCCGAACATCGAGTTCGCGACCGTCTTCATCGGTGTGATCGCGGTCCTCTTCTTCGGTCTGAGCTTCTGGCAGGCCACGGCCGCCATCGTGCTCGGCACCGCGCTCGGCGCGCTCACCCAGGGCGTGCTGTCGCTGGACGGGCCGCGGTTCGGGGTGCCGCAGATGGTGATCGGCCGTCTCTCCTTCGGCCACCGCGGCAACATCCTGCCCGCCGCGGCCAACGGTCTGGTGGCGGGCGTCGGCTGGTTCGCGGTGAACAGCGTGAGCGCGGCCTTCGCGCTCAACACCCTGACCGGGCTGCGGCCGCTGCCGTCCCTCCTCCTCGTGGTGGCCGCCGAGATCCTGATCGGTTTCATCGGCCACAACTTCGTCCACGTCTTCGAGAAGTACGCCTTCCCCGCCCTCGCGGTGATCTTCCTGCTGGCCGGGGTGTGGACCTTCAAGGACGCGCACCTCGGCGGGGGCGGCACCGGCGGCGGCATCGGCGGCTTCCTGCTCGCGTTCAGCGCGGCCTGGGGCTACGCGGCGGGCTGGAACCCGTACGCCTCGGACTACTCGCGCTATCTCCCCCGTACGGCGAACAAGGCCAGGACTGTCCTGTACCCGGCGCTCGGCCTGTTCCTGTCGGTCACCGTCGTCGCCGTGATCGGCGCGGCCTCGGCGACCATCGTGGCCCCGAAGGACGCGACCCCGACGGCGGCCTTCACCGGCCATCTCCCGGGCTGGCTGGGCGACCTGGTGCTCCTCGCGATCATCCTGGGCGCGGTCTCGGCGAACGCCCTCAACGTGTACTCCGGCGCGATCTCGATCGCCTCCTTCGGCCTCAACCTGCCCGCCTGGCTGAGCCGGAGCGTGCTGGTCGTGGTGTCCGGGGTCGCCGGTACGGCGGCGGCGTGGGCGTCGCTCTCGGACGCGGGGGCGGCGTACGAGGCGTTCCTGCTGGTGATCGCGTACTGGGTGGCGCCGTGGCTGGGCGTGGTCCTGGTGGAGCGGTGGCTGCGGGCGCGGGTGCCCCAGGAGCAGTCGGCGGCCCGTCTGACCGACCGCTCCTTCACCAACTGGCCGGGGCTGGCTGCCCTGTTGATCGGCGTGGCGGTCTCCGTGCCGCTCTTCTCCAACCAGGAGGACTACGTCGGCTATGTACCGGAGCACTGGCCGTCGTTCGGGGACATCACCCCCGTGGTCGGCTTCGCGCTGAGCGCGGTGCTGTACGCGGCGCTGCGGGGGCGGTTCCGTCCCGCGGCCGGTGTTCGAGTGGTTCCTGACGCCGACTGACCACCCCTCGGACCGGGGAGACTCCCGTCATGGATGAGGACGTACGAAACGCGGGGGCAGGACGACTGGAACCCCGGTGGCGGCTGCCGCTGGTGCCCGTCCTCGACAGACAGCCCCCGGGGCTGTACCCCCAAAGGCTCCTGAACGAGGGCCGGGACACGCTGCGGGCCGAGGTCCGCCACGAGCCGTACGCCCGGCTGTACCTGGCCCGGTACTGCGCGGAGAACGGACTACTGGACGAGCTACGGGACTTGGCGGACGCGGACCTCGCACTCCCGCGCCTGGACGCCGTCCTCGCCGGGGCTCTCGCCGGGCGGGCGGACGCCTGGGTCACGGCCGCCCTCCTGAAGATCGGGCTGTACGCGCAGGACCCGGACGTACGCGAGGAGTTGACCGAGCTGCTGCGGTCCCGGGAACTCCTCGGCCGGGCCGTCACGGTGCTGGCCGCCCCGGGCGACACGTGGCGGGAGTGGGCCCTGCGCGCCCATCTGCTCCTCGCGCAGGGGCGGATCGAGGAGGTTCACGCCATGGCCCTCGAGGACCGGCCCGCTCCGGCCGATCAGATGGTGGCGCAGATCTTCGCCGAACACGACATGCTCGACGAGCTGCGCCGGCTGGCCGAGCAGGACATCTCATTGCACGCGCGCCAACTCGCGCTCACGCTGGAGCGCCTGGGCCATGTGGACGAGGCCGTCGCCGTGGTCCGCGCCCGCGTCGACGCCGGCGAGGCGCACGTCTTCCGGCTGCTGATCGACCTGCTCGTGGCGGACGGCCGGGCCGACGAGGCGGTGGCCTTGCTGGCCGTGGGCGCGGTGCGGGCGGTGCCTGCGGACGAGCCGGAGGACAGCCTGCGGCTCGCCGGGCAGAAGGTGGCGCACCTGTTGGATGTGCAGGGGCGTCAGGAGGATGCGATCGACGTGCTGCGGGCGTATGCGGACGCGCCTGCCGAGCTGGCCGATCTGCTGGCGGAGCGGGGGCGTGTCGATGAGGCGCTTCAGGTGCTGGACGATGCGATTGCCGTGGCTCGGGAGAACTTCCACGGTGGTGCGGTGGAGCATCTTTCCGAACAGCGGAGCGGGCTGGTCGGCTGAGGCTGTCTGCCGGGTGCGGGTTGGTGGGGGCTGGTCGCGCAGTTCCCCGCACCCCTAAAGGCGTTGGGCTCAGCCTTCCTTTGCCGGATCCGTTCCGTACAGGGCCGAAGCTGTCACCGCCTGGCCTACCCGGCACCTCTTCTGCTCGTCGGCCGGGGCCGCCCACAACGGAACCAGGTCGGCGGCGCCGGACGAGGCGTCCATGCGCAGGTAGTGGCAGACGCCGTTGACGCGTAGGGCGACGGCGTAGACGTCGGTGCTCGCCTCCTTGCCGGCGAGGTCGGTCACGGTGTCCTTGGTGGCGACCAGGCCCTTGTCGTTGAGGAACCGTGTGGCGCCGTCCGGGGTGTGGTCGTAGCCGGTGGCCGACATCTTGCGGTGGGCGCCGGCGCCGGCGGGCTGTCGCGCGAGCAGCCCGCCCATCTCCGCCGCCAGGCTGCCGGGGCGGCCGTCGGCCTGGACGTTCGGGCAGGTCATGTCGGTGTGTTTCACGCTGAAGGAGCCGCGGGCGAAGGTGAAGCGGTAGCAGCGGACGGGGTAGGCACGGGCGGAGACGGTCGTGCCGGTGGGCGGCACCAGGCCCAGCATCACCTCGGCGGTGTGGCCGAGGGCGCCGTCCGCGTCGATGCTCAGCAGCGCTCCGCCGTGTTCCTCGACCTGCGCGACGATCGTGCCCTCGGTGAACTGCCCGCCGTAGGTGCCGCCGCCCGCCGAGTAGAAGCCGGCGGTCAGGTCCTGGCGCAGGTCCTGGGCGAGCGCGGCGGCCTGCGCGTCGACGGCCGAGGTGTCCGGGGCGGTGATCCGCTGGTGGAGCAGGGTGCCGCCGACTCCGGCGGCCGCGGCGACGAGGGCGGTCGCCGTGAACAGCAGTCCCTGTACGGCGGTGCGCTTCCTCATGTCTCCCCCAGCTGCGACGGCCGCCCCGGAAAACGGCCGTCGCACTGTATCCCCCGTAGCCGGAAGGCCTACGGGGGACCCTGGTATCGCTTCAGTCGACCGTGATCGAGTCCAGCTTCGCCCTCAAGTACACGTGGGAGTCGACGGGTTCGTGCGCCACCCGCCCGATCGGTGCCGGTACGGACTCCACGGTCGTGCCCGGGGTGCACTCACCGAAGTAGACGAGGGACATCAGCTCCTCGGCGGGCGCGTCGGCCGGCGGCGGCAGCACCCGGTGCCGTCCGGACCGCCACCGGTCTCCCGTCCAACGGGCCATCAGGTCACCGATGTTGATGGTGAAGGCGTCCGGGTCGAAGGGCGCGTCCTCCCAGCCGCCCTCGTCCGTGAACACCTGGAGCCCGCCCTTGCCGGCCTGCCGGTCCAGGATCGTCACCGTGCCGAAGTCGGTGTGCGGGCCGATGCGGAACTGGCCCGGCTGCGGCTCCCCGATCACCTCCGTGCCCGGGTACCAGTTGATGTTGAAGCCGTACGTCGGATGGTCCATGTGCCGGGAGAAGAAGTCGGGTTCGAGCCCGAGGGCCTCGCCCAGGAGCGACAGCAGCCGCTTCTCCAGCTCGCCCATCCGCTCCAGGTACTCCTCGCACAGCGTCTGGAGCTCGGGCACCTCGGCGGGCCAGACGTTCGGCGCGTACCACTCCGCGTCGACGACCGGGTCCTCGAAGGGCTCGTGGGTGGCGAAGGTCAGCGACTCCTTCAGGTCCGGCGGGGTCTCGGTGCCCTCCGAGTAGCCGTTGGCCTCGGCGCCGGGACCGAGCCAGCCGCGGCCGCCGACCTTCGCGGAGTACGGCTGCTTGACGTCCGCGGGCATCCGGAAGAACGTCCGCGCGGCCTCCCGGATCCGGGAGCGCAGCGCCGGGTCGACGCCGTGTCCGGTGACCAGGAAGAACCCGGCGGTCTGGAGGGCCTCGTCCAGGGTGCGGGCCATGGCGGCGCGGGCGTCGGGGTCCCCGGAGAGCCAGGGCCGCAGGTCGATGGTCGGGATGCGGGGCTGGGGGGTGTCAATCACCGATGTCCTCGTTCCACAGTGCCGGGTTCTTCTCGATGAAGTCGCGCATCATCCGGACGCACTCGGGATCGTCGACGAGCACGATCTCCACACCGTGCTCGGCCAGCCAGTCGTGCCCGCCGTGGAAGGTGGTGGCCTCCCCGACGACGACCCGGCCGATCCCGAACTGCCGGACCAGACCGGAGCAGTACCAGCAGGGCGAGAGGGTGGTCACCATCGTCGTACCGCGATACGACCGCTGCCGTCCCGCCGCCCGGAAAGCGGCCGTCTCCGCGTGCATGGAGGGGTCGTCGTCCTGGACGCGCCGGTTGTGGCCGCGCCCGAGGAGGGTGCCGTCGGCGCCGTAGAGCGCGGCCCCGATGGGGATGCCGCCCTCGGCGAGCCCGGCGCGGGCCTCCTCGACGGCGGTGGCGAGCCACGTGTGAGCCTGTGCCTGATCCATGTCTCTCACTCTCCTGTGGCCGAAACACGAGGGCAACGTGCGGAAAGTACTCTCCCGGCAGCCCACATCCGGACGAACTGTCGGGAGGCGCGCATGCCCGCACTCACCCTTCGCGAGATCCTCGCCCTCGATCCCGTCCGCGCCGCCGAGCCCGAGCTGCTGGCCGGACACACCGCTCTGGACCGCCCGGTGCGCTGGGTCCATTCCAGCGAGGTCTACGAGGGCGCGAACTTCCTGGACGGCGGTGAGCTGCTGCTCACCAACGGTTTCGGGCTGATGGACGCCGCCGAGGAGGTCCGTCGTCGTTACGTCCGCGAGCTGGCCTCCCGGGGCGTCGCCGGGCTGGCCGTGGAGGTCGGGCGGTCCCTGCCGGCGATGCCCGCCGAGGTGGTCGACGAGGCCCGCCGCCGTGAGCTGCCGCTGCTGGCCATGCACCGGGTCGTGCCCTTCGTCCGGATCACGGAGGCCGCCAACCGGGCGATCGTGGCTCGCGGGCTGTCGGGCCGTTCGGTCGTACGGCCATGGGGCGACGACCATACGGCGGCACTGCTCGCCGACCTGGCCGACCGGGCGGCGCTGAATCAGCCGGAGGTGGAGGCGCGGGCGGCGCTCGCGGGCTTCCATCCCGGCCCCGGCGCCCGGCTGATCGGGGTGTCCCTGCACGGCACGCGGGAGGTCGGGACGGTCGACCGCGCGGTACGGCTGCTCGGCGGTGCGGGCGTGCTGCGGGCCGCGTTCCCGGGTGACGTCCTGGCGCTGCTGTCCCTGCCCGGGGCGCGCCCCGGTGACCCCGTGAAAGCGGTGCAGGAAGCGTTCCGCAAGGCCGCCGATCCCGGGCTGACCGTGGCGGTGGGACACGCCGTCTCCGTCTCCCAGGGCGGCTGGCTGCGCTGGAGCGACACACTGCGGGCGGCTCGTACGACACTGGAGCTGGCGCTGACGGTCCCCGCGGCCGAACCGGCCTCCCCCGACGGCCCGTTGGTGACCTCGTCCCGGGCCCTGGCGCTGGAACGCGAACTGACGCGGGGCGGGGTGGACGCCAACCGGGAACGCCTCGCGGCGCTGGTGCAGCACACCCTGGGGCCGTTGCTGGCCTGGGAGGCGGCTCACCCGAGCGACCTGGTCCGCACCCTGGAGACCCACCTCCGCAACGGCTGCTCCCCGACCCGAACGGCGGCGCTGCTCCACATCGGCCGCCAGTCCCTGTACCAACGCCTGGAACGCATAGAGACGTTGCTGGGACTGGACATCAACGACTCGGACCTGCTGGGCGAGTTGCTGACGGCGACATGCGCCCACCGGGTGGTGGAGCGTTCCGAGTGGGCGCGTTCAGCCACCACGGCGCCGCACTTCAAACGAACCGCTTAACGCAGTGTGACCAGGTGCGTCCCGTTGAAGGGCGCGTAACACGTGACCGTCGACGGCGTCCGCAGCACATCCTCCTCGGCGAACAGCTTCCGCGCGGCCTCGTACGACACGTCCCCGCTCACCACAGGCGCCACCCGGTCGTAGAACTCCCGCGACGCCTCGGGCAACGGCGTCCCCGGCTCGCCGTCGTCCTCACCCCAGACGTCCCACAACAGCGTCTCCACCTTGTTCAGCGCGGCGAGGTCGAGCCGGATGTTCCCGGCCACGAACCGCTCACCGAAGAAGGGCCCCTCGGTCGGCCGGTGCAGCCCGAACTCCGTCTCGTCCGCCCCGTCCTCCCGGATCGCCCGCCAGGCCTCCCCGGCGACGAGAAAACGTGACCGGGGGACATCCATCGGGTCGAAGTCCACGGGCCAGTTGGCGGTGATCCCGGGGTCGGTCAGCTGCGCGTCCGCGAGCAGCCAGCCCCGCTTCTCGTCCCAGTACTCGGTGACCACGTGGTCACCGTGGAAGCGGGTCGGCCAGAAGTAGTCGGCGAACCCGGACCGCAGCCGGGCCGGGATGCCGACATGGCGCAGCAACGAGACGTGCAGCAGCGTGAAGTCGCGGCAGATCCCGACGAACCGGTCGTCGGGCTCGCGGCGCACGGTCAGCGGGGCGTCGTTCCGCTCGACGATGATCCGCAGGACGTCGTCGATGTAGCGGGACTCCGCGTCGTTGTGCAGGCGGTCGGCCGGATGGGTGTGTCCGAAGAGCTCGCCCTCGACGCGATGGATCATCACATCCCGTACGACACGGGCCAGTCGACCGGCGTCGCGCGGCAGGTCGCCGTAGAGATGAGCGAGATCGCCCGGGTCGGAGAACGTGCTCTGGGCGGCGTAGAAGGAAAGGGACACGACGGCCTCCCGAAAGGCGTCATCGACCACGTGTTCGATTACGGGCCGGCGCACCCCACCGTGTCAAAATCCGCCGCCGAATGTCCAGACGGCGCGGATCCCTGACCGTTCCCGTGCCGACCGGACGCTTCTATGCGTCCAGGATGTCCAGCAGCCGTTCGAAGCGCGCCCGCCACCCGGGCTCGGTCTCGCCCTCCCCCTCGTACTCGTGCGTGAAGCGCAGTACGGCCCCGGTCTCCCCGTCCCGCTCCAGATGGAACCGGACCCGGTCGCCCCGCTCCAGGGTGTACTCCGCGACCCGGTCCACGTCCCACGCCGTGACCTCCCCCTCCCCCAGGACCGGCAGCACGACCGCGCCGCCGAGCCGCGGCTCGAGCACCTCCACCCCGGTCCACCAGGCCCCCAGCCCCTCCACGGTGGCCACCGCCGGCCAGACCGTCTCCATGGGGGCCGGCAGCCGCACCAGGAAGTGCAGGATGCGGGTGCTGCCGTGGGTCTGGCTGCTGCCCTGCTCGACGGAACCGCTCATGACACCAGGGTGGCGCGGAGCCCGGTTGCCCGCACGGCGAAGGCCGGTTTCCCATGACCTGGGTCACGGGAAACCGGCCTTCGCCGCACGTGGGTTCAGACGCCGGCGTAGGAGTGCTTGCCGGTGACGAAGATGTTGACGCCGTAGTAGTTGAACAGCCAGCAGCCGAAGGCGAGCATCGCCAGGTAGGCGGCCTTGCGGCCCTTCCAGCCGGCGGTGGCGCGGGCGTGCAGGTAGCAGGCGTAGGCGACCCAGGTGATGAACGACCAGGTCTCCTTGGGGTCCCAGCCCCAGTAGCGGCCCCATGCGTCACCGGCCCAGATCGCGCCCGCGATGATCGTGAACGTCCACAGCGGGAAGACGGCCGCGTTGACGCGGTAGGCGAACTTGTCGAGGCTCGCGGAGGCGGGCAGCCGGTCCAGGACGGAGTTCGCGAACCTGCCGGGGGTGCCGCCGGACGCGATCTTGTTCTCGTAGCTGTCCTTGAAGAGGTACAGGATCGTGGCGACCGCGCCGACGTAGAAGACCGCGCCGCAGAAGATCGCGGTGGAGACGTGGATGTACAGCCAGTACGAGTGGAGGGCGGGAACCAACTGGTCGCTGGCGGTGTACAAGACAGTGACGGCCAGGCCGAGATCGAGGAGGACCGTGGTGATCAGGAACAGCCCGAGCCAGCGCACGTTCTTCTTCAGGGTCAGCAGCCCCAGGTACACGGCGACGGCCACCGTGGAGAAGGTGATGTTGAACTCGTACATGTTGCCCCAGGGCGCCCGCTCCACCGAGGCCGCGCGGGCGACGACCCCGGCGAGCTCGACGAGAAAGGCGAGCACCGTGAGGGAGATGGCGATACGCCCGTAGAGGTCGCCCTGCTCGTCCCCGCCGTGCGCACCGGGCCCGTCGGGCACGTTCCGCGAGCCGGCCGCGGACCGCACCACGACCTGCGGCCGCTCCAGTACGGCGGTGCTGCCGCCCTTGTTCACGGTGACGGCCGGCGCCTCGGCCTTGGCCTTCGCGTCGGCGGTGAGCGCGGCGGCGGTCCGGCCGACCTTGCTGCGACTGCCGAGGAGCCATTCGGCGATGTAGGCGAAGAAGGCCAGCGTGTAGACGGCCATCGACGAGTAGATCAGCGTGTTGCTGATGTTGGCGAGGTGCTCGTTGGTGGCGGTGGCCAACTCGGTTGCGGCGGCGAGAGTCATTTCTCAGGCCTTTCGGCAGGTACGACTTGAGGGTCGGGGGTGGTTGGCTCGGTGCTCGGCTCCGGGGCGGGGTCGGCGACCGGGGACTTGGCGGAGGGCGGGGTGTCGGGGGCTGCGTCGGAGTCGGGTGCCCCGGGCGCCTGGTCGTAGAGAACCCCCGCCAGTTCGCCCAGTTCCTCCGGCACCTTCGCCGACTCGCTGCGGCCGAGGCCGGCCATCTCCACGACCGTCACCCCGTCGGCGCCGCGCACCGCACGTACCCACACCCGGCGGCGCTGGATGAACAGGGACGCGGCGAGGCCGAAGATCGCGGTGAGGGCGCCGGCGAGGGCCCAGCCGCTGGCGGGCTGCTGGACGACCTGGAAGTTCGCCCACTGCTTGGTGCCCTCGTAAGTGACCGAACCGGCGCCGCCCGGGAGCTGCATGGTCTGGCCGGGCTTCAGGTTCTCCCTGAGCTGCGCGCCCTTGGAGTCCTTGAACTCCTTCACATGCGACTTGTCGAGCTGGTACACGCTCTGCGGGATGCCGGAGTCGACGCCGAGGTCACCGTGGTACGGCGCGAGGTTGAGCACCGGGTTGTTCAGCGCGGGGAAGGTGGAGGCCGTCTCGCTGCCCTTGGTGTAGGTCGGCAGGAAGAAGGCCGAGATGCCCAGCTGTTCGCTGACGCCCTTGGGGTTCCTGTAGCCGTCGAGGACCTTGATCACACCGGTGGAGGTGACGTTGGAGTCGAGCGGCAGCATCGCCACGGCGTCGTGGAAGACGACGTTGCCCTTGCCGTCCCGCACGGTGATGAGGGGCGCGTAGCCGTGGGCGGTGAGGTAGACCTTCGCGTCGCCGATCTCCAGCGGCTCGTTGACCTTGACGAGGGTCTTGTGGTCCTTGCCGTAGGCGCCCTCGCTGTAGGTGATGGCGGCCTGGTAGAGGCGCGGGGTGCCCTTGTTGGGGCCGGAGGTCTCGTAGGTGCCGGTGAACTTGTTCAGAGTGAAGCTGAGCGGCACCAGATCGCCGGTGTCGAAGAGGTTCCCGGACTTGAAGTCGTCGTACTGGGTGAGGGTGTTGGAGAAGCCGTCGCCCTCGACGACGAGTTTGTTGCCCTCGGACTTGAAGAGCTGGCCCCAGGCGAAGGCGGTCAGCATCACGATGAGCGCGATGTGGAAGGCGAGGTTGCCGACCTCGCGCAGATAGCCCTTCTCACCGGCGGCGTTGTCACCGGTGAGGTGGGCGCGGAAGCGCTTCTTCTTCAGCAGGGCGAGCGCTGCCTCGCGGACCTGCTCGGGCTCGGCCGTGGTGCGCCAGGTGGTGTAGGCGGGCAGCCGGGTCAGCCGCTTCGGGGCGCCCGGCGGACGGCTGCGCAGCTGCCCGACGAACTGCCAGGTCCGGGGCACGATGCAGCCGATGAGGGAGACGAACAGCAGGATGTAGATCGCGGAGAACCACACCGAGCTGTAGACGTGGAAGAGGCCGAGCTTGTCGTAGACGTCCCCGAGGGTGGGGTTGTTCTTGACGAAGTCGGCGACCTTCGTGGCGTCGGTCCCGCTCTGCGGGATCAGCGAGCCGGGGATGGCACCGAGCGCCACCAGCAGGAGCAGCAGCAGCGCGACCCGCATGGAGGTCAGCTGGCGCCAGAACCAGCGGGCCCAGCCGACGACCCCCAGGGCGGGCATGCTCAGGCTCTCCGCGGGCGCGGTGGACAACTGGGAGCCCGCGGCGCCGAGGTCCTGGTCGCCGACGGGAGCGTCGGGGGTGGCGCGGGTGGCAGGTGTGGTCTTGCTCATGGATCAGATCCCCACAGTGAAGCCGGCGGACCAGGACTGGACGTCCTGCACGAGGCGGTCCCACGCGCCGGTCAGCAGCAGCAGTCCGGTCACGATCATCATGGTGCCGCCGATGCGCATGACCCAGACGTAGTGGCGCTTGACCCAGCCGAAGGCGCCGAGCGCCTTGCGGAAGGCGACCGCGGCGAGCACGAAGGGCAGGCCGAGGCCGAGGCAGTAGGCGACGGTCAGTATGGCACCGCGGCCCGCGCTGCCCTGCTGGGAGGACAGGGCGATCACCGAGGCGAGCGTGGGGCCGATGCAGGGGGTCCAGCCGATGCCGAACAGCGCGCCGAGCAGCGGGGCACCGACCAGGCCCATGGTGGGCCGGTTGTGGAAGCGGAACTCCCGCTGGGTCATCCAGGGCATCAGGCCCATGAAGAAGACGCCCATGAGGATCATGAGCCCGCCCAGCACCTTGGACAGCACGCTCTGGTTCTCCTGGAGCGTCTGGCCGAAGTAGCCGAACAGCGCCCCGCTGGAGACGAACACCGCGGTGAAGCCGAGCACGAACAGGGAGGCGCCCGCGACCATCCGGCCGCGCCGGGCCTCGGCCAGGTCGGTGCCGGTGACGCCGGTGACGTAGGACAGATAGCCCGGGACCAGCGGCAGGACGCAGGGCGAGAAGAAGGAGACCAGGCCGCCGAGGACCGCGATGGGCAGGGCGAGGAGCATCGCGCCGTTGAGGACGGTGCCGTTGTAGCCCGTTTCGGCGGCGAGCGTGACGACTGCGCTCACGTCACTTCTCCGCGAGGACCGGGTTGATCATCTTGCGCAGCTTGCTCTCGCTGAGCGCGGCCAGCGAGCGGGCGGCGATCTTGCCGTCCCGGTCGATGACGAGCGTGGAGGGCACGGCCTGCGGGTTGAGGGTGCCCTTGGCGAAACGGAGCATCAGCTTGCCCGTCGGGTCGTACAGGCTGGGGAAGGTGATGCCCATGTCCTTCTCGAAGGCGCGGGCGTTCTGGACGCTGGTGTCGCGGGTGTTGACCCCGACGAACTGCACGTCCTGGCCCTTGAGCTGCTTGGAGACCGCCTCGAGGTTGGGCGCCTCGGCCCGGCAGGGGGCGCACCAGGAACCCCACATGTTCAGGACGACGACCTTGCCCTTGAAGTCGGCGACGTCGAGCTGTCCCCCGTCGACGGTCTTGCCGGACAGGTCGGGGGCGGTGCCCCGGTCCCCCGGCTCGGCGGTGGAGATGCCGTCCGCGCCCATGATGAAGTTGGTGTCGCCGCCTCCGCCCGAGGTGCCGCCCGAGCTGCAGGCGGACAGGGTCAGCGCTGCGGCTGCGGCACCCGCGGTGAGCAGGGTGGTACGGACTCGGGAGCGGCTACGACTGGCGGCACTCATGTGAAAAGTTTCGCATGCCCGTTCTGGGGATCTTGCCCACCCCCCTTGTGGGCGGAAACCCGCATTTCAGGCGGCGTTCGACGAGGTCGCCGAGGTGTCCTTGAGGAACCCGTTCCAGCCACCCACCGGCTCCTGGCCGACGTCGAGCGTACGGAGCTTGGCGAGGACCTCCGGCTTCTGGACGTCCATCCAGTCGACGAACTGCCGGAAGGAGACCATGCGGATGTCCGCGCCCTTCTCCTTCTCCTGCGCGATGTGGGTGAAGGCCCGCTCGACGGCGTCCATGTAGATGCCGCCGTTCCAGTGCTCGAAGTGGTTGCCGACGAAGAAGGGGGCGCGGTTGGTCTCGTAGGCCCGCTTGAAGCCGGAGATGTAGGCGTCGGCGGACTGCTCGCGCCAGGCCGGGTAGTTGTAGGCGGGCGCGTTGGTCGAGTTGATCGACTGGTTGGCGAGCATGTTGTAGTCCATGGACAGGACCTCGAAGCTGCGGCCGGGGAAAGGTATCGCCTGCAGGGGGAGGTCCCAGATGCCGTTCTTCTTCTCGGGCCAGACCTGACGGCCGCCGGGCGAGGAGGCGTCGTAGCGCCAGCCGAGCTCGCGGGCGGTCGGCAGCAGGTTGTTCTGGCCGAGCAGACAGGGGGTGCGGCCGCCGACGAGTTCCTTCTCGTAGTCGAAGGGCAGCGCGGGCAGGTCGGTCCAGCCGGTGTTGGTCCGCCACTCCTTGACGAAAGCTTTCGCCTGCGCGATCTCCGAGCGCCATTGAGCCGGCGTCCAGTTGCCCACGGTGCCGTAGCCGGAGCAGAAGTGGCCGTTGAAGTGGGTGCCTATCTCGTGCCCCTCGAGCCAGGCCCGGCGGACGTTGGTGAGGGTCGCCTTGACGTGCTCGTCGGTGAGGTAGCCGATGTCCGAGGCGCCACGGGGGTTGTTCGGGGGGTCGTAGAGCCGCTTCTTCGACTCGGGCAGCAGATACAGCCCGGAGAGGAAGAAGGTCATGTGCGCGTCGTGCTTCTTGGCGAGGTCGAGGAAGCGCGGGAAGAGGCCGTTGCCGACCTCGCCGGCGCCGTCCCAGGAGAAGATCACGAACTGCGGCGGGGTCTGACCGGGCTCCAGCGGCACCGGTTTGCCGGGCTGGCGGGGCTGCTTGCCGGTGAAGGAGGTGGAGCCGTCACCGATGGGCCGGGCCGTCGGCGTCGGCGCGTGCGTGGGCTTGGAACCCGAGGTGTGGGTCACCCCGTCCGACCCGGTGAGGGTTCCGCAGCCCGAGAGCCCCACGGCGGCCGCGGCGCCCGCACCGATACCTATTGCTCCCCTTCGGGTGAGAGAGTGCATGCTTCCCCGATTCGTCACGTTCTCTGGTGGTCACCCAGTCAGAGGAGACGAGGAGGGGGAGGGTTCCGGCACAATTTGCGGATTCGGTAACAGAGGGGCCGCGCCGCCGCGCCCCTTCAGGGGCGCGGGGAACTGCGCGACCAGCCACAACGGACCGGCAGTTCCCCGCGAACCGCTAGGCTCCGAACGCTTTGCTCTTGCCCTTCACCGGCCTGGCGCCCGCCCGGAGATGAACCGGCACAAGATCGATCGCGGGCTCGCTGTAGCCGACGGAGACGATCCGGTCGCCCTGGTAGGTGAAGGACGTGAGCGAGGCGAGCGTGCACTGCCGCTTGCGCGGGTCGTGCCACAGCCGCCGCTTCTCGACGTACGAGCGCACGATCCAGATCGGCAGCTGATGGCTGACGAGCACAGCCTCATGCCCCCGCGCCCGGTCCCGCGCAGCGTCCAGCGCGCCCTTCATCCGGACGACCTGGTCGACGTACGGCTCGCCCCAGGACGGCTTGAACGGGTTGACGAGGTGCTTCCAGTTCTCGGGGTTCTTCAGCGCCCCGTCGCCCACCCCGAAGGTCTTGCCCTGGAAGACGTTCTCGGCCTCGATGAGCCGCTCGTCGGTCGCGATGTCGAGGCCGTGGGCCTTGGCGATCGGCGTGGCGGTCTCCTGCGCCCGCTCCAGCGGGGAGGCGCAGACGTAGGTGACGTCCCGGGCGGCGAGGTGCTCGGCGACCCGGTCGGCCATCTGCCGCCCGAGCTCGGACAGGTGGTACCCGCCGAGACGGCCGTACAGCACCCCGTCGGGGTTGGCGACCTCGCCGTGCCGCATGAGGTGGACGACGGTGATGTCGCTGTTGGTCGAGGTGCTCATGCTGCCGTGGCCTCCGCCGCCGCTCGGGCCGCCGCCGGAAGGGCGTCGGCGATCCGCTGAACCGCCTGCTCGTCATGGGCCGTGGACACGAACCACGACTCGAAGGAGGACGGCGGCAGGTAGACGCCGTTCTCCAGTAGGGAGTGGAAGAAGGCGGTGAACCGGAAGGACTCCTGCGCCTTGGCGTCCTCGTAGTTGCGCACCGGCCGGTCGGTGAAGAACACCGAGAACATGTTGGAGGCGTTCTGCACGGTGTGCGCGACGCCTTCCTTGCCGAGCGCCTCGGAGACCAGCGACTGGATCTGCTGGGAGACGGCGTCGATCCTGACGTAGGCGGCGTCGTCGAGCAGCCGCAGCTGGGCGAGGCCGGCGGCGGTGGCGACGGGGTTCCCGGAGAGGGTGCCGGCCTGGTAGACGGGCCCGGCGGGGGCGAGGTGGGCCATGACGTCCGCGCGCCCCCCGAAGGCGGCGGCGGGGAACCCGCCCCCCATGACCTTCCCGAAGGTCAGGAGATCGGGCCGGACGCCGTCGATGCCGTACCAACCACTGCGGCTGGTCCGGAACCCGGTCATGACCTCGTCGGAGATGTAGAGGGCGCCGTTCTGCGCGCAGGCGTCCTTCAGCCCCTGGTTGAACCCGGGCAGCGGCGGCACGACGCCCATGTTGCCGGGCGAGGCCTCGGTGATCACACAGGCGATCTCACCGGGGTGCC
The DNA here is from genome assembly GCF_029894425.1 of Streptomyces sp. SAI-127. Lineage (NCBI taxonomy): Bacteria > Bacillati > Actinomycetota > Actinomycetes > Kitasatosporales > Streptomycetaceae > Streptomyces > Streptomyces sp. SAI-127. Next base: position 4,606,291 of record NZ_JARXYJ010000001.1, read on the forward strand.
GGTGGAAGGCCTCGTGGACGGCTTCGAGATCGTTGTACGGCAGCACGATCGTGTCCCCGGCCTGGGCACCGGTGACGCCCGGGGTGTCGGGAAGCGCGAAGGTGGCCACGCCGCTGCCCGCCGCGGCCAGCAGCGAGTCGACGTGACCGTGGTAACACCCGGCGAACTTGATGACCTTGGTGCGCCGGGTGAAGCCGCGGGCGAGCCGGATCGCGGACATGGTGGCCTCGGTCCCGCTGGAGACGAGCCGCACCTGCTCGAGCGGTTCGACGCGGGCGACCATCTCCTCGGCGAGCGCGACCTCGCCCTCACCGGGGGTGCCGAAGGAGGTGCCCTTCGACACCGCCTCCTGGACGGCGGCGATCACCTCGGGGTGGGAGTGCCCGAGGATCATGGGGCCCCAGGAGCAGACGAGGTCGACGTACTCGCGCCCGTCGGCGTCCGTCAGGTACGGGCCGGTGCCGGACACCATGAAGCGGGGAGTGCCGCCCACGGCACGGAAGGCGCGGACGGGGGAGTTCACGCCGCCGGGCGTGACGGCGGACGCGCGGTCGAACAGGGCCTGCGAGACAGGCGCATCGTACGAATAGGGCAATTCACTCATATCCTGCGACTACTCCGACCTTCTCCGGTGCGTTCGGCTTTCTCAAACTCCATTGCCGGTGACTACCTCAGGGTAGGCCAGGCCTCGAAAGCCCCCGGTCCCCGGCGATCTGCGAAACTGGATGCAGATACACACAGCTCACGGAGACGATGGCACGGAGCCGTTTGTTCAGGGGCTGCGAAGATCCTGCGGACAGGTGTTTCAGCGCACGTTTCGGCGGGCGGCCGTGGGGGAGGTCACTGACACGATGATCGGGTTGCGCGGCGGGGGTCGCGCGTCCTAGAAAAGCAGTCGGGTGGAGATATGCATCGCGGTGGCGGACTGGGCGAGGGGACCGATGACCTGGGTCCTCGACGTGCCCGGCGGGGAAGGCACCGGCGCGAGGCGGAGGAAGCGGCCGAGACACGTCAGGGGCGGGGCGCCTCGGGCGCCTCGGGCACCCCGGATGAGTCGGAACGCGACGAGCGACGTATCGAACGTCGGATCGATCCGTTGAGGGCGGGAAGCAGGAATGGTGGTCGGGTGGGGGTGACGTACAAGTACTTCGGCGCGCCCGACGGCGCGACCGCGGCCCGCGTCCCGATCTCGATGCGCCCCGAGGAACTCGGCGGCGACGAGCTCGGGATGAACGGCATGTTCACCAAGATCAAGCCGGAGACCATGGCAGCGATGGTCCTCACCGGCATCGAAGGCGTCCCCCTGCACAAGGTCCCCCCGCTCGAACTGGTCGTCCTGCACCCCGACTACGCGGTGGTCAAACTCCCCATGACGGTCGTGGACCCGCTGCGCGGCATAGGCGAGGAAGCGGTCGGCGCGGCGGCTTTCATCTGGTCGACGGTCCCGGACCGGGGCGGCCCGAGGGACGCGTTCAACGTGTACCAACTGCTGCACGAGTGGCAGGACTTCAGCCATCGGCTGCACGAGGCGGGACATCAGCCGTATTGCCTTGTGTGGCCGTGACCGGGTCTCACCGGTAGCGGGCGGGGTCTTCGGGCCTCGCCCTTTTCGTGTTCAGCCGCGCAGGGGCTCCGCCAGCCGTACCAGCAGCCCCGCGACCAGGGCGGTCTGGGCGGGCACGGTGTCGGGGTAGACGAACTCGCCCTGGGCGTGGGCGCCGTCGCCGACCGCGCCCATGCCGCACAGCACCGGCAGGCCGAGGGCGGCGACGAAGTTGGCGTCGCTGGCGCCGCCGACGGCGGCGGTGGGCAGCTCCGCACGGCCTTGTTCGCGGGCGACCTCGCGGGCGAGGTCCAGGAGCGGGGCGGAGGCGGCGTTCAGGGTCATCGGCGGCCGGTTCCAGGCGTGGTCGACCTTGACGCGTACGCGGGGGTCGCTGACGTCGATGGCGTCCAGTTCGGCGTCGACGCGGTCCTGCTCGGCCTGGCTGCTGACCCGGATGTCGACGCTCGCGGTGGCCCGCCCGGCGACGACGTTGGTGGCGGAGCCGCCCTTGATGAGGCCCGTGTTGATCGTGGTGCCCTTGTCGGGCGCGGCGACGCCCGCCGCCGCGACGACGAACTCGGACAGCGCGGTGATCGCGCTCGCCCCGTCCTGGGGCGCGAGCCCGGCGTGCGCCTCGACGCCGGTGACCGTGACCTCGAAGATCCCGGTGCCCTTGCGGCCGGTCTTGACGGCACCGTGGGCGGTCGGCTCCAGTACCAGCGTCACGTCGGCCTTCTGGGCGACCTCCTCGATCACCGGGCGCGAGGACAGGGAACCGATCTCCTCGTCGCCGTTGAAGAGGAAGGTGACGGTGGGGAGTCCGGTGCCGGTCTCGCGGGCCAGTTTCAGAGCCCAGATTCCCTGTGCGAGACCGGTCTTCATGTCGAAGATGCCGGGCGCGCTGAGTCTGACCCGCCCGTCGCCGTCCGGCTCCGGCTGCTCCCAGTCCGCGAGCGTGCCGGTCGGCCACACGGTGTCGTAGTGCCCCACCAGCATGACGTGGCCGGAGCCCGTGCCGGTGTAGGTCAGGGTGAGGGTGTCCCCGCACTCGCCGCCCGGGTACCGGTGTTCGTGGTCGGGGTGGCCGAGCCGGTGCACGGCCAGCTCACGGAGGAGATCGAGGCCCTCCGCGAGGGCGGCCAGGTCGTAACTGCCGGTCTCCTGACGGACGAGTGTCAGGATGTCGGTGACGATCTCCGACGAGACGTCCTGGGCGCGGGCGGTGAGGGCGGCGACGGGCGATGCGGTCATGGTCTGCTTTCTCGTACGAAGGTGCGGGGCGCTGTCGCGGCGGGGCCGGGTCAGCTGATGCCGAAGGGAAGGCCGAGCAGGTACCAGGCCACGAAGAACGCGACCCAGACGACCCAGACGACGGCGGCGATCGGGATGGTGAAGGAGGCCAGCGTGCCGATGCCGGCGGACTTCTTGTGCTGCTGGATGAAGCCCAGCGCCATCGCGAAGTACGGGCTCATCGGGGTGACGCAGTTGGTGACCGAGTCGGCGACGCGGTAGACGGCCTGAGTGGTCTGGGGCTCGATGCCGATGAGCATCAGCATGGGGATGAGCACCGGGGCGGCCAGCGCCCACAGGGCGGAGCCGCTGGTGATCACGAGATTCATGAAGGTGATCAGTACGGCGATGCCGACCAGCACGGTCCAGCCGCTCAGGTGCATCTCCTTCAGGGTCTCCGCGCCCTCGACGGCGATGACGTTGCCGATGTTCGTCCACTTGAAATAAGCGAGGAACTGGGAGATCGCGAAGAACAGGACGAGGATCGGGGCATAGGTGCGCGTGCCCTCGACCAGCGCGTCGACGATGTCACCGGCCGTGCGGAAGGTCCCGGCGCTGCGGCCGTGGACCCAGCCGAGCAGGGAGAAGAACAGGAACAGCACGATCGACATGCCCGAGATCACCGGAGACTCGACCAGGGAGCCGTGCTCGCCGCGCAGCGGGGAGTTCACCGGGATCATGGCCGCGGTCAGGACCGCGATGAAGCCGACGGCGGCCAGGCCGGTCATCCGCAGGGCGCGGCGCTGCACCGGGGTGACCTCGACCGCCTTCAGCTCCTCGGCGCTCAGCGCCTGCACCGGCTCGTCGGGGGCCAGGTCCGAGCGCTGGGAGATGACCTTGTCCACGACGAGCGTGATGACCAGGGCGACGAGGACGGACGAGGCGAGGCCGAAGAAGTAGTTCGCGACCGGAGTGACGGTGAGGTGCGGGTCGATGGTGTGCGCGGCAGCCGTGGATATCGACGACAGCAATACGTCGGTGGTGGTGAGGGACGGGGAAGCGTCGTAGCCGGCGGAGATGGAGACGTAGGCGACGATGCAGCCGAGGACGGGACTGCGTCCGGCGGCGCGGAAGACGAGAGCCCCGAGCGGTATGAGGGTGACGTACGCGGCGTCGCCCGCGACGTGGGCGACCATCGCCGTCATCGACAGCGCGAAGGTGAGGTACCTGCCCGGCACGCGGGCGACCATGCGGCGCAGCAGGGTCGTGAACAGGCCACTCGCCTCGGCGACCGCGATACCGAAGCCCACGATGAGGATCGTGGCCAGCGGCGGGAAGGTCGCGAAGTTGTCGACGGCCCCCTCGACCATCGTCGTGACGCCGGCCTTGCTGAGCAGGCTCTGCACCTTGATGGTCTCGTGCGTTCCGGGATGCGCGGTGCTGACCCCGGCCGCCGCCAGGATCGCGCTGAGGACGATCACGACCCCCGCGAGGATCCAGAACAGCCAGAACGGGTTGGGCAGCTTGTTGCCGACCTTCTCGATCGCGGCGAAGGCGCGGAACGCGGTGCGCAGGGCTCTTGAGGGAGGCTCGGTCGGCTGGGGTTGGGTCGTGGTGGCACTCATGGGTACCTCTTCGTGCATTCAGAGGGGACTGCCGGGGATGTTCCTGCAAACCATGGCAGCCAATTGAGAGATTCTCCAGTCTCGGTGTGTAACAGTGGGATTAACCGGCAAGCCTCGGCAGTCTAAGGTGGGACACCATGACCCGTCCTCTCCTCGACGAGCTCGACCGGCGCCTCATCGGGGCACTACACCTGGCGCCCCGGGCCACCTGGGACGACATCGGCGCGATCCTGTCCGCCGACGCCAGCACGCTGAAGCGCCGTTACGACCGGCTGCAGGAGGCCCGGATGGTCCGCGTGATCGGGCAGTCCGACTGGGGAATGCACTCCACGGCGATGCCGGTGCACGTTTTCCTGGACATCGCGGGCGAGACGCCGCTGGCCGTCCTCGACCGGCTCCGTGGCCTGCCCCATCTGCAGCTCCTGGCCCAGATCTCCGGCGACCATCCGCTCTACGCCGTCGTCCACGCCCCCTCGGAGGCGGCCACCAGCGAGGCGATCGACCGGATGTTCTCGGTCCCCGGCGTCCGCCACGTCAAGGCCCTGCCCGCGCTCAGCACGCTGCGCCGGGGCATCACCTGGGACCCTCAGTTCCTGACCGACACCGAACGGGCCGAGCTGCTGAAGCTGACCGGCGCGCCGGCGGCAGGCACCGCGACCGCGACCGCGACGCCCCCCGCGAAATCCCTGAGCGAGGCCGAGCGCACGGTCGTCGCCCAGCTGATCCAGGACGGCCGGGCCTCCGCCGCGAGCATCGCCCGGGCCGCCGACCTCGCCACCTCGACCGCCCACCGCGTCGTACGCCGCGTCCTGGACGAACGCTGGGTCCAGCCGCGCCTGGAGATCGTGTCGGAGTGGCTGGGCTTCCAGACCCCGTTCATGCTGCGCCTGCGGGTCGCCCCCGGCGAGACCCCCGAGGTCATGCGCCGCCTCGATCAGCTCGCCCAGACCCGACTGGCCGCCCACGTGGCCAGCGACATGTCCGTCCTGGCCACCGGTCTGGTCACCGACCGCTCCGCACTGGCACGCTTCATCGACGACGAGTTGGCGAAGATCCCCGGCATCATCACCGTCAGCGTCGACGTCATGCTCGCGGAGCCGCGCCGCTACTGGCTGGACCGGGACCGGGTGTCGGGGCTCGGGGAGTTCCACGCGCCGACGTTGCTCTGAGTCGCAGAAAGAGGCCGACGGCCGCTCAGGCAGCCTTGCGCCCCCTCTCCCCATGCGCCCGGATGACGTCCGCGTACCGGTACCCCGTGCCCTTGATCGTGCGCCGCTGTGTCTTGTAGTCGACGTGGACCAGGCCGAAGCGCTTGTCGTAGCCGTAGGCCCACTCGAAGTTGTCCAGCAGGGACCAGGCGAAGTAGCCGGCCAGTGGGGCGCCCTTGCGGGCGGCGGAGGCGCAGGCGGCCAGGTGGGCGGTCAGGTACTCCTGGCGTTCCGGGTCGTCGATCGTCCCGTCGGGGCGTACGACGTCGGGGTAGGCGGAGCCGTTCTCGGTGACGTAGAGCTTGCGGGCGCCGTACTCGTGCGTGAGGCGGAGCAGGAGGGTCTCGATGCCGTTGGCGTCGATCTCCCAGTCCATGCCGGTGCGGGGCACGCCGGGGCGGGGCACCTGGCGGGCCCGTGGGGCCGGTCCGGTGGGGTCGTCGGCGACGGTGACCGGCATGTAGTAGTTGAGGCCGAGCCAGTCCAGGGGTGCCGCGATCGCCGCCGAGTCGCCTGCCCTTTCCGGGAGTTCGACGCCGTAGACCTCGCGCATGTCCGCCGGGAAGCCGCGGCCGTGGACCGGGTCGAGCCACCAGCGGTTGGTGTGGCCGTCCATGCGGCGGGCGGCGTCGAGGTCTTCCGGCCTGTCGGTGGCCGCGTGGACTGTCGAGAGGTTGGTGACGATGCCGACCTGGGCGGACGGGGACGCGGCGCGGATCGCCCGGGTGGCCAGGCCGTGGCCGAGCAGGAGGTGGTAGGAGGCGCGGACGGCGGCCGTGAGGTCGGTCAGACCGGGGGCCATCGTGCCCTCCAGGTGGCCGATCCAGGCCGAGCACAGCGGTTCGTTGAGCGTGGCCCAGTGGTTCACCCGGTCGCCCAGCCGGCCGGCCACGACCGAGGCGTACGCGGCGAAGTGCTCCGCGGTGTCGCGTGCGGGCCAGCCGCCGCGGTCCTGGAGCACCTGGGGCAGGTCCCAGTGGTAGAGGGTGACGGACGGGGTGATGCCGGCGGCCAGCAGGGCGTCGATCAACTCGTCGTAGAAGTCGAGGCCCTTGGGGTTGACCGGGCCGTCCCCTCCCGGCATCACGCGCGGCCAGGCGATGGACAACCGGTAGGCGTTGGTGCCGAGTCGGCGCATCAGGTCGATGTCCTCGCGCCAGCGGTGGTAGTGGTCGCAGGCGACGTCGCCGGTGTCGCCGCCCGCCACCTGGCCGGGGGTGTGCGAGAAGGTGTCCCAGATCGACGGCGAACGGCCGTCCTCCGCCACCGCTCCCTCGATCTGGTAGGCCGCCGTGGCCGTCCCCCACAGAAAGTCGTGCGGGAGTGCGGCGAGGTCGATGCTCACGAAAGTCCTTTCACGGTCGGTCACTTGACGGCGCCCGCCGTCAGCCCGGCGACGAGATAGCGCTGGAGCAGCAGGAACCCGGCGACCACGGGGACGCTCACCACCAGCGAGGCGGCCATGATCTGGTTCCAGTACACGTTGTTGAGCGTGGAGTAGCCCTGGAGGCCGACGGCGAGCGTGCGGGTGGCGTCGTTGGTCATCACCGACGCGAAGAGCACCTCGCCCCAGGCGGTCATGAAGGCGTAGACGGCGACCGCGACGATCCCGGGGATCGCGGCGGGCACGACGACCCGGAAGAGCGCGCCGAACGGCCCGCAGCCGTCCACCAGCGCGGCCTCGTCCAGATCGCGCGGCACCGAGTCGAAGTACCCGATCAGCATCCAGATCGAGAACGGCAGGGAGAAGGTCAGATACGTCAGGATCAGCCCGCCCCGCGAGCCGAACAGGGCGATTCCGGTGGCGTTGCCGATGTTGACGTAGATCAGGAAGAGCGGCAGCAGGAAGAGGATGCCCGGGAACATCTGCGTGGACAGCACGGTGACCGTGAAGACGCGCTTGCCGCGGAACTCGTAGCGGCTGACGGCGTACGCGGCGAACACCGCGATCACCACCGAGCAGACGGTCGCCGCGCCCGCCACGATCAGCGAGTTCACGAAGTACCGCGCGAGCGGGATCGTCGACCAGATGTCGATGTACGGCCGGATCGTCAGCCGGCTCGGCAGCCAGTGGAACTCGCCCGTCACGTCCGCCAGCGGCTTCAGTGAGCTGGAGACCATCACGTAGACCGGCACCAGGACGAAGCCGGTGAGCAGGGTGAGGAAGATCCGCCGGGACCAGAAGAATGTACGCGGCGGTGCCATGGGCGAGCGGGGGCTAGACATCGGCCGGCTTCCTTCCCCGGGAGGTCAGCAGGAGGTAGACGCCCGTCACCACGAGCAGGAACAGCAGCAGCAGGACGGACATCGCGGAGCCGGTGCCGAAGTTCCAGGTCACGAAGGACGCCTGGTAGATGTGGACCGAGATCAGGTCCGCGGCCTCCGGAGCCGACTTGCCGAACAGGACGAACGGCGTGTTGAAGTCGTTGAACGTCCACAGGAACAGCACCAGGAGCAGCACCTGGTTGACGGGCCGCAGGGACGGGAGCGTGATCCGCCGGATCTGCTGCCAGATCCCGGCGCCGTCCAGGGCCGCCGCCTCGTACAGCTCGCCGGGGATGTTCTGGAGGCCGGCCATGACGATGAGGAAGGCGAACGGCCAGCCCTTCCACACCGAGACGGTCAGCAGCGCCCAGAAGCTGTTGTCGCCGATGAGCCAGAAGGACGGCTTGTCGGTGAGGTGGAGCTGGTCGTGCAGGACATGGTTCACCAGGCCGTTGTCGTGCTGGAACATGAACACCCAGGTGATGACGGCCGCGTAGACCGGCAGGGCGTACGGCACCAGGAACAGGGCGCGCAGCAGGCCCCGGCCGCGGAAGGTGTCCTGCAAATAGACCGCCGCCGCCGTCCCGACGATCCAGCACAGGGCGACCGACAGCAGCGTGAAGGCCACCGTGACCAGGAACGAGTGCAGCAGCGCCTCGCCGACCGGGGCGTCGAAGTCCACCGACACCTGGTAGTTGTCGAGGCCGGACCAGGGCGCGGTGCCCCAGTCCCGGATGTAGAACTGCGTGAGCTCCTTGAAGCTCATCACGATGCCGATCACCATCGGCACCAGGTGGACCAGGAGTTCGAGGAGCAGGGCCGGGAGCAGGAGCAGGTACGGCAGGCCGACGCGGCGGATCCTTCCGGGGCGGCGGCGGGGACCCGGGTGCGCCGCCCCGGAAGGGTTCTGGTGCACGGCGGCCTCCGCGGGCGCGGTGGTGGTCATCGTGCTCACTTCGCCGGCATCTGCTGCTGGGCCTTCTCCAGCGCCGCCCTCACCGAGTCGGTGGTGACCGCGCGTCCGGCGGCCGCGTCGGCGAACAGGTCCTTGACGGCGGTTCCCACGGCCGTCTCGAACTGCGACTCGTCGGCGACCTGCGGCAGCGCGGCCGCGCTGGTGGCGAGGGTGTTCTTGAGGACCTCGTTGGGGCCCGAGCTGAACACGCTCTCCGCCTGCACGCTCTTGACCGGCGGGATGGAACTGTAGGCGGTGTTGAGGATCTTCTGCTCGGCGTCGCCGGTCATGAACTTCACGAACTTCTTGGCGCCGTCGATGTTGTCGGTGTTCTTGAAGACGGCCAGGTTGATGCCCATGACGGCCGAGTTGACCTGGGTGCCGGGACCCGGTGTGCCGGACTGCACGGGCACCGGTGCGATGCCGTACTTGTCCTCGCTCATGCCCTGGGACTTGAGGTTGGCGGCGGCGGACTGCCACAGCAGCATGGCCTGGTTGCCCTTGGCGAAGTCGCTCACCGACTGGTTCTGGGCGTACTCGGCGTCGCCGGTCGGTATGACCTTGTCCTTGGCCATGAGGTCGACGTACTGCTTGACCGCGGCGACCACGTTGTCGTTGGTGAAGTCGGGCTTGCCGTCGGCGGTGAAGAACTCGCCGCCGTGCTGCTTGGCGAAGACGAAGACGTGGTGGATGTTCTCCGACAGGTTCGCGCCCTCCGCGCCGAGCGCCGACTTGCCCTTGGCCTGGATCTTCTTGCCGTCGGCGATCAGTTCGTCCCAGGTGGCCGGGGGCTTCGTGATGCCGGCGTCGGCGAAGATCTCTTTGTTGTAGTAGAGGGCGTAGGCCATCGAGTAGAGCGGGACCGCGGCCGGGTCCTGGCCCTCGGCGCCGGTGGAGCCGAGCGCGGAGTCGACGAAGCGGTCCTTGCCGCCGATCGCGGCGAAGTTCTTGGTGTCCCAGGGCAGCAGCGCGCCGGTGGCCTGGAGGGAGGCGCTCCAGGTGTTGCCGATGTTGAGGACGTCGGGGCCCTGGCCCGAGGTGGTCGCGGTGAGGATCCGGTTGAGCAGGTCGGACCAGGGGACGACCTCGAGCTTGACCTTGATCCCGGTCTGCTTCTCGAACTTGTCGAGCTCGGGCTGGAGGACCTTCTTGTCGACCTCGATGCTGGCGCCCTGGTTGGAGGCCCAGTAGGTCAGGGTCTTCGGCGAGTCGTTGGACCCGCCGCTCGTCGACGAGCCGCCGCCGCAGGCGGTCACAAGGGTCATGAGGGAAACGGTGACCGCACCGGCGGCCGCGGCTCGGGTTCTGCGCATGGCTCTGGTGTCCCTTCCAGGGGAGACCCCGGGTGCGTTCGCTTCTCGAACGCCGTCCCGGAGTTAATTTATGGTGTGATTTAAGACGCGAAGGAAAGTCGCGTCAAGGGTCGGCGCAGCGGTATCTTGCAGGTCGAGGCGGCGTCGGAAAGGATCCACATGGCGGGGCGTAACGGGCGGACGGTGCGTGACCTGCGACGGGGCAACCGGGCCGCCGTACTGCGACGGCTGTATTTCGACGGGCCGATGAGCCGCTTCGAGCTGGGCCCGGCCACCGGTCTGAGTGGCGGCTCCATCAGCAACGTGGTCGCGGAACTGGTCGAGGACCACCTCGTCGAGGAGGCCGGCACCGTCGAGTCCGACGGCGGCCGCCCCCGCACCCTGCTGCGCGTCGCCCCCTCCGGCGGCCACATGATCGGCGTCGATGTCGGCGAGACCCGCGTGCGCGTCGAGCTCTTCGACCTCACCCTCACCGAACTCGCCCGCACCGAACGGCCGCTGGAACATCACGGCTACGACGTCGAGGTCGTCGTCGGCCACATCCGGGACGGCATCGCCGAGGTGCTCGCCGACACGGACATCGCCCCCGAACAGCTCCTCGGCGTCGGCATCGGAGTCCCCGGCATCGTGGCCCGCACCCCCGGGCAGGGCGCGGTGGTGCACGGCCAGACGATCGGCTGGGACGCCGTCCCGCTCGAGTCCCTGCTGCGTTCGACCTGTGAACTCCCCGACTCCGTCCCGTACTTCATCGACAACGGCGCCCGCACGCTCGGCCAGGCCGAGCTGTGGTTCGGCGCCGGCCGGGGCTCCCACAACGCGGTGGTCGTCCTCTTCGGCTCGGGCATCGGCGCCTGTCTCGTCACCGAGGAGGTGCAATACGGCCGCCCTCTGGAGTGGGGCCATGTGACCGTGCAGGTCAGGGGACGCCGCTGCCGCTGCGGTGCCCTGGGCTGTCTTGAGGCCTACGCGGGGGCGGGGGCGATCGTCGACCGCTGGCGTGAGGCGGGCGGCCGGCCGCCCGTGGGCGCCGACGAGGAGACCGCGCTGTCCGCGCTGCTCGCCGCCGCCCACCCGGCCGAGGACGCCGAGGCCGACCCGGTGGCCCTCACCGTCCTGGAGGAGACCGCCGAGTACGTCGGCGCGGGCCTGTCCGACCTGGTCAACCTCTTCCAGCCCGAACGCATCCTCATCGGCGGCTGGGCAGGCCTCCAGCTCGGCACCCGCTTCCTGCCCGCCGTACGCCGGTACGCCGACGCGTACGCCCTGCGCCACCCGGCCGAACGCGTCTCCATCGACCTCGGCAGGCTCGGCCCGGACGCGGTCACGGTCGGCGCGGCGAGCCTGCCCCTCGCCGACCTCTTCGCCCGGGGCGGACGGCCCGCCGCACCCGGGCAGGACCGCGAGAGCGCGACCGGCTGACCGGAGCCGGATCGCGAGGACGCCAGCGAACCGACCCGGAGCCGGCGCCGGAGCCGGAGGACACTGCCGGCCGACCGAAGCTGAAGCGCGACGGGGACCACGGGTCCAAGCGGTCACCGTCGGCGCGGCGAGCCTACCCCTCGCCGACCTCTTCGCCCGGGGCGGACGGCCCGCCGCACCCGGGCAGGACCGCGAGAGCGCGACCGGCTGACCGGAGCCGGATCGCGAGGACGCCAGCGAACCGACCCGGAGCCGGAGCCCGGGGACACTGCCGGCCGACCGAAGCTGAAGCGCGACGGGGACCACCGGTCCAACAGGACTGAAGCACGTCGGGGCGAGGCCGACCGGCCCCGGAGCGCGAGCGGCCGGGACACGGCCGTCGGCGTCACCGGCGGATCAACACCCCCTCCCCGGCACTGCGCCGGCCCGGTCAGACCACCGGGTCGAGGAACGTCAGTACGGACGCGGTCTCCTCGATCAGCGGGGTCAGCGCGGCGTTGAAGGGGCCGCCGTACGGGGCGTTCAGGTGCGCCTGGAAGGCGTCCTCGTCCCGGTACACCTCGAAGATCCAGAAGGCGCGTGGGTGCGAGGCCTTGGTGTAGACGTCGAAGGCGAGGTTGCCTTCCTCCGCACGCACCTTGTCGGCGTACTCCACGATCATGCGGGCGACCTCGTCCTGCGCTCCCTCACGGGCGGTGAACTCGGCGAGCAGGGTCTTCTTCGCATTCACGGCGGTCTGACGTGGGCTCATGAGCTGCTCTTCTCTGCGAACGTGCGCCCCTAACGGGCACGAAGCGGGCGCCCGCCGCCACCGTTGCGGACTTGTGACGAGCGCGGGGCATTGACGTTGCCGGGAGACGGGGTCATCATCCTCGGCAGTGTCAACGATGACATAAGTCAACGATGACACCTAGGGGCGGCATGCTCCGATGCCGCCGCTCGCCCGCAATCCCGCTGGAGTCGTTCATGTCTCGCACCCCTCGAGTGCCTTCCTCCCTGCTCAGAGTCGCCGCGTGCACCTCGGTCGCGGCCCTCGCCCTGACGGCCTGCGGTTCCGGCTCCGGATCGGGCTCCACGAGCTCCGGATCGGGCACGGTGAAGGTCGGGCTGATCACCAAGACCGACACCAACCCGTTCTTCGTGAAGATGAAGGAGGGCGCGGAGAAGGCCGCCAAGGAGGACGGCGTCCAGCTCATGACCGCGGCGGGCAAGTTCGACGGAGACAACGCCGGTCAGGTCACCGCCATCGAGAACATGGTCGCCGCCGGTGTGAAGGGCATCCTGATCACCCCGAGCGACTCCAAGGCGATCGTGCCCGCGGTAGCGAAGGCCAAGGCCAAGGGCGTGCTGGTCATCGCCCTGGACACGCCGACCGAGCCGGAGAGCGCGGTCGACGCCCTCTTCGCCACCGACAACCTCAAGGCCGGCGAGCTGATCGGCGAGTACGCCAAGGCCGCGATGAAGGGCAAGACGGCGAAGATCGCCGCCCTCGACCTCGCGCCCGGCGTCTCCGTCGGCGTCCAGCGGCACAACGGGTTCCTCAAGGGCTTCGGCGCCACCGAGAAGGACGTGGCGTGCGCCCAGGACACGGGCGGCGACCAGGCCAAGGGCCAGACGGCGATGGAGAACTGCCTCCAGAAGGAACCCGGCATCAACGTCGTCTACACCATCAACGAGCCGGCCGCCCTGGGCGCGTACACCGCGCTGAAGGCCAAGGGCCGGGAGAAGGACGTGCTGATCGTCTCCGTCGACGGCGGCTGCACCGGCACCCAGGCCGTCAAGGACGGCAAGATCGCGGCCACTTCGCAGCAGTACCCGCTGAAGATGGCCGCCGAGGGCGTCAACGCCGTCGTGACGTACGCCAAGGACGGCAAGAAGGCGTCCGGTTACACCGACACCGGCGTCACCCTGATCACCGACAAGGCCCAGACCGGCGTCACGTCCAAGGACACCGCCTTCGGCCTGGAGAACTGCTGGGGCTGAGTCCGGCTCCAGCGGACGTAACACTTCGCCTCTCCCCCTGAGCGGGGCGGCCGGCCCCGCACCTCCCCGACCCGGGGACGGCCGCCCCCTTGTCCCACCAGGACTTCTGTCTTCCGACAAGGACTTCGCATGACCGCCACGTCCACGCCTCCGAGCACCTCCTCGCCGTACGCCGAGCTCAAAGCGCCGACCACGGCACGCAGGCTGCTCACGGCACCGACCACCGGCCCGCTCGTCGCCCTTCTTCTCGCCTGTGTCTTCTTCGCCGTCTCTTCCGACCAGTTCCTCACCGGCGGGAACTTCTCGCTGATCGTGCAGCAGGTCATGGTCGTCGGCACCCTCGCCATCGGCCAGACCCTGATCATCCTCACCGCGGGCATCGACCTGTCGTGCGGCGCGGTGATGGCGTTCGGCAGCATCGTGATCGCCAAGATGGCCGCCGAGGGCTCACTGCCCCCGCTGGTCGCCATCGCGCTCGGCCTGGTGGTCTGCGGCGGCTTCGGGCTGGTGAACGGGCTGCTGGTGCAGAAGATCCCGCTGCCGCCGTTCATCGTCACGCTCGGCATGCTCAACGTGGCGTTCGCGCTGACCCACATCTACTCCGAGGAGCAGACGGTCACCAACCTGCCCGGCCCGCTGACGGCCCTGGGGCAGACCTTCCCGATGGGCCACACCGACATCACCTACGGCTCCCTCGTCACCATCGCCCTGTTCCTCCTGCTCGCCTACGCGCTGAGCAGCACCGGCTGGGGCCGGCACGTCTACGCCCTGGGCAACAGCCAGGAAGCCGCGCGGCTGAACGGCATCCGCACCTCCCGGCTGACCATCGGCGTCTACACCGTCGCCGGTCTCCTCTACGGCGTCGCCGCCCTGCTCCTCATCTCGCGCACCGGAGTCGGCGACCCGCAGGCCGGACAGACCGACAACCTCGACAGCATCACCGCCGTGGTCCTCGGCGGCACCAGCCTCTTCGGAGGCCGCGGTTCGGTCCTCGGCACCTTCATCGGCGTCCTGATCGTCGGGGTCTTCCGCAACGGGCTCCAGCTGATGGGCGTCGCCTCGATCTACCAGACCCTGATCACCGGAGTCCTGGTCATCCTCGCGGTGACCGTCGACCAGATCTCCCGGAAGAAGGCCCGATGACCGCCATCGCCTCCGCCACCCCCGTCCTCCAGGCCCGCGGTCTCGTCAAGCGCTACGGCCAGGTCGTCGCCATCGACGGTGCCGACTTCGACCTGCTGCCCGGCGAGGTGCTCGCCGTGATCGGCGACAACGGCGCCGGAAAGACCAGCCTCATCAAGGCGCTCACCGGTGCGGTGACGCCCGACGCGGGCGAGATCCGCCTCAACGGCGAACCCATCCAGTTCTCCGGACCGCAAAGTGCCCGCGCCCACGGCATCGAGACGGTCTATCAGGACCTGGCCGTGGCCGCCTCGATGGACATCGCCTCGAACGTGTTCCTCGGCCGCGAGCTGCGCCGGCCCGGTGTCCTCGGCAGTGTCTTCCGCATGCTCGACAAGAAGCGCATGCGCCAGGAGGCCGCCGAGCACATGGCCGACCTGAAGATCGGACTGCGCTCGCTGACCCAGTCGGTCGAGACCCTCTCCGGAGGCCAGCGGCAGGCCGTGGCGGTCGCCCGTTCCGTCGCCTGGGCCCGCAGTGTCGTCGTCATGGACGAACCCACCGCCGCGCTCGGCGTCAAGGAGTCCGGACAGGTCCTCGACCTCATCCGGCGGGTCCGGGACAAGGGCATGCCGGTCGTCCTGATCAGCCACAACATGCCGCACGTCTTCGAGATCGCCGACCGGATCCATGTGCACCGGCTGGGCCGGCGGGCCGCCCTGATCAAGCCCTCCGACTACTCCATGGCGGAGGTCGTCGCCATCATGACCGGCGCGCTCACCGTGGACGAGGCCGGAGGTACTGTCGTAACGGATTCCGAGGCCGCGAAGGCCGCGGGCGTCCAGGCCACCTGACCACAGCACTCGACACTCGACGGCATCCGGCCGAGGCCGCGGCCGGAACCGACGAGCACAGGAGACGGTTTCCTCCATGGCAGCGAACCGCCGCCCGACCCTGGCCGACGTCGCCCGCGAAGTGGGCGTCAGCGCCAAGACGGTCTCCCGCGTTCTCAACGAGGACGGACCCGCGTCGGCCGAGACCAGGGAACAGGTGCTCGCCGCCGTCGCCAAACTCGGCTTCCAGCCGAACCTGATGGCGCGCAACATCCGCGTCGGCGGGCCCGACACCACCATCGGTCTGGTCGTCCCCGACCTCGGCAACCCGTTCTTCGGAGCGGTGGCCCGCAGTATCGAGGACACGGTCCGCGACCGCGGACTGACCCTGCTCATGGGCTCCTCGGCGGACGACCCGGACCGGGAACGCGCCCTGACGGACAAGTTCCTCGCCCGCCGCGTCAGCATCCTGCTGGTCGTGCCGTCCGTCGGCGCCGACCACTCCCACCTCAAGACCCACCGCGCCACGGGGCTGCCCGTCGTGTTCATCGACCGTCCCGGAGTGGGCCTGGCCGCCGACAGCGTCGTCAGCTCCAACCGCACCGGCGCCCACGACGGTGTCGCCCATCTGATCGCCCACGGCCACCGGCGGATCGGCTTCGTCGGCGACCTGCCGGTCAAGCTCTACACCCGCCGTGAGCGCTTCGCCGGATACCGCGAGGCCCTCGAGCGGGCCGGCCTGCCGTACGACCGTTCCCTGGTCACCAACGCCCATGACCAGCAGGGGGCTTCAGCCGCGACCTCCCGGCTGCTCGGCCTGGCCGATCCCCCCACGGCCCTGTTCGCCGGCAACAACATCGTCGCCCTGGGGATAGTGGCCGAACTCGCCCGCAGCAGACGCAAGGACGTCGCCGTCGTCTCCTTCGACGACGTCGCGCTCGCCGAGGCGCTCGAACCGGCGCTGACCGTCGTCGCCCAGGCCCCCGAGGAGATCGGCAGAACGGCGGCGACGACGGCGCTGTCCCGCCTCGACGGCGACCGCACCCGGGCCCGGACCATCACCGTGCCGACGCGGCTGATCGTGCGCGGCTCGGGCGAGCGGCCCGCCCCGGAGCTGCAGCGGGCCTGACCCGTCAGCCCGCCTGCCCCGGCACCTCCTTCATCTCGTTCACGACCGCCCGCTGAGTGATCGCGATCGTGAAGGTCACGGTGCCCTTCTTGAAGGTCTCGCTCGGCTCGACCTGCACATTGCGCTCGCCGAGGAACGCGTACGTCTTCTTGTCGAAGATCCACTCCGTGCGCTGCCCGCTCTGCTCGTCGAGCCGCGCGATCGCGACCCCGTGGCGCCCCACCGCGTCGACCGCGTCGTCCACCGCGACGACGCCGGGGATCTCGGCGGCGGCCTTGTAGAGCGCGGCGGTGAGGTTCGCGGGCGGGTAGCTCTCGGTCAGCAGGTCGCCGATGGCGACGAAGGCGGCCTGGTCGCGGGGGACTTCGGGGTCCCGGTCGGCGTCCGACTCCTGGTAGATCTTCCGCAGCAGGGCCCCGGGTTCGGTGGGCAGCTGGGTGAGCCGGTGGTAGGCGGAGGTGAGCGGGTTCGGTCCGGCCAGGGTGATGCCGTCCTCGCTCGTGTTGCCCGGCTCGATCAGCCAGCCGTTCCTGCCGTCGGGGGACTGCCAGACCTGGCGGGAGTGCAGCTTCTCGCTGACCACCGTGGTCTTGTCGTCGACCGTCTTCGGATAGGTGCTGGCGACCTTGGAGGCGATGTAGAGGAACTGGTCGTCGCGCACGGCGTGTTCGGAGGTGTCGGCGGCGGCCAGGGAGATGTGGTCGAGCAGCCGGTCGGCACCCTGGGCGTCGGCGGCGCCGATGCGGGTCGTCAGGGCGGGCCCGGTGGCCAGGGAGGTGTTCGCGTCATCGCCGCCGGTCAGGGCGAGGCCGCCCACGACCGCGCCGGCCAGGGCGCAGGCCAGCGCGGGCAGCAGGACCGCCCGGCGCAGGAACGCGTTGCGGCGTACGGGGGCGACAGCGGTGGTACGGAGGTCTTCGCGGATCTGGACCATCATCTGCTCCTTGTGGAACTGGTGGCGGCCCGCCGGCAGATCCCGCTCCACGGAGGGCAGAAGACCCTGGGTCTCCGTCCACTCGGCCGGGTGCGGCTGGGAGGGGGTGGCGTTCATCGGTTTCCTTCCTGTGCGGACCGGATCACGTAGTCGCGATCACCTGTTATCTGCCGGTTCGATGGGATGAGTTCCCGTCTTTTTCTTGCCAGTTCGACCTCGGCGAGCTTGCGCAGCCTGCCGCGCGCCCGGGACAGCCGGGAGCGGACGGTGCCGACGGGGATGCCGAGGGCGCGGGCGGCGTCGGCGTACTCCAGCCCCTCCCACAGACACAGCACCAGGACCTCGCGTTCGGGGCGCCTCAGCGTGCCGAGCGCGGTCAGCGTGGCGGCGATCCGGCGCCGGTCGTCCACCCGCCCGGCGGTCTCCTCGGCATGGTCGGCGACCTCGGCCATCCCCGCTCCGGCCGCCGCGCCGGCCGCGGCCCGGTAGCGGCGGTTGCTGCGGTAGTGGGACCGGGCGACGTTCGTGGCGATGCCGAGCAGCCAGGGCCGCAGCGAGCCCCCGTCGGCCTCGATCGACGTCCGGCGCCGCCAGGCCTCCATGAACGTCGCCGACATGACGTCCTCGGCCACGGACCAGTCGGCGGTCAGCCGGAAGGCGTGGTTGTACACCGAGCGGGCGCACTCGTCGTAGAGCTCCGCGAAGGCGTCCGGATTCCCGGCCCGTATCCGGGTTCGCATATCTGTGGTCACGCACTCAACTGCCCGACGGGATCACCGAGTTCCAGTGACACACGTCACACTCCCCCATCACTCCCCTGTCAATGTTGTGCACTTTATTGACGGCAGTCACCAGACAGCCTAATTTCACGGTGTCCTTCCCCCGCTCAAGGGAGCCCGCGATGCCCCCGTCCCCCACCGCATCAGAACGCACCCGCCAACTCCGCCGAGTCGCCCTCTCCGGACTGCTCGGCACCGCCGTCGAGTTCTACGACTTCCTCGTCTACGGCACCGTCGCCGCCCTGGTCTTCGGCGAACTGTTCTTCCCCGGCGCCGACCCCGCCGTGGGCACGATCGCCGCGTTCGGCACCTTCGCCGCCGGATATGTGGCCCGCCCGATCGGCGGCATCGTCTTCGGGCACTTCGGCGACCGCCTCGGCCGCAAGAACATGCTGCTGCTCACCATGGGTCTGATGGGCGGCGCCAGTTTCCTCATCGGCCTGCTGCCCACGTACGACACCATCGGCGTCTGGGCGCCGGTCCTGCTGATCACCCTGCGCGTGGTCCAGGGCATCGCCATCGGCGGTGAATGGGGCGGCGCGACCCTGATGGTCGTGGAGCACGCGGGCGAGCGCCGCCGCGGCCTGTGGTCGAGCTTCACGCAGATGGGAGCCCCTCTCGGCTCCCTGATCTCCGCCGCTGTGGTCGCCCTGGTCTCCACCCTCCCCAAGGACCAGTTCGCGGCCTGGGGCTGGCGCGTGCCGTTCCTGCTGAGCGTGCTGCTGCTCGGCGTCGGCCTGTTCGTCCGTCTCAAGGTGGTCGAGAGCCCGCTGTTCGCCGAGGTGAAGAAGGACCGCGCCGAGTCGAGGCTCCCCATCCTCGACGTCCTGCGCCGCCCACGCCCGGTGCTGCTGGCCTGCTGCGTCGGCATCGGCGCCTTCACCGCGCAGTCCCTGCTGACCAGTTACCTGATCTCGTACGCCACCGGCATCGGCTACGCCCGGCCGCAGGTGCTCACCGCACTCACCGTCTCCGCCGCGGTCGCCCTGGTCGTGCTGCCCTGCGCCTCCATGCTCTCCGACCGGATCGGCCGCCGCCCGGTCGTCCTCACCGGCGCGATCCTGTCCGCCGCCACCGCCTTCCCCGTCCTCGCACTGGTCGACTCCAAGTCGTCGGGGGCCCTGATCCTGGCCGTGGTCATCGGCCACGGCATCTCCCAGTCGCTGATGTACGGCCCGCTGGGCGCCCTGTTCAGCGAGATGTTCGGCACCAAGGTCCGCTACACCGGCGCCTCGCTCGGCTACCAGGGCGCCACGCTGGTCGGCGCCGGCTTCTCCCCGATGATCGCCGGCAGCCTGGTCGCGAGCAGCGGCAACGGCACCCCGGTCGCCCTCCTGCTGTGCGGCGGCTCGCTGATCACCGCGCTGACCGTGTGGTTCGTCCGTGAGACGAGCCGTACGTCCCTGACCGACCCCGCTTCCGAACTCCCCACCCCCGCCCGCACGGAGGAGATCACCGCATGAGGCACGGCACCCGCATCGCCTGCGCGACGGCGCTTCTGCTCACCCTGACCGCCGCACCCGCGGCGACGGCCACCACCGACACCACCACCCACGTGGACGGCCAACTTCCCTCCGGCGCCACGTACATGATGGACGTCCCCACCAACTGGAACGGCACCGTCCTCCTGTTCAGCCACGGCTACAACGCGGGCCCCGCCAACCCCGCCCAGGACGCTCCGGACGCGGCCACCAAGCCCCTTCTCCTCCAGCAGGGTTACGCCCTCATCGGCTCCTCGTACGCGTCCACCGGCTGGGCGGTCACCGACGCGGTCCCCGACCAGATGGCCACCCTGAAGGCCTTCACCACCCGCTTCGGGCAGGCCTCCCGCACCCTCGCCTGGGGACGGTCGTACGGCGGCCTGGTCACCACGGCGATCGCCGAGCGCCACCCGGACGCGATCGACGGCTCGCTCTCCATGTGCGGCCTGGTCCACGGCGGAGTCGCCAACTGGAACAACACCCTCGACCCGGTGTTCGCCCTCAAGACGCTCCTCGGCTCCGACGTCCCCCTGGTGAACCTCCCGAGCCAGCAGGCCGCCACCGACGCGGCGAACACCCTCACCGAAAGGGTCGACTCCGCCCAGTCGACGGCCGAGGGCCGGGCCCGGATCGCCCTCGCCGCCGCCCTCCACAACATCCCGGTCTGGAACGCGACCACCCAGACCCGCCCCGCCGCGACCGACTGGGACGCCCAGCAGGCCAACCAGTACGACGCCGTCAAGGGCCTGCTGAAGATCGCCGCCTTCAACCGGCGCCAGGAGGCCGAGGTCCGGGCGGGCGGCAACATGTCCTGGAACACCGGCGTCGACTACACGCGACTGCTCGGCCGGTCCTCCGTCCGCAAGGAGGTCACCGAGCTCTACAAGAAGGCCGGCCTCTCCCTGGGCAAGGACCTCGCCGCCCTCAACCGCGCCCCGCGCGTCACCGCGGACCCGTCCGCCGTCGCCTGGATGAGCGGCACGAGTTCCTTCACCGGCCGCCTGGCCAAGCCCCAGCTCTCCGTCCACACGATCGGCGACCCCCTGGTCCCCGTCCAGACGGAGAGTGCCCTGCGCCGTGCGGTGTCCGCCGCGGGCTCCGCTCCCCTGCTCCGCCAGGCGTACGTCGACAACGCCGGCCACTGCACCTTCAGCCCCGCCGAACAACTGGCCGCGCTCCACACCCTGGAGGACCGCCTGACCACCGGCAGCTGGCAGGGCACCGACCCGGCGTCCCTCAACGCCCGCGCCACCGCGGCCGACCCCACCACCCCCACCCGCTACGTCTCGTACCGCCCCACCCCCTACCTCCGCCCGTACGACCTCGCGCACCCCGCCGACGGCCGGTGACCTCCCACGACCTTCCACGACCGCCCGCCGTGCCGTCGGCGGGCGGTCGTACCCTTGCCCCCGTGGAGGACGACGACATCCTGGACACCGCGGACGGGCCGCAGCCGCGCCCGCAGTCGCTCATGCTCACCTTCTTCGGCAACCACGTCCTGGAGGAGGGGGACCTGGGCGTCTACTCGGGCAGCATCATCGACGTCCTGGGCCGCGTGGGCGTGGGCGAGCAGGCCGTGCGTTCCACCCTCACCCGCATGGTCAACCGGGGTCTGCTCCAGCGTCAGCGCGAGGGCCGCAAGATGTTCTTCGGCCTGACCCCGCAGGCCACCCGTGTCCTCATCGACGGCCGCACCCGCATCTGGAAGCAGGGCGCCGTCAACGACGACTGGGACGGCTCCTGGACCCTGCTCGGCTTCTCCCTGCCCGACTCCTGGAAACGCCAGCGCCACGACCTGCGCTCACGGCTCACCTGGTCGGGATTCGGGGCCCTGTACAGCGGCCTGTGGATCGCCCCCGGCCACGTGGACGTCTCCGCCGTGGTCACCGAGCTCGGCCTCACGGCCCACGTCAAGATCTTCCACGCCCAGGCCTCGGAGGTGACCGACATCGAGCGGATGATCCGCGAGACCTGGGACCTGGAGTCCATCGCGGCCCACTACGTCACCTTCGACAAGCGCTGGAGCGTAAACTTGGGCAACGGCGCCGACGACGACCCCATCGGCACCCGTCTGCGCCTGGTCAGCGAGTGGCTCCGGACCATCCGCACGGACCCGAGACTCCCGGCCCGCCACCTCCCCCCGGCCTGGCCGGCCCGCACCGCCCAGGAGACCTTCCACCGGGTCGCGGAACAGACCCACCCGGCCCTGGAGGCGGCCCGAGCAACTCTGGAAACGACACCACTGCGCTGCGCTGGGCTTGGGCAGGGCGCCTGAGGGGGTGCCGGGACGGGTTGTCGTGCGAGTGCGGGTGCGTTGTGGCTGGTCGCGCAGTTCCCCGCGCCCCTGGGGAGTTGCAGTCACCCACGCCACGACGGACCGATCACCACCTCGCCCACACGACGGACCCAGCACCGCACCCCGCCCCACGACGGGCCGTCAGCCGTACGGCGCGCCTCGACGGGCCGCTCGCCGCACCCCGCCCCACGACGGGCCGTCGGCCGTACGGCGCGCCTCGACGGGCCGTTGGCCGCGTACGGCGGCAAGGGGACGGGGTGGGGGGTGTCCGCCCGCAGCGGCCGGCGTCCGTCACCGAGCCCTGCTCAAGAGGCCGAGCCGCCGGGCCGAGGACGGACACCCCCCACCTCGGCCCCGACCCAACCACCGAACCGAACCGCGCTACACCCGCCCCCACCGAGGCCGCAGCTGCGCCGCAGGCATCAGGGGCGCGGGGAACCGCGCACAACGCCCGCCCCCACCGAACCCGCACCCGAAAACGCTCAACCGCCGGAGGCATCCCCGCCCACGGTGAAGCCGATCACCGTCCCGCCCCCCTCCCGGGGAAACGCGAACGGCGCGCCCCCGTGCGACAGCGCCACCTCCCGCACGATCGACAACCCCAGGCCCGACCCCGGCAACGACCGCGCGTCCGCCGCCCGGTAGAACCGGTCGAACACCCGCACAAGATCGGCGTCGGCGATCCCCGGGCCCCGGTCCAGCACCTCCACCCGCACCGGCCCGGCCAACGTGAACCCGGACACCGAGATCTCGATCGGAGCGGTGCCGTCGCGGTCGAACTTCGCCGCGTTCTCGACGAGGTTCGACAGGGCCCGCTGCAGCATCCCCGGCCGCCCGTCCGTCACCGTCGACCCGCTGGCGTGCACCACGACCTCCCGCCCGATCCGCCGCCGGGCCAGCCCCGCCACGTCCTCCGCGACATCGGCGAGGTCCACCCGCTGCGGCGGCTCGTTGTCCGACTGTCCCGCCGCGAGGTCGACCAGCTCGTTGACCAGGTCGGTCAACTCCCTTGCCTCCTGCGAGAGATCGGCGACCAGCTCGTCGCGGGTGGCGGGCGGCAGTTCGTCGATCCGCCGCAGCAGCGAGATGTTCGTACGCAACGACGTGAGCGGCGTCCGAAGCTCGTGCCCCGCGTCCTGCACCAGCCGCCGCTGATCCTCCTCCGACTGCGCGAGCCGCCCCAGCATCCGGTCGAAGGCCCGCCCCAGCCGCCCCACCTCGTCATAACCGGTGACCGGCACCTCGATGCCCAGCCGCCGGGTCCGGGCCACGTCCTCCGCGGCGGACGTGAGGATCACCAGCCGCCGGGTGATCCGCCGGGCCAGCCACCATCCGAACAACCCGGCGCCCACCACGACCGCCACCATGAGCAGAAACGTCCGCTGCTGAAGCGCCCGCAACAGATCCTCGGTGTCACTGAACTCCTGGGCGACCTGCACGGCGCCCCGCCCGCCACCCAGCGAGACGGTGGCGATCCGGTACACGTCGCTGCCGACCGAGACCTCCTTGTGCAGGACCATCCGCCCGGCCCCACCGGCGGCCGCGACCCGCCGGTCCCCGGAGATCACCGGCAGCCCGGGCCGCCCGGGATCGGCGACCGCCCCGGTGGGCCCCAGCACCTGCACGTCCGTACGGGCGGGACGCACCAGGTCGTGCCCGGGCGCCGAGGACGAGAAGTCCTCCGGTGTCATCCGGTGCTGGCTCACCTCGTCGCGGAGGTCCTGCACGACCTGGTCGAACACGGACTCCTGGTCCACCCGCACCAGCCGCGCGGCGGCGCTGTAGGACAGCACACCGACCAGCACGGTCACCGCGGCCGTCACCGCGGCGAAGGACACCGCGAACGTGGTCCGCAGGGACAGCAGCCGGGGCCGCGGCCGGGCCCACAGCCGAGCCAGCCGCCCCACTCAGTCCTCCCGGAGCACGTAACCCACGCCGCGCACCGTGTGGATCAGCTGCGGGGCACCGGGGTCGTCGAGCTTGCGGCGCAGATAGCCGACGTAGACGGCGAGGTTCTTGGAGCCGGGCCCGAAGTCGTAGCCCCAGATGCGGTCGTAGATCGTCGAATGATCGAGCACGATGCCCGCGTTCCGCACGAGCAGTTCGAGCAGCTCGAACTCGGTACGGGTCAGCTCCAGCTCGCGCGTCCCCCGCCAGGCCCGCCGTGCCTGGATGTCCATGCGCAGTCCGGCCGCCTCGATCCGCCCCTCGGGCGGTACGGCCGCGGGAGCCTTCGCCACCGTGCCCGCCGCCGGGGCCATCCCGTCCGGGCTGGTCCGCCGCAGCAAGGCCCTCAGCCGGGCGAAGACCTCCTCGACGTCGAACGGCTTGACCACATAGTCGTCGGCGCCCGCGTCCAGACCGGCGATCCGGTCCTGGGTCTCCACGAGCGCCGTCAGCATGAGGATCGGCGTCCGGTCGCCCTCGGCGCGCAGCACCCGGCAGACCTGGAGTCCGTCGATCCCGGGCATCATCACGTCGAGGACGAGCACGTCCGGCGGCGTCTTGTGGGCCTGCGCCAGCGCCTCGACGCCGTCGGCGACCGCGGTGACCTGGTAGCCCTCCAGGGTCAGGGCGCGCTCCAGGGCGTGACGGATGGCGCGGTCGTCTTCGGCGAGCAGCACATTTTGGGGCACACCCTCAGTGTGCCGTCCCGCCGAGTCGTACGACGTGATGAGCTGCTCACCTCGTGCCCTTCTTACTGCCCTCTCACCCCGTGGCACGCAACGCGGCGAGCTGCTGCTCGAACGGCACCACCGCCGAGAACGAGTCGGCCCGGGCCGCACGCGGCCCGCGTCCGACCGACAGTCCCGCCATCAGCGCGGCCAGTTCCCCGGCCGCCCGCTCGATCCGTCCGTCCAGCCCCTCGGCACCCCAGTCCTCCGACGCGGCGTACACCCCGGTCGGCACGACGACGGCCTTCAGATAGGCGAAGAGCGGCCGCAGCGCGTGCTCCAGCACCAGCGAATGCCGGGCCGAGCCACCGGTCGCCGCGATCAGCACCGGCTTGCCCTCCAGGGCCTCCGGCTCGAGCACGTCGAAGAACGACTTGAAGAGTCCGCTGTACGACGCCGAGAACACCGGGGTCACCACGATCAGTCCGTCGGCCCCGGCCACCGCCTCCTGCGCGGCGGCCAGCGCCCGTCCCGGAAAGCCGTTCGTGAAGTTCTGCGCGATCTCCACGGCGAGTTCCCGCAACTCCACGACCTGCACGTCCACCTCGGCCGCACGACCCACGGCCGCGGCGAGCCGGTCTCCCAGCAGACGGGTGGACGACGGGACGCTCAGGCCCGCGGACACGACGACGAGCTTCATGCGACGACCTCCTTGTTCTGCTCGGCGGCCAGCAGGGACGCGTGGGTGGGAGCCTCCGGGACGTCCGCGGGCCGCCCCGCCGCGAACTCCTTGCGGAGCACCGGTACGACCTCCTCGCCGAGCAGGTCGATCTGCTCCAGGACGGTCTTCAGGGGCAGTCCGGCGTGGTCGAGGAGGAACAGCTGGCGCTGGTAGTCCCCGGCGTACTCGCGGAACTTCAGCGTCTTCTCGATGACCTGCTCCGGGGAGCCGACGGTCAGCGGGGTCTGGTCGGTGAAGTCCTCCAGGGAGGGCCCGTGCCCGTACACCGGCGCGACGTCGAAGTACGGCCGGAACTCCTTCACCGCGTCCTGGGAGTTGCGGCGCATGAACACCTGACCGCCGAGGCCCACGATCGCCTGCTCGGCCGTCCCGTGCCCGTAGTGGGCGTACCGGGCCCGGTACAGCTCGACCATCCTCTTGGTGTGGTCGGCCGGCCAGAAGATGTTGTTGTGGAAGAACCCGTCGCCGTAGAAGGCGGCCTGCTCGGCGATCTCCGGGGAGCGGATGGAGCCGTGCCAGACGAACGGCGCGACGCCGTCGAGCGGCCGGGGCGTGGACGTGAAGCCCTGGAGCGGCGTACGGAACTTGCCCTCCCAGTTCACGACGTCCTCGCGCCACAGCCGGCGCAACAGGGCGTAGTTCTCGATCGCGAGGTTGATGCCCTCGCGGATGTCCTGTCCGAACCAGGGGTAGACCGGCCCGCGTGTTCCCGCGGCCCATCATGAGGTCGACCCGGCCGTCGGCCAGGTGCTGGAGCATCGCGAAGTCCTCGGCGATCTTCACCGGGTCGTTCGTGGTGATCAGCGTGGTCGAGGTGGAGAGGATCAGCCTCTCGGTCTGCGCGGCGATGTACCCGAGCATGGTGGTCGGCGACGACGGCACGAACGGGGGGTTGTGGTGCTCGCCGGTCGCGAAGACGTCGAGCCCGACCTCCTCGGCCTTCAGGGCGATCGCGACCATGGCCTTGATCCGCTCACGCTCACTCGGCGTACGGCCGGTCGTCGGGTCCGGCGTGACATCGCCGACGCTGAAGATCCCGAACTGCATGGTCGCTCACCCTCCAGGTTGTTTACCGTTCAACTATAACTGCGTACCCGGAGAACGACACCCCACGCCGACCTATTCCCGAACAGAACCCCACGGCCCGAGCACAACCCGACGCCCTCGCCCTGCGGCCCCACCGACCCCATCCCACCCACCCACCAGCCGCCCCACCCTCACTCCGCACCCCGGCCCGCTGCCCCCCCACCCCGCTGACCCACGATCACCATCACCCCAACCCCCGAGCCGCCACCACTCCAACCGGCCGGCCCTCACAAGCCCGACCCCCTCCGAGTTCCTAGCCCCCGTCGCGCCACAACCCCGCACCCCCACCCCGACCGCCCCGCACCTCACCCCCAGCGAGGATCCCGCCCCGTCCCCGCCAGCAGCCGCTCGAACGCCGACGCGTTCTCGCCCACCGGCACCGGCTCCCCGAACATCCCCATCTTCCGAGCCGTGGGCGCCAGTTGAGCCACCGCGGCCATCAGCTCCGCCACGACCGCCTCGTCGGCCGGCCCGTACTCCTGTCCCGTCGCCCGTGCCAGGTCCCACACATGCAACGTCAGATCGAGCAGCGCCATCGAGCCGACCAGCCGCGCCGGCATGTCCATCGCCCCGGTCGTGCCCTCCTCCGCGCCGGGCGCGGACCAGGCCGACACCAGCCGGTCCGCCTCCCGCGCGAGCCGCTCCCGCCAGTCCGGGCCCTCCGCCACCCGGTCCGGGGTGGCCTCGCCGAACTCCGAGGGCTCCTTCACGGCCAGCCGCTGGAACTGCACGATCACCTGGAAGACATGGTTGACCAGCGCCTTCACGTCGTACTCCGCACAGGGCGTCGCAGCCCCGAGTGCCGCGTCCGGGATCCCCCGGAACACCGGAACCGCCCGCTCCCGGGCCATCCCCAGCAGCTCACCGATGCCGTACGTCTTCTTCACCGCGTTCGTGTCCATGCCCCGACCGTACGAAGACCGCAGCCCGCCCTTCTTGAAGAAACGCGACGCCCGACTGACCCGGACGTACGATCCCCTCATGGCCGCCCCCCGCCGAGACACCCGCGGGATCGTCGACCCGGCCGGGCTGCTGACCCGGGTGAGGTTCCGCCGCCACGAGCCCGCCGAGCCGCTGCGCCGGTACATCGAGCGGTACTGGTTCATCGACTGGGACCTGCCCGAGCCCTACGCCTCCCACGTCGTCCCGCACCCCTCCGTCCACCTCACCTTCCAGCAGGACGAGGGGTCGCCCTACGCCGAGCTGACGGGCATCCCCGACGGCCTCTACACCAGGAAGCTCACCGGCCGGGGCCGGGTCTGCGGAGTGAAGTTCCGCCCCGGCGGGTTCCGGCCGTACGCCCCCGAGCACCCGGTGTCCCACTGGACGGGCGAGACGCTCGCCGCCCGGGACGTGTTCCCGCAGATCACGACGGACACCGCCAGCGAGGTCGTGGCCCCCGCCACCGACGAGGCCCGCGTCGCCGCCCTCGACGCCTTCCTCCTCCCCCTCACCCCGGCCGAACCCGACCCGCAGGCCGACCTCGCCACGGCCCTCGTCGACCGCGTCCACGACGACCGCACCGTCCGCCGCGTCGACGACTTCGCACACACGGCAGGACTCTCGGTACGAGCGCTGCAACGCCTCTTCTCCGCCTACGTCGGCGTGAGCCCGAAGTGGGTCATCCTCCGCTACCGCATCCACGAGGCCCTCGAGCTCGCCGGCACCCGCAGCGAGGTCGACTGGGCCACCCTCGCCGCCGACCTCGGCTACGCCGACCAGGCCCATCTGGTCCGGGACTTCACGGCGACGATCGGGGTCCCGCCGACGGCGTACGCACAAGCGACCGCGGGCTGACCTGAAAAGAAGTCCTTGAGGTGACACCGGTGCCCGCGGACGGGCATGCGAGGCTGATCCCCATGCTCGTAGCCCGGTCCGCCGCCCTCTTCGTCGTCGCCGCCCTCTTCGAGATCGGCGGAGCGTGGCTGGTCTGGCAGGGCGTACGGGAGCACCGGGGCTGGATGTGGACCGCGGGCGGCATCCTCGCCCTCGGCGCCTATGGCTTCGTCGCCACCTTCCAGCCCGACGCCCACTTCGGCCGCATCCTCGCCGCGTACGGCGGCATCTTCGTGGCCGGGTCCATCCTGTGGGGCATGGCGGCCGACGGCTACCGCCCGGACCGCTGGGACATCACGGGCGCACTCATCTGCCTCGCGGGCATGGCGGTCATCATGTACGCCCCGCGGGGCGACTGAGCGGCCGTACTCAGGACGTCTCGTCGTCGGGCAGCAGCCCCAGCTGCCCCAGGAACTCCATCTCGTCGAAGTAGAGCCGGTAGTCCACGATCCGCCCGTCCTTCACCGTGGCGATGTCCACCCCACGGATCCTGACCTCCTTCTGCGTCGCCGGGAGCGTCTCCCCGGTGGGCAGCTGGATCGGCCCGGTGTTGCGTCCGCTGAAGAAGCCCTCGTCGATGGCCGTGTCCCCGGCCTCGTAGGCGTGCAGCGTCTCGAACGTGGCCTCGGGCACCGCCTCCGTCATCTGCCGCCAGTACTCGACGATGTTGTCGCGACCGCGGACCTCGCCCTCGTCGGGGGTCTGCGCGACCGCGTCCTCCGCGTACAGCTCGGCGATGACCTTCAGGTCCGGGTGCGTGGTGAGCGCATCGGTGAGCCGGTCCATGACCTCACGCGCTTCTCCCATGATCCACCTCCGTATGTCAGGGGATCACCCACCTCAATCTTCGCACCGGCCCGCGATCCGGACCGCCCGGAGCGTCGGACCGCGGCCCACCTATCCTGGCGGGAGCCCGTACCCACGCACGCCCGAGGAGCAGCCATGGCATCCGCCGCCCCGTCCCCCGCGTCCCGGATCGCGATCGTCACCGGGGCGAGCAGCGGAATCGGCGCGGCGACCGCGCGGCAGCTCGCCGCGGCCGGCTACCGCGTGGTCCTGACCGCCCGCCGCAAGGACCGTATCGAGGCGCTGGCGGAGGAGATCAACGCGGCGGGCCACCAGGCGACGGCCTACCAGCTGGACGTGACGGACCGGCCCGCGGTCGACGAGTTCGCCTCCGCCTTCAAGACGGTCGGCGTGCTCGTGAACAACGCCGGCGGAGCCCTCGGCGCCGACCCGGTCGCCACCGGCGATCCCGCCGACTGGCGCTCGATGTACGAAACGAACGTCATCGGCACCCTGAACCTCACCCAGGCCCTGCTCCCCAAGCTCGACGCGAGCGGCGACGGCACGGTCGTCGTCGTCTCCTCCACGGCGGGCCACGGCACCTACGAGGGCGGCGCGGGCTATGTCGCCGCCAAGCACGGCGCCCACGTCCTGGCGGAGACCCTCCGCCTGGAGATCGTCGGCCGCCCCATCCGCGTGATCGAGATCGCGCCCGGCATGGTCAAGACCGACGAGTTCGCCCTGACCCGCTTCGGCGGCGACCAGGAGAAGGCGGAGAAGGTCTACCAGGGCGTCGCGGAGCCACTGACCGCCGACGACGTGGCCGACACCATCGCCTGGGCGGTGACCCGCCCCAGCCACGTCAACGTCGACCTCCTGGTCCTGCGCCCCCGCGCCCAGGCGTCCAACACGAAGCTCCACCGCGAACTGTGACCCGGGACGAGAAGGACCCGCACGACGAACGCCAGATGTGGTGGTGGCTCGCCTACTTCCTCTTCGGCATCCACATCGTGGCCTTCGTCATGATCTACGCGGTGATGCACGCCCCGAAGTGAGCGGAAACTGAAGCGCGGTCACCCAGAGGGATGAACCTCTTCGATCACCCGAACGCCCCCTGAACTGGCGTCCTAGGCTCAAGCCACAACATCAACACGACGGCCCTCGTCCGGGCGGCAACCCGGCCGAGGGCCTGACCGACAAGGAAGTAGGCGCTTCCCTGTGGCTGAATGCGAGCCTAACGCCCCCCAGTTCATGGACCTGAGGGTCCCCGAGTACGCGTACATGTTCGGCTTCTTGCAGGCGGACGGACATCTGTCTCAACAGTCCCGGCAGCGGGGACGGTTGACCGTCGAGATCAACGCACGGGATGTCGATCTCCTGCGCAGGTTCCAGACGCTGACGCCGTACAACAGCAGCATCACAGAGCGCACCCGCTCCACGAACTTCGCCGAGATCCACACCTCGGCTACCTGGACCCTGTGCTCCCTCGAAGCCAGGACCAAGCTCAACGAACTCGGCCTGCCCTACGGCCGCAAGTCGAAGACGATCGCCCCGCCCAGCGTCGAGGTCTCACATCGCGATTATTTGCGAGGCCTCATCGACGCCGATGGTTCGGTGGGTTACACCGCCAAGGGCTTCCCCTTCGTCTCCCTCGCCACCGCCAGCACTTCCATCGGCACGCGTCTGAGCGAATACGCGCGGGAGATCACCGGCGCCGAACGGATCCTCAAGCGCAACGCACGGGATGGGATCTACAACGTGCTCTACGCGATGGAGACGGCCCAGAAGCTGGCCGCCCATCTCTATTACCCCGGTTGCCTGTCCCTGGAGCGCAAGCTGACAGCAGCCAATGCCCTCGCCACCTGGGTTCGCCCTGCGAGCATGCGGGTCGCCCACACG
Organism: Streptomyces sp. SAI-127; assembly: GCF_029894425.1. NCBI lineage: Bacteria > Bacillati > Actinomycetota > Actinomycetes > Kitasatosporales > Streptomycetaceae > Streptomyces > Streptomyces sp. SAI-127. Next base: position 4,637,373 of record NZ_JARXYJ010000001.1, read on the forward strand.
CGGCAGCGTTGGAACGAGCACGAGGACCAGGTCCTGCTGGAGCTCAACAGCCCGAAGGCAGCCGCCGAAGTGCTGGGCAGAACCACCCAGAGCTGCAATCTCCGCCTCTGGCGTCTGCGCAACGGCCTGGCTCCTCGGCCAAGCGATCGATGACCCACTGAGTAAGGCCTCCGGTCTCCGCCGGAGGCCTTTTGCCTCAGCCCTTCACACAGATGAACTGCTTCAGCTTCGCCACGACCTCTACGAGATCGCGCTGCTGCTCCATCACCTGGTCGATGTTCTTGTAGGCACCCGGGATCTCGTCCACGACACCGGAGTCCTTGCGGCACTCCACGCCCCGCGTCTGCTCCTCCAGATCGCGCGTCGAGAACCGCCTCTTGGCAGCGTTCCGGCTCATACGCCGACCCGCCCCGTGGGAAGCTGAGTTGAAGGCCTTCTCGTTTCCGAGCCCCTTCACGATGTACGAACTAGTGCCCATCGAGCCGGGAATGATCCCGTACTCACCGGAGCCCGCACGGATCGCTCCCTTACGAGTGACCAGCAGGTCCATGCCCTCGTAGCGCTCCTCCATCACGTAGTTGTGGTGGCAGGAGATCTCCGTCTCGAAGGTCGGCTTCGCCTTCTTGAACTCCTTGCGGACCACGTCCTTCAGGAGCGCCATCATGATCGTGCGGTTGTACTTGGCGTACTCCTGGGCCCAGTACAGGTCATTTCGGTACTCCGCCATCTGAGGAGTGTCCGAGACGAAGACGGCGAGATCGCGGTCGACCAGGCCCTGATTGTGCGGCAGCTTCTGGGCGACCCCAATGTGATACTCCGCCAGTTCCTTGCCGATGTTCCGGGAACCGGAGTGCAGCGTGAGCCATACCGAACCCTCGGAATCGAACAGCAGTTCGATATAGTGATTTCCCCCGCCGAGCGTCCCCATCTGCTTCGCCGCCCGCTCCCCACGAAACTTCACCGCATCAGCGACCCCATCGAACCGCCCCCAGAAGTCGTCCCACCCCGCAGTACCCAACCCATGGAACCGCCCCGGCTCGACGGGACTGTCATGCATCCCCCGCCCCACCGGAATCGCCTGCTCGATCTTCGACCGCAGCCGGGACAGATCCCCCGGCAGATCGTTCGCCGTCAGAGACGTCTTCACCGCAGACATTCCGCAGCCGATGTCCACGCCCACCGCCGCCGGGCACACCGCGCCCTGCATGGCGATCACGGACCCGACCGTCGCGCCCTTGCCGTAGTGGACGTCCGGCATCACCGCGAGGCCCTTGATCCAGGGCAGGGTCGCGACGTTGCGCAGCTGCTGCAGGGCCACGTCCTCGACCGTCGCCGGGTCGGTCCACATACGGATCGGGACCTTGGCGCCCGGCATCTCCACGTACGACATATCGTCCTCATTCCCCCGGAAAACAAACAGAAGTATCGAATAGCAAAACCGGTGCCAAGGTCGACGAATGGGATGACGGACCGGCGTTCACGGCAGTGCGTGCGATACACATTGTCTCCAGGGCGCACCCAGTTGCGGCAAGCGAATAACCTGCGGGGACACTGAGTTCCCCACGAGTCGGAGACATTCCGAGAGGAGCCCCACCGTGCAGCGGAAGGCCTACGTACCCGGCGTCGCCGCTCTCCTCGCGGCGCTGTTGGCCGGCTGCACCGGCAGTTCGGGCGGTGGCGGCCCGACGGACGACGCCAATCCGGGCGCCGCCGGCACCGCCTCCCCCGCCGCGCAGCCCGGCAAGTACCGCACTCTCCCCGAGCCGTGTGGCGTGGTCGGCCAGAGCAGCCTCGACGCGCTCCTGCCCGGCATCCAGCAGATCGCCGACGAGGATCAGCGCGCCAAGGCCTACGAGGGCCAGGCCACGCTCACCTACGACACGGACCGCAAGGTCGGCTGCCGTTGGAAGGTGGAAGGCACGGACTCCACGGAGTACCTGGCGGTCGACTTCGAGCGTGTGGTGTCGTACGACAACGCGGTCAGCGACGACAGTCAGGCGGAGCAGCTCTTCGCGCAGACCGAGTTGAAGGCCGATCTGCCGGTTGCGGCGACGTCGAGCGCCACGTCGGACGTGGAGGAGTCCGGCACCGCCGGTCCGACGGCCTCCCCTACGGCCACCGCGAGTGGTTCCGCGAGTCCGAGCGGTTCGGCCTCGGCCTCGGCCACTCCGACCGATCTGCAGCCCCGCGTTCTGGACGATCTGGGCGACGAGGCGTTCCTGGACGACGTGTTGAGCAACTCGGGTTCGACGGCTCAGCAGCGCAAGGTGACTGTGGCGTTCCGCACGTCCAACGTGATCGTGACCATCGAGTACGAGGAGCAGCCGACGACGATCGGCGTCACTCCGGACAGCAAGGAAATGCAGGACAACGCCCGGAAACTGGCCTCTCAGCTGGCCGGGTCGCTGTCCGGCTGAGCGCTCTCCACACACCCCTCACCCGCGCGCACAGGACATTCGAAGCTGGACCGCACGGCATCCTCACCGCGTACCGTGGCCCCTCGGACCCGATCCGACGGCAGGAACCACAAGCGTCATGAGTGAAGGAACCATGCAGCGACGAGCAGAGCGTGACCAAGGTGCCCAGCGAGCGAAGCGTCTTCACCGCGTCCTTGTCTGCGCGGCCGCAGTCCCCGTGATGCTGATCGCCTCTGGCTGCTCCTCCGACTCCGGCTCCGGCGACTCCGGCTCCGGCAGCGGTGGCGAGAAGGCCGCGGGCGCCGGTGCGACGGTGTCGGCCTCCGAGAGCGCGGCTCCCACGGTGCAGGCGGCGGCGTACAAGTCGCTTCCCGAGGCGTGCGACGTGCTGTCGAAGAAGACGCTGGAGTCGCTCGTCCCGGAGGCTCCGAAGTCCGGCAAGAAGGGCACGGCGGAGGCGGGTACGCGCGGCAGTTGCTCCTGGAGCAGCCTGGACAACAACGGTGTGAAGGGCTCGCAGTTCCGCTGGCTCAACGTCTCGCTGCTCCGCTTCGAGTCGGACACCTCGCGCGGTACCGGCGAGGCGCAGGCGCAGAAGTATTACGACCAGCAGATCCAGGACGCCCAGTCGGTGGCCGGTGCGAAGAACACCAAGTCGCAGCCGGTTTCCGGCACGGGTGACGCGGCGACGCTGGTGCGTTACGACCTGAAGAAGAAGGAAGGCGCCTTCAAGCAGCAGACGGTCGTCACGCGCGTGGAGAACGTCGTCGTCACCGTCGACTACAACGGCGCGGGTCTCGCCGGTGACAAGGCGCCGAGTGCGGACACCCTCGCGAAGCTCGCGGGGCAGGCCGCCAAGGAGACGGTGAGGGCGGTGTCGGCGGCGAACGGCGAGGGTGCTGCGACCCCGGCCCCGTCGGACTCCGCCTCGGGTTCGAAGGCCCCGTCGAAGTCGGCGTCTCCGTCCCAGTCCGCGTCGCCGTCGAAGTCGGCCTCCCCGTCCAAGTCGGCCGCGAAGACGAGCTGAAGAAGAACTGACGGTACGTACCGGTCACCCGTGCGCAGCACACATGTGCCACTCTGTTGCGCGCAACAACATGCACAGGGAGGGGAGTACGGGTGTCCGCGCCCATGCAGCTGACTCGAATGCACCGCATTCTCATAGGCGTGGTCGTGTTCGGCGCCGTGATCATCGCCGGCATCGGCTTCGCGGGGTCGTACGCGGCCGTCCGTGAGCTCGCCATCCAAAAGGGCTTCGGGAACTTCAGTTATGTCTTCCCGATCGGCATCGACGCGGGTATCTGTGTCCTGCTCGCCCTGGACCTGCTTCTGACGTGGATCCGCATCCCGTTCCCGCTGCTGCGCCAGACGGCGTGGCTCCTGACGGCCGCGACGATCGCCTTCAACGGCGCGGCGGCCTGGCCGGATCCGCTGGGTGTGGGCATGCACGCGGTGATCCCGATCCTGTTCGTGGTGTCGGTGGAGGCTGCCCGTCACGCGATCGGCCGGATCGCGGACATCACGGCGGACAAGCACATGGAGGGGGTCCGCCTCACCCGCTGGCTCCTGTCCCCCATCCCCACGTTTCTCCTGTGGCGCCGTATGAAGCTGTGGGAGCTGCGCTCCTACGAGCAGGTCATCAAGCTCGAGCAGGACCGGCTGGTTTACCAGGCCCGCCTCCACTCCCGCTTCGGCCGGGCCTGGCGCAGGAAGGCGCCGGTGGAGTCCCTGATGCCGTTGCGCCTGGCCCGCTACGGCGTCCCGCTGGCGGAGACGGCTCCGGCGGGCCTGGCAGCGGCGGGAATCGAACCGGCCCTGCTCCCGCCGGCGCCCCAGGCGGTCGCGGGCAGTGTCGCCGGGGCGGCTTCCGAACCGCAGCGGGCGGCGGCTCCGGGCGAGCAGCGCCTGGAGCTGAACGGCAACCCGCAGCCGCCGCAGGCCGAGACCGCGCCCGACCCCGAGTCGAGCCCCTGGTTCGAGGCACCCCAGCAGATCGAGTACCAGGGCGGCTACAACCCCAACTACGACCCCGCCGAGCAGTACGAGCGCTGGTACGAGGAACAACTCGAGGCAGAGCAGTACGCGTTGCAGCAGATCCAGTACGAGGAGCCCCCCAGGGAGCCCTCGATGGAGGAGACCGGCAGCTTCCCGATCCCGGTGACCACTGGCCGCACCCGTGAACTGGGCGAGGGCGGCGGTACTCCGGAGCCGACCGAGGAGGACTTCTACCAGGTCTTCAAGAAGTCGATCGACGGCAGCTATCCCTCCCCCGGCCAGCTCAGGGGAGACGTGGAGGCGACCTACGGCGTCACGCTCCCGCAGCGCGAGGCCGAGCGCATGGTCAAGCGATTCACCAACCGCCACACGGCGGAACTGCAGGAAGACCACATCGCATAGCGAAGGGGCCCTCGCCGAAAGCGAGGGCCCCTTGCCGTCACCGTCTACTCCCCGAGCAGCGCCCGGACCCGCTCCTGTCCCACGGCCAGCAGCAGCGTGGGCAGCCGGGGCCCGGTGTCCCGGGAGACCAGCAGCTGGTACAGCAGGGCGAAGAACGCCCGCTGAGAGGTCTTGATCTCGGCCGGCAGCTCCTTGGGCGTGGCGTCCGCGGAGAACCCGGCCTGCACCTTGGGCACGCCGTACACGAGGTGGGTGAGCCCGTCGAGCGACCAGTGCGAGGCCAGCCCGTCCAGCAGCAGTCGTAGCGACTGCTGGGAGGCCTCGTCGAGGGACTTCAGCAGCTCGGCGTCGGGCTCGCCGCGCACGATGGTCCGCTGGTCGGCGGGCACCTGGGTGTTGATCCAGGCCTCGGCCTTGTCGTACCGGGGCCGGGCTTCGTCCAGCGCCGAGAGCGGGTTGTCGGGGTCCAGCTCGCTGAGGATCCGCAACGCCTGGTCCTCGTGGCCCGCGGTGATGTCGGCGACGGACGCGAGCGTCCGGTACGGCAGCACGCGCGCCGTCCGGGGCAGCTCACCGCCGGCGGTCCGCACCGCACGGGAGTGCCCGGCGACATCGCCCGGCAGGGCGGCCCCCTCGGCGACCTTGGCGTCCAGCTTGTCCCACTCGTCGTAGAGCCGCTGGATCTCCTGGTCGAAGGCGATCTTGAAGGACTGGTTGGGCCTGCGGCGGGCGTAGAGCCACCGCAGGAGCTGCGGCTCCATGATCTTCAGCGCGTCACCCGGTGTGGGCACCCCGCCCCGGGAGGACGACATCTTGGCCATCCCGGAGATCCCGACGAACGCGTACATCGGCCCGATCGGCTGCTTCCCGCCGAAGATCCCGACGATCTGCCCGCCGACCTGGAAGGACGACCCGGGAGAGGAGTGGTCGACACCGGAGGGCTCGAAGACGACACCCTCGTACGCCCACCGCATCGGCCAGTCGACCTTCCAGACCAGCTTGCCGCGGTTGAACTCGTTCAGCCGGACGGTCTCGGAGAACCCGCAGGCGTTGCAGGTGTACGACAGCTCGGTCGTGGCGTCGTCGTAGGAGGTGACGGTGGTGAGGTCCTTCTCGCAGTTGCCGCAGTAGGGCTTGTACGGGAAGTAGCCGGCGGACCCGGAGGACCCGTCGTCCTCGGCGGCCGCGCCGGACCCCTCGGCGGCCTCGACCTCGGCCTCGTCCACCGGCTTCTGCTGCTTCTTGGCCGGGGCCTTCTTGGTCCGGTACTGGTCGAGGATCGCGTCGATGTCCCCGCGGTGTGCCATCGCGTGCAGGATCTGCTCGCGGTAGACGCCCGAGGTGTACTGCGCGGTCTGGCTGATCCCGTCGAACTCGACGCCGAGCTCGGCCAGCGCGTCGACCATGGCGGCCTTGAAGTGCTCGGCCCAGTTCGGGTGTGCGGACCCCCTGGGCGCGGGCACGGAGGTCAGCGGCTTGCCGATGTGCTCGCCCCACGACTCGTCGACGCCCGCGACGCCCGCCGGCACCTTGCGGTACCGGTCGTAGTCGTCCCAGGAGATGAGGTGGCGCACCTGGTGTCCCCGGCGCCGGATCTCGTCGGCGACGAGGTGGGGGGTCATGACCTCGCGGAGGTTCCCCAGGTGGATGGGGCCGGACGGGGAGAGCCCAGAGGCGACGACCACGGGTTTGCCGGGGGCCCGACGCTCCGACTCCTCGATGACCTCATCCGCGAAACGGGAGACCCAGTCGGTGGTCTCGGTGCTCTGAGCCACGATCGGCACGTCCTCTTTAACTGAAGTACTGAAGGTTTGATGGACGCCCCATTCTCCCAGACAGCCCCGCGCCGGAGAAAACCGCTTTACCCCCCGTGGGATACTGACGGTGTCTATCTGATCCCCCGAGGAGAACGGCACCCACTCCCATGGCCCCGGTCACGTCCCTCAGCGACTCCGTCAACCAGCAGCTCAGCTCCGCGATCTCCGCCACCCTGCCGGAGGCCTCCGCGGACCCACTGCTGCGACGTAGCGACCGGGCCGACTTCCAGGCGAACGGCATCCTGGCGCTCGCCAAGAAGGCGAAGGCGAACCCGAGGGAGCTGGCGACGCAGGTCGTGGCGAAGGTCGAGTCGGGCGACATGATCAAGGACATCGAGGTCTCCGGCCCCGGCTTCCTGAACGTCACGATCACCGACCGTGCGATCACGGAGACCCTGGCCGCCCGGTACGCGGACGAGACGGGCCGCCTGGGCGTGCCGTACGCCCCCGACCCGGGCATCACGGTCGTCGACTACGCCCAGCCGAACGTGGCGAAGGAGATGCACGTCGGCCATCTGCGCTCCGCCGTCATCGGTGACGCGCTGCGCGCGATGCTCGACTTCACCGGCGAGAAGACGATCGGCCGGCATCACATCGGCGACTGGGGCACCCAGTTCGGCATGCTGATCCAGTACCTGGTCGAGAACCCCGGCGAGCTGGCCCCCGCGTCCGACGTCGACGGCGAGCAGGCCATGTCGAACCTGAACCGGGTGTACAAGGCGTCGCGTGTGCTCTTCGACGCGGACGAGGAGTTCAAGGAGCGGGCCAGGAAGAGGGTCGTCGCCCTGCAGTCCGGCGACAAGGAGACGCTCGAGCTCTGGCAGCAGTTCGTGGACGAGTCGAAGGTCTACTTCTACTCGGTCTTCGAGAAGCTGGACATGGAGATCCGCGACGACGAGATCGTCGGCGAGTCGGCGTACAACGAGGGCATGCCCGAGACCGCCCGCCTCCTGGAGGAGATGGGCGTCGCGGAGCGTTCCGAGGGCGCGCTCGTCGTCTTCTTCGACGAGATCCGCGGCAAGGACGACCAGCCGGTCCCGCTGATCGTGCAGAAGGCCGACGGCGGCTTCGGCTACGCGGCCTCCGACCTGACCGCGATCCGCAACCGCGTGGTCGACCTGCACGCGACGTCGCTGCTGTACGTCGTGGACGTGCGCCAGTCGCTGCACTTCAAGATGGTCTTCGAGGCGGCCCGGAGGGCGGGCTGGCTGACCGACGGCGTCACCGCGCACAACATGGGCTACGGCACGGTCCTGGGCGCGGACGGCAAGCCGTTCAAGACCCGTGAGGGCGAGACCGTACGCCTTGAGGACCTGCTGGACGAGGCGGTGGAGCGCGCCACGGCCGTGGTCCGCGAGAAGGCCGAGAAGGTGGGCCTGACCGAGGAGGAGATCGTCGAGAACGGCCGGTACGTCGGCATCGGCGCCGTGAAGTACGCGGACCTGTCGACCTCGCCGAACCGTGACTACAAGTTCGACCTGGACCAGATGGTCTCGCTGAACGGTGACACGAGCGTGTACCTCCAGTACGCGTACGCCCGTATCCAGTCGATCCTCCGCAAGGCGGGAGAGGTACGGCCGGCCGCCCACCCGGAGCTCGAACTGGCGGACGCGGAGCGGGCGTTGGGCCTGCACCTGGACGCGTTCGGCAGCACGGTCTTCGAGGCGGCCGCGGAGTACGCCCCGCACAAGCTGGCGGCATACCTGTACCAACTGGCCTCGCTGTTCACGTCGTTCTACGACAAGTGCCCGGTGATCAAGCCGGCACCGCCCAAGGACATCGCCGAGAACCGCCTGCTCCTGTGCGACCTGACCGCCCGCACCCTGCACCAGGGCATGGCCCTGCTGGGCATCAGGACGCCCGAGCGCCTCTGACCGTCCCGTGGGCGGTGTGGCCGCGTGTTCTACGGCAGCCCGAACTCGCACCACACCGCCTTCCCCAACTCCCGCTCCCGCACCCCCCACTTGTCACTCAGCGCGGCCACCAGCAACAACCCCCGCCCACCCTCGTCCCCGTCGTGGACGACCTGCGGCACACCGCCCCCGCTGTCGTGCACCTCCACGACCAGAGCGCTCACGTCGTATCGCAGGAACAGCCTCAACTGCCGCCCGGGCGGTACGCCGTGCAGCAGCGCGTTGGTCACCAGTTCGCTCACGCAGAGCAGTACGTCGTCCGCCTGCGCGGTCTCGGCGAGGCCCCAGCCGGCCAGGGCCTCGGCCGTGAACCGGCGTGCGGCCTGCGCGGATCGGCGTTCGCGGCGGAAGAACCTCTCGCGCAGGAGCGGTGGTCGGGTCGTCTCGTTCACGGGACGATAGTTGCGGAGAGTGACTACCGTGGATCACTCGGTGAACCCGTACAGATTTTTTGTACGGGCTCGTACCCGGTGACGTACGTGTCCGGAGGGGGAGGGAGACCTTCATGAGCGCCAGGAAGCCGCCGCGGCCGAAGAACCTCACGTCCATGAAGATGCTGGGCAAGCAACTCGGCACCGCACGCCGCGCCGCGGGCCACACCCAGACCGCCCTCGCCGACCTGGTCCGCGTCGACGAGGAGACCATCGCGTCGATCGAGCAGGGCAGGCGGACCCTGAAACCGGACCTGGCCACGCTGCTGGACGAAGTCCTGGAGACGAAGGGGATGTTGGCGGCGGGCGTGGCCAACCTGCCGGACATCGACCAGTTCCCGATGTGGGCCGAGGTGTACGTCGAGCACGAGCGCGAGGCCATCGCCCTGTCCTGGTACGACGCCCTGGTAGTGCCGGGCCTGCTCCAGACCGAGCCGTACGTGCGGGCGTTGCTGAGTGGACGTGTTCCGGCGTACGACTCGGACGAGTTGGAGACGAAGGTCGCGGCGCGCGTCGGCCGACGGGAGATCCTGGGCCGCAAGGTCCCGCCGACGCTGAGCTTCGTCGTCTGGGAGCCCGCGCTCCTCATGCCCACAGGCGGCCGCGAGACGCACCTGGATCAGTTGCGCTTCCTGCGCGAGTGCGCCGAACTCCCTTGCCTGTCCCTGCAGATCCTGCCCCTGGGCCGCACCTCTCACGCCGGAGACGCAGGCCCCTTCACACTCCTGGAGACCCCCGACCACCAGCACCTCGCCTACACCGAGTCCCAGCGCGGCAGCCAGTGGGTATCCGACGCAAATGAGGTGTCCATCCTCGCGCGCAAATATGCGATGCTGCGAACTCAGGCCCTCACCATCGAGGACTCCAGACGCCTGTTGGACCGTCTGCTAGGAGAGCAATGAGCACGGCACTTCAGTGGTTCAAGTCGACCTACAGCAGCAGCGAGGGCGGCCAGTGTCTCGAAGTGGCCCTCTGCCCCCAGGCCATCCACATCCGCGACTCCAAGAACCCCGAGCCCACCCTCCGGGTAACGCCCGCCACCTGGACCGCCTTCACCACCACCCTCAAGTAGCGACCGCGATTGTCAGTGGCGCCCCCTACAGTCACTGACATGGCGACTCTTCCCAACCCGCTGCCCACCCTGGCGGCAGACCCGAGCGGTCGTTCGCTCGGACTCGGGCTCCCCCTCGGGAGACTGATCGACGAGACGGACGACGGTCCGTGGCACGAACCGTTGCTGTGGCATGCCGAGTACGCCGCGTCCTCCGGCGCGTGGACCGCTCTGGGCACCCCGGCCGCACGAACGGGCCTGCTGCCGGTGCTGATAGAGGTCGGCGGCAGCCAGGGCGGGCCGGACGAGTGGGAGTTGATGCCCGGGGAGATGTCGTACCCCGGGGACCACGACCCGGAGGAGCTGCTGGCGGAGTACTGGGCGTACGCGATCGAGGAGCCCGACGACCTCGACGAGACGATCGCCCCCTACAACGAGGCATGGCCCGGCACTGCCCCGGCCCCCGCGTCCCTGAGCAGCGACCCCGACCGCCGCGCCGCCGAGACGGCCGACGCGCTCCTGGACGAGGGCTCGTGGTTCAAGGAGCCGCGCCTCGCACTGGTCCCGGCCCGCCGCAGCGCGGACATCCCGGCGGCCATCGGCTGGACGGGACCGATGAACTACGAGAACGACGTGGCCCGCCTCTGCGCGGTCCTCCGCTCCTGGGAGGACCGCTTCGGCATACGCGTGATCGCGCTCACCTTCGACCAGCTGGTGCTGTCCGTCGCCGCCCCGCCCACGACGAAGGCCGAGGCGGAGGCCGTCGCCGCCGAGCACTTCGCGTTCTGCCCGGACAACATCGCCCAGGGGGATCACGAAACGCTGCGCGAGTACGCCGAGCACGCGGTGCTGGGGCAGCGGGTGTGGTCCTTCTGGTGGGACTGAAACTGGTGGGACCGACCGAAGTCAGCCGGGGAGCAGCCGCGCTCCCTCCGGCGCGCTGATCCCGAACTCCTCCTCCAGGAGCCGCCGTGCCTCCGCCTCGCCGGTCAGCTCCCGCTTCTTCACGGTGCCGTCGGCGCGGGTCTCCGTGAGCAGGCTGCCGTGGAGGAGGAGATGGCGTTCGGCGGTGACGCTCTGGACGTAGATCCGCTGGGTGAAGGGTGAGCGCGGGTTGGTCCCGATGTGCCAGTTGATGACCTCGAAGTCGGGCTTCTCGAACGGCTCCAGGGTGAAGGCGTACTGATCCGTCCACCTCTGCTCCTGGTGGGCCTGGAGCACCCACAGCTCCAGCGGCCCCCGGTGCGGCACCCGCACCAGCCGGTGCAGACGCCCGGCGTCGAGGAACTCGGTGTCCGTCCGGAGCGGCACCGGTTCCAGCAGCGCGCCGATCGCCCCGAACCCGACGTCGGCGAGATAGGGCTGCGGGTCGCCGGGGATCTCCACGAGCAGCGCCATGTGGGTACGCGGCCGGCTCTCGACGGTGTCCGCACCGATGACGACACGGGCCGTCAGCCGGGTCACGCGGAAACCGAGCTCCTCCAGGGCGAGCAGGAGCAGCGTGTTGTGCTCGTAGCAGTACCCCCCGCGACGGCTCCGCACCAGCTTCGCCATCAGGTCACCGGGTTCGAGGGAGGGTGCGCTGCGGCTCAGGGCGTCGAGGTTCTCGAAGGGGATGCCCCGCAGGTGCGCCAGGTGCACCCCGGCGAGAGTCGTGAGGTCGGCCCGCCGCTCCCCCTCCCACCCGATCCGCGCCAGATACTCACCAAGATCGAACCCCGGGTCGCGCACAGTGTCATCGGCCATGCCCCCACCGTAGGCAGACGCCCCGTCCCACGTCCGCCGACCACAGCAGCACCAGCTCTCCGACCTTCGCCCTAGGCCTGGGCCGGGACCTGAGCCGCCCGGAACGCCTCCCCCAGCCTCCGCAGCCCCTCCCCGATCTCCTGCGGCGTCTGCGTCACGAAGCACAGCCGCAGGGTCGAGCGGTCGGGTTCACCGGCATAGAAGGGCGCCCCCGGGACGTAGGCGACATCCCGCGTCACGACCTGCGGAAGCAGCGCGGTCGTGTCGTACGACGACGGAAGCCGAGCCCAGAGGAACATGCCGCCCTCGGGCCGGGTCCAGGTCGATCCCTCGGGCAGGGCGTCGGCCAGCCCCGCCAGCATGGCGTCCCGCCGCTCCCCGTAGACCCCGGCGACGCGCCGCACATGCGCGTCGAGGTCCCGGTCGGCCAAGTAGCGTGCCGCGGCGAGCTGGTTGACGGTCGGGGTGTGCAGATCGGCGGCCTGCTTGGCGACCGCGCAGGCCCGCCGCAGCTCGCCGGGCGCCCGCAGCCAGCCGAGCCGCAGCCCGGGGGCCATGACCTTGGAGAAGGAACCGAGCAGCACCACCCGGTCACGGACCTCCTCGTGGGAGGCGATCCACGGCACCCGCTCTCCCTCGAAGCGGAGTTCGCCGTACGGGTCGTCCTCGACGATCCACAGCCCGCACCGCGCGGCCACGGACGCGACGGCGGCCCGGCGCCCCGCGGACATGGTCCGCCCGGTCGGATTCTGGAAGGTGGGCACGGTGTAGAGCAGCTTGGGCCGCTCCCGCACGACGAGTTCCTCCAGAGCCACGGGATCGGGTCCCTCGTCGTCCCCCGGCACGGCCACCACCCGGGCGCCCGCGAACCCGAAGGCCTGGAGGGCCGCCAGATAGCAGGGACTCTCCACGAGCACCGTGTCCCCGGGCTCGATCAGCGCGGTGGCGAGCAGCGACAGCGCCTGCTGCGATCCGGTGGTGACGAGGACGTCGTCAGCGCCGGTGGCGAGCCCGCGGACCGACATCCGCTCCGCCAGAGCCGCCCGCAGCACGGGCTCACCCTCGGTGGTCGAGTACTGGAGCGCCCGCTCGGGCATCTCCTCCAGCACCGCACGGAAGGCGTCCGCGATCCCCTCGGCGTCGAACAGTTCGGGCGCCGGCAGCCCGCCCGCGAAGTTGATGACCTCGGGGCGGGCGGTGACGGCGAGGATGTCCCGCACGGGCGACCCACCGACCGACCGGGCCCGGGCGGCGAGCGGCGGCACGGAAGCGAACGTGGGCACCGTCATGGCACGGCTCCTTCAACTGCGGACTGCGGACTGCGACGACTGGGTCCAGCGCAGCCTAAGCAAATGAATGCCGCCTACAAGCACCTTTCCGCGATACGGACGTCACGCACCCCGCTCACGCCTTGGTGCCGGTCGCCCCGTAGACGTTGATGTCGTCGTCCGTGACGTCGTTGATGTCCCGGTAGCGGATCTTCTCGATGTCGTCGAGGGACTCGAAGTCCTCGGCGTCGATGGCCGGCGGCGCGGGCGCGGGCCCGGGGTGCCACAGATGCGCGGGCACCACACCGGGCTCGTCCAGGGAGACACCCGGCACCTCGGTGAAGAACCGCTCCACCTCCCCCTTGGACCGGAACACGAAGGTGAACCCGCGCTCGGTGTAGGTCCGCTGGACCGCGCGGGTGGGCTCGGGATGCATCTCGTCGGTCAGATGGCTGAGGACGATCCGGCTGCCCGCGGGCAGGGCCTCCACGAGCTCCCGCACGATCGGATAGGCCTCGTCGTCCTCGACGAAGTGCAGGATCGCGACCAGGCACAGCGCGATCGGCTGGTCGAAGTCCAGGGTCTTGGCGGCCTGTTCGAGGATCTGCGCGGGGCTCGTGAAGTCGGCGTCGATGTAGTCCGTACGCCCCTCGGGCCCGCTGGTGAGCAGCGCGCGGGCGTGCGCCAGCACCACCGGGTCGTTGTCGACGTACACGACCCGGGAGTCGGGCCGGATCCGCTGGGCGATCTGGTGGACGTTCTCCGCGGTGGGCAGCCCGGTGCCGATGTCGAGGAACTGCCGGATCCCGTCCCGCTCGGCGAGCCTGTCGACGGCCCGGCGCATGAAGTCACGGTTGTGGCGTACGTCGAGGTAGCCGCGGGGGTTGGCGGCGAGCGCGGCGGCGGCCGCCTCACGGTCGGCGGGGTAGTTGTCCTTGCCGCCGAGGAAGACGTCGTAGACGCGGGCCGGATGTGCCCTGGTGGTGTCGATCCTCCTGGCCAGCTCGGCCGGGTCCTGGCTCAGCGCGTCACCGGACATGGCGTCTCCCCTGTGAATGTGTCGGTCCTTCAACGGACAACCGCCGCGATCGTCAAGAACCTAACTCCCCGGGCGACTTGATGGTGCCCGGTGCCCGAGATGCCCCGTCCCGCATCCCACGAAGGGGACTCGGGAAGCCGCATCTCCGCAGGTCAGCACAGCCCCCGACAGATGGCCGTCCCGAATCCCCCGCCAGGGCTGGCGAACGCCCCCGCTCCCCCGCAGCCTGATCCCATGCCCACCCGACCCCACACCCCCACCGCCCTCGCCCTGTTGACCCTCCTCGTGCTCCTCACCCTCACGGGCTGCAACGACGGCCAGGGCGTACGCGACGAGGGCCCGGCCACGAACAAGGCGGCCGCGGTGAGCCCCGTGGAGAACCAAAAGGCCGCCCGGCACTGACCGGGCGGCCTTCGAAGCAGAGCTACGGCATCACACGTGCGCCGGGGCGAGGCCCTTCGGGTTGGCGCCGTACTTGTTGTCGCTCGGCTCACCGTCGAGGCAGGTGAAGACGAGGAGGGTGATGCCACCGGCGAGCGGAACCAGACCGAACAGGACCCACCAGCCGCTGCGGCCGGTGTCGTGCAGGCGGCGCACGAGGACGGCGAGGCTGGGGAGCAGGATGGCGACGTAGAAGACGATCGGGATCCACGTCTGCTTGGCCACGACGCCGATGACGGCCAGCACGATGTAGATGATCGTGACGAACAGGGTGTACATCCAGTATTCCTTGCGGCGCGCGCGGCCGCTGAACACAGCGTACTTCTTCAGCACATCGAGGAAGTAGTTCATGGTGGTGTCCCCCAGGGATCGACGTTCGGAACTGTTCCGAATGGATCAGGCCAGGCGCAGAAGATATGAAGGATGTCGAGAACTCGTCAATTCGACGGATGTAAGCGGTCCATCAAGTCGTGCACCTGACGCACCCCGACAAATCCACCACGCCACAGGCCGGATTCCGGACAGATCACCAGAAGATCACCGTCCGAACTGGGGGCCGTTGTCCGGACGTTGGCCGGAACGAGCTCCGCCCGTATCCGGACCGAGCTCGAACCGTTGCCGCAACACGCCGTCCGGCGGCTTCGTCAGCCGAGCTTCTGAGCCACCTCGGTCGCCCAGTAGGTGAGGATGTTCTGCGCCCCGGCCCGCTTGATTCCGGTCAGCGTCTCCAGGATCGCCCGGTCCCGGTCGATCCAGCCCTTCTCGGCGGCGGCCTCGATCATCGAGTACTCACCGGAGATCTGGTACGCGGCGACGGGCACGTCGACGGCGTCCGCGACCCGCGCGAGGATGTCGAGGTAGGGCCCGGCCGGCTTGACCATCACCATGTCGGCACCCTCCTCCAGATCGAGGGCGAGCTCGCGCAGCGACTCCCGCGCGTTGGCGGGGTCCTGCTGATACGTCTTGCGGTCGCCCTGCAGCGACGACGCGACGGCCTCCCGGAAGGGCCCGTAGAACGCGGAGGCGTACTTGGCCGTGTACGCCAGGATGGCCACGTCCTCCCGCCCGATCTGGTCGAGCGCGTCCCGGATGACCCCCACCTGCCCGTCCATCATCCCGCTGGGCGCCACGACATGGGCGCCGGCGTCGGCCTGGACCTGGGCCATCTCGGCGTACCGCTCCAGGGTGGCGTCATTGTCGACACGCCCCTGCGCGTCGAGCACCCCGCAGTGCCCGTGATCGATGGTCTCGTCGAGACACACATCGGACATGACGAGCAGGTCGTCCCCGACCTCGGCCCGTACGTCCCGGATGGCGACCTGCAGAATCCCGTCGGGATCGGTGCCCGGCGTCCCGAGAGCGTCCTTCTTCGACGCCTCCGGCACCCCGAAGAGCATGATCCCGGACACCCCGGCCGCCACGGCCTCCGCGGCCGCCTTCTTCAGACTGTCCCGCGTGTGCTGCACGACCCCGGGCATCGCCGAGATCGGCACCGGCTCACTGGCTCCCTCCAGCACGAACGCCGGGAGGATGAAGTCAGCGGGGTGCAGCCGGGTCTCGGCAACCATGCGGCGCATGACGGGGTTGGTCCGCAGCCGCCGGGGCCGCGCGCCGGGAAAAGATCCGTACATCGTCATACACCTAAGCTACGCCCGCCTCGTGGGCCCCTTTGCCGACGCCCCGTCGGGAGGGAGACGCCTACGGGGGTGCCACACCAGGTCCTCGCGCGTCTGCGGGCCGGTGGGGGCTGGTCGCGCAGTTCCCCGCGGGCAGCTGCGCTGGGCTTGGGCAGGGCGCCTATGAGAGTGCCTCACCATGTCGTCGGGCGGCTGCGGGTCCGTTGTGGCTGGTCGCGCAGTTCCCCGCGGGCAGCTGCGCTGGGCTTGGGCAGGGCGCCTATGGGGGTGCCGGGTCGGGTTGTCGGGCGGCTGCGGGTCCGTTGTGGCTGGTCGCGCAGTTCCCCGCGGGCAGCTGCGCTGGGCTTGGGCAGGGCGCCTATGGGGGTGCCGGGTCGGGTTGTCGGGCGGCTGCGGGTCCGTTGTGGCTGGTCGCGCAGTTCCCCGCGCCCCTGGGAAGTTGCAGTCACCTGCGCCACGACGGGCCGTTCGCCGCACCGCCCGCCCGGTGGACCGTCAGCCACACCCCGCGCCACAACGGACCGATCCCCACCTCACGCGCCACAACGGACCGATCCCCACTTCACGCGCCACGACGGACCGTTCGCCACCTCGCGCGCCCCGACGGGCCGTGGCGGGGAGTCGCCCGCCCCGACGGGCCGGTAGCCGCGTACGGCGCGCAGGGGACGGGGTGGGGGGTGTCCGCCCGCAGCGGCCGGCGTCCATTACCGGGCGGCACCACTCAAGGGACCGAGCCGCCGGACCGAGGACGGATACCCCCCACCCCGGCCCCGACCCACAACGCACCCGCACGCGCTACACCAGCCCCCACCGAACCGGCACGGGCCGCCGCAGGCACCCAGGGGCGCGGGGAACTGCGCACAACGCCCGCCCCCACCGAACCCGCACCCGAACCCGCACCCGAAACCGCACCCGCACCCGCTCAACCGCCGAACGCACCCCCACATGCGCCACCCCACCCCCAGGTCCAATCTGAAAGAACAAGGCAGGAGGACACCATGGCTGCCACCCCCACCCACGACACGCCCGACACCCACCCCACCCTCAACGAGATCCACGGCCCCGTCATCCACCCCGGCGAACCCGGCTACGCCGACGAAGTCACCGGGTTCAACCTGGCCGCCCTGCACACCCCCGACGTGGTCGTCGGCGCCACCCGCGCCGAGGACATCGTCACCGCCCTGCGCTGGGCCTCGGCCACCCACACCCCCGTCACCGTCCAGGCCACCGGCCACGGCGCCAACTTCCCCATACAGAACGGCCTGCTGATCAACACCGCCCGCATGACCGGCGTACACGTCGACGAAGAAACCCGCACCGCGAGAATCGACGCCGGCGCGAAGTGGCGGCACGTCCTGGCCGCCGCCACCCCCCACGGCCTCGCCACCCTGAACGGCTCCTCCACCGACGCAGGCGTCGTCGGCTACACCCTCGGCGGCGGCCTCCCCGTCCTCGGCCGGACCTACGGCTACGCCGCCGACAAGGTCCGCTCCTTCGAGGTCGTCACCCCCGACGGCACGCCCCACCACGCCGACGCCGACACGGAACCCGACCTCTTCTGGGCCCTGCGCGGCGGCAAGGGCAACGTAGGAGTGGTGACCTCCCTGGTCACCGAGCTCCTCCCGCTCCCCCGCCTCCTCGGCGGCGGCATCTACTGCGCCGGCGAGGACGCCGAGGCCCTGCTGACCACCTGGGCGGCCTGGACCCAGGACATCCCGCCGGAGATGAACAGCACCTTCAGCATCCTGCGCCTACCGCCCTTCCCGGAGATCCCCGAACCCTTCCGGGGCGGCTTCTGGTCAAGGGTCTGCCTCGCCTGGACCGGCGAGACGACAGCGGGCCAGGACCTCCTCACCCCGCTCCGCGAGGCCGCACCGGTCGTGATCGACACGGTGGAGGAGATGGACTACTCGGCGGTGGACCGCATCTATCTGGACCCCCAGGACCCGCTCCCGGCCCGCGAGTCCTGCGCCCTGCTGCGCGAGCTGACACCCGAGGCGATCGAGACGTTCCTGGACCAGGTGGGCCCGGCGGCGGGAGCCGGCGACTTCCCGCTCCTCATGGTCGAGATCCGGCACATGGGCGCGGCTCTGTCCCGCCCCGCAGCCGTGGCGGACGCGGTCTGCGCCCGGGACGCCGAGTACCTCCTGGAGGCGGTGGGCGTCCTGGCGGCACCCCCCATGGCCGAGGCCGTCGAACGCGCCACGAACGCTCTCAACTCCGCGATGGCCGCGTACGGCACCGGCCGCACCCTGGTCAACCTGCACGGCACCCCGGGCGACGAGAAGGACCGCGCCCGCGCCTGGACCCCGGAGGTCTACGACCGCCTGCGACGCGCGAAGTCGACGTACGACCCGGAGAACCTCCTGCGCTACGGCCACACGGTGGCTCCGTCAGCCTGAACCAGGCCCCCGCAGCCACCGCACACCGACACCGCGCCGCACAACACTCAGATCGTCACCACGCTCAGGTCGTCGACCGCCGCCGCCGAGCCCCCGGCCGCCGCTCGCTCGGCCGTGTCACCGGATCCCCGGCCTCGAGCGCCGCCGCCCGCCGCTTCAGCCCGAAGTCGGCGAGGGCCTCGGCCAGCTTGTGCACGGACGGCTCGGGAGCCATCACATCCACCCGCAGCCCGTGCTCCTCGGCGGTCTTGGCCGTGGCGGGCCCGATGCACGCGATCACGGTCACGTTGTGCGGCTTCCCGGCGATACCCACCAGGTTCCGCACGGTCGACGAGGACGTGAAGAGAACGGCGTCGAACCCACCGCCCTTGATCGCCTCCCGCGTCTCCGCGGGCGGCGGCGAGGCCCGCACGGTCCGATAGGCCGTGACGTCGTCGACCTCCCACCCGAGCTCGATGAGCCCGGCGACCAGGGTCTCGGTCGCGATGTCGGCCCGCGGCAGGAACACCCGGTCGATCGGGTCGAAAACGGGGTCGTACGGCGGCCAGTCCTCGAGCAGACCCGCGGCCGACTGCTCACCGCTCGGCACCAGATCGGGCTTCACACCGAAGGCGATCAGCGCCTTGGCGGTCTGCTCACCGACCGCGGCGACCTTGATCCCCGCGAAGGCACGCGCGTCGAGCCCGTACTCCTCGAACTTCTCGCGTACGGCCTTGACGGCGTTGACCGAGGTGAAGGCGATCCACTCGTAGCGCCCGGTCACGAGCCCCTTGACCGCCCGCTCCATCTGCTGGGGCGTTCTCGGCGGCTCGACGGCGATCGTCGGCACCTCGTGCGGCACGGCCCCGTAGGACCGCAGCTGGTCGGAGAGCGAGGCCGCCTGCTCCTTCGTACGCGGCACGAGAACCTTCCAGCCGAACAGCGGCTTGTTCTCGAACCACGACAGCTGGTCGCGCTGCGCGGCGGCCGAACGCTCACCGACCACGACTATCACCGGCCGCCCGCCCTCGGGCGAGGGCAGCACCTTGGCCTGCTTGAGCGTCTGGGCGATGGTGCCCAGGGTGGCCGTCCACGTGCGCTGGCGGGTGGTCGTACCGGCGACCGTCACCGTCATCGGGGTATCGGGCTTGCGCCCGGCGGCGACCAGCTCCCCGGCGGCGGCACCCACGGAGTCCAGGGTCGTCGACACGACCACGGTCCCGTCCGACGCCCCCACCTCCGTCCAGCACCGGTCGGAGGCCGTCCGCGCGTCCACGAACCGCACGTCCGCGCCCTGGGCGTCGCGCAGCGGCACACCGGCGTACGCGGGTACACCGACCGCGGCGGCGACACCGGGCACGACCTCGAAGGGCACGCCCGCGCGGGCGCAGGCCAGCATCTCCTCGGCGGCGTACGCGTCGAGCCCGGGGTCCCCGGACACCGCACGTACGACCCGCCTGCCGCCCCGCGCGGCCTCCATGACAAGATGTGCGGCATCCCGTACAGCGGGGGCAGCTGCGGTTGTTGACGAGCCGTCAACGATCGTTAGTTGGGGCGCGCCCGTGCCCGGAACCGGAGTCGAAGGCGACTCCGTGTCCGTGTCCACGACGGCGACGCCCGATCGAGCGTGGACGCGTACGACGTCGAGCACCTCGTGCCCGGCGACGAGAACGTCCGCGTTCGTGAGCGCCTCGACGGCGCGCAGAGTCAGCAGTCCCGGATCTCCGGGTCCGGCACCGAGGAAGGTGACGTGCCCGTGTTCAGGACCGACGGGAAGGGTGGTGGGGCTCACTGTGCTCGCTCCCCCATCAGACCGGCCGCGCCCTGGGCAAGCATCTCGGCCGCGAGTTCACGGCCGAGCGCCATTGCTTGGTCGTACGTCTCGGGCACGGGACCGGTGGTGGACAACTGCACCGTGCGAGAGCCGTCGGTGGTGCCGACGACGGCCCGCAGGCGCATTTCCTTGACAATCTGCCCGTCGGCCAGCAGGTCGGCCAGCGCGCCCACAGGGGCGGAGCAGCCGGCCTCCAGGGCGGCGAGCAGTGACCGTTCGGCGGTCACGGCGACCCGCGTGAACGGGTCGTCGAGCTCGCCGAGCGCTGCGATCAGGTCCGCGTTGTCCGCGGTGCATTCGATCGCGAGTGCTCCCTGGCCGGGAGCGGGCAAAACTGTGTCGACCGAGAGGAAATCGGTCACTTCGTCGATACGGCCGATGCGTGTGAGCCCTGCCGCGGCCAGCACCACCGCATCAAGCTCACCATCGCGCACGAACCGCACCCGGGTGTCGATGTTCCCCCGGATCGCAACCGTCTCGATATCAAGTCCGTGCGCGCGGGCGTACGCGTTGAGCTGCGCCATGCGCCGGGGCGAACCGGTACCGATGCGGGCACCGCGGGGCAGGTCGGTGAACTTCAGGGCATCCCGGGCGACAATGACGTCCCGCGGGTCCTCGCGCTCGGGTATCGCGGCCAGCGCCAGCTCGTCCGGCTGCCCGGTCGGCAGGTCCTTGAGCGAGTGCACCGCGAAGTCGACCTCGCCCTTGAGCAGGGCTTCGCGCAGCGCGGTCACGAAGACACCGGTGCCGCCGATCTGCGCGAGCGCCTCCTTGGACACATCGCCGTACGTGGTGATCTCCACGAGCTCGACGGGCCGCCCGGTCACCTGGCTCACGGCGTCCGCCACCTGCCGCGACTGGGCCATGGCGAGTTTGCTCCGCCTGGTCCCTAGTCGTAGCGCCTTGGTACTCATGACGAGCCTCGGTCTTTCTCATCGGTGGTGCTGTCCTCGGCGCGGGAGACGGCGGCCACCGTCTCGGGGTCGAGGTCGAACAGAGTCCTCAACGCGTCCGCGTACCCGGCACCGCCGGGCTCGGCCGCGAGTTGCTTGACCCGTACGGTCGGCGCGTGGAGCAGCTTGTCGACCACGCGCCGCACGGTCTGCGTGATCTCACCGCGCTGCTTGTCGTCCAGCCCCGGCAGCCGCCCGTCGAGCCGGGCGATCTCACCGGCGACGACCTCGGCGGCCATGGACCGCAGCGCGACGACGGTCGGCGTGATGTGCGCGGCCCTGAGCGCGGCCCCGAAGGCGGCGACCTCGTCGGCCACGATACGGCGGACCTGGTCGACGTCGGCCGCCATGGGAGCGTCGGCCGAAGCGTCGGCGAGGGACTCGATGTCGACGAGTCGCACCCCGCCCAGCCGGTGCACGGCGGCGTCGATGTCCCGGGGCATGGCGAGGTCGAGCAGGAAGAGCGAGGGGGTGGGCCGCGGAATCTCGGCGACGGGCTCGGGCCTGCGCCGCTCCGGCACGCGCCCGATCACAGCGGCGGTGGCGGCGAGCGCGGCGATGGCGTCGGCTTCCGCGACGGGATCGAGCACGGTCGCGACCGACCCGGAACTCTGCGGCCGGGGCGCGTTGTCCACCCAGGCGGCGTGCTGCTCCAGCTCGGAGGCGGCCATCCCGGCGACAGCGGCTTCGCCGAGCACGGAGAAACCGGGGGTGGTCTGCATGGGGGCCAGGTCGAGCGGACAGTTCTCGTCGGTCCCAGAGCTTGCGGGCAGTCGTGCCGCCTGGCCGGCTCCCGGCCCACGCAAGGGCGGCACCTCGTCAGCGCCGGGCTGCGCGACCGACCCCCGCGCCGCGGCAACAGCCTCAGCGCTGAGTACGAGCCCCGTGGCCCCCGTACAGGACACCACGACATCTGCACGTGTCAGCTCGTCCGACACCGAGTCCATCGGTACCGGGCGGGCGAGCACGTCCCCGCCTTCGTTGAGGATCTCGGCAAGCCGCTCGGCCCGGTCGGCCGTCCGGTTGGCGATGACGATCTCCGTGACCCCGACCCGCGCCAGCGTCGCCGCGGCCAGCGAGGACATCGACCCGGCCCCGATGACCAGCGCCTTCTTCCCTCGCGCCCAGTCCGACACCTCAGCGCCGAGAGCCAGCTGCTCCAGCCCGAAGGTGACCAGCGACTGTCCCGCCCGATCGATCCCGGTCTCGGAGTGCGCCCGCTTACCGACCCGCAGCGCCTGCTGGAACAGGTCGTTGAGCAGGCGTCCGGCGGTGTGCAGTTCCTGCGCCCGCGCCAGCGAGTCCTTGATCTGCCCGAGGATCTGCCCCTCCCCGACGACCATGGAGTCCAGCCCACAGGCCACGGAGAAGAGGTGATGAACGGCCCGGTCCTCGTAGTGCACGTAGAGATACGGAGTGAGCTCGTCGAGCCCCACCCCACTGTGCTGCGCGAGCAGCGTGGACAGCTCGGCCACTCCGGCGTGGAACTTGTCCACGTCGGCGTACAGCTCGATCCGGTTGCAGGTGGCCAGCACCGCGGCCTCCGTGGCCGGGTCGGCGGCGACGGTGTCCTGGAGCAACTTCACCTGCGCATCGGCATGGAGAGCCGCCCGCTCCAGCACGCTGACCGGCGCGCTGCGGTGGCTCAGCCCGACGACGAGGAGACTCATGCCGGCATCACGGCGGGTACGTCCCCGTCGGGTCCTTTGTCGGCGGAGTCTCTGCGGCCGGCGACGACCGGACCGGCGCCGTCGGCAGCGGCGGCGGCCTCCTCACCGGCCTTGCGCTGCTCGTGGAAGGCGAGGATCTGCAGCTCGATGGAGAGGTCGACCTTGCGCACGTCGACGCCGTCCGGCACGGACAGCACGGTCGGCGCGAAGTTCAGGATGGAGGTGACCCCGGCGGCCACGAGCCGGTCGCAGACCGGCTGGGCGGCACCGGCGGGGGTCGCGATGACACCGATGGACACGCCGTTGTCCTCGATGATCTTTTCCAGGTCGTCCGAGTGCTGCACCGGAATGCCCGCGACGGGCTTTCCGGCCATCGCCGGATCGGCGTCGATCAGCGCCGCGACACGGAATCCACGGGACGCGAACCCGCCGTAGTTGGCGAGAGCGGCGCCGAGATTACCGATACCGACGATCACAACCGGCCAGTCCTGGGTCAGGCCGAGTTCGCGGGAGATCTGGTAGACGAGATACTCGACGTCGTAGCCGACACCGCGCGTTCCGTAAGAACCCAGGTAGGAGAAGTCCTTGCGCAGCTTCGCGGAATTGACCCCCGCGGCGGCCGCGAGCTCCTCGGAGGAGACCGTGGGTACCGAGCGCTCCGACAGTGCGGTCAGGGCTCGTAGGTACAGCGGAAGCCTGGCGACGGTGGCCTCGGGAATCCCTCGGCTACGGGTCGCCGGTCGGTGAGTTCGGCCAGTTGCCACGGTGCTCCTGCGGGTAGAGCGGGGCTGTAGGCGGTCATGCGTCCCCAGACCGCCCCGTCGAATGCAGGCTATGTCTTTGTGAACGCGTGCACAAAGATGGTGTCCGATTTGCCCGGCCAACGTGACCGGCGTCACGCGCGTCCCTCTCGGAGGCAAAACAAGACACTTCCCTCATCAATCCCGCCCCCAAGACCAAGTCGCCATCGATCCTAAGCGACCTGCCGGGCCAGTTGGACTAGTCGGTCAGGGCCTTGCGGAGGCGATCTTCGTTCACCCGCCAGAAGGTGTGCTGTTCACCGTCGACGAGTACCACCGGGATCTGCTCCCAGTACTGATCGTGGAGTCGAGGATCCTCGTCAATGCTCTTCTGCTCCCACGGAACCCCGAGATCTCCACACACCTTCTCGATCACGGACTGAGCGTCGTCACACAGATGACAGCCCGGCTTGCGGATGAGGGTGACGAGCCGTTCCCCGGGAAGCCTGGCCGCCCTGCGGCGAAAGATGGGACTCATGTCGGCCATTCTCGCCCTTGCTTAACGGCACAGTCGCGGAGAGTTCACACCCTTCAAACCTCACGACTCCGGAACCACCGAACAGACTGGCTATGCTCACGCCATGGCCGCTCTCGGATGGCTCACTCCCCGTAGGCGCTCCGCCACGGCGCGGAGCGTGTTGGCAGGCGAGGCCTCGGCGGAGGCTGCGCGCAAGTCCTCCCAGGAGGTCGAGGAGACCGCTGGTACGGAACCGGAGTCACAGTTCCCGGTCCTGGGCGACGACAAGGCCGCCGCCTTCTTCGACCTGGACAACACGGTGATGCAGGGCGCCGCCCTCTTCCACTTCGGCCGTGGCCTGTACAAACGGAAGTTCTTCGAGACCCGCGACCTCGCGAGGTTCGCCTGGCAGCAGGCATGGTTCCGCCTCGCCGGCGTCGAGGACCCGGAACACATGCAGGAGGCCCGGGACTCGGCGCTGTCCATCGTGAAGGGCCATCGCGTCGCCGAGCTCCAGTCGATCGGCGAGGAGATCTACGACGAGTACATGGCCGAGCGCATCTGGCCGGGCACGCGTGCGTTGGCACAGGCGCACCTGGACGCGGGCCAGAAGGTGTGGT
Organism: Streptomyces sp. SAI-127; assembly: GCF_029894425.1. NCBI lineage: Bacteria > Bacillati > Actinomycetota > Actinomycetes > Kitasatosporales > Streptomycetaceae > Streptomyces > Streptomyces sp. SAI-127. Next base: position 4,662,245 of record NZ_JARXYJ010000001.1, read on the forward strand.
TGGTCACAGCGGCCCCGGTGGAGATCGCCCAGGTGATCGCCCGCCGCCTCGGCCTCACCGGCGCCCTCGGCACCGTGGCGGAGTCGGTGGACGGCGTCTACACGGGCAAGCTCGTGGGTGAACCCCTGCACGGCCCCGCGAAGGCGGAGGCGGTCCGGGCCCTGGCAGCGGCGGAGGGCCTCGACCTGTCCCGCTGCGCGGCGTACAGCGACAGCCACAACGACATCCCGATGCTCTCGCTGGTCGGCCACCCCTACGCGATCAACCCGGACACCAAGCTCCGCAAGCACGCCCGGCAACTGGACTGGCGTCTGCGCGACTACCGCACGGGCCGCAAGGCGGCGAAGGTCGGCATCCCGGCGGCGGCCGGCGTGGGAGCGGTGGCAGGCGGTACGGCGGCGGCGATCGCCCTGCACAAACGCCGCCGGTAGCCGGGCGAACACGCCAATCCACCGGTTTTACGGGCGTAACCCCGTGTGCAGGCACATTGGCTGCACACGGCCACAACACGCCCTGTTCCCTGGCAGAACGCGACCGGTTTCGATCAACAACCGGTCACTCTCCGGCACTTGAACTGCTCCCAATCGGTTACAGATGCGACGTAATCGATGAATAGAGCAACTGGGTGTAGCAGGGCCTGCACTAAGCGTTATTCTCCTCAGACGCAATCCGGTACCCCTTCCGTCGCTACGACGGGTGAACGGTCCCGTACTGCACGTGATGGAAGCTCTGCCTCTGGGAGTCCCGTGTACCCACACGTCGGGGTTGACGCCTCGGGCCTGGCTACGCTGCGCGCAACGGTCCAAGACCTGTTGCGCGGCTTCGTCCCCACCGCGTACGCCGTCCCCGCCCTCGCCGCAGCCGCGGCACCGATCGGCCCGTGCTATGCACTGGCCGACGGTTCCGCGGCCGTCGGCAGACGAGGGCGTTCGACCGGCGCCGCCCCCGCCCGCCGTCCGGCTGCGGACAGCGACAGCGCCCGCATGATGGACCTGGTCGAACGCGCCCAGGCCGGCGAGGCCGACGCCTTCGGCCGCCTGTACGACCAGTACAGCGACACGGTGTACCGGTACATCTATTACCGGGTAGGAGGTAAGGCCACCGCCGAGGACCTGACGAGCGAGACATTCCTGCGCGCGCTCAGAAGAATCGGCACGTTCACCTGGCAGGGCCGCGACTTCGGCGCCTGGCTCGTCACCATCGCGCGCAACCTCGTCGCCGACCACTTCAAGTCGAGCCGGTTCCGTCTCGAGGTCACCACCGGCGAGATGCTCGACGCCAACGAGGTCGAGCGCTCTCCCGAGGACTCCGTCCTGGAGTCGCTCTCCAACGCCGCGCTGCTGGACGCCGTCCGCCGGCTCAACCCGCAGCAGCAGGAGTGCGTGACCCTCCGTTTCCTCCAGGGCCTCTCCGTCGCCGAGACCGCCCGGGTGATGGGCAAGAACGAAGGCGCCATCAAGACCCTCCAGTACCGGGCCGTACGCACCCTGGCCCGCCTTCTCCCGGACGACGTCCGCTGAGAGCGCACGCCCGGTAACCGTCAACTCGCTCTCGGTGAAAGTCCGTTGCCTTCCCGATCCGATCATCCGCCGTCCGTAACCCAAGTGCCACGCCGCTCGTTGTGCGGGATGCAGGCTCCCTGTGGTCACTCCCTGGCCGACTTCGATCACTCGATCGAGTGCTTGTGGTCAGGGTGTGCAACCCTCAGGACCCCCTGGGGAGTCGACCGTCATGACGAGAGGAGGTGCCGCCAGTGATCGCGAACGTATCGGCGCACCGGCGGGCGAACGCCTTCGCCCAGGCCCTGGAGGAGCAGTCCGACCGGGACCCGGCGGCCGAGCAGTCCGAAGGACACCAGCCGGCCGCTGGGGAACACACCGGTCAGGACCGCCTGTTGACCCTCGCGGAGTGTCTTGGCGAGCTGCCCAGGCCTGAGCTGGACCCCGAGGTCAAGGTCGTCCAGCGCGCCCAGCTGGTGGCCGCGATGGAGGCCATGCTGCTGGAGGGCGACGGGGTGGAAACCGCGGTCCCCGAGCAGCGCTCCCATCGGGCGGGCGCCGCCCACCGGGCGAGTCCGCTCGGGAAACTGCGACCGCGTTCCCGGCTCACCAAGGGCCTGGCCGCGGGCGGCCTGAGCGTCGGAGTCGCCGCCGGAGCCTTCGGCGGAGTGGCCGCGGCCAGCTCGGACGCCCTGCCCGGGGACTCGCTGTACGGCCTCAAGCGCGGCATCGAGGACTTCAAGCTCAGCTACCTGTCCGACGGTGACGACGAGCGCGGTGTCGCCTACCTCGACCAGGCCTCCACCCGGCTGAGCGAGGCCCGCCGCCTGATGGAGCGCGGCCGGGGCGGTCACCTCGACCACGAGTCCCTGAGCGAGATCCGCCGCGCCCTGTCCGGCATGCAGCACGACGCCGCCGAAGGCCACCGCCTGCTGCACGAGGCGTACGACCGCGACCCGAAGTCCCTGGGCCCCATCCAGGCCCTCTCCAGCTTCTCGCGCTCGCACCGCGAGGCCTGGGGTGCGCTCCGCGAGCGGCTGCCCGTGCAGCTCGGCGACGTCAGCAGCCAGGTGTCCTCGGTCTTCGACGCCATAGACGAAGAGGTCGCCCCGCTGCAGTCCCTCCTGCCCGAACCCCCTGCCCGGGGCGGTGACCCGGGACAGCGGCAGCGCTCCGGGACGGCGTCCTCGGACACCTCGACCGGTTCCGGCCGGTCCACGGCTCCGGGCACCGGCGGCGGCTCCGAGCACAGCGGCGGCAGCAGCCCCAGCAAGTCGGCCACGTCCTCTGGCGAGGACGACGGCCTGCTCGGCGGCAACACCGGCGGCCTGCTCGACCCACCGAAGGCCACCGGCACCGCCACCCCGACCTCCCCCGCCCCGTCGTCCGACCCGGACGTCACCCTCCCGCCCCTCCTCCCGGGCCTCCTGCCCGGCCTGGGAATCGACGGCGAGAACACGAACTAACTCTTCCGGTACGACGACGGGGGCACCCTTCCCACGAAGGGCGCCCCCGTCGTCGTACGACAGAAAAGATCAGAAGAAGACGGACCGCCGCTGCCCCGCTGCGCAGGCTTCGCACGGCTGCGCCGGGCTCCGTCCAGCGGCTTCACGCAGCGGGGCGATCCTCGCGGCGACAACCCGCGTCGGCAGCCACGTCCGCACGCCGACTCAGAAGAACACCGACCGCCGCTGCACCAGCAACTTGTACAGCGTGTGCTGGATCTGCTCCCTGACCTGGTCGGTCAAGTTGAACATCAGCATCGGATCCTCCGCCGCCTCCGGCGGATAGCCGTCCGTCAGGATCGGCTCACCGAACTGAATCGTCCACTTCGTCGGCAGCGGAACCGCGCCCAGCGGACCCAGCCACGGGAAGGTCGGCGTCAACGGGAAGTACGGGAACCCCAGCAGACGAGCCAGCGTCTTCGCATTGCCGATCATCGGGTAGATCTCCTCCGCGCCCACGATCGAGCACGGAATGATCGGGGTGCGCTGACGCAGGGCCGTGGAGACGAACCCGCCCCGGCCGAAGCGCTGGAGCTTGTAGCGCTCGCTGAACGGCTTGCCGATGCCCTTGAAGCCCTCCGGCATCACACCGACCAGTTCACCGCGCCCCAGGAGCCGCTCGGCGTCCTCCGCGCAGGCGAGGGTGTGACCGGCCTTGCGGGCGAGTTCGTTGACCACCGGCAGCATGAACACCAGGTCCGCCGCCAACAGCCGCAGATGCCGGTTCGCGGGGTGCTGGTCGTGCACGGCGACCTGCATCATCAGGCCGTCCAGCGGCAGCGTCCCGGAGTGGTTGGCGACGATCAGCGCGCCGCCCTCCGCCGGGATGTTCTCGACGCCCTTCACCTCGACCCGGAAGTACTTCTCGTACACCGGCCGCAGCAGGGACATCAGGACCTGGTCGGTGAGTTCCTCGTCGTAGCCGAAGTCATCGACCTCGTAGTCCCCGGTGAGCCGGCGGCGCAGGAAGCTGAGGCCTCCAGCGATCCGCCGCTCAAGGCCGCCTTCGTCGTTCGCCTGCTGCGGCGGCTCTTCCTCACGCGTCACAGGAACATCATCCTGCGCGGAGGCCCTGCTGGGCAGGGGCTGGACCTCACGGACCAGCGAGGGCTCGGAGCCCTTGCGCCGACTCCCCGCACTACGGCGCCGCGCCGGCCGCTGTACGGCGCCTGCGCGGGACCGGTCGTCGTCGAACGGAATGACCTTGGCGTCCGCCATCGTTGATGCGCTCCTCAGTTGGCGCTCTGCGTCGGGGGGTGGCCGCCGCCCGCGAGGGGCAGCGCGGCGATCCTGTCGACGGCCCCCGCGAGGGCCTCCGGCGGCAGCAGCCCGGGTCCCTGGCTGCGCGCGAACTCCGCGAAGGTCTCCGCCGTCGTGTACTTCGGCCGGAATCCGAGCGTCTCACGCATCTGGACCGTCGACACGACCCGGCCGTGGGTGAGCAGCCGGATCTGCTCGGGCGAGAAGTCCGTCATGCCGAGCGTCCGCACCAGCGACCCGGCCCAGGTGACGGCGGGCAGCAGCAGGGGCACAGTGGGCCTGCCGAGCCGCCGGGAACACTGCGACAGCAACAGGACCCCGTCGCCCGCGATGTTGAAGGTGCCGCTGTTGAGCGTGCCCCGCTCGGGTTCGTGCGAGGCGATCCTGAGCACCTCGATCACATCGTCCTCGTGCACGAACTGCAACCGGGGGTCGTACCCGAACACGGTCGGCAGCACCGGCAGCGTGAAGTACGAGGCGAGCGGGGTGTCCGCAGTCGGCCCCAGGATGTTGGCGAACCTCAGCACGCACACGGCCACGTCCGGCCGCCGCCGCGCGAAGCCCCGCACATACCCCTCGACCTCGACAGTGTCCTTGGCGAAGCCGCCCGAGGGCAGGGACTTGGGCGGCGTGGTCTCCGTGAACACGGCGGGATCACGCGGCGCCGATCCGTACACGTTCGTACTGGACTTCACCACGAGCCGCTTGACGTTCGGCGACTTCTGACAGGCCCCGAGCAGCTGCATGGTGCCGATGACGTTGGTCTCCTTGACCGTGGTCCGGCTCCCGCTGCCGAGCGCCATCGCCGTCACATCCAGGTGTACGACGGTGTCGGCGGCCGTCTCGGCCAGTACCCGCGCGATGCCGGGCTGCCTGATGTCCGCCTGGACGAAGTCGGCGCCGCCCAGATGGTGCTCCGGCGTCACCGCGTCCACGGCGATCACCCGGTCCACCTGCGGGTCACGCTGGATGCGTCGCACGAACCGGCCCCCCAGCTGTCGGGCCACTCCGGTCACGAGCACGACCTTTCCCAAGATCAGCGCCTTCCTTCCACCCGTGGTCCAGCCCTGGTGCCGCCCTGATACGGCACTGGTCCTGTGCCGCGTTCCCCGTGTGCCGCCAACTTAGCGGTTCGATGTTGCGCTGTGATGACTGCCCACTGCGCGAAGTGACGACATTCAGCCCACGCGCACGTCCTGACACGCGTATGGCCCCCCACCGGCATTGGGTGGGGGGCCACAAACACGCTTCCGCGGCGTCGCCTACTTCTTGTTGCGACGCTGAACGCGCGTGCGCTTGAGCAGCTTGCGGTGCTTCTTCTTGGCCATCCGCTTGCGCCGCTTCTTGATAACAGAGCCCACGACTACCCTCGCTCACTTCTCATCACTCGGTGCTGGGCGCCATGGGCCCATACGACCTTCGACGGGCTAGCCTACCCGCCCGAGCGCTGAGGTCGTAATCGAGGTGATCCGGGGAGATCAGGCAGGGGTCCACGAGTGCCCTGAGGCCCCCTCGGGACCTCCCCGGGTCCGTAGTCGTCAGGCCGTCTCCACCCCCACATAACTCTCGCGGAGGTACTCGTGAACCGCGTTCTCGGGGACGCGGAAGGACCGCCCCACCCTGATCGCGGGCAGATGACCGCTGTGCACCAGCCGGTACACGGTCATCTTCGACACTCGCATCACCGAGGCGACTTCCGCCACGGTAAGGAACTGAACCTCGCTCAGAGGCCTCTGTTCAGCAGCCATGACACACCTGAACCTTCCGCACTCGACGGCCACCGGCTTCCCCTTCCGGTGACTCTTCGTCGCTGCGTGCTCACTCCCCAATGTAGGGGCGGGTGATGCAAGTGGGGAAGAGGTGCACCCATCAACGGCCTACTGTGACAGACACGCTCGATTGAGTACGTAGCGGGTCAGCGGCCGGTAGTAATCAGACCGCACAGCGTCATCAAGTGGAACGACGACGGACACGGCCCCCTCGGCCTCCCCCACAAAGAGCGCGGGGTCATCCGTATCCGCGAGCCCAATGGCCTCAAACCCCAGCTGACCTGCTCCGCAGACCCAACCGTGATCCCCGACCACGAGCTCGGGAAGCAGCCCGCCGCTCTCCGCCGCGGCCGCCAGCACGGTACGAACCGGGAGCGGTGAATGCGAGTGTGCGCCGGTCTCACAACCGGAGCTCTTCGCCTCGGGTTCCCGCACGAGCGCGACTCCTCGTACGTAGTCAAGGTTGTACGTGCGTAGACCGAACCGGGTCGTTATGTCGACACAGCGACCATGCGCAGGGGTGAGGACGGTACATCCCGCCGCCGAGAGGGCGTCCGCGACGGCGGCGTAGAAGCCGAGCAGTCGGTGCGGATGGCCGGTGCCGAGGAGCACGGCCCCCTTGCGCTGGGCAACTGCCTCGAGCCGCTCCGCGAAGGCGTCGAGCGCGACGAGGGTTCGCTCAGGATCGATCACATCATGGCCACTTGTGTGCCGCGGATCGCCCGAAACTCCGCACTTGTCGGCCATGAGACCGATCAAATCCCGTTCATTCCACGACCACTCGGGATCGATTCCGATAAGCACCCTCGGATCGCGAGCCGCGAACAACCGATAACTCCGCAGACTCTCCTCCCGGGAGGTGGCCACGGGCCCGGCCAGGCGAGCGGCCAGCAGATGGGCGCGGAGGGCACCGGTGCTCAACACGTGAGTGATGGTGGCGGAGGGGTGGCGAAGGAGGGATGGGAACAGGGAAACACCGCACAGTTGGCGTAACGGACCCTGCACAGCTGCGGGCAGCCGCTGATCTACTACGCCAGCAAGCCCCGCAACGGGAACACCGCCCGCCGAGTGGCCAGCACAGCCTGATCCAGCCGATCCGCGGGGTCGTACCCCGCATCCCACTCCGCATAGGCCACCGGCCACCGGCCGTCCGTCATCCGCGCCGGCGCCAACTGCCGGGTCCGGGCGAACACTTCCTGCCGCCACCCCTCGGGAATCATCGCCTCGGGCTCGACCGGCCGCCCCGCGGCGATCCCCACCAGATGCGTCCAGGACCGGGGCACGACATCCACCACGGCGTACCCCCCGCCCCCGAGCGCGATCCACTTCCCCCCGGCGTACTCGTGCGCCAGCTCATGACACGCCACCTGCACAGCCCGCTGCGCATCCAACGACACCGCGAGATGAGCCAGCGGATCCTCGAAGTGCGTATCGGCGCCGTGCTGCGTCACCAGCACATCCGGCCGGAAGTCGGCGATCAGCTCCGGCACCACCGCATGGAACGCCCGCAACCACCCCGCGTCCCCGGTCCCCGCCGGCAACGCCACATTCACGGCGCTGCCCTCGGCGGAGTCCGCCCCCGTCTCCTCCGGCCATCCGGTCTGCGGAAACAACGTCCGAGGATGCTCGTGCAACGAGATCGTCAGAACCCGGGGATCCTCCCAGAACGCCGCCTGCACCCCGTCCCCGTGATGCACGTCGACATCCACATAGGCGACCCGTTCGGCCCCCAGCTCCAGCAGCCGCGCGATGGCGAGCGAGGCGTCGTTGTAGATACAGAACCCCGAGGCGCCGCCGGGCATCGCATGATGGAGCCCACCCGCGAAGTTCACCGCATGCAGCGCCTGCCCCCGCCACACGGCCTCCGCCGCCCCCACCGACTGCCCGGCGATCAGCGCGGACACGTCGTGCATGCGCGGGAAGGCCGGATCGTCCATGGTCCCCAGCCCGTACGACTGGTCGGCCGCCTCCGGGTCCACGGAAGCCGCCTTCACGGCCTCGACGTAGTCCTCCCGGTGCACGAGCCGCAAGGTCGACTCGCCCGCCGCCTTCGCGGACACGACCTCCACGTCCCGGTCCAGTCCGAAGGCATCCACCAGTCGCCGGGTCAGGTCGAGCCGGACCGGATCCATCGGATGGTCCGGACCGAAGTCATAGCCCGTTACTGCCTCGTCCCACATCAGCTGTGCGCGGCCGCTCATGCCCGCCACCGTATCGGTCCGGTTGAGCCTCGAACGACTTGGCGTACACCAGCGTCACCAGCACCAACACCATCGGCACGAGCATGGCCCCGCGATAGCTCCACGCGTCCCCCAAGGCCCCCACCAACGGCGAACCGACCAGGAATCCCACGTAATTGAAGACATTGAGCCGGGCGACCGCAGCATCCGACGCCCCCGGGAACAACCGCCCCGCCGCCGCGAAGGTCTGCGGCACCAGCACACACAACCCCAGCCCCAGCAGCGTGAACCCGAGCATCCCGACCCACGGTCCGGGCGCCACGGCCACCACCGCGAACCCCCCGGCCGCCACCAGCGACCCCAGCCGTACGACCGTCGCGGCCCCGAACCGCCGCACCCCGAAGTCCCCGATGGTCCGCCCGATGAGCGTGGTCACCATGTACACGTTGTACGGCACGGTGGCCAGCTGCTCCGAACTCCCCAGCACATCGTCCAGGTACTTCGCACTCCAGTTGGAGACGGTGGAGTCCCCGATGTACGCGAAGGTCATCACCAGACACAGCGGCAGCAGCAGCTTGAAGACCACCGGCTGCCCGCCCTGTGCCTTCTCCTCCACGGCGGTGGCGCCCCCGTCGACGTACCACCGACTCCCCACCAGGCACAGCGGCAACAGCACGACCACGACCGGCAGATAGGACACGAACAGCGCGAGATGCCAGTGCGCCCCCACCCAGGCGAGCGAGGCCCCGGCTATCCCGCCGAGACTGAACACCGCGTGGAAGCTCAGCATGATGCTGCGCCCGTACGCCCGCTGCAGGCTCACCCCGAGCATGTTCATGGACGCGTCGAGCATGCCCACGGCGAGCCCGAAGGCGCCGAGCGAGACGCCCAGCTCGAACGTCGAGTCCCCGGCCCCCACCCCGAGCAGCGCCAGGAGCACGACCGGCTGGGCGAATCGCAGCAGCCGGCTGGGCCGGATCCGCTTCACCAGGTGCTCGGTCGAGACGCTCCCGACCCCGGCGAGGATCGGCACGGCGGCCAGGAAAGCCGGCAGCAGCGCGTCGGAGACGCCGTACCGGTCCTGGATGGCGGGGATCCGCGTCACCAGCAGAGCAAAGGCGACACCTTGCGCGAAGAAGCTGAACGCCAGCGAGGCCCTACCGCGCCGCAGCACATCTGTCATGGCGGTGAGCGTAGGGCCCCGGCGTACTCGTGGGTAGATCCAGCCAAAGATGAATTTAACTCAGCTTTATCGGGCGAGGGCGACCTCGGGCCTCGATACGGCCCCCGCCTTCGTCTCGGCGCACAGCATCCGGGCCATGGGTCCGGCGCCCACCGCCCCGCTGACCAGGAAGGCCACCGCCATTGCCACGATCATGACGACGGACCCGAGCCAGACCATCGTGTCCACGGGCAGCGTGTAGGCCCCCACGACCCGCAGCACGCACTCCGCGAGCAGAACGACCCCCCACACCACGGAGAACCGCCGCTCGGCCCGCCGGAAGTCCGCCGACCCTTCCTGGAGCCGCGCCCAGGCGGCCTCCCGCTCCGCGATCCCCTTCACCAGCCAGGGTTTCATCCCCGCGGTCATCATCGGCCTCCCGAGCGCGACGGAGACGAGGATGCCGATCCCGATCACACTGCTGACCCCGCTGTCCTTGGCGAGCATCACCCGCGGGTCGCCGGCGACGAGGCTGAGCAGCAGCCCCACGACATTGACGACGAGGATGAGCGCGGCGAGACCGTTGACCGCTCGCTCCTTCACCACACTCCAGCCGGTCCGCACCGCGGGCACGACACTGCTGAGGCCCAGCGCCATCAGCGTGCTCGTCCCGAGCCCTTCCTTGAGCAGGTAGTACGCCCCGATCGGCACAGCCACGTCCACGATCAGAGGAACCAGGTTCGCGCGCTTCGAGTTCGTCTTCGTCGTCATGCCCTCAGCGTCTCGTCCGGCGTAGGAGTGCCAGTAGAAACGATCGTCCGGACCTCGGCATGACAAATGTCAGACGAGCAGGTCCGCCAACTCCCCCATGTCGGAGAAGAGTTGGGTGGCACCCGCCAACCTGGTGGCAGGCGTCATGGCGGTGAAGCCGTACACGTCCATCCCGGCCGCGACAGCCGCCTGCACGCCCAGCGGACTGTCCTCGACCACGACACACCGCCCGGGCTCGACTCCCATCCGCTCGGCGGCGTACAGGAACAGATCCGGCGCCGGCTTCCCCCGCCCCACATCCTGCGAACTGAAGATCCGCTCGTCCGCGAACCACCGGTCGAGCCCGGTCGCCCGATGCCCCACCCGGATCCGCTCATGGCTCCCGGAGGACGCGACGCAGTACGGCACCCCGTCCGCCGCCAGCTTCTCCAGTACGCCCGCTATGCCGGCCACCGGCTGCAACTCCCGCTCGAACGCGGCGAACACCCGGGCATGGAAGACGTCGTCGAAGTCCTCCGGCAACGGCCGCCCGGTCCGTTCGAGGACGAGGTCGTGGATCCGGTGCATGGCGGAGCCCATGTAGTCACGGATGGAGTCCTCGTAGGAGGTCGGGTGCCCGAGCTCCGTCAGATACGCGGCGAGATGCCGATTGGAAATCGGCTCACTGTCGACGAGAACACCGTCGTTGTCGAAGATGACGAGGTCGTAGCGCATGGTCTCGAGCCTAAACGCAGAAAACCCCCGTTCCGAATGGAACGGGGGTTTTCTCAAAAATTGTTCGGCGGTGTCCTACTCTCCCACAGGGTCCCCCCTGCAGTACCATCGGCGCTGTAAGGCTTAGCTTCCGGGTTCGGAATGTAACCGGGCGTTTCCCTCACGCTATGACCACCGAAACACTATGAAGTTAGACCGGAAACACAACACGGTCGTTGCCTCAGAACTAACACAGTGGACGCGAGCAAATATGGACAAGCCCTCGGCCTATTAGTACCGGTCACCTCCACCCATTACTGGGCTTCCAGATCCGGCCTATCAACCCAGTCGTCTACTGGGAGCCTTAACCCCTCAAAGGGGGTGGGAATACTCATCTCGAAGCAGGCTTCCCGCTTAGATGCTTTCAGCGGTTATCCCTCCCGAACGTAGCCAACCAGCCATGCCCTTGGCAGAACAACTGGCACACCAGAGGTTCGTCCGTCCCGGTCCTCTCGTACTAGGGACAGCCCTTCTCAATATTCCTGCGCGCGCAGCGGATAGGGACCGAACTGTCTCACGACGTTCTAAACCCAGCTCGCGTACCGCTTTAATGGGCGAACAGCCCAACCCTTGGGACCGACTCCAGCCCCAGGATGCGACGAGCCGACATCGAGGTGCCAAACCATCCCGTCGATATGGACTCTTGGGGAAGATCAGCCTGTTATCCCCGGGGTACCTTTTATCCGTTGAGCGACGGCGCTTCCACAAGCCACCGCCGGATCACTAGTCCCGACTTTCGTCCCTGCTCGACCCGTCGGTCTCACAGTCAAGCTCCCTTGTGCACTTACACTCAACACCTGATTACCAACCAGGCTGAGGGAACCTTTGGGCGCCTCCGTTACTCTTTAGGAGGCAACCGCCCCAGTTAAACTACCCATCAGACACTGTCCCTGATCCGGATCACGGACCCAGGTTAGACATCCAGCACGACCAGACTGGTATTTCAACGACGACTCCCCCCGAACTGGCGTCCGGAGTTCAAAGTCTCCCAGCTATCCTACACAAGCCGAACCGAACACCAATATCAAACTGTAGTAAAGGTCCCGGGGTCTTTCCGTCCTGCTGCGCGAAACGAGCATCTTTACTCGTAGTGCAATTTCACCGGGCCTATGGTTGAGACAGTCGAGAAGTCGTTACGCCATTCGTGCAGGTCGGAACTTACCCGACAAGGAATTTCGCTACCTTAGGATGGTTATAGTTACCACCGCCGTTTACTGGCGCTTAAGTTCTCAGCTTCGCCACACCGAAATGTGACTAACCGGTCCCCTTAACGTTCCAGCACCGGGCAGGCGTCAGTCCGTATACATCGCCTTACGGCTTCGCACGGACCTGTGTTTTTAGTAAACAGTCGCTTCTCGCTGGTCTCTGCGGCCACCCCCAGCTCGAGGAGCAAGTCCTCTCACCAGTGATGGCCCCCCTTCTCCCGAAGTTACGGGGGCATTTTGCCGAGTTCCTTAACCATAGTTCACCCGAACGCCTCGGTATTCTCTACCTGACCACCTGAGTCGGTTTAGGGTACGGGCCGCCATGAAACTCGCTAGAGGCTTTTCTCGACAGCATAGGATCATCCACTTCACCACAATCGGCTCGGCATCAGGTCTCAGACTATTGCCAGGCGGATTTACCTACCTGACGTCCTACACCCTTACCCCGGGACAACCACCGCCCGGGCTGGACTACCTTCCTGCGTCACCCCATCACTCACCTACTACAAGTCTGGTTCGCCGGCTCCACCACTTTCCATTCCCCGAAGGGTCCGGAACGGCTTCACGGACTTAGCATCGCCTGGTTCGATGTTTGACGCTTCACAGCGGGTACCGGAATATCAACCGGTTATCCATCGACTACGCCTGTCGGCCTCGCCTTAGGTCCCGACTTACCCTGGGCAGATCAGCTTGACCCAGGAACCCTTAGTCAATCGGCGCACACGTTTCCCACGTGTGTATCGCTACTCATGCCTGCATTCTCACTCGTGAACCGTCCACCACTGCCTTCCGGCGCGGCTTCACCCGGCACACGACGCTCCCCTACCCATCACAGCCGCCGTTGGGCGTATTGCTGCAATGACACGACTTCGGCGGTACGCTTGAGCCCCGCTACATTGTCGGCGCGGAATCACTAGACCAGTGAGCTATTACGCACTCTTTCAAGGGTGGCTGCTTCTAAGCCAACCTCCTGGTTGTCTCTGCGACTCCACATCCTTTCCCACTTAGCGTACGCTTAGGGGCCTTAGTCGATGCTCTGGGCTGTTTCCCTCTCGACCATGGAGCTTATCCCCCACAGTCTCACTGCCGCGCTCTCACTTACCGGCATTCGGAGTTTGGCTAAGGTCAGTAACCCGGTAGGGCCCATCGCCTATCCAGTGCTCTACCTCCGGCAAGAAACACACGACGCTGCACCTAAATGCATTTCGGGGAGAACCAGCTATCACGGAGTTTGATTGGCCTTTCACCCCTAACCACAGGTCATCCCCCAGGTTTTCAACCCTGGTGGGTTCGGTCCTCCACGAAGTCTTACCTCCGCTTCAACCTGCCCATGGCTAGATCACTCCGCTTCGGGTCTTGAGCGTGCTACTCAAACGCCCTATTAGGACTCGCTTTCGCTACGGCTACCCCACCCGGGTTAACCTCGCAACACACCGCAAACTCGCAGGCTCATTCTTCAAAAGGCACGCAGTCACGACGCACAGAGTAAACTCTGCACGCGACGCTCCCACGGCTTGTAGGCACACGGTTTCAGGTACTATTTCACTCCGCTCCCGCGGTACTTTTCACCATTCCCTCACGGTACTATCCGCTATCGGTCACCAGGGAATATTTAGGCTTAGCGGGTGGTCCCGCCAGATTCACACGGGATTTCTCGGGCCCCGTGCTACTTGGGTGTCTCTCAAACGAGCCGCTGATGTTTCGACTACGGGGGTCTTACCCTCTACGCCGGACCTTTCGCATGTCCTTCGCCTACATCAACGGTTTCTGACTCGTCTCACAGCCGGCAGACTGTGAAAGAGAGATCCCACAACCCCGAATGCGCAACCCCTGCCGGGTCTCACACGCATACGGTTTGGCCTCATCCGGTTTCGCTCGCCACTACTCCCGGAATCACGGTTGTTTTCTCTTCCTGCGGGTACTGAGATGTTTCACTTCCCCGCGTTCCCTCCACATACCCTATGTGTTCAGGTATGGGTGACAGCCCATGACGACTGCCGGGTTTCCCCATTCGGAAACCCCCGGATCAAAGCCTGGTTGACGACTCCCCGGGGACTATCGTGGCCTCCCACGTCCTTCATCGGTTCCTGGTGCCAAGGCATCCACCGTGCGCCCTTAAAAACTTGGCCACAGATGCTCGCGTCCACTGTGCAGTTCTCAAACAACGACCAGCCACCCATCACCCCGCCCTCACAGGCGAGTTCACTGGGGCCGGCATCGAGGGGGTTCATTCCCTCAGACACCCAACAGCGTGCCCGACACCCTCGCCACTCGTGATCAGCTTTCCACGCTCCGAAGAGCAGTACTGGCAGCCCGAGATGACTGAAAGTGCCGAATAATCAACGTTCCACCCATGAGCAACCAGCATCAGACAGTCGCTGATGTACTGGCCTCTGACCGAGCGAACTCGGTAAGAAGTGCTCCTTAGAAAGGAGGTGATCCAGCCGCACCTTCCGGTACGGCTACCTTGTTACGACTTCGTCCCAATCGCCAGTCCCACCTTCGACAGCTCCCTCCCACAAGGGGTTGGGCCACCGGCTTCGGGTGTTACCGACTTTCGTGACGTGACGGGCGGTGTGTACAAGGCCCGGGAACGTATTCACCGCAGCAATGCTGATCTGCGATTACTAGCAACTCCGACTTCATGGGGTCGAGTTGCAGACCCCAATCCGAACTGAGACAGGCTTTTTGAGATTCGCTCCACCTCACGGTATCGCAGCTCATTGTACCTGCCATTGTAGCACGTGTGCAGCCCAAGACATAAGGGGCATGATGACTTGACGTCGTCCCCACCTTCCTCCGAGTTGACCCCGGCGGTCTCCTGTGAGTCCCCATCACCCCGAAGGGCATGCTGGCAACACAGGACAAGGGTTGCGCTCGTTGCGGGACTTAACCCAACATCTCACGACACGAGCTGACGACAGCCATGCACCACCTGTACACCGACCACAAGGGGGGCACCATCTCTGATGCTTTCCGGCGTATGTCAAGCCTTGGTAAGGTTCTTCGCGTTGCGTCGAATTAAGCCACATGCTCCGCTGCTTGTGCGGGCCCCCGTCAATTCCTTTGAGTTTTAGCCTTGCGGCCGTACTCCCCAGGCGGGGAACTTAATGCGTTAGCTGCGGCACCGACGACGTGGAATGTCGCCAACACCTAGTTCCCACCGTTTACGGCGTGGACTACCAGGGTATCTAATCCTGTTCGCTCCCCACGCTTTCGCTCCTCAGCGTCAGTAATGGCCCAGAGATCCGCCTTCGCCACCGGTGTTCCTCCTGATATCTGCGCATTTCACCGCTACACCAGGAATTCCGATCTCCCCTACCACACTCTAGCTAGCCCGTATCGAATGCAGACCCGGGGTTAAGCCCCGGGCTTTCACACCCGACGTGACAAGCCGCCTACGAGCTCTTTACGCCCAATAATTCCGGACAACGCTTGCGCCCTACGTATTACCGCGGCTGCTGGCACGTAGTTAGCCGGCGCTTCTTCTGCAGGTACCGTCACTTTCGCTTCTTCCCTGCTGAAAGAGGTTTACAACCCGAAGGCCGTCATCCCTCACGCGGCGTCGCTGCATCAGGCTTTCGCCCATTGTGCAATATTCCCCACTGCTGCCTCCCGTAGGAGTCTGGGCCGTGTCTCAGTCCCAGTGTGGCCGGTCGCCCTCTCAGGCCGGCTACCCGTCGTCGCCTTGGTGAGCCATTACCTCACCAACAAGCTGATAGGCCGCGGGCTCATCCTTCACCGCCGGAGCTTTCAACCACCACAGATGCCTGCGGTAGTGGTATCCGGTATTAGACCCCGTTTCCAGGGCTTGTCCCAGAGTGAAGGGCAGATTGCCCACGTGTTACTCACCCGTTCGCCACTAATCCCCACCGAAGTGGTTCATCGTTCGACTTGCATGTGTTAAGCACGCCGCCAGCGTTCGTCCTGAGCCAGGATCAAACTCTCCGTGAATGTTTACCGGTAATCCGGTCGACACACACGAGAGCGGAGCGACCACCGGAATAAGGCAGTCGCTCACAGCGTCCTCGCTGTGTTTTTTCAAAGGAACCTCGCCCCAGCAGATGCTGGAGACGGGGTATCAACATATCTGGCGTTGATTTTTGGCACGCTGTTGAGTTCTCAAGGAACGGACGCTTCCTTTGTACTCACCCTCTCGGGCTTTCCTCCGGGCTTTTCCCTTCGGTCTTGCGTTTCCGACTCTATCAGACCGTTTCCGGTTCCGATTTCCTCGGTGCTTTCCAGGTTCCCGCTCTCGCGTTTCCCTTTCCGGCGGTTCCGACTCTATCAGATCCTTTCGGGCCTGATTCCCAGTCAGCGGGGCTTGCCTTCCCGGCCCTTGGGCCGTTCCGACGAGTGAGACTTTAGCGGATTCCCGGCTCCCGAGCTAATCGGGGGCCACCGTCCTTTCGAACGCGGATTCCTCATTTCGCTAATACGCACGCCAATGCAGCGACGGCAGACAGAGCGACTGCCGTCGTTTGTTTGGCTGGTACCTGCGGAATGGCTGTCCGGGGACCGACCGAGGTCGGCGCTCACGTCGGACAACTCGGAGAACACTACGTACCGGGGTGGGGAGTGTCAACCCGGGTCCGGCCGGACCCTCGGAGGCGTACGCTGGCAGGCATGACAACGCGTACGTGCACCCAGCAGTGGTGGGCCGCCTGACGGCGGCCGTGCTCACGTATGCACTCAACGGCCGCCGCCTCGGCGGCCGTTCGCGTATCTCCCTCCAGGACTCCTGAGGGTCGGCCGGCCGAGGACGGCGGCCTCGACCAGGAGGTGGAGAGATGACGCGGGTCTTCAGCGGGGTCAAGCCGACGGGGCATCTGACGCTGGGGAACTACCTGGGAGCCATGCGGCAGTGGGTCACGGTGGACCAGCACCGGGCCGAGTCGCTGTTCTGCATCGTCGACCTGCACGCCCTGACCGTCGACCATGATCCGGCGCGGGTACGCCGGCTGAGTCGGCAGGCGGCGACGCTGCTGCTCGCGGCGGGGCTGGATCCCGAGCTGTGCACCGTGTTCGTACAGAGTCATGTGGACGAGCATGCGCGGCTGTCGTACGTGCTGGAGTGTGTGGCCACGGACGGCGAGATGCGGCGGATGGTCCAGTACAAGGAGAAGGCCGCTCGGGAGCGGGCGCGGGGCGGGAGTGTTCGGCTCTCGTTGCTGACGTATCCCGTGCTGATGGCGGCGGACATCCTGGCGTACGGGGCCGACGAGGTGCCGGTCGGGGACGACCAGGCCCAGCACGTGGAGCTGACGCGGGATCTCGCGGCTCGGTTCAACCAGCGGTACGGCTACACGTTCGTGGTGCCCAGGGCCACCCTGCCCAAGGTGGGCGCGCGGGTCATGAACCTTCAGGACCCCCTGTCGAAGATGGGGAAGTCCGACGACTCCGGGCCGGGGATCGTCTATCTGCTCGACGAGCCGGATGTCGTGCGGAAGAAGGTGATGCGGGCCGTGACCGACAGCGGGCAGGAGGTCGTGTACGACCTGGAGGCGCGGCCCGGCCTGGCGAATCTGCTGGAGATCCTCGCGTCCTGCACGGGTGGGAACCCATCGGAGCTGAGCGGTGTATATGAGTCGTACGGCGCCTTGAAGAAGGACACCGCCGAGGCCGTGGTCGAGGTCTTGAGGCCCGTGCAGGAGAGGCACAAGGAGTTGTGCGCGGATCCTGGCTATGTGGAGGGGGTGCTGCGGGATGGCGCGGAGAGAGCGCGGGCGATGGCGCGGCCGACCGTGGATGCCGCTTATCGCGCGATCGGGCTGCTTCCGGCCACATCCGATCCGGTCGCGGTGGATACCGGCGCGGCCGACCACGGGGTCGTGCTGAACGCTGCCCGGTAGGCGCGTGGGCTGGTGGCGAGGCGCGATGCGAAGTGCTGGCGCATCGTGACCTCGCTGCCGAAGCCGGCGCGGCGCGCGACCTCGGGCATCGGCAGGTCGGTGCGCTCGAGCAGTTTCTGGGCTGCGGCGATGCGCTGGTCGAGGAGCCAGCGGAGCGGGGTCGTGCCGGTCTCCGCGGTGAAGTGGCGGGCGAAGCTGCGGGCGGACATGCCTGCGCGGGCGGCCAGGTCGGCGACGGTGAGCGGTTCGTGGAGGTGGCGTAGGGCGTGCTCGCGTACGGCGGCGAGGGTGTCGGAGTCGCGGTCGGCGCGCGGGGTGGGGTGCTCGATGAACTGCGCCTGGGTTCCGGTGCGGAAGGGCGCGGTGACCATCGAGCGGGCGATGGTGGCCGCGGCCTCGGCGCCGTGGGCCTGACGGACGAGGTGGAGACAGAGGTCGATGCCTGCCGCGGTGCCGGCCGCGGTCCAGATGTTGTCGTCCTCGATGAAGAGGGCGTCGGGGACGACGGTGACCTGGGGGTGGTGCGCGCGCAGGAGGTCGATCAGGTTCCAGTGGGTGATGGCGCGGCGGCCGTCGAGGAGGCAGGCCTGAGCGAGGGTGAAGGCGCCTCCGCACAGGGCCGCGATGGTGGTGCCGCGGGTGTGCGCGTGGCGAAGGGCGTCGAGGACGGGGGTGGGTGCGGAGGTGAGGTGGTCGTCGAGGCCGGGGATCACGATGAGATCGGCGTGGGGCAGCCAGTCGAGGGTGCGGTCGGGAAGGAGGGTGAGGCCGCCGCGCATGGGGACCGGTGTGGTGTCGGGGGCGACTCGGCGAAGGTCGAAGGCGGGGGCTCCGCGATCGGTGCGGTCGGTGCCCCAGACCTCGGTGATGACGGAGACGTCGAAGGCGCGGATCCCGGGGAAGGCGACCAGCGCGACGCGGTACGCATGCTCCTTCTCTCCAGTGTTCTCCATGGATGGCAGTAAACCATCGATCGCTGTCTTTTCACCCCCTGGGTGGGATGGGCTCCCGGCGGCAGGATCGTTGGCATGGAGATCACAGAGAACGCAGCGCTGGTGGTCGTGGACGTCCAGAAGGGCTTCGACGAGGCCGACTTCTGGGGGCCGCGGAACAACCCGGAGGCCGATGACAACATCGCTTCGCTCATCGACGTATGGCAGGCGACGGGGCGGCCGGTGGTGTTCGTACGGCATGACTCACGGCAGCCCGAGTCGCCGCTGCGGACGGGCTATGAGGGGAACGGCTTCAAGGAGTACGTGGAGCGGCGGCGCGGGAAGGGGGTCGGTGGGGCTGAGCTGTTGGTCACGAAGACCGTGAACTCGGCCTTCTACGGGACGCCGGATCTGGATGCCTGGCTGAAGGGCGAGGGGATCCCGCAGTTCGTGGTGGCCGGGATCCAGACCAACATGTGCGTGGAGACGACGGCTCGGATGGGCGGGAACCTGGGGTACGACGTGGTGGTCGCCTATGACGCGACGCACACGTTCGATCTGGAGGGCCCGTTCGGCTGGCGGCGGAGTGCGGACGAGGTGGCACAGGCGTCGGCGGTCTCGCTGCACGGGGGCGGCTTCGCTCGTGTGGTGGCCACGAAGGAAGTGGTGGACGCGGCGGGGTGACCGCCCCCGGTGGGCGTCAGTCCTTCTTGCCGGAGGCCAGGGCGCGGCTGCGGTCGCGGGCGGCTTCGAGGGCGGCGATGAGGGCAGCGCGTACGCCGTGGTTCTCGAGTTCGCGGATGGCGTTGATGGTGGTGCCCGCGGGGGAGGTGACGTTCTCGCGGAGCTTGACCGGGTGCTCGCCGCTGTCGCGGAGCATCGTCGCGGCGCCGATCGCGGACTGGACGATCAGGTCGTGGGCCTTGTCGCGGGGCAGGCCGAGCAGGATGCCGGCGTCCGTCATGGCTTCGACCAGGTAGAAGAAGTACGCCGGTCCGGAGCCGGAGAGGGCGGTGCAGGCGTCCTGCTGGGACTCGGGGACGCGGAGCGTCTTGCCGACGGCGCCGAAGATCTCCTCGGTGTGGGCGAGGTGGTCGGCGGTGGCGTGGGTGCCGGCGGAGATGACCGACATGGCCTCGTCGACCAGGGCGGGCGTGTTGGTCATGACGCGGACGACGGGGGTGCCGGTGGCGAGGCGCTCCTCGAAGAAGGAGGTGGGGATGCCGGCGGCGCCGCTGATGACCAGGCGGTCGGCCGGGACGTGCGGGGCGAGTTCGTCGAGGAGGGTGCCCATGTCCTGTGGTTTGACCGTGAGGATCAGGGTGTCGGCGGTCTTCGCGGCTTCCGGGTTGGTGACCGGGGTGACTCCGTAGCGGCTGCGGAGTTCGTCGGCTCGCTCGGGGCGGCGGGCGGTGACCAGGAGGTCGGCCGGGGCCCAGCCGGCGCGGATCATTCCGCTGAGCAGGGCTTCGCCGATCTTGCCGGTGCCGAGGACTGCGACTTTCTGACTCATGCGGTTCAGTCTGGCACCGGGTTGGAGCGTGCAGGGCGGGTGTCCGGTGGGCGGAACACGGGTGAGGTCGCCGACCTTGCGCAGCACCAAGGCGTCCTTGTGTGCCGCTACGCCGTCCTGCGCCTGAGGGTGGCCGCCCCCAGTCCCAGGACCAGCAGTGCGCAGCCCGCCACGATCAACGCGTCGCGTACGAAGGTCGCTGTCATGTCCGTGTGCCTGAGGACTTCGTTCATGCCGTCGACGGCGTAGGACATGGGGAGGACGTCGGAGATGGTCTCCAGGACGGGGTGCATGTTGTCGCGGGGGGTGAAGAGCCCGCAGAGGAGGAGTTGGGGGAAGATCACGGCCGGCATGAACTGGACGGCCTGGAACTCGGAGGCCGCGAAGGCCGAGACGAACAGGCCGAGGGCGGTGCCGAGCAGGGCGTCGAGCAGGGCGACCAGCAGCAGGAGCCAGGGGCTGCCGATGACGTCGAGGCCGAGGAACCAGACGGCGAGGCCGGTCGCGAGGGCGGACTGGATGATCGCGAGGACGCCGAAGGCCAGGGCGTAGCCGGCGATGAGGTCGCCTTTGCCCAGCGGCATGGCGAGGAGGCGTTCGAGGGTGCCTGAGGTGCGTTCGCGCAGGGTGGCGATGGAGGTGACCAGGAACATCGTGATCAGCGGGAAGATCCCGAGGAGGGAGGCGCCGATGCTGTCGAAGGTGCGCGGGCTGCCGTCGAAGACGTAGCGCAGCAGGAAGAGCATCACGCAGGGGATCAGGATCATCATCGCGATGGTGCGCGGGTCGTGGCGGAGCTGGCGCAGGACCCTGGCCGCGGTGGCGGTGGTGCGGGAGAGGCTGAGGGCGCTGGTGGGAGCGGGCGCGAGGTTCGGCGTGGTGGTCGTGGTCATCGCGTGTGCTCCTTGGTGCGGCTTGCCTCGACGGCCTGGTCGACCAGGTGGAGGAAGGCCTCCTCGACGGTGTCGGAGTGTGTGCGGGTGCGGAGGGCCTCGGGGGTGTCGTCGGCGAGGATCTCGCCCTCGCGCATCAGGAGGAGGCGGTGGCAGCGCTCGGCCTCGTCCATGACGTGGGAGGAGATGAGGAGGGTGGCGCCGCGGCGGGCGGCGATGTCGTGGAAGAGGTTCCAGAGGTCGCGGCGCAGGACGGGGTCGAGGCCGACGGTGGGTTCGTCGAGGACGAGGAGTTCGGGGGTGCCGAGGAGGGCCACGGCGAGGGAGACGCGACTGCGCTGGCCGCCGGAGAGGTTGCCGGCGAGGGAGTCGGCGTGGGTGGTGAGGTCGACGTCGGTGATGGCCTGGGTGACGTCGGAGTGGCGGCGGTCGGCGGCGGCGCGGCCGGGGGCGAGGATCGCGGCGAAGTAGTCGAGGTTCTGGCGGACGGTCAGGTCGTCGTAGACGGAGGGGGCCTGGGTGACGTAGCCGATGCGGGTGCGGAGAGTGGGGTGGCCCGCGGGCCGGCCGAGGACGTCGAGGGTGCCGGTGACCTTGGCCTGGGTGCCGACGATCGAGCGCATCAGCGTGGACTTGCCGCAGCCCGAGGGGCCGAGGAGGCCGGTGATCTGGCCGCGTGGGACGTCGAAGGCGAGGCCGCGCAGGACGGTCCGGGGGCCTCGGACGACGGTGAGGCCGTCGGCGTGGACGGCGGGGATGGCGGCCCCTTGGTTCGTGCTGTCGTCGCTGTCATCGCTGTCGTGGGGTGGCCCGGACTCTTTATTCACCATGCGATGAATAATGCTCTCGCGGGCTCCGACCGTCAAGCGAGTCACCCCCCTGGAGCTCGTTGGGTCAGGCGTTGACGGCGAGCAGCAGCTCGACGTCGTAGGTCTCCTCGACGGTTTCGTCCGGGAAGAGTTCCAGCAGGATCCGCCGCTCCTCGGTGAGGAAGGCGCCCGCGTGCTCCTCGCCCGCGACCAGGAACAGCGAGTGGCTGCCGATGTTGGCGAGGTGGGTGTCGACGGGGACGCTGCGGCTCCAGCGGACCACGCGGTGGGCGAAGTCCAGGCGTCCGGTGGGGTCGGCCAGGGCCGACCGGGCTCCGTTGCCGTTCACCTCGACGGCCGGGTGGGCGCCGTAGGGCTTGAAGTGCTCCCCGATGCGGTCCAGTTGACCGGTGATCCACGGCACGTCGAGGGCGTGGGTGTTCCACCACAGGGCGAGCGCGCCGCCGGGGCGCAGGACGCGGAGGGCTTCGGGGACCGCGCGGGCGGGGTCGGTCCAGTGCCAGGACTGGGCATAGGTCACGAAGTCGAAGGAGTCCGTGAGGAGGGGGAGGTCGTTGCCGTCGCCCCTGAGGATCGGGATGGCGGGGTGCGTGCGGCGGAACTGCGCCGCCATGCCGTCCCCGGGTTCGACCGCGACGACCTCGGCGCCCCGGGCCTGCAGCAGAGCGGTCGCGATCCCCGTACCGGCCCCGATGTCGGCGACCTGCGCACCCGCGAGTGGCCGGCCGGCGAGCTCTTCGACGGCGTCGAAGAGGGCGGGTGGGTAGGAGGGGCGGTTGGCGGCGTACTGGGCTGCGACGGTGTTGAAGGAGTGGGCTCGGGTGGTGTGGAAGGAAGCCGTCATAGGGACATGGTGGCCGGGGTGCGGGTGGAGCGCGGTGAGTTTTCGGTGAGAGAGGGAGGTGCGGGGATACCTGAAGGGGCGCGGATCTGTGTAGATCCGCGGCGATGCTGCGGCTGCCCAAGCGCGTCAGCGGCGGCGCTTCTTCTTCGAGGGGTTCCCCGTGCGGCGGGCGCCCCGCTTCTCGTGCTCCCTCCGAGCCGCCTCGTACTCCTCGCGGTGCAGCTTCTCGCCCGGTGCCTCGATGAGGGAGCGGAAGAAGTAGGCCAGGAGCGACCCGACGAACCCGATGGCCAGCAGACCGCGGAGGGAGGCCTGGCGGTCCGGGTCGGGGCGCCTGCCGAAGCCGTCCCATGTGTTGCGGAAGGCCAGCGCACTGCAGATCGCGAACATCGCGATGACAAGGACGGTCACGAAGCTGCCGGTGTCGGCGATCTGGAGGCCCTCGTAGGCGAAGCGGAGGATCAGGCAGGAGGCGACGGCGGCGGCGAGGGAACCGGTGGCCGCGCCGACGCGGCGGAGGGGGTAGCCGTTGTCGTGGTTCACCCAGGCCGTGCCGAAGAAGCGGATCGGTTCGGGGCGGGGGCCGTCCTCTGGGGAGCCCGCGGGGTTGTCCTGGGTGCCGGATTCGTCGCTCACGGGACGATTATGGCTCCGGGGCGGGGGCGGGCTCCCTTCGGGGATCAGCCGCAGCGTGACGCCACGTAGCCGTCGCTGCCGGTCTTGACGTAGGTGTCCGAGACGAACTCGCCGTTGGCGATGTTGTCCCAGATGTTCGACGTGCCGTAGTAGCCCGACACCGTCTCACCCGGCGTCTGGCAGTAGATCGCCACCTTCGCGCCCTCGGGCAGGACACGGACGATGCCGTACTGCGTTCCGGGACCACGGCGGACGTTCAGTCGGAGATCCGGGGCAACGTCGTAGTAGTGGACGGCCGCCTCGGCGTGGGCGGCGCCCACCATGAGGAAGGCGCCGGCAAGGGCCAGGAGCATGACTGATCTGCGTTTCACGGATGTCATGAGGATCCCCCCAGGGAGATTCAGGAGCAGCGGTCGGCGACGTAGCCGTCGCTTCCGGTCAGCACGTAGGCGTCGGAGATGTATTGGCTGTTGCTGATGTTGTCCCAGATGTTGCTGGTGCCGTAGGGGCCGGTCACCGAGGTGCCGGGCGTCTGGCAGTAGATCGGCACCTTCGAACCCTCGGGCAGTACCCGCACGACGCTGTAGCTCGTGCCGGGGCCGCTGCGGACGTTGAGACGGACGCCGGGTGCGATCGAGTAGTAGCGGACCGACGCTGTCGCCGTCAGGGCTTCGGTCTCCTTGATGCCCTCGGTCTCTTCCACGCGCTCAACAGACATGAAAATCCTCCCCCGTTGGTCCCCATGACTGCCATGGGGCCCCGTTGATTCCCCTGAATCACGCCATGAAACACATGTACGCAACTCGCACGCGGAGACTAGCAAGCCGCCTCTGTCCCGTACGAGTCATCGACTAGGCTCCGTGCGTCGCGCGCGCGGAAGATCAGCACGGGGGTGGTTCCATGGCGCCACAGGGCAACACCGGAGCGGGCGCGGAAGCGGAACTTCCCGAGTACGCCGGTCACTATCGGCTGGAGTCGTGCCTCGGCTCCGGTGGGATGGGCGTCGTGCACGTCGCGCGCAGCGCCTCGGGGATGAAGCTCGCGGTGAAGGTCGTCCATGCCGAGTTCGCCAAGGACCCCGAGTTCAGGGGGCGTTTTCGGCAGGAGGTGGCCGCGGCCCGGAAGGTGAGCGGGGCGTTCACCGCGTCCGTCGTCGATGCCGATCCCGATGCCGAACGGCCCTGGATGGCCACGCTGTTCATTCCCGGACCGACCCTCTCGGACGAGGTGAAGCGGAACGGGCCCATGCCTCCTGCCCAGTTGCGGCGGCTGATGGCCGGGCTCGCCGAGGCGCTGCGCGACATCCATCGGGTGGGTGTGGTCCACCGGGATCTCAAGCCGAGCAATGTGCTGCTCGCCGAGGACGGTCCCAAGGTCATCGACTTCGGTATTTCTCGGCCAAAGGACAGCGAACTTCGCACCGAGACCGGGAAGTTGATCGGGACGCCGCCGTTCATGGCGCCGGAGCAGTTCCGGCGGCCCAGGGAGGTGGGACCCGCCGCGGACATCTTCGCGCTCGGATCGGTGATGGTGCATGCGGCCACCGGGCGCGGGCCGTTCGACTCCGACAGTCCGTATGTCGTCGCCTACCAGGTCGTGCACGACGAGCCGGACCTGACGGGCGTACCGCAGAACCTCGCACCGCTCATCGTGCGGTGCCTCGCCAAGGAGCCCGAGGACCGGCCCACGCCGGACGAGTTGATGCGGGAGCTGCGGTCGGTCGCGGCCTCGTACGACACCCAGGCGTTCATACCGGCGCAGCGCACGGGTGACGAGCCAGAGCCGGGGCCGAGGAAGCCGGCGTCACGGCCCCGGAGGCGTCCGCCCAGAAAGGCCGCCCTCGCCGCCGTCGCGGCCGTGCTCGTCCTGGCCGGGATCCTCGCCTGTGTCCAGGGGCTCGGCGACGGTGGCGGCACCGCGGCGAAGGGCGGCGACAAGCCCACGGCCGCGGCTTCCGGGTTCGTCGGCTGGCAGGCGAACCCGGTTCCGAAGGGTACGGGTGCGGTGCAATGCTCGTACGGAGCACGTCAGTTGGTCTGTGCGCGGCCCGGTACGGTTTTCGCCCTGGATCCGTCGGACGGCACCCTGCTGTGGCAGCGCTCCGTCGCCGAGTCGAGCCCGAGCAAGGCACCGGCCGTCGGGGGCGGTCTCGTACAGCCCATGGTGGACGAGGGGCGACGCCTGGAGGCGCTCGATCCCGCCTCGGGCAAGGTGCGTTGGCGACGGGCCCTCCCCGCACATCACGCCCTGCAGATCGCGAGGGGAATGCTCATGCTGACCCTCCTCGACGGGACGGTCACCGGGGTGGACGCGGCGACGGGCGCGCCCAAGTGGAGCCGACGGGTGCCGGGGCAGCCCATGCCGACGTTCGCCTCGTTCCCCGGCGACCCGCTGGTCTACAGCATGAACCTCTCCGCGGACGCCTCGACCACCCGGGTGACCGCGGTGGACCCTGCCACCGGAGCAGTGCGCTGGGACGCGCGGCTGAGCGGAAACCTGACCCCCGTGGGCGTGCGGGACGGATCGGTCTTCTTCCTCGCCACGGACAACCTGTACGGCGACACGGAGGCCGTCGTCCGCTACACCCCGGCAAGCAGGTCGTCGGACCGGGTGAGGCTCCCGGTGGCGCGCTCCGACGCCCAGGCCACTGTGCACGGGAACGTGGTCTACGTGCTGGCGACGAACGGTTCCCTGGACGCCGTGGACACGGACGCGGGCAAGCGACTCTGGACTCTTGAGACCTCCGTGAGCCGCGGCTCCGTGCCGGTCGCCGACGCCCGCCATGTGTACTTCACCGCGGCCGACGGACGGCTGCTAGCCGTCGACGCCGCCGAGGGGCGCCTCGTCGGGCAGACCCCGGCGCGCCTCGGCTCGAACTCCGGTACCGTCGCCGGCGCGCTGCCCAAGCCCGTCCTCGCCGACGGTCACGTCTACGCCACCGCCCCCGACGGCACCGTCTTCGCCGTGGACGCCCGCAAGCCCTCGGACTGGTAGCGCACAGGACAAGCGCACAGAACAAAAGGGGCCGCCCCCGAAGGGACGGCCCCACGTTCTCGCGGAGCGGAGGAGCGGACCTCAGCCCAGCTTCGACACGTCCCGCACCGCGCCCTTGTCGGCGCTCGTGGCCATCGCCGCGTAGGCCCGCAGCGCCGCCGAGACCTTGCGCTCGCGGTTCTTCGGGGCGTAGGCCCCGCCCAGCGATGCCTCGCGACGGGCCAGCTCCTCCTCGTCGACCAGGAGCTCGATCGACCGCCCGGGGATGTCGATGCGGATGCGGTCGCCGTCCTCGACGAGGGCGATGGTGCCGCCGGCCGCGGCCTCCGGGGAGGCGTGGCCGATGGACAGGCCGGACGTGCCGCCGGAGAAGCGGCCGTCGGTGATCAGGGCGCAGGCCTTGCCGAGACCGCGGCCCTTCAGGTACGAGGTCGGATAGAGCATCTCCTGCATACCGGGTCCGCCCTTGGGGCCCTCGTAGCGGATGACGACGACGTCGCCCTCCTTGACCTGCTGGGTGAGGATCTTCTGGACGGCGTCCTCCTGCGACTCGCAGACCACCGCCGGGCCCTCGAACCGCCAGATCGACTCGTCCACGCCGGCCGTCTTCACGACGCAGCCGTCGACCGCCAGGTTGCCCTTGAGGACCGCCAGGCCGCCGTCCTTGGAGTACGCGTGCTCGGCGCTGCGGATGCAGCCGTCGGCGGCGTCCTCGTCCAGCGCCTCCCAGCGCTCCGACTGGGAGAAGGCCTCGGCGGAGCGGACACAGCCGGGGGCCGCGTGCCACAGCTCGAGCGCCTTCGCGGAAGGCGAGCCTCCGCGGACGTCCCACGTCTTCAGCCAGTCCGCCAGCGACGGGCTGTGGACCGAGTGCACGTCCTCGTTGAGCAGGCCCGCGCGGTGCAGTTCGCCGAGCAGGGCCGGGATGCCGCCCGCCCGGTGCACGTCCTCCATGTAGTACGTGCGGTTCTTCGCGACGTTCGGGGCGACCTTCGCCAGGCACGGGACCCGGCGGGAGACCGCGTCGATCTCGGCGAGGCCGAAGGGGACCTCCGCCTCCTGGGCCGCCGCCAGCAGGTGCAGGATCGTGTTGGTCGAGCCGCCCATGGCGATGTCGAGGGCCATGGCGTTCTCGAAGGCCGCGAAGGTGGCGACGTTGCGCGGCAGAACCGTCTCGTCGTCCTGCTCGTAGTAGCGGCGGGTGATGTCCATGACCGTGTCGGCCGCGTCGACGTACAGCTGCTTGCGGGCCGTGTGCGTCGCCAGGACCGAGCCGTTGCCGGGGAGCGAGAGGCCGATGGCCTCCGTGAGGCAGTTCATCGAGTTGGCCGTGAACATGCCGGAACAGCTGCCGCAGGTCGGGCAGGCGTTCTCCTCGATACGGAGCATGTCCGCGTCCGAGATCTTCTCGTTCACGGCCTCGGACATCGCGTCGACCAGGTCGAGAGTGCGGACCGTGCCGTCCACGAGGGTCGCGCGGCCGGACTCCATCGGGCCGCCCGAGACGAAGACCGTGGGGATGTTCAGCCGCAGCGCGGCGTTCAGCATGCCCGGGGTGATCTTGTCGCAGTTGGAGATGCAGATCAGGGCGTCGGCGCAGTGGGCCTCGACCATGTACTCCACCGAGTCCGCGATCAGGTCGCGGGAGGGGAGGGAGTACAGCATGCCGCCGTGGCCCATCGCGATGCCGTCGTCGACGGCGATGGTGTTGAACTCGCGCGGGATGCCGCCGGCCTCGACGATCGCCTCGGAGACGATGCGGCCGACGGGCTGCAGGTGGGTGTGGCCCGGCACGAACTCCGTGAAGGAGTTGGCGACCGCGATGATCGGCTTGCGGCCGATGTCCGCACCGGGTACACCGGAGGCGCGCATAAGGGCGCGGGCGCCCGCCATGTTGCGGCCGTGGGTGACTGTGCGGGACCTCAGCTCGGGCATCGTCGCTCGCTCCTTCAGAGACGGTCGTCAGAGACTTCAGAGACGGTCGTATGAGACTTCTGACTGCTAACGAGCGTACGCCGGTCATCCAGGGGTCGGGACAGGGCGTCCGGAATGCGGGACGGCCGTCTCGGAGTCAGGGCCCGGTCAGATGGCTCTGCACCACCGGGGCCACCCGCGCGATGATCTGCTCGATGTCCGTCGACGCCAGCGGCTCCACCTTGATCACATACCGCAGCATGGCCGTCCCCACGAGCTGCGCTGCCGCCAGTTCGGCCCGCAGCTCGGCGTCCGGCAGGTCCAGCTGGTCGGCGATGCGGCGCAGCAGCTGGGCGGCGACGAGCCGGCGGAAGACGGTCGCCGCGGTCTCGTTGGTCACGGCGGAACGGACGATCGCCAGGATCGGCATGCGCGTCGCCGGGTTCTCCCAGACGCCGAAGATGAAGCGGGTGAGGCGCTCTCCGACGTCCTCCAGCGAACCCTCGGCGAGCGCGTCGGGCGCACTCAGCGCAGGCGCGGCGGCGACTTCCACGGCCGCCTCGAAGACCTGCTCCTTGGTGCCGAAGTAGTGGTGGACCAGGGCCGGGTCGACCCCGGCGGCCTTGGCGATCCCGCGCACGGACGTCTTCTCGTAGCCCCGCTCGGAGAACTCCTCACGGGCCGCGAGGAGGATCCGGTCGCGGGTCCCGGCCGCGTCCGAATCCGTACGGCGGGGCCGGCCGCGTCTGCGGGCGGTGACGTCGCCGTTCGCCGGGGCGCTTTCGAGGTCGCTCACGGGCGGGGCACCTGCACGGTCGCTCGGTTCCTCATCGCCGGGGCACCTGCACCGCTGAGGCCAGATGGAGGCGGGTGAAGGCCAGGGCCTCGGCGAGATCGGCCTCACGTTCGGCGCCGGACATCGCGCGCCGGGTGTTGACCTCGATGACGACATGGCCGTCGAAGCCGCTCAGTGCGAGGCGCTCCAGGAGCTCGGCGCAGGGCTGGGACCCGCGGCCGGGCACGAGGTGCTCGTCCTTCGCGGAGCCCTTGCCGTCGGCGAGGTGCACATGGCCGAGACGGTCTCCCATCCGGTCGACCATCTGCATCGCGTCGGTCCTGGAGGTCGCCGCGTGGCTGAGGTCGATCGTGAAGTGCCGGTAGTCGTCCTTGGTGACGTCCCAGTCGGGGGCGTAGGCGAGCATCTCGCGGTCGCGGTAGCGCCAGGGGTACATGTTCTCGACGGCGAACCGTACGTCCGTCTCGTTCGCCATCCGCCAGATCCCGCTGACGAAGTCACGGGCGTACTGGCGCTGCCAGCGGAACGGCGGGTGCACGACGACCGTGCTCGCGCCCAGCTTCTCGGCTGCCGCCCGGGCGCGCTGGAGCTTGACCCAGGGGTCCGTCGACCACACGCGCTGCGTGATGAGCAGGCAGGGGGCGTGCACGGCGAGTATGGGGATGCCGTGGTAGTCGGAGAGGCGGCGCAGGGCCTCGATGTCCTGGCTGACCGGGTCGGTCCACACCATGACCTCGACGCCGTCGTATCCGAGGCGTGCGGCGATCTCGAAGGCCGTCGCCGTCGACTCCGGGTAGACGGAGGCCGTCGACAGGGCGACCTTCGCATCCGGGATCCGTACGACTGGCTCTGCCATGGGGGACAGATTACGGGTTGCCGTGGGTGGGGTGCGGGGTGCCTATTCGCCGTTGTGGTGATTGCCACTGGGCGGGAACGGGTGCGTGGGGGTTGTTCGCGCCATTCCTCGCGCCCCTACATGCCCTGCGCTGAGCCCATATGGTCAAGTCTGCGCAGGATGACGCCCTCCCTCAGCGCCCAGGGGCAGATTTCCACCTTCTCCACACCGAACAGATCCATCGCGCCCTCGGCCACCAGGGCGCCCGCCAGGAGCTGGTTCGCCCGGCCCTCCGAGACGCCCGGCAGTTCCGCCCGCTGGTCCGTCGTCATGCCGGCCAGCCTCGGGACCCAGGCCTCCAGGGACTCGCGCTTCAGTTCGCGCTGGACGTAGAGGCCCTCCGTCGAGCGGGCCGCGCCTGCCAGGCGGGCCAGCTGCTTGAAGGTCTTGGAGGTGGCGACCACGTGATCGGGAGCGCCGAAGCGGGCGAACTCGCCGACCGTGCGGGCGATCTGGGCGCGTACGTGGCGTCGCAGGGCCCGTATGGCGTCCGGATCCGGGGGGTCGCCGGGGAGCCAGCCTGCCGTGAGGCGGCCCGCACCCAGCGGGAGGGAGGCCACCGCGTCCGGTTCCTCGTCGATGCCGTAGGCGATCTCCAGGGAGCCGCCGCCGATGTCGAGGACCAGGAGCTTACCTGCCGACCAGCCGAACCAGCGGCGGGCGGCGAGGAAGGTGAGCCGGGCCTCTTCGGCGCCGGTGAGGACCTGGAGCTCGACGCCGGTCTCGGCCTGCACGCGCGCGAGGACGTCGTCGGCGTTGCTGGCCTCGCGGACGGCGGAGGTGGCGAACGGGAGCAGGTCCTCGACGCCCTTGTCCTCGGCGGCCTGGAGCGCGTCATTGACGACCGAGACCAGCTTCTCGACGCCTTCGGGACCGATCGCCCCGGCCTCGTCGAGGAGTTGGGCAAGGCGCAGTTCCGCCTTGTGCGAATGCGCGGGCAGGGGGCGGGCGCCGGGGTGCGCGTCCACCACCAGCAGATGCACCGTGTTCGATCCCACGTCGAGGACACCGAGTCTCATGTAGGGAACGCTACTGCCAGCTGGGCGTTCGACTGTCTCCGGAGGGGCCTCGGGCGACTTACCCTGGACACGTGCCAAAGACGAAAAAGGTGAAGGACGACAAAACGGCCGAATCTGCCGGCGGTCCTTCGCGGGTGAAGCCACCCAAGCAGTCACGGAAGGCCACGAAGGCTCTGAAGGCCGACGAGAAGGGGCTCGACTTCGCGCGCGCGTGGGTGGAGTTCCCGGATCCGGCGGACGAGGAGCAGGTCTTCCGCTGCGATCTGACATGGCTGACCTCTCGCTGGAACTGCATCTTCGGCAGCGGCTGCCAGGGCATCCAGGCGGGCCGGGCGGACGACGGGTGCTGCACGCTGGGTGCCCACTTCTCCGACGAGGACGACGAGAAGCGGGTCGCCGAGCATGTGGCGCGACTCACTCCGGACCTCTGGCAGCACCACGACGAGGGCACGGCGAACGGCTGGGTCTCGGAGGACGAGGACGGCGACCGGCAGACCCGGCCCTTCCAGGGCTCCTGCATCTTCCAGAACCGGCCCGGCTTCGCGGGCGGCGCGGGCTGCTCGCTGCACATCCTGGCCCTGAAGGAGGGCCGTGAGCCGCTGGAGACCAAGCCGGACGTCTGCTGGCAGCTTCCGGTGCGGCGGACGTACGACTGGATCGACAGGCCCGACGACACCCGTGTGCTCCAGGTGTCGATCGGCGAGTACGACCGGCGCGGCTGGGGTCCGGGCGGTCACGACCTGCACTGGTGGTGCACGTCGGCGACCTCGGCACACGGCGCCGGTGACCCGGTGTACGTCTCCTACCGGCCCGAACTGATCGAACTGATGGGCAAGGCGGGCTACGACCGCCTCGTCGAGCTCTGCGAGGAGCGCCTGGCCTCCCAGCTGCCCCTACTGGCACCGCATCCGGCGGACCCGACCGACTGAGCGCCCGGCTCCCTCGGCCCCACGCACGCCGGTCCCTGTCTGTCCGCTACGACGCGGACGGCATCGGGTCGCCGCTGTCCGTGGGTGGGGGCGTGGGGCTTGCCGGGTCGGACGGGGTGGGGTCGGGTGGAGTCGGGGTGGGAGACGGGGACGGAGGGCCGCTCGGCGTGGGATCCGAGGGCGCCGAGGACGTGGGGCTGGGGCTGAGCGGGGGTGTCGTCGGCTCGCCGGAGGCCGAGGGTGCGGGCGCCGTGCCGTAGCCCTGGATGGTCACTACCGCGCCGGCCGGTGCGATCGCCACGCGCGCGCTCCAGGGGCCGGAGGGCTCGCGCAGATGGTCGACGTACACCTTGATCGTCAACGACTCGCCGTGTCTCAGGGTTCCCGAGGACTGGCTGAGGTAGAGCCAGGGGGCTCCCGTGGTGGCCGACCAGCGGACCGGGGCGTCGCCGGTCGCGGTGAGGGTGATCAGCGTGGTGTCGCCGCTGTTGTCGGCGCCGACCTCCAGGTGCCCGGCGCCCTTCCTGCCGGCCCCGGCGACGCTGACGACCTCCACGGAGACGTCGGGGCGGCCGCCCTTGGCGAAGCGGCTGCCGGGTTGGGTGCGGGCGTTGCCGGCGTTCTCGTAGCCGCCGCTCGCCGTCTCCCCGTCGAGGCTGCCGGGTCCGTGCGCCTCGCTGGCGCTCGCGGAGTGGCCGTCGACCCCCTCGCCGGGGCCGCCCCGGTAGGCGGCCCACAGGGCGAGCACGGGAGCGGCGACGACGGTGGCGACGACGGTCGTGGTGACGGCACGCGCGCGCAGGCGGTCGCGGCGGGCGGCCCGGTCCTTGGGATCCATCGGGAAGCCGCGCCGGTCGAAGCGGGGCACGGCGGCGCCACGCGCGCGTGGCGGGTGCGTCGGCGCCATGTGCAGCGCCGCGCGCGGCGCTTCGAGCACGGGCAGCTCGGCGGGCGTGGTCATGACTCCGGGCCAGCGTCCGGGAATCGCGCGCTCGGCTCCGCGGCGGCAGCGCGGGCAGTCGTCGACATGGCGCACGAGTTCGCGGCGCAGGGCGGAGCTGAGCACGAACTGGCTGTCGCCGGTGAGCCGGACCACGCCCGGGCAGTCGCCGGTCTCGACGACGGCGAGGGCCGCGCGGGTGCGCTCGACCTCGCAGGCCGCGGAGGCGAGCAGTTCGCGGGCGCCGGCGAGGTCCATGCCGAGGACGGCGGCGACCTCGTGGGCGGCGAGGTGGTGCCGTACGGCGAGTTCGAGCGCCTCGCGCTGCTCGGGGGTCGTACCGGCCGCCTCCGGCCAGGCCAGCAGGGCGAGTTCGCGGCGGCGCTCCTCCTGCAGGTCCTCGGCGACCGGGGGTTCGGCGGACTTCCGGGACGCTCCGTGACGTCCGGCCGCATGGGTGGCCTGACGTTTCTGCTTGGCCTCGGCCAGCTTGCGCAGACAGGCCCAGCGGGCCAGCGCGTACAGCCAGGCCCTGCGGTCGCCGGGCGCGACAGGGCCGCCGCGCCTCTCGGCGAGCGCGAGGACGTCGCCGAGGGCCGCGGTCGCCGCGTCGTGGTCGCACAGCACGGACAGGCAGTAGGTGAACAGGCCGTCCAGGTACGGCTCGTAGAGCGCGGGCGGTGCCTGCGCCGGCGTGCGCGCGGCACCGCGGTCGCGCTCCTCCCGTTGCGCCCGGTGCGCGCCGGTGGTGCGGGTCGAGGTCTCCGGACTGCTGCTCATCATCCGTGGACCGTAGGGGGCGGAAGATGGCCCCTTCCGGCACCTCGAGCACATTTACTCCGTACGGGTGAAACGATCCCTCAATAGGGGACAGGAACCCCGGATTCCGTGGCTCGTTCCCGTCGTGACGTGGCCGGTTCGCGTGCGGGGCGTGGGGTGATTCGGATGCCGGGGACGGGGTTGGCCCGGATGCCGAAGACCGGGTCGGCCGGATGCCGGGGCCCTGCCGTCCGGCGGGCGGCGGCCGGGCTGTCAGTGGCGGCGGTTACGGTTCGTGCATGGCTGCCCGTACGAAGTCCGCCAAGGAGCGTCCGTCCTACCGCTGCACCGAGTGCGGCTGGCAGACGGCCAAGTGGCTCGGCCGCTGCCCCGAGTGCCAGGCCTGGGGGACGATCGAGGAGTACGGCGCGCCCGCGGTGCGTACGACGACACCCGGCCGCGTCACCACCTCCGCCGTGCCCATCGGCCAGGTCGACGGCCGTCAGGCCACCGCCCGCTCCACCGGCGTGCCCGAGCTGGACCGGGTGCTCGGCGGCGGTCTCGTGCCCGGCGCCGTGGTGCTCCTCGCGGGCGAGCCCGGCGTCGGCAAGTCCACGCTGCTGCTGGACGTGGCGGCCAAGTCGGCGAGCGACGAGCACCGCACGCTCTATGTGACCGGCGAGGAGTCGGCGAGCCAGGTCCGGATGCGCGCCGACCGCATCCGCGCTATCGACGACCACCTGTATCTGGCCGCCGAGACCGACCTGTCCGCGGTCCTCGGACACCTGGACGCGGTGAAGCCGTCCCTGCTGATCCTCGACTCGGTGCAGACGGTGGCGTCCCCCGAGATCGACGGCGCCCCGGGCGGCATGGCCCAGGTGCGCGAGGTGGCCGGGGCACTGATCCGGGCGTCCAAGGAGCGCGGGATGTCCACCCTCCTGGTGGGCCATGTCACCAAGGACGGCGCGATCGCGGGCCCGCGCCTGCTCGAGCACCTCGTGGACGTGGTCCTCAGCTTCGAGGGCGACAGGCACGCGCGCCTCAGGCTCGTACGAGGCGTCAAGAACCGCTACGGCGCCACCGACGAGGTCGGCTGCTTCGAACTGCACGACGAGGGCATCACGGGCCTCGCGGACCCGAGCGGACTTTTCCTGACACGTCGTGCCGAACCGGTCCCCGGCACCTGTCTCACCGTCACCCTTGAAGGCCGCCGCCCCCTGGTGGCCGAGGTCCAGGCGCTCACCGTCGACTCACAGATCCCCTCGCCCCGGCGCACCACCTCCGGCCTTGAGACCTCACGCGTCTCGATGATGCTCGCCGTCCTGGAGCAGCGAGGCCGGATCAGCGCACTCGGCAAGCGGGACATCTACTCCGCGACGGTCGGTGGTGTAAAGCTTTCGGAACCTGCCGCGGACCTGGCGATCGCCCTCGCCCTGGCGTCGGCCGCCAGCGACACCCCGCTGCCCAAGAACCTCGTCGCGATCGGCGAAGTCGGCCTCGCAGGCGAGGTCAGACGGGTCACGGGCGTCCAGCGCAGGCTCTCCGAGGCACACCGTCTGGGCTTCACCCATGCACTCGTACCGGGCGATCCCGGCAAGATCCCGTCCGGCATGAAGGTGCTGGAAGTCGCGGACATAGGGGACGCCCTGAGGGTCCTTCCGCGCTCGCGTCGGCGAGAGGCCCCACGGGACGACGAGGACCGCCGGTAGACTTTGCCCTGGTCTCGCCCGTCCGTACGAACCGAATGACGACACGGGAGCGTCCAAGACCCCGCGACCGGAGGAGAGCAGTGGCAGCCAACGACCGGGCGGCAGCTCCCGGAAAGTCCGGTGGGAGTGCCGGTTCCGATGGCCTGATGCGCGCCTCCCTGAGCGCCGTGGCCCCCGGCACCGCTCTGCGCGACGGCCTCGAGCGGGTGTTGCGCGGCAACACCGGCGGACTCATCGTGCTCGGCTTCGACAAGACGGTGGAGACGATGTGCACGGGCGGTTTCGTCCTGGACGTCGAGTTCGCGGCCACGCGTCTGCGTGAGCTGTGCAAGCTGGACGGCGGCATCGTGCTCTCGTCCGACCTGTCGAAGATCCTGCGGGCGGGCGTGCAGTTCGTGCCCGACGCGACGATCCCGACGGAGGAGACGGGCACCCGGCACCGCACCGCGGACCGTGTGAGCAAGCAGGTCGGCTTCCCGGTCGTCTCCGTCTCCCAGTCGATGCGCCTCATCGCCCTGTACGTCGACGGCCAGCGCCGTGTCCTGGAGGACTCGGCGGCGATCCTGTCCCGCGCGAACCAGGCCCTGGCGACCCTGGAGCGCTACAAGCTCCGCCTGGACGAGGTCGCGGGCACGCTCTCCGCGCTGGAGATCGAGGACCTCGTGACGGTCCGGGACGTCTCGGCCGTGGCCCAGCGCCTGGAGATGGTCCGCCGTATCGCCACGGAGATCGCCGAGTACGTGGTCGAACTCGGCACGGACGGCCGCCTCCTCGCCCTCCAGCTGGACGAGTTGATCGCGGGCGTGGAGCCGGAACGCGAACTGGTGGTCCGGGACTACGTCCCCGAACCCACGGCGAAGCGCTCCCGCACGGTCGACGAGGCGCTGTACGAACTGGACGCCCTGACCCACGCGGAGCTCCTCGAACTCCCCACGGTCGCCCGCGCCCTGGGCTACACCGGTTCCCCCGAGGCGATCGACTCGGGCGTGTCCCCCCGGGGCTTCCGCCTGCTGGCCAAGGTGCCCCGCCTGCCGGGCGCGATCATCGACCGCCTGGTGGAGCACTTCGGCGGCCTCCAGAAGCTCCTCGCTGCCAGCGTGGACGACCTCCAGACGGTGGACGGCGTGGGCGAGGCAAGGGCAAGGAGCGTCCGAGAGGGCCTGTCCCGCCTGGCGGAGAGCTCGATCCTGGAGCGGTACGTCTAGGGGGCCGGCACCCCCTCAGCCGTTCGCCGGCAAGCCGTTCGCCGGCTAGTCGTTCTCCAGCACGAACGAAGCCTGCCCAGTCGGATACCCCGGCGCCTTGACCTCCACCAGGTACGTCCCCGCTCCGGCCGACCCGGCCGCAGGCGTCGCACACTGCGGCGCACTCGGCTTGCGGTCCCACTTCACGGTGTACGTGATGCTGCTGCCGGCAGGGGCGCGGTAGACGAGGTTGCCCGCGGTCACAGGGCAGTCGGCGGACGACCAGAAAGCGTCGTCCTCGCCGGCCTGAGTGATCGTCAACACCGCGTTCTTCGGCCCGAGATCGACCTTGCAGTCACTGCCGGAGGAGTTGGTCGCGGTCAGCAACAGCGTGGGCGTCTGGCCGGGGTCGTAGGCGTTGCGCAGGCTCCGCACGCTCAACTTCACCGCACCGGCGGTGCAGTTGGGCAGCGTGGAGCCGGCCGGGAGAGTGTCGCCCCCTCCCACTCCGGTACCCGTACCGCCGCCACTCCCCGCGCCACCGGACCCGCCGGCCCCGGCCGCCCCGGCGGAGCCGCCCGTACCGGTCTGACCACCGGCACCCGAGCTGCCCCCCGTTCCGGCCCCGGAACCTGAACCGGAGCTCGATCCCGAACCGCCGCCGGTGTCCCCACCGGTCGTCGACTCGTCGCGCCCGCCCGGCGCTTGACTGATCGCGGGACCGGAACCGGACGGCCCGGGGGTGATCGTCGAGGGGGTGGGATTCTTGCCGTTGGACCCGTCCGCGCCGTTCCTGCCGCCTCCGCCGCCGGAGCTGACGATCCATGCGATCAGCAGCGCCAGCACGGCGAGGACGGACAGCATGACGGCCCTCCGTCGCCAGTAGATGGAGGAGGGAAGCGGCCCGACCGGATTGCGCAGAGATCCCACGGCGCAAACTGTACGAGAGATCGGCGAGTTCACCGCCCTCACCCGCCGCCGAGCGTCACAACTTTTCAGGATCATCATTCCGGAAACGGCAGTCCCGCCCGGGACTTCCGCCAGGCCTGACACGTGCCGACAGCGGATCGTGACCGAACCGGCCCGCTCCTCACGGTCCGTGACCATGAGGGTCACCCCCGCGGGGGTGACGGCCCCCGGCCGGAACGTGGACGTACGGCATGTTCGCGATCGCAGCCTTGCACCTCTGGCCACGACTGTGGCGGCCATCCGGTCCGAGCGACCCGTCCCTCAGAACACTCGTCCACCACCTCCGGCATGGCAGGATCGGAAGGCCATGACTGCGCCCACGAAGCCCCAGCCCCAGCCCAGGCCCCCGCACAGCAGCCCCGCCGACGGCATCATCGACGCTGCTCCCGGAGCAGGCCTGCACTCCCCCGTCATCGACTGGTTCGACGAGCACGCCCGGGATCTGCCGTGGCGGCGGCCCGAGGCCGGGCCGTGGGGGGTGATGGTCAGTGAGTTCATGCTCCAGCAGACGCCCGTGAACCGGGTGCTGCCGGTATACGAGCAGTGGCTCGCGCGGTGGCCGCGGCCCGCCGATCTGGCCGCGGAGGCGCCCGGCGAGGCCGTGCGTGCCTGGGGCCGGCTCGGCTATCCGCGCCGGGCACTGCGGCTGCACGGCGCCGCGGTCGCCATAACGGAACGGCACGGCGGTGACGTACCGACGGGCCACGCGCAGCTGCTCGCGCTGCCCGGGATCGGCGAGTACACGGCCGCCGCCGTCGCCTCCTTCGCGTACGGGCAGCGGCACGCGGTGCTGGACACCAATGTGCGGCGGGTGTTCGCGCGGGCGGTGGCCGGCGTTCAGTACCCGCCGAACGCCACGACCGCCGCCGAGCGCAAGCTCGCCCGCGCGCTGCTGCCGGAGGACGAGAGCACCGCCGCACGCTGGGCCGCGGCCTCGATGGAGCTGGGCGCGCTGGTGTGCACGTCCAGGAACGAGAGCTGTGTGCGCTGTCCCATCGCCGCCCAGTGCGCCTGGCGGCTCGCGGGCAAGCCCGAGCACGACGGGCCGCCGCGGCGCGGGCAGACGTACGCCGGTACCGACCGCCAGGTCCGCGGCAAGCTGCTCGCCGTGCTGCGGGAGGCCCATGCACCGGTGCCGCAGGCGGTTCTCGACCGGGTGTGGCACGAACCGGTACAGCGGGCACGGGCGCTGGACGGTCTGGTCGCGGACGGGCTCGTGGAGCCCCTGCCGGGTGGTTTGTATCGGCTGCCGTTGACGTAGCCCAACAAGGAGCCAACCGGCAAATCCCCCTGAACCGGCGCGAATGACCGCGCCGGTTTACCCCTTTTCGGCTTCCGTTACACAACCGACGGACAGCCTATTGCCAGCCGCGCGCTGCTCCGCACAGCCCCGTGACAACTGCTCCGTAGCTTGATTGCCATGCCGCACACCAGGCGGCGCACATGCGATGAGAACCGGCAGGGACTGCCGGAACGGGGATCAGGAGGCGGTCTACATGGCGCAGGGCGAGGTGCTCGAGTTCGAGGAGTACGTCCGCACCCGGCAGGACGCGCTGCTGCGCAGCGCACGCCGTCTGGTCCCGGACCCGGTCGACGCGCAGGACCTGCTCCAGACGGCGCTCGTGCGGACGTACGGCCGCTGGGAGACCATCGAGGACAAGCGGCTCGCGGACGCCTATCTGCGCCGGGTGATGATCAACACCCGCACGGAGTGGTGGCGGGCGCGCAAGCTGGAGGAGGTGCCGACCGAGCAGCTCCCGGACGCCTCGGTCGACGACTCCACCGAGCAGCACGCGGACCGCGCCCTGCTGATGGACGTCATGAAGGTGCTCGCCCCCAAGCAGCGCAGTGTCGTGGTGCTGCGACACTGGGAGCAGATGTCCACGGAGGAGACGGCCGCAGCCCTCGGCATGTCGGCCGGAACGGTCAAGAGCACGCTGCACCGGGCGCTCGCCCGGCTCCGCGAGGAGCTTGAGGCCCGCGACCTGGACGCACGCGCGCTGGAGCGTGAGGAGCGGGAGCGTTGCACGGCGGCCTGACCGAGCCCGGGCCCACCCGGCCGGACCTCACTCCGGTCCGGGGGATCTTCCAGGCGGCGAGCACGGCGGCGGTCGTGCTGGCCGCCCTCGCCCTTTTCGTCTCCGCCTGCGCCACCGGCGGCACCGGCACCCGTGACGAGGGTCCGGCACACGCGGTCGCGGAGGCCGGCGCCTCACCCTCCGCCCTGCCGTCCGCCCTGGCCTCCCCGCGTCTGGACCGGAAGGGCGCGGTCGCTCTCCTCAGGTCGGACCCGAAGGTCTCCGCGGCGGTCAAGCGCGATCTGGAGCCCTGTGGCACCGACCAGTACCCGGTCGACATGTTCTACGGCGACCTCACCGGCGGCTCGGCCGACGACGTCGTCGTCAACGTCGTGACCTGTGCGGATCTGGTGGGCGTCGGCTCGTACGTGTATCGCGAGCAGGGCGGTTCGTACCAGAATGTCTTCCAGACCGAGGAGCCTCCGGTCTACGCCGAGATCGACCGCGGCGACCTGGTGGTCACCAAACAGGTGTATGAGAAGGGTGACGCGGTGTCGGACCCGTCCGGCGAGAACGTGATCACGTACCGCTGGGCCTCGGGGAAGTTCGCCGCCGTGTACAAGACGCACAGCGACTACAGCAATGTCGTCGGCACGGACCCGACGCCGGTGCCCGACAACTGAACCGATCGGGCCGCCCGGAACGATCCCCCAGTGACCGCATCGACACCGAAGAGTGAGAGCGCCCGGATGGCAGACCAGACCCACGTGCTGTTCGTCGAGGACGACGACGTCATCCGCGAGGCCACCCAACTCGCCCTGGAGCGGGACGGCTTCGCGGTCACCGCCATGCCCGACGGACTGTCCGGCCTGGAGGCGTTCCGGGCGGACCGCCCCGACATCGCCCTGCTGGACGTCATGGTCCCGGGCCTGGACGGCGTCAGCCTGTGCCGCCGTATCCGCGACGAGTCCACCGTGCCGGTGATCATGCTGTCGGCGCGCGCCGACTCGATCGACGTGGTGCTCGGTCTGGAGGCCGGCGCCGACGACTACGTGACCAAGCCGTTCGACGGTGCCGTCCTGGTCGCCCGGATCCGTGCGGTGCTGCGCCGCTTCGGGCACGCGGGCGGGGCCGACCGGGGCGAGGAGAGCGCGGGCGCGGCCGCCGGGGGCGTGCTGTCCTTCGGCGAGCTGGAGATCGACACCGAGGGCATGGAGGTGCGCAGGGCCGGGCAGCCGGTCGCGCTCACCCCGACGGAGATGCGGCTGCTCCTCGAGTTCTCCTCCGCGCCCGGCACGGTCCTGTCCCGCGACAAACTCCTGGAGCGGGTGTGGGACTACGGCTGGGGCGGTGACACCCGGGTCGTCGACGTTCATGTGCAGCGGCTGCGGACGAAGATCGGCCAGGACCGGATCGAGACGGTCCGTGGCTTCGGCTACAAGTTGAAGGCCTGAGCGGGGGACCTGGGGTATGCGGGGGATCCTTCGGGGCCCGGTGGCGGACCGGCTGGCCGTGCGGACCGGGCTGAGGTGGAAGCTGAGCGCGGCCATCGCGCTGGTCGGCGCGCTCGTGGCGGTCGCGCTCAGTCTGGTCGTGCACAACGCGGCGCGCGTCTCGATGCTGGACAACGCGCGCGACCTCGCGGACGAACGGATCCAGATCGCCCAGCGCAACTACGAGCTGACCGGCAAGCCGAACTTCCCCAGCATCGCGGTCGACGACCGTCATCTGCCGCCCGCGCTGCGCGAGAAGGTCGAGGAGGGCCGCCGGGCGACCTACGTCTCCGACCGGCCCGACCGCGGCCCGGACATCTGGGCGGCCGTCCCGGTCAAGGGCGGCCATGTGCTGTCCCTGCACACCGGGTTCACCGACCGCAGCACCGACATCCTCAACGACCTCGACCAGGCCCTGGTGATCGGCTCCATCGCGGTCGTCCTCGGCGGCAGCGCGCTCGGCGTGCTCATCGGCGGGCAGCTGTCGCGGCGGCTGCGGAAGGCGGCGGCCGCGGCCAACCAGATGGCCAAGGGCGAGACGGACGTACGGGTGCGGGACGCGATCGGCGGGGTCGTACGGGACGAGACCGACGACCTCGCCAGTGCGGTGGACGCCATGGCGGACGCTCTCCAGCAGCGGCTGGAAGCCGAGCGCCGGGTCACCGCGGACATCGCGCACGAACTGCGGACACCGGTGACGGGCCTGCTGACGGCGGCGGAGCTGCTGCCCCCGGGCCGGCCCACGGAACTGGTCCTGGACCGGGCGAAAGCCATGCGCACCCTCGTCGAGGACGTCCTGGAGGTGGCCCGCCTCGACGGCGCCTCCGAGCGGGCGGAGCTCCAGGACATCCTGCTCGGGGAGTTCGTCGCCCGGCGGGTGGCGGCCAAGGACCCGGAGATCGAGGTGCGCGTGGTGCACGAGTCGGAGGTCATGACCGACCCGCGCCGCCTGGAGCGCGTCCTGTTCAACCTCCTGGCCAATGCCGCCCGGCACGGCAAGCCGCCCGTCCAGGTCACCGTCGAGGGCCGGGTCATCCGCGTTCGCGACCACGGACCCGGCTTCCCCGAGGACCTCCTCGCGGACGGCCCGAGCCGCTTCCGCACGGGCAGCGCGGACCGCGCGGGTCACGGCCACGGGCTCGGACTGACCATCGCGGCTGGGCAGGCACGGGTGCTGGGGGCACGGCTGACGTTCCGCAACGTCCGTCCGGTCGGCACCCCGGAGGGCACCCCGGCAGAGGGCGCGGTGGCCGTACTGTGGCTGCCGGAGCACGCCCCTACGGCCACCGGAAGCCATCCGATGCTGCCGTGACCTGCGCCAGCACCAGCTCCTCTCCCCTGGACCGTCGCACCCCGTCCGCCCGCCCCCCGAAGGACGCCCCGGCGAAAGTCACGGTGGCCGTACTGTGGCTGCCGGAGCACGCCCCTACGGCCACCGGAAGCCATCCGATGCTGCCGTGACCCGCGCCAGCACCAGCTCCTCTCCCCTGGACGGTCGCACCCCGTCCGCCCGCCCCGCGAAGTAGCGCCGGTCCAGCTCCTCCGACGGCACGTGCCGGGCCTCGCGGAAGCCGGACTCGCGGGCCAGGGCCAGGATCTCGGAGGGCCGGAAGAAGCTCAGGAACGGCGTCCCCGCGGCCCGTGCGCCCGCGACGGCGGCCTCGAGCTGTGGCCGCTGGTCCGGCTCGACGTCCTCCATGGGCCGCAGGAAGGTCGTGACCAGCATGGAACCCGGGGCGAGCCCGGCGACCAGGCGGAACGTGGCCGCGACCGCCTCCCGGGTGAGGTACATCGTGACGCCCGTGGAGGCGACCACCGCGGGCCGCGCGGGATCGAGCCCCGCCTCGACGAGCCGCCCCCACCAGTCCCCCTCGAAGTCGACCGGCACGAGCCGCAGCCACTCGGGCACGCCGAGCCCGAGGTCCATGAGCCGCCGCCGCTTCCAGGCCTGCGGGCCGGGCCGGTCGACCTCGAAGACCCGCAGCCCGCTCGACGCGGCGACCTCGGGCCTGCGCTGGGCGAACGTGTCGAGACCGGCGCCGAGGACGACGTACTGGTCCACCCCTCGTCCGACCGCCCCGACGACCAGGTCCTCGACGAACCGGGCCCGGGCCACGATCGACGCGCGGGTGCGACGCGTGGCGTCCACGTCCATGTCGGGGCGGTCGCGCCAGCCGTCGTCCGGGTCCGCGAGCCGCAGCCCGATCTCGTCCTCCAGGACATGCGGCGGCGGATCCGCGCGGACGTGCAGGGCCCGCCAGAGGGCGACCCGCACGGCCGTGTGGTCCGCCGCGGCCAGTTCCTCCCCGGTCTCCGTCACGCCCAGTCCTTCGAGAAGTCGAGCTCCTCGCGGCGCTGGGTCAGCGAGTACCAGTTGCCGTTGTCGTCGCGGAAGATCGCCTCGATGCCGTACGGCCGCTCCTGCGGTTCCTGGATGAACTCCACCCCGCGCGCCCGGAACGTCTCGTAGTCACCGCGGCAGTCGTCCGTACGGAACGCTCCGGCGCCCATCACGCCCTTGCCGACGAGCTTCTTCAGCGCCTCGGCGGACTCCGGGTCCAGACCCGGGCCGTCGAGGCTCATCAGCGCCAGCTCGACGCCGCCCTGCTGCTCCTTGGCGCTGACGGTGACCCATGTCATCTCACCCATCGAGACCTCGCTGCGCACCTCGAAGTCGAGCTTCTCGGTGAAGAAGGCCTTCGTGCGTTGCTGGTCGAAGGTCCATACGGTGGCGATGCCCAGTCCCTGGATCATGACTCTGCTCTCCTGTCGTGCGGGGGTTCCTCTCCGTCACCGTAGGCAGGGCCGGGACCGGGCCGCTTCTTCAAAGTTGCGGTCCTCTTCGCGTCTCTCGCGGTGGGGAATCCGCCGGCCCAGAGCATGGCGTAGCACCCGGGGATCAGGGAGGCGCCGCGGCCCACGTGCTTGGTGCGGTACTCGCTCGGGGTGAGCCCGGTCCGCGCCTTGAAGCGGGCGGAGAAGGTGCCGAGGCTGCTGAAGCCGACCAGGTGGCAGATCTCGGTCACGCTCAGATCGGCACCTCTCAGCATCTCCTCGGCCCGCTCGATCCGCCGGTGCGTGAGGTACTGCCCGGGCGTCTCGCCGTACGCCTCCTTGAAGGCCCGGAGGAAGTGATACCGCGAGTACCCGGCATGCGCCGCCACGGCGTCCAGGTCCAGGTCCGGATCGGCCCAGTCCCGGTCCATGGCGTCCTTGGCGAGCCGGATCTGCCGCACCTTGTCCATGAGGCCGATGGTGGCACGCGGCACTGACATCGACCCCGCGAGCGCGCACGAAGAAGGCCCCCGGGGCGGACACCGTCCGGGGGCCTTCGGTTCAGGAGGGTCGGCTCAGACCTCGACCAGCGGAGCCGGCGCCGCGTCGTCCGCCGACTTCTGCGGTCCCGCGCCCTTCAGCGGCACCTCCTTGACGAACACCGCCGCCACCAGCGCGACCACGGCGACGATCGAGCCGAGCAGGAACGCCGAGTGCGTGCCGGCCGACACCGCGTACTGGTACGCCTCGCGCACCGCGTCCGGCAGCTTCTCCAGGCTCTTCGCGTCCAGCTGCGCGGACTGCTCGGTCACCTTGGAACCCAGCGCCCCGCCCCGCTCGGCCATGGTGTCCTGGACCCGCTGGTTGAACAGCGCGCCCAT
The DNA here is from genome assembly GCF_029894425.1 of Streptomyces sp. SAI-127. Lineage (NCBI taxonomy): Bacteria > Bacillati > Actinomycetota > Actinomycetes > Kitasatosporales > Streptomycetaceae > Streptomyces > Streptomyces sp. SAI-127. The sequence goes on from NZ_JARXYJ010000001.1 coordinate 4,707,124, forward strand.
GATGGCGACACCGAAGGAGGAGCCGAGGGTACGGAACAGGGTGGTGGACGAGGACGCGACGCCCATGTCCTTCATCTCCACGCTGTTCTGCGCGACCAGCATGGTGATCTGCATCAGGCAGCCCATGCCGAGACCGACGACGGCCATGAAGATGCCGGAGGTGAGCCGCGAGGTCCCCGTGTCCATCGTCGACAGCAGGTACAGCCCGATGACCATCAGGACGCTGCCGAGGACCGGGAAGACGTAGTACCGCCCGCTGTTGGTGGTGACCCGGCCCGCGACCATGGAGGTCACCAGCATCGCGCCGAGCATCGGCAGGAGCAGCAGCCCGGAGTTGGTGGCGGAGGCGCCCTGCACGGACTGCTGGTACAGCGGCAGGAAGAGGGTGGCGCCGAACATCACGAATCCGGTGATGAAGCCGATGATCGACATCAGGGTGAAGTTGCGGCTGCGGAAGATGTGCAGGGGCACGACCGGCTCGGCGGCCTTGGTCTGCCAGAACACGAACCCGACGAGCGCGGCGACGCCGATCCCGATCAGCTCCATGATCCGCGCGGACGTCCAGGCGTACTGCGTGCCGCCCCAGGTGGTCACGAGCACGATGGAGGTGATGCCGACGGTCAGCAGCGCGGCGCCGAGATAGTCGATCCGCGCCTGCGCGCGCTTCGCCGGCAGGTGCAGTACGACGCTGATGAGGCCGAGCGCCACCACGCCGAGCGGCAGGTTGATGTAGAAGGACCAGCGCCAGCCCCAGTTGTCGGTGATGGTGCCGCCGACCAGCGGACCGCCGATCATCGCGAGCGCCATGACGCCGGCCATCATGCCCTGGTACTTGCCGCGCTCCCGGGGCGGGATCAGGTCACCGATGATCGCCATGACGCCGACCATCAGACCGCCGGCGCCGAGGCCCTGCACAGCCCGGAAACCGATGAGCTGCCCCATGTCCTGGGCCATTCCGCTGAGCGCGGAGCCGATCAGGAAGAGCACGATCGACGTCATGAAGACGCCCTTGCGGCCGTACATGTCGCCGAGCTTGCCCCAGAGCGGGGTGGCGGCCGCGGTGGCCAGCGTGTAGGCCGTGACGACCCACGAGAGGTGTTCGAGTCCGCCGAGCTCGCCCACGATCGTCGGCATGGCGGTGCCCACGATCATGTTGTCGAGCATCGCGAGCATCATGGTGATCATCAGCGCGAGCAGGACGACCCGCACGCTGCGCTGTTTCTTTTCCGGCTCCGTCTCGACCGTCTGTGTGTCCGCCATCGTTCCCACTCCCCTGAGGTCCTGCGGTACTGCCCCCGCCGGGGCACTTACTTGCCGCCCGGCTAGTTGTCTACACTGGGGAAGGTAGAGGCGTAACTAGCCGGGCGTCAAGTAAGTTTTATGGAAAGCCGAGGAGCAAGAGGATGGGCGGCACCATGGACGTCACGAAGCAGCAGAGGCGCGGCAACACGCGCCAGCGCATCCAGGACGTAGCCCTCGGACTCTTCGCGGAGCAGGGGTACGAGAAGACGTCACTGCGGGAGATCGCCGAGCACCTGGACGTGACCAAGGCGGCGCTCTACTACCACTTCAAGACCAAGGAAGAGATCCTCGTCAGCATCTTCGACGATCTGACGCAGCCGATCCTCGACCTGATCGAGTGGGGCAGGAAGCAGCCGCACACGCTGGAGACCAAGCAGGAGATCGTCCGGCGCTACAGCGAGACCCTGGCCGGCGCGGCACCGCTGTTCCGCTTCATGCAGGAGAACCAGGCGGCGGTCCGCGAACTGCGCGTCGGCGAGACCTTCAAGGAGCGCATGCAGGGGCTGCGCGAGATCATCATCGATCCGGAAGCGGACCTGACCGACCAGGTCCGCTGCGTCAGCGCGATCTTCACCATGCACGCCGGGATGTTCTTCCTCCAGGACATCACCGCCGACCCGGAGGCCAAGCGCAAGGCGGTCCTGGAGGTGGCGACGGACCTGGTCACCCAGGCCCACCGGAGCAGCGCGAAGGCGTAGCCGGTCAGCCGCTCAGACCTTGACGCCCTTGGCCCGCAGGAAGGCGACCGGGTCTATGGCGGAGCCGTAGTTGGCGGTCGTGCGGATCTCGAAGTGCAGGTGCGGGCCGCTGGAGTTGCCGGTGTTGCCGGACAGGGCGATGCGCTGGCCGGTCTTGACGACCTGGCCGACCTTGACCTTGATCCGGGAAAGGTGGGCGTACTGCGAGTACTTCCCCTTGCCGTGCTTGATCACGATGGCGTTGCCGTAGGCGGAACCGTCACCGGCACCCCTCGGGCCGGCCTTGACGACGGTACCGCCGTGCGCGGCGACGACGGCCGTACCGCTCGGCACGGCGAAGTCCTGCCCGCTGTGGGTGGAGTGCCACATGCTCCCGGCCTGCGCGTAGCTGGCGCTGAGCGTGTACTTCTTCACCGGGTCGACCCAGGAGGCCGAGGAGGACGCGGCCGAGGCGACTCCGGCGCCCAGCGCGACCGTCGTCCCGACGGACGCGGCCACGACGGCAACACGGGTGCGGAGCAGGGACGTACGGGAAGAGCGGTTGAAGGCGCGCTGGAACATCAGAACCTCATGAAAGCCGGGGACAGGAAACCATCCGGCGCACAGCGGCGGCCGGATGGGACAACCCTTGGTACCCCCGGGGTTCAAAAACCCCCAAACAGCACATCTACGACGGACTGTAGTAATAGGCCTCGGCGGGCTGCGCCAGAAGCCCCCCTCTTGCCCTGAATGTCTCCACTATTCCGCCTAGTAACGGACAAATCGCCTGTGCGGCAAGTCACCGGCAGCCCGAAGGCGAAAGCCATGTCATGTGACGCACGCCTCTGGCTTCCTACCAATCAGTAACCCTACGGTTCCCCTCGCGCCACCCTCACCAACAAACATGCACGGGACAACTGCAGCGTTTCCGGACGTGAGAGGACCCCCACCACCGTGACAAGCCGACGCCCCTGGGCGCACCGCATAGCCGTGAGCACCGTCTCCGCAGCCGCACTCGTCGCCCTGGCCGTCCCCGCCGAGGCCGCGACGACGACCACCAGCGCTTCCCCGACCGCGACGGCCGCCGCCGAAGACGTCGACTACGCCACCTGGCAGACCGACTGCCAGGCCGTGATGGGCCAGGCCCTCCCCTACCTGAAGACACGTATCGCCGCCACCAGGCCCGGCGAGAAGCAGGCGATCGTCTTCGACATCGACAACACCACCCTGGAGACGGACTTCGGCTTCAGCTACCCCGCGCCGGCCAACAAGCCCGTCCTGGACGTCGCGAAGTACGCCCAGGAGCACGGGGTATCCCTGTTCTTCGTGACCGCCCGCCCCGACATCATCGCCTCGGTGACCGACTACAACCTCAAGCACGTCGGCTACCAGGTCAGCGGCCTCTACGTCCGCAACTTCATCGACCTCTTCAAGGACGTCGCCGCCTACAAGACCGCCCAGCGCGTCGCCATCGAGAACAAGGGCTACACGATCATCGCGAACATCGGCAACAGCGCCACCGACCTGTCGGGCGGCCACGCCGAGAAGACCTTCAAACTCCCGGACTACAACGGTCAGTTGTCCTGACCTCCGACGGCGCGGAATCCGGACCGCACTTCTGCGGCCCCGCTCACCCGCACCGATCGGGCACCGTGGCTTGAAGTCGGCCTGATCCGCCGGACCGGCCTTAGGCTCCATCCGTCGCAGCGCACACGGGGGTGGCGGATGGAGCCGGCGGTACTCGGCAGCAAACTGGCGTCCGGACTGGTCGGCCAACTGGTGAGGAAACTCTTCCGGCCGGACGGTCCCGGCGCCGGCCTGGTGGACAAACCCGTCCGGCTCTCCGCCCTCGTCTCCTTCCGAGGCGAGCAGCGCACCCTCGGCGAGAAGCAGGTCCACGCCCTGGCCCGCAGCATGGTCCGCGCGGCCGTGGACTCCCCGGGCGAGCCGCCCTTCCCGGCCGAAGAGGAAGCCGCCGTCACCGACGCCCTCACGCGCCAACTGCTCGCCCTGGGCGACCTGGACATGAACGACGTGCAGGCCGTACGCCTCGGCTACCGCGAGCTCGCCAGGAAGCTGCGCCACCAGGCGCCTCCCACCGCCGGGCTCTCCGCCGACGCCTGCTACTTCCTCGACAACGCGATCGAGTGGGCCTGCCTGCAGATCCTGGAGTTCTTCACCCGGCGTTCCACCTTTGTAGCCCGCACACTCGTCGAGCAGACCCGCGCCCAGACCGAACTCATCGCGAAGATCGACGAGTTGCTCGCCCGCAGCCCCCGCCCCGGCGCCCAGGACCGCACCTTCGAACGCCGCTATCTGCCGTACGTCACCGACCGCCACAACCACATCACCATCTACGGCATCGACCTGCGCGACTCCCCGGACCGCTGGCCCCTCGAAGTCGCCTACCTCAGCCTGGAGGCGACGGCCCCGGACGACCGCGCCCTCCCGGAGGACCGTCCCGGAGCCGTCCGCGTCACCGTCCAACTCCCCGCCGAGGAAGCCCTCCTGACCCACGACCGCGTCCTGCTGCGCGGCGACGCGGGCTCCGGCAAGACGACGCTGGTCCAATGGCTGGCGGTCACAGCCGCGCGCGAGGCCACGCACATCCCGTACGTCCTCCCCCTGCGCACCCTGATCCGCACCGGCTCGCTCCCCGCACCCGCCGACTTCCTGACGCAGGTGAGCTGCCCCCTGTCCGCTCCCGAAGGCTGGACGGAACGGGTCCTGACCGCGGGCCGCGGCCTGATCCTCGTCGACGGCCTGGACGAGATCCCGGCCGCCGACCGCCACCGCACCCGCGACTGGCTGCTCGCCCTCATCCACGCCTACCCCGGCAACCGCTGGCTCCTGACCTCCCGGCCCACCGCCGTACGCCCCGACTGGCTGGCCACGGAGGGCTTTCGCGAACTGACCCTGGCCCCGATGCGCCGCGCGGACGTGTCCACCTTCGTCCACCGCTGGCACACGGCGGCCCGGGCCCCGGAGTACGAGGGCCCGCTCCTCGACAGCCTCCGCACCAAACGCGACCTCGCCCGCCTCGCCACCAACCCCCTGATGTGCGGCCTGATCTGCGCCCTGCACCGGGAGCGGCGGGGCTACCTCCCCACCGGCCGCAAGGAGCTGTACGACGCCGCCCTCACGATGCTGCTCTCGCGCCGCGACCGGGAGCGGGGCATGGGCGCGGTGGCCGAGGTGGAACTGGGTGCGGAGGCCCAGCTGGAGCTGCTGCAGCGCCTGGCGTACGCGCTGGTGCTGAGCGGCCGTACCGAGATGGACCGCGCCACGGCCGAGGGGATGGTGGACCGCTGCCTGCCGACGATCGGCCGGCCGGGGGACGCCGCGACGGTGCTTCGATCGCTGCTCCTGCGCAGCGGCCTGCTCCGCCAACCCGCCGACGGGACCGTGGACTTCGTCCACCGCACCTTCCAGGACTATCTGGGCGCCCGTTATGCCGTGGAGGAAGGCCACCTCGACGTCCTCACCAGCCACGCGGACGACACCCAATGGGAGGACGTGATCCGCATGGCGGTGGCGCACGCCCGGCCCCGGGAACGGGCCTCTCTGATACGGCAGTTGCTCCTCTGGGACACCCCGCGTCTGACGCTGCTGGCCCTGGCCTGCCTGGAACACGCGGCGACGCTGGATCCGCAGGTGCGGGCGGAGGTGGAGCAGCGGGCCGGAGCCCTGATCCCGCCGCGGTCGGCGGAGGATGCGAAGGCGCTGGCGGAGGCGGGACCGCTGGTCCTCGAACTGCTGCCCGGCCCCGCGGGCCTGACGGACGAGGAAGCACTGAACATCACGATCACCGCCTCGGCGCTGGGTTCGGAGGAACCGGAAGGGGCGCTGGGGGTCCTGCGTCAGTTCCGCGGGCACCCGCATCTCGATGTGCTGCGGCAACTGGTCGGCACCTGGGGCCGGTTCCCCACGGACCAGTACGCGGCGGAGGTGCTGGACCACCTTGATCACGAGGACCTCTACATCACCTGCGAGTCGGCCGAGCAGCGGGCGGCGCTGGCCGGGATGCGCCCCTGGAGCAACCTGTCCTTCCGGGACGACCACCGCGCCGAGGAGATCGTGGCCGCGGTGGCGGCACCCGAGGCGGTGACGCACCTCCGCCTGATCGACAATCGGGAGTTCGACGATCTTGGCGCCCTGCTGGCCTTCCGCTCCCTCGAGGTGCTGTGGCTCGACTGCCCGTGGGCGTACGGCCTCGACCGGCTCGCCCCGCTGCCTCTCGTCGACCTCTTCTGCGCGGAGATCGCCAGCCTCAAGGGGATGGCGGCACTGCGCTCGCTACGACGGCTCGGGGTCGAACGGGAGCTTCCCGGTGGCCGCCTCACCGATGTCCTGCCGGTCGGCTCCCCGCTGGAACGGCTCTCCCTGGGCAGGCTGAGCACGAACCACACGGGTCTGCGCGGGCTGGAGCACTGGACGAGTCTGCGGGAACTGTGTCTGACGCTGACGAACGCGCTGACAGCCGCCGACTGGCAGGCGGTGGCCGCATTGCCCCGGCTGACGGAGCTGCAGCTGCAGGCGTGGACCTTGGGGGACGCGCAGGGCGTCGTCGCTCCCATACCGGAGCTGGGGGCCGTCGAGAGCCTGCGCATCTCGGGGCTGGACGGCACCGAGGACTTCTCCTCGCTGGCGCGCAGGCTGCCGGCACTGCGCTCGGTGACCCTGGTGAGCCTGACCGGGTTCTCCGTCTCGCTCGCCCCCTTGGCGAAGCACTTCCCCGGAGTCGAGGTGGCCCTGGTCGAGCGCTGAGAAAGGGCCGGCGCTTCGAAAAGCACCGGCCCCTTCTGGCGTCGCCCTGAGGCTTACGCCTCCTTGCTCAGGTTCGGCCCCGCACCGCCGGCCGCCTGCTCGATCGGCGGGACGTCGGGCAGTGCCGCCTTCTCCTCGCCGCGGAAGGTGAAGGTCTGGGTCTCGCCCTCGCCTTCCGTGTCGACGACCACGATGTGACCGGGACGCAGCTCGCCGAAGAGGATCTTCTCCGACAGCGTGTCCTCGATCTCGCGCTGGATCGTGCGACGCAGCGGTCGCGCACCCAGCACCTGGTCGTAACCCTTCGTGGACAGCAGCTCCTTGGCGGACTGGGAGAGCTCGATGCCCATGTCCCGGTCCTTGAGGCGCTCGTCCACCTTGCCGATCATCAGGTCGACGATCTGGAGGATGTCGGCCTGGGTCAGCTGCGGGAAGACGACCACGTCGTCGACGCGGTTGAGGAACTCGGGCCGGAAGTGCTGCTTGAGCTCGTCCGAGACCTTGTTCTTCATGCGCTCGTAGTTGGTCTTCTTGTCACCCGAGGCCGCGAAGCCCAGGTTGAAGCCCTTGGAGATGTCCCGGGTGCCGAGGTTGGTCGTCATGATGATGACCGTGTTCTTGAAGTCCACGACCCGGCCCTGGGAGTCGGTCAGGCGACCGTCCTCCAGGATCTGCAGCAGCGAGTTGAAGATGTCCGGGTGGGCCTTCTCGACCTCGTCGAAGAGGACCACCGAGAACGGCTTGCGCCGCACCTTCTCCGTCAGCTGGCCGCCCTCTTCGTAGCCCACGTAGCCGGGGGGCGAACCGAAGAGCCGCGAGACCGTGTGCTTCTCGCTGAACTCCGACATGTCGAGGGAGATCAGCGCGTCCTCGTCACCGAAGAGGAACTCGGCGAGGGCCTTGGACAGCTCGGTCTTACCGACACCGGACGGGCCGGCGAAGATGAACGAACCACCGGGACGCTTCGGGTCCTTCAGACCGGCACGCGTACGGCGGATCGCCTTCGACAGCGCCTTGACGGCGTCGACCTGGCCGATGACCCGCTTGTGGAGCTCGTCCTCCATGCGCAGCAGACGCGAGGACTCCTCCTCGGTCAGCTTGAAGACCGGGATGCCGGTGGCGGTCGCGAGGACCTCGGCGATCAGCTCGCCGTCGACCTCGGCGACGACGTCCATGTCGCCGGCCTTCCACTCCTTCTCCCGCTTGGCCTTGGCGGCCAGGAGCTGCTTCTCCTTGTCGCGGAGGGAGGCGGCCTTCTCGAAGTCCTGCGAGTCGATCGCGGACTCCTTGTCGCGGCGCACGCCCGCGATCTTCTCGTCGAACTCGCGCAGGTCCGGCGGCGCAGTCATCCGGCGGATGCGCATCCGGGAGCCGGCCTCGTCGATCAGGTCGATCGCCTTGTCCGGCAGGAAGCGGTCCGAGATGTACCGGTCGGCCAGGGTGGCGGCCTGGACCAGCGCCTCGTCCGTGATGGAGACCCGGTGGTGGGCCTCGTACCGGTCACGCAGACCCTTGAGGATCTCGATCGTGTGCGGCAGGGACGGCTCCGCGACCTGGATGGGCTGGAAACGGCGCTCGAGGGCCGCGTCCTTCTCCAGGTGCTTGCGGTACTCGTCCAGCGTGGTCGCACCGATGGTCTGCAGCTCGCCGCGGGCCAGCATCGGCTTCAGGATCGAAGCCGCGTCGATGGCGCCCTCGGCGGCACCCGCACCGACCAGCGTGTGCAGCTCGTCGATGAACAGGATGATGTCGCCGCGGGTGCGGATCTCCTTGAGGACCTTCTTCAGGCGCTCCTCGAAGTCACCGCGGTAGCGGGAACCGGCGACCAGCGCGCCGAGGTCAAGCGTGTAGAGGTGCTTGTCCTTCAGCGTCTCGGGCACCTCGCCCTTGACGATGGCCTGGGCGAGGCCCTCGACGACGGCGGTCTTGCCGACGCCGGGCTCACCGATCAGGACCGGGTTGTTCTTGGTACGGCGGGACAGCACCTGCATGACCCGCTCGATCTCCTTCTCGCGCCCGATGACCGGGTCGAGCTTGGACTCACGAGCGGCCTGGGTGAGGTTCCGGCCGAACTGGTCGAGGACCAGGGACGTCGAGGGTGGTGCCCTCGGCAGGCCCGCCGGCGGTGGCGGTCTCCTTGCCCTGGTAACCGGAGAGCAGCTGGATGACCTGCTGCCGCACCCGGTTGAGATCTGCGCCCAGCTTGACCAGGACCTGGGCGGCGACGCCCTCGCCCTCACGGATCAGGCCGAGCAGGATGTGCTCCGTGCCGATGTAGTTGTGGCCCAGCTGAAGGGCCTCGCGGAGCGACAGCTCCAGGACCTTCTTGGCACGGGGGGTGAAGGGGATGTGCCCGGACGGGGCCTGCTGCCCCTGCCCGATGATCTCCTCCACCTGCTGGCGGACCGCCTCGAGCGAAATCCCGAGGCTCTCAAGGGCCTTGGCGGCGACACCCTCACCCTCGTGGATCAGGCCCAGGAGGATGTGCTCGGTGCCGATGTAGTTGTGGTTGAGCATCCGGGCTTCTTCCTGAGCCAGGACGACAACCCGCCGCGCGCGGTCGGTGAACCTCTCGAACATCGTTAATCGCTCCTCAGAGCGGTCAGGCAGTGGGGGGAACTTCCCCTCCCTGTCCTTCCGCAGCTTAGTCCCGCAAGCGGGGACCGCTCATTCCAACTGCCGACACCGTCCTTGGCCTCCTGACCCCGAACGCCGACATCTGCTCCAACCCGATGGTGCGAGACGATGTTCCCGCAGGCCAGGCAGTTACCCCAGTCGCCAGTACGCCGATGGCGAACGTGAGACGGCCTTTCCTGCGTGTCGCCCCCTCCCACTAGGGATGTCTTACCCGCGCGGACCGACACTCCATGCCGCACGCCCCCCGTCCCTCCGCTATGGGCGAACAACCTTGCACCACCGCGCACCCCCGCACGCCCCCATTTCGGCCACTCTTCGCACACGCCGGTGCACCCAACGTAACTCCCGTGCCTTTCGGCGGTTGCACTTGGCATGTCCGGCAGCCACCCCTCTCTCGCCACGGATCTCACCGCGGTCCCGCTCCCCCGTCGGCCCCTCGACCTGGCCGTCTTCGGCGACGATCCGGTCCGCCGCTGGTACGAGAACGAACTGGGCTGGCCCACGGTGCCCGCCAGCACCGCGGAATCTCCCCTACGACTGCGTCTGGGGCTGCGCTTCGACGTCCTGGACATTCCGGCCGAGGCCGGCCGCGCGGCCCTGCGCCATCTCGCCGGGCCCTCGCCGGTGGCGATGCGGGGCGACCGCATGGAACTCCTGGTGGCCGCGGGCAGCGCGGAGGAGCTGCCGGGCCTGCTGGACTGGCTGGAGTGGGGCACCCTGGCGCTCGACCTGCGGGCGATCGGCACGGGCGGCGTGATGCGGGCACCGCTTCCACCGGAGCCCGCGGTGAGCGGACTCGGGAAGATGCCGTCGGGGCGGCCCACCGGGCCCGGCGAAGACGAATCCCTCGCCCTGCCGGCGCGTCCGGAACCGGGCGCCCTGCAGGGGGCCGCCGTGTGGCTGCGGCCCCCCGAGCCTGGGTGCGAGGTCGAGGCCTCGCTGCCGACTTTGTCGGCGCTTGGGGGCGATGGGGGCGCCCCCGATCTCGTACGCGTCGTGAACACGGTGGCGACGCACTGCCACCGGCTGCGCCTGCGGCGCGCCCGGCCATAAGCATTCGCAGGCCCCGGCCGCCGTGGACCTTTCGATCAGGCGTTGGCCTTCTCGTAAGCCTCGCGAATGCTCGCCGGAACTCGGCCGCGGTCATTGACCTCGTAACCGTTCTCCTTCGCCCAGGCACGGATCTGAGCGGTGTCCTGACTGCCGCCGGAAGTGGCCCGCGCCTTTCCGCGCCCACCCGCAGCTCGGCCTCCGGTACGGCGACCGCCCTTCACGTAAGGGTCGAGAAGGCCACGGAGCTTGTCCGCATTGGCAGTCGTGAGATCGATCTCGTACGTCTTGCCGTCCAACGCGAACGTGACGGTCTCGTCCGCCTCGCCGCCGTCGATGTCATCGACAAGAAGGACCTGAACCTTCTGTGCCACCGGATTTCCTTTCATCCAATACTTGAGGGCCGGGGGTCTGCGGCGTCCGCCGTTTCGCCGTCCCCTGTTATATGCAGTACTGCAGTACGTCGGAAAGCAAACCGCTTTTGCTGGGAAAACACAAACCCCCGGGAGAGACCGACAGGGCTCTCCTCGTCCGGAAACATGCGCGTTTCGGACATAGGGAACCTGGGCAGGGCCGAGCGCCGGAATCCTGGCGATCACAGATGCAGAAGCATCCGGCTGTTGCCCAAGGTGTTCGGTTTCACCCGTTCGAGACCGAGGAACTCCGCCACGCCTTCGTCATAGGAACGCAGTAGCTCCGCGTAGACATCGGTGTCAACGGGCGTCTCACCGATCTCGACGAAGCCGTGCTTGCCGAAGAAGTCCACTTCGAAGGTGAGACAGAAAACGCGGCGAACACCGAGCCAGCGGGCCGTCTGCAACAACTTCTCCAGCAACTGATGGCCGACCCCGGCGCCCTTGAGTCCGGGCTTCACGGCGAGAGTGCGCACTTCCGCGAGGTCTTCCCACATCACATGCAGGGCACCGAAGCCGACCAGCTCGGCGTTGTCGTCGCGCTCGGCGACCCAGAACTCCTGGATGTCCTCGTAAAGCGTCACGGTCGCTTTGTCGAGCAGGATGCGGTCGTGGACGTAGGAGTCGAGGAGCCGACGGATGCCGGCGACATCGCTGGTACGGGCCCGCCGGACGGTGATGGCTTTTGCGGTGACTTCGGGGTTCTCGGCGGAGGGACTCTTCGCGGACATGAGCGGACGCTATCGCCCGCCGCCCCGCGATGCCGAGTCGGGGTTCTCCGCGGGCGGCCCCTGGACCATCCGCACGGCGTCCTGGAGTGCCAGTCGCTGTTCCTCGCTCATCATGCCGAAGAAGGCGACGAGAGCGGCGGCGGGGTTGTCACTCTGGGACCAGGCGTCGTTCATCAGTGCGGCGGCGTAGGCGGCCCGTGTGGAGACCGCCTCATATCGATAGGCCCGGCCTTCCGCCTCACGGCGCACCCAGCCCTTCTGATGGAGATTGTCCAAAACGGTCATCACCGTGGTGTAGGCGATGGACCGTTCCTGCTGAAGGTCTTCCAGGACTTCCCGAACGGTGACCGGGCGGTTCCACTTCCACACCCGCGTCATGACCGCGTCTTCGAGTTCTCCCAATGGGCGAGGCACAGCTCAGCACAATAGTGGGAGATCCGGCTATCGGCGTGACGGACGGCCCTTTCAACACCAAACAGCAACAAAAAGGGCGTACGACTCGGAAAGCGCGATGGCTCGGTGAGTCGTACGCCGACGAGGGCGCCGCGGATCGCTCAGGCGTCGCCCGCGGACCCGGAGGCCTGCTTGGCCCCCTCCGCGCGCGCGAGCGCCGCGTCGACGGCCGCGTCCTCCTTGGCCTTGTTGGCCCCGCCCTGGGTCTTCACGATCACCCGGATCAGGCCGATGAAGAACACGGCCATGACGACCGGGGGCACGAGCGCGGAGACATAGTCCATGCGTCCAGAGTAGCCAGGCGCACGGGGACAACTCGGGCGGGGTGCGGTCCGTCGCGTCAGCCCGCGGCCAGGTGCTGTGGCGGGTTCGCCGGGGGCGGGGCCGGTTTGCGGCGGGGGAAGACCTCGCCCGGGGTGGGGATGGGCCGCCGGGAGGGCTGGGGGGCGGCGGGGGCGGGTTTCTCCGCGGGTTTCGCCGGCGGCTGCGCCGGACGCTTCGCCGGCTCCTTGGCGTTCTGGTCCGCGGGGCCGCCCCGGGCGATCTCGGAAGGGCCTCCGGAAGAGCCACCGGAAAGAGATCCGGAAAGGCCACCGGGCAGCGCCAGGAGGCGTGTACGGGAGGCGGGGACCGCTGGGGCGACCCGTGCACGCCGGGTGGCCGTGGAGCCCGCCAGACGGGCCCGTACGGCCCGCTCGGCCAGCACCTGGCAGCGGCTCAGCAGCGCTGCCGCGACCGGGTTGCCGCGCAGCGCCCTCAGCGCGGCGAGATCGTCGGGCTCGGGCCGGTACCCGGCACCCAGCGCCTCCTCCAGCAGGGTGAGGTAACCGGCGGCGGTGCCGGGCAGCGCGGCTCGGTACCGGGCGAGGTCGGCCACCAGGAAGGCGCGCAACCGGGCACCCTCACGCACCGCCTCGTCGAGGGACTCGGCGAGGCGATGGCAGTCCTTGATGTCCTCGGCCGAGGCGGGGGCGGGGTGCAGGGCGAGGGCGAGAGCGCGGCGGAGCACGCGCAGCTCCTCCACGCCGAACGCCATGCCGCCGCGGGATCCGTATGGCGTGGGCATGCGGCGACAGTACGCGCTAATCAGACAAATTCGTCATAGCGGACGGGTGTGGCGCGACCAGGCCACCCGCCCGGACGCGCGGCCGGTCACCGGGCTGCCGGGCGGCCGACGGCGGCGTCACATCCGCGATACGTTCCGCTCGTACACCAGCCGCAACCCCACCAGCGTCAACCACGGCTCGTGCTCGTCGATCACCGACGACTCGCCCAGGACCATCGGCGCCAGTCCACCCGTGGCGATCACCGTCACCTCGTCCGGATCGTCCGCGAGCTCCCGGGCCATCCGGCCGACGACCCCGTCGACCTGCCCGGCGAAGCCGTACACGATCCCGGACTGCATCGCCTCGACCGTGTTCTTGCCGATCACGCTCCGAGGCCGGGCCACCTCGATCTTCCGCAGCTGCGCGCCCTTCACGCCGAGCGCCTCCACGGAGATCTCGATACCGGGCGCGATGACTCCGCCGACGTACTCCCCGCGCGCGGACACCGCGTCGAACGTCGTCGCCGTACCGAAGTCCACGACGATCGCAGGGCCGCCGAACAGCTCGACGGCGGCCACCGCGTTGATGATCCGGTCCGCCCCGACCTCCTTGGGGTTGTCGGTGAGGATCGGCACCCCCGTCTTCACCCCGGGCTCGACCAGCACGGCCGGCACGTCGCCGTAGTACCGCCGCGTCACCTCACGCAGCTCGTGCAGCACGGACGGCACGGTCGCGCAGATCGCGATCCCGTCGATCCCGTCGCCCAGTTCGTCGCCGAGGAGCGGATGCATGCCCATCAGCCCCTGCAGCAGTACCGCCAGCTCGTCCGCCGTCCGGCGCGCGTCCGTGGAGATCCGCCAGTGCTCGACGATGTCCTCGCCGTCGAACAGCCCGAGGACGGTGTGCGTGTTGCCTACGTCGATCGTGAGGAGCATCGCGACTACTCCGCCTCGCGCAGATCGAGGCCGATGTCGAGGATCGGCGAGGAGTGGGTGAGCGCCCCGACGGCGAGGTAGTCGACCCCGGTGTCGGCGTACGCGCGCGCGTTGTCCAGCGTCAGCCGCCCGGAGGCCTCCAGCGCGGCCCGCCCGTGCACGACCGCGACCGCCTCCTCGCACTCCCCGGGCGTGAAGTTGTCCAGCAGGATCAGATCGGCGCCCGCGTCCACGACCTCCCGCAGCTGGTGCAGGGTGTCGACCTCGACCTCGATCGGCACGTCCGGGAAGGCCTCCCGTACGGCCTTGAAGGCCGACGCGACGCCACCGGCGGCGATCACGTGGTTGTCCTTCACCAGCGCCGCGTCGGACAGCGACATCCGGTGGTTGACCCCGCCCCCGCACCGCACGGCGAACTTCTCCAGCGACCTGAGCCCCGGGGTCGTCTTCCGGGTGTCGCGCACGCGTGCCTTGGTGCCCTCCAGTGCGTCCGCCCACGCGCGCGTGGCGGTCGCGATGCCCGAGAGCCGGCACAGCAGGTTGAGCGCGCTGCGTTCGGCGGTGAGGAGGTCACGCGTGCGTGTGGTGACCGACAGGAGCTTCTGTCCGGCCTCCACCCGGTCGCCGTCCTCCACGTGCCGCTCGACCTCGAACTCGTCCTCGCAGACCACCGAGACGACCGCCTCGGCGACCCGCAGGCCGGCCACGACGCCCGCCTCCCGCGCGACGAAGTCGGCGGTGGCGACGGCGTCCTCGGGGATGGTCGCGACGGTCGTCACGTCCACGCCGTGGTCGAGGTCCTCCTGGATGGCGACGTTGGCGATGTCCTCGACCTCCACGGGGTCGAGTCCGGCGTCGGCCAGGAGCTGCGCGAGCGCGGGGTCGAGCCCGCACTCCAGATATTCCTCGTCGGGAGCGTCGGAGGCGGCGCCACAGGCGCAGCCGTCGCCGCAGCCGCCGGAGGAGGCGAGGGGAAGGTCGTCGGTGCTCACTGCTGTCACTGCTCCTGAAGGGGCTGCCGGGTCGGGGGGAAGTCTGCGGTATCGGTGGTGTGTACGGCGAGGGTCCGGTCGGGATTGAGCCGTACGACGATGTGGCGGCGCCATGCCGTGTCGTCCCGGTCGGGCTGGTCCTCGCGCCAGTGGCAGCCGCGCGTCTCCTCGCGCTGCAGGGCGGCGGCGACCAGGACACGGGCCACGCACAGGAGGTTGGTGGCCTCCCAGGTGTCGACGCCGGGCTCGGCCGTCTTGCCGTTCTCGGCGAGGGCGTCGCGGGCGTCGGAATGCAGCTGCTGCAGGAGACCGGCGGCCTTGGACAGGGACCCGGCCGAGCGCAGCACTCCCGCGCCCTGGGTCATGATCCGCTGGATCGCGAACCGCGCCTCGGGCGCGAGCAGGGGATGCGCGGGCCTCTCGGGCCGCTCGACGGGGGCGGGCACGCGCGCGTGGAGCCCGGCACGGCTCGCCACGATGTCGGCGGAGATGCGCTCGGCGTACACCAGTCCCTCCAGGAGGGAGTTGGAGGCGAGCCGGTTCGCGCCGTGCACGCCCGTGCAGGCGACCTCGCCGCACGCGTACAGGCCCGGGACGGTCGTACGCCCCTGGGAGTCGGTGCGCACGCCGCCGGAGGCGTAGTGGGCGGCCGGCGCGATCGGGATGGGCTCGGCGACCGGGTCGATGCCGTGGGCGCGGCAGGCGGCGAGGATCGTCGGGAAGCGGTGCTCCCACATGTCGGCGCCGAAGTGCCGGGCGTCGAGGAACATGTGCTCGGCGTCCTGCTCCTGCATGCGCCGTGTGATGCCCTTGGCGACGATGTCGCGGGGCGCGAGTTCGGCGAGTTCGTGCTGCCCGACCATGAAGCGCACGCCCTCCGCGTCGACCAGGTGGGCGCCCTCGCCGCGTACCGCCTCGGAGACCAGGGGCTGCTGCCCCTCCGCGTCCGCACCCAGGAACAGCACGGTCGGGTGGAACTGCACGAATTCGAGGTCCGAGACCTCCGCACCGGCCCGCAGGGCGAGCGCCACGCCGTCGCCGGTGGACACGGACGGGTTGGTGGTCGCCGAGAAGACCTGGCCCATGCCGCCGGTCGCGAGGACGACCGCGGGGGCGTGGACCGCGCCCACGCCGTCGTGCTGGCCCTCGCCCATGACGTGCAGGGTGACGCCCGCCGTCCGGCCGTGCGCGTCCGTCAGCAGGTCGAGCACGAGCGCGTTCTCGATCGTGCGCAGTCCACGCGCGCGTACGGCCTCGACGAGCGCCCGGGAGATCTCCGCGCCGGTGGCGTCACCGCCCGCATGCGCGATCCGGCGGCGGTGGTGGCCGCCCTCCCGGGTGAGCTCCAGGTCGCCCTCTTCGGACTCGTCGAAGTGCGCGCCGGTCGCGATCAGGCGGCGTACGGCTTCCGGTCCCTCGGTGACGAGGATCCGTACGGCTTCCTCGTCGCACAGGCCCGCGCCCGCCACCAGCGTGTCGTCCAGGTGCTGTTCGGGGGTGTCGCCCTCGCCGAGGGCCGCGGCGATGCCGCCCTGAGCCCAGCGGGTGGAGCCGTCGTCGAGGCGGGCCTTGGTGACGACGACGGTCCTGAGGCCCTCGGCCTCGCAGCGCAGGGCCGCGGTCAGGCCCGCGACCCCGGAGCCGACGACCACGACGTCCGCTTCGATGGACCACCCGGGCGCGGGCGCGTGCAGTCGTATGCCTGTGCTGGTCACGAGGCGGCTCCGAAGGTCAGGGGGATGTTGTCGATCAGCCGGGTCGTCCCCACCCGGGCGGCGACGGCGAGGACGGCCTCGCCGGTGAAGTCGTCGTCGATCTCGCTGAAGTCGGACGGGTCGACGAGCGCGAGGTAGTCCAGGGCCAGCGGCGGGTCCTGGCGCGCGGCGTCGTCCAGGATCAGACGGGCGGCCGCGCGGACGGTCGAGGGCGAACCGGGAAGGGCTTTGGCGACGGCGTGCGCGTCGGCGGCCGCGCGGGACTCGCCGAGGGCGCTCAGTGCCTCGGCACGCGCGTGCGTGGCGGGCACTTCGCGGGCCCGCGCGCGCAGCGCCTCCTGTGCCGCGTGCCGGTCGCGGCCCGCGAACAGCGCGCGCGACAGGGCGAGCGCCGTGCGCCGCTCCTGCGGCTTGAGGTAGCGGTTGCGGCTGGAGAGGGCAAGGCCGTCGTCCTCGCGCACGGTGGGCACGCCGACGATCTCGACGCCGAAGTTCAGGTCGCGCACCATCCGGCGGATCAGAGCGAGCTGCTGGGCGTCCTTCTGGCCGTAGAGGGCGATGTCGGGGCGGGTGAGGTGCAGCAGCTTGGCGACGACGGTGAGCATGCCGTCGAAGTGGCCGGGCCGCGAGGCGCCCTCCAGGCGCCCTCCCATCGGGCCCGCGCTGATGCGCACCTGGGGCTCGCCGCCGGGGTAGACCTCGTCGACGGAGGGTGCGAAGACGGCGTCCGCGCCGGCGTCCTCGGCGATCTTGAGGTCGGCGTCCAGGGTGCGCGGGTAGCGGTCCAGGTCCTCGCCCGCGCCGAACTGGAGGGGGTTCACGAAAACGGTGACGACGACCTCGCCGTCGGGTCCGGCGATCTCGCGCGCGGTGCGGATGAGGGTGGCGTGGCCCTCGTGCAGGGCGCCCATGGTCATCACGACGGCCCGGCGGCCCACGCGCGCGCGTGCGTGCAGTTCACCGGCGGTGCGCAGCAGGGTCGTGGTCATCGGGCGTCTCCCTCGGCGCCGTTGCTACCCGTGGCGAGTACCCCGAGGAGGTCCTCGGCGAGCTCCGGCTTCAGCAGTCCGTGGGCGAGCGCCCGGTCGGCGGTCGCGCGGGCCATCGCGAGATAGCCCGCGACGGTCTGCGGGGCGTGCCTGCGCAGCTCCGTGACGTGCGCGGCGACCGTGCCGGCGTCCCCGCGCGCGACGGGTCCTGTGAGGGCCGCGTCACCGGAGCGCAGGGCGTTGTCGAGGGCGGCGCCGAGCAGCGGGCCGAGCATCCGGTCCGGGGCCCCGACTCCGGCCGAGCGCAGCAGCTCCATGGCCTGGGCGACCAGCGTGACCAGGTGGTTGGCGCCGAGGGCTAGGGCCGCGTGGTACAGCGGCCGCTTCTCCTCTTCGATCCACTCGGGTTCGCCGCCCATCTCGATGACGAGGGCCTCGGCGGCCAGCCGCAGTTCCTCGGGAGCGGTGACGCCGAAGGAGCAGCCGGCCAGGCGCTCGACGTCCACGGGGCTGCCGGTGAAGGTCATCGCCGGGTGCAGGGCCAGCGGCAGCGCGCCCGCGCGCAGGGCAGGGTCCAGGACCTTCGCGCCGTACCGCCCGGAGGTGTGCACGAGCAGCTGCCCCGGCCGCACGGCACCGGTCTCGGCGAGTCCCTCGACGAGACCGGGCAGGGTGTCGTCGGGGACGGTGAGCAGCACCAGGTCGGCACGCTGCAGGACGTCCGCGGGGGTGACGATCGGGACGTCCGGGAGCATCTGCGCGGCCCGCCGCCGGGAGGCGTCGGAGACCCCGGAGACGGCCACCGGCCGGTGCCCGGCGAGTTGGAGGGACACGGCGAGCGTCGGCCCCACCCGGCCGGCGCCGACGACGCCTACGGTGAGCCGCGCGGGGCGGTCCTTGTTGTCTGGCTGTTGGGCTGTACTCACGCGACGGCGGCCTTCCCGTTCCAGTCCGCATCTGGGTACCGGACGATTTCTCGTCATGTTAACGCGATCGGTTCGAGGGGCGTTCGGTTGTCCACAGGCTGTGGGTTTCCCTGTGGGCCGGGGAGTGCGGAAATCCGTGTGCCCGCGCCCGGGGCGCACGAGATGATCCGGGCATGAGTGACACAGCGGAGCAGAGCGCGGGGCAGGCGGCGGACGAGGCGCGACCGGAGCAGCTCACGGAGGCGGAACGGCTTCTGCGCCGCCGCGCACGGCGCATCAGCGCGTATCGGAGCGCGACGCGCACGCTGGCGCGCCTGGGGTTGCTCGCACCTCTCCGCGAGCGCCTGTCGCTGCTCGACGGGGCGGACGCGCTCTACGACCTGGACGAGCCGTCCGACCTCTACGGGAACGGCATCGTCGAGGCCCTGGAGGAGAAGGTCGCAGGACTCCTCGGCAAGGAGGCCGCCGCCTTCTTCCCGACCGGCACGATGGCCCAGCAGGTGGCGCTGCGCTGCTGGGCGGGCCGGACCGGCAACCCCACCGTCGCCCTGCACGCCCTGGCCCATCCCGAGGTGCACGAGCGCGACGCCTTCCGGGAGGTCTCCGGTCTGCGCCCGGTCCATGTGACGAGCGAGCCACGGCAGCCCACGGCCGACGAGATACGCGGCTTCGAGGAGCCCTTCGGGGCGCTGATGCTGGAACTGCCCCTCAGGGACGCCGGTTTCGTGCTGCCCACCTGGGAGGAGCTCACCGAGGTCGTGGAGGCGGCTCGCGAGCGCGACGCCGTGGTGCACTTCGACGGGGCGCGTCTGTGGGAGACCACCGTCCACTTCGGCCGCCCCCTGGCCGAGATCGCGGACCTCGCGGACAGCGTGTACGTGTCGTTCTACAAGTCCTTCCAAGCCTTCGGCGGGGCCGCACTCGCCGGCCCGAAGACCCTGATCGACGAGGCGAAGACCTGGCGGCACCGGTACGGCGGCGCGGTCTTCCAGCAGTTCCCGACCGTCCTGTCGGCCCTCGCCGGGCTGGAGCGGGAACTGCCCAGGCTGCCCGAGTACGTCACCCACGCGCGCGTGGTGGCCGCCGCGCTGCGCGAGGGGCTCGCGGAGGCCGGGGTGCCGTGGGCGCGGGTCCACCCCGAGGTGCCGCACACCTTCGACTTCCAGGTCTGGCTGCCGTACGGCGTCGACGAACTCTCCGAGGCGGCGATCCGGCAGTCGGAGGAGACGGGGACGGCCCTGTTCATCCACCCCTGGGACGAGAAGGGCCCCGGCCTGTCCATGACCGAGGTCGCCGTCCGCGGCGCGGCCCTGGAGTGGACGGCGGCGGACGTGAGGACGGCGGCCGCGGACTTCGTCGCCCGGCTGAGGGAGGTCAGCGGCTGAGCCCAGGCTGCGCCGCAAGTGACAGCCGTGTCGCCTCGAATGACGGCCGCGTCGCGTCGATTGACGGCCGCCGTCAATCGAGGACGGCGTTGTCAGTGGCGGGGTGCACCATGAGGTCATGAGCGTGCGCATCGACATCGCGGGGCTGCGGCCGCAGAGGGTCGCCGTCGTGCCCTCGCCCTTGGCCGAGCTCGGCATGGCGCTGCACGCGCTGGCCGAACCGGGGCACCATCCGGGGCTGCAGGCCTGGGTGACCGGCGTGACCGCCCGGCTCGACCCGCATCTGGCCGACCGGATGTGCGAGGCGGACTTCCTGTGGCGGACGACGTTCTCGGACCTGTTCATGCCCTTCGCCGGCATCGCGGGCCGGACAACGCTCCCCGGGGCCTCCATCGCCGAGGATCTGGACCTGCTCGACAAGCTGACGGACGAGCAGTTCGTGGACGCGGCCCTGGAGTTCACCTGCGCGCTGCCGTACTCCTCGCACGGCCCGAGTGTGCTCTCCGACGCCGCGTTGCACCGGCGCGCCCTGGAGCTGGCCGCGTCGCGCGGACCGCAACAGGTGCGGTTCGCCGAGCGGCTGCTGTCCGACCCGCCGCGGATCCGGGCCTGGTTCCGGCAGTTCGTGGAGGACTGCGACGAAGCGTTCTTCGCGGACACCTGGTCGCGGCTGCGCCACCAGCTCGCGGCGGACGCCCGCCACAAGACGGACCTCTTGCGCCGCAAGGGCCTCGCGGAGGCGCTCACCGCGGTGTCGTCGGCGGTCACGCTCGACGAGGCGCAGGGCCGCATCACGGTCGACAAGCTGGGCATCGGACACAGCGCCACGGCGGAGGGCGGTCTGCTGCTGATCCCCACGAGCCTGGGCTGGCCGCACCTGAGCGTCCTGCACCGGTACGGCTGGCAGCCCGCCCTGCACTACCCCGTCGGCTCCCCCGAGCTCGCCTCCCCGCCCTCGGTCGAACAGCTGACCCTGCGGCTGACCGCGCTCTCCCACCCCGTCCGGATGCGGCTGTGCCGCCACCTGGCCCGCAGCGCCTACACCACGAGCGAGCTCGCCCAGGTGCACGGCATGACCGCCCCGGAGATATCCCGGCACCTGAGCGTCCTGAAGAAGGCGGGCCTGCTCACCACCCGCCGCCGCGGCCGGTACGTCCTGCACCAGCTGGACGTCACCGTGGTGGCGCGGCTCGGCAGCGACTTCCTGGAAGGGATATTGAGGTAGCCCCGACCGAGCCGTGGCTCAGCCGTGCCCGCCCGCGCGCACCAGCCCCGTCTCGTAGGCGAGGACCACCACCTGCACCCGGTCCCTGAGGCCCAGCTTGGTCAGGATGCGGCCGACATGGGTCTTCACCGTCGCCTCGGACAGCACCAGCCGGGCCGCGATCTCGCCGTTGGAGAGCCCCTGTGCGACCAGCACCATGACCTCGCGCTCGCGGCCGGTGAGCCGCTCCAGCTCCTTGTGCTGGGGCTCCTTGCCGGTGGCGGGCAGCATGGGCGCGAACCGGTCGAGCAGGCGCCGGGTCGTCGAGGGGGCGACCACGGCGTCGCCGCTGTGCACGGAGCGGATCGCGGTGAGCAGTTCGCCGGGCGGCACGTCCTTGAGCATGAAGCCGGAGGCCCCCGCCTTCAGCCCGGAGAAGGCGTACTCGTCCAGGTCGAAGGTGGTCAGGATCAGCACCTTCGGCGGTTCGGGCTCCGAGCAGATGCGGCGGGTGGCCTCCACACCGTCGAGCTTCGGCATGCGGACGTCCATCAGGACGACGTCCACGGCGGTCGAGCGCAGCACCTGGAGTGCCTCCACGCCGTCCCCCGCCTCCGCGACGACCTCCATGTCCGGCTGGGCTGCGAGCACCATCCGGAACCCGGTGCGCAGCAGCACCTGGTCATCGACGAGCATCACGCGGATCGTCATCGGGCCTCTTCCGTTTCCTCGGGGTCGTGCGGCAGGTCGCCAGGGGGCGTGACAGGTGTCAACAGGGGGCGTGCGTCGGCGTCAATGCGCTGGTTTGAGCGGCAGCAGCGCACTGATGCGGAATCCTCCGCCGGGGCGGGGACCCGCGTCCAGGGTGCCGCCGACCATGCCGACGCGCTCGCGCATGCCGATCAGGCCGTGGCCCGCGCCGTCGGCGCCGCCCTCCTCGTACAGCTCGTGCGGAGCGCCCTTGCCGTCGTCCTCGACGAGCAGGCCGAGGCCGTCGTCGAAGTAGACCAGGCGCACGCTCGCGCCCGCGTTCGGGCCGCCGTGCTTGCGGGTGTTGGTGAGCGCCTCCTGCACGATGCGGTACGCCGTGAGCTCGACGCCGCTGGGCAGCGGGCGCGGGGTGCCCTCGATCTTGAAGTCGACGGGGAGACCGGAGCCGCGGCACTGCTCGACGAGGTCCTCGATCTGCTCGACGTCGGGCTGCGGGACGTACTCGCCGCCCTCCTGGTGCTCGCCGGTGCGCAGCACGCCCAGCAGGCGGCGCATCTCGGCGAGGGCCTGGCGGCCGGTGGAGGAGATGGTCTCCAGTGCCTTCTTGGCCTGGTCGGGCGCGGCGTCGAGGACATAGGCGGCGCCGTCGGCCTGGACGACCATGACGGACACGTTGTGCGCGACGACGTCGTGCAGCTCGCGGGCGATCCGGGCGCGCTCGGCGGCGACGGCGACCTTCGCCTGCGCCTCGCGCTCCTTCTCCAGGCGCGCGTTGCGCTCCTCCAGCTGCGCGAAGTACGCGCGCCGGGTGCGGATCGAGTCGCCGAGCACCCAGGCCAGGGCGAACGGCACGGTCTGGAAGATCATGATCGCGACATTGCCGAGCGCACCGGAGTTCTCGTTCGGCCAGCGCAGCTGCGCGACGGGGGCCGCGCACAGGCCGATCGTCAGCGCCAGCCGGGAGGCCCAGCGGGTGCCGGTGGCGGCCACCGTGTAGACGATCACCAGGAAGGCGAAGTCGGCGCTCGTGGTCTCCACGTCCAGCGCGAGCTGCACCACGCCGAGCGCGATGGCCAGCAGCAGCATGCGCTCCGGCATGCGTCTGCGCAGCGCTATCACCAGGCACAACAGCAGGACAATCGGAACGATCGCCAACGGGGACTCGGTCCCCTGGGACTCCCCACGGGCGGTTTCGCTCGCGAGCGAGATCCCGAACAGGAAGACGGCCCAGAAGACGTCGACCCCTGTCGGGTGCCTGCGGAGGAAGTCATAGAGGCGCTGCACGTAACCCAGCGTAGGGAAGCGTGATGTGTGCAGGGGTCAACCGGAGGACCGATCCGTACCGCCCGCACGTACTCCCCAAGGTGGAGGCCCTCTTCCCCTGTGCGCCTAGCCTGGCGGCGTGACCGATGACACGACGGCCGGGCCGGCGGGCGACTGGACCGGCTGGCGGGCCGCCACCGAGGCCGCCCTCTACGGCCCCGACGGCTTCTACCGCAGGCCGGAGGGCCCGGCCGGGCACTTCCGTACGTCCGTGCACGCCTCGCCGTTGTTCGCCGAGGCCGTGGCCCGGCTGCTGTGCCGCGTCGACGAGGCGTTGGGGCGGCCGGCACGGCTCGACTTCGTCGACATGGCCGCGGGGCGGGGCGAGTTGGCCACCGGCGTCCTCGCCGCCCTGCCCGCCGACGTGGCCGCCCGCACGCGCGCGTACGCCGTCGAGATCGCCGACCGCCCCGATGCCCTCGATCACCGGATCGAGTGGCTGACCGGGCCGCCGGAGAACATCACGGGGCTGCTGTTCGCCAACGAATGGCTGGACAACGTACCCGTGGAGATCACCGAGACGGACTCCTCGGGCGTCCCACGACGGGTGCTCGTACGACGGGACGGTCGCGAGCGTCTCGGAGAACCGGTCGCCGGGGCGGAGGCAGAGTGGCTGGACCGGTGGTGGCCGCTGCCGCCCGAGGAGGGGCTGCGGGCCGAGATCGGCCTGCCCCGGGACGAGGCGTGGGCGTCGGCGGTCACCACGGTGGAGCGGGGGCTCGCGGTCGCCGTCGACTACGCGCACACGGCATCCTCACGCCCCCTGTTCGGGACGCTCACCGGTTTCCGTGAGGGGCGCGAGACGGCACCCGTACCGGACGGGTCGTGCGACCTCACGGCCCATGTGGCGCTGGACGCGTGCGCGCTTCCCGGAGGGCGCGTGCTGACCCAACGCGACGCGCTGCGCGCCCTGGGCATCGCTGGCGCACGCCCCCCGCTCACGCTCGCGACCACGCGGCCCGCGGAGTACGTGCGCGCCCTCGCGCGTGCCGGAGAGGCCGCCGAGCTCAGCGCGGCGGGCGGCCTCGGCGACTTCGGCTGGCTGCTCCAGCCCGCGGGCCTGTCCGTCGGGATTCCGGACGCACCCCACGCAACCCTCGACGGGCCGCTCGCCGACCTACTTGTCGATGTCCCCGACCACGAAGAACAGTGACCCCAGGATCGCCACCATGTCCGCGACCAGCGTGCCCGGCAACAGCTCCACCAGGGCCTGGATGTTGTTGTATGAGGCCGAGCGCAGCTTCAGCCGGTACGGAGTCTTCTCGCCCTTGCTGACGAGGTAGTAGCCGTTGATGCCGAGCGGGTTCTCGGTCCACGCGTACGTGTGCCCCTCGGGCGCCTTCAGGACCTTGGGGAGCCGCTGGTTGATCGGTCCGGGCGGCAGCTCGGCGAGCCGGTCCAGGCAGGCGTCGGCGAGGTCGAGGGCGTTGTGGGTCTGCTCCAGCAGGACCTCGAAGCGGGCGAGGCAGTCGCCCTCCTCGCGCGTGACCACCTTCAGCGTGTCCTGGAGCTCTCCGTAGCCGAGGTACGGCTCGTCGCGGCGCAGGTCGAAGTCGACACCCGAGGCACGCGCGATGGGCCCGCTGACGCCGTACGCGTGGACGGCCTCAGGCGCGAGGACGCCCACGTCCCGGGTGCGACCCCGGAAGATCTCGTTGCCGAGCACCAGGTCGTCGAAGCGGTCCATGCGCGACCGCACGGCGGAGACGGCGGCACGCGCGCGCGTGGACCAGCCGGCCGGCAGGTCCTCCTTGAGGCCGCCGACGCGGTTGAACATGTAGTGCATCCGGCCGCCGGAGACCTCCTCCATGACGTTCTGGAGGACCTCCCGCTCCCGGAACGCGTAGAAGACCGGGGTGATGCCGCCGAGCTCCAGCGGATACGAGCCCAGGAACATCAGGTGGTTCAGCACCCGGTTGAGCTCGGCGAGCAGCGTGCGCGTCCACACCGCGCGCGTGGGGACCTCCATGCCGAGCATCCGCTCCACGGCGAGGACCACGCCCAGCTCGTTGGAGAAGGCCGACAGCCAGTCGTGGCGGTTGGCGAGCATGATGATCTGGCGGTAGTCGCGCGCCTCGAAGAGCTTCTCCGCACCGCGGTGCATATAGCCGATCACCGGCTCCGCGCTCATGATGCGCTCGCCGTCCAGGACGAGCCTCAGGCGCAGCACACCATGGGTGGACGGGTGCTGCGGTCCGATGTTGAGCACCATGTCGGTGCTCTCCGCGGCGCCGCCGATGCCGACCGTGGTCTCCGTCGTAGGAGTCATGGACACAGTCTCTCCTACGTACGCTGGCCCCATGGAGACGGGGAGCGGGCAGAACACCGAGGTCGCCGACGACGAACCGGTGTGGATCGGGCTGCCGCCGGGGCTGCTGCGGATGCGCCGGCTGTTGCTGGTGGTGTGGCTGGGACTGCTCGCCGTGGCCCTGGGGCTGCTGCTCGGGCTGCTGTGCGGGCCGGTATGGGCGGCCTTCGCGCTGCTGCCGCTCGCCCTCATCGGCTGGGGCTGGGTGATGATCGGCCGCAACTGGCGCTCCTGGCGCTATGCCGAGCGCTCCGACGACCTGCTGATCAGCCGGGGCGTGCTGTGGCGTGAGGAGACCGTCGTGCCGTACGGCCGCATGCAGCTGGTCGAGGTCACCTCCGGGCCCGTGGAGCGGCACTTCGGGCTGGCCAGCGTCCAGCTGCACACGGCGGCCGCGGCGACCGACGCGACCATCCCCGGCCTCGACCCGGCCGAGGCCGAGCGGCTGCGCGACCGGCTCACCGAACTCGGCGAGGCCCGATCGGCGGGCCTGTGACGGCGCCGGGCGTCGACGACGCCGTGGAGGACAAGCCGGAGAAGGAACCCGTCACCGAGCGGCGGCTGCATCCCATAACGCCCCTCAGGCGGGCGTGGGCGCCGGTCGCCGTCGTCATCGGGTGGGCCGTGCACGACCCCGACCAGACGCAGCGCCAGCTGACCCGGCTGACGACCACCACGCTGCTGATCGCGCTCGCCGTCATCGTCCCGGCCGCCGCCCTGTACGGCTTTCTCACCTGGTGGTTCACCCACTTCGCGGTGACCGACACGGAACTGCGCATCCGGACCGGTCTGCTGTTCCGGCGTACCGCGCACATCCGGCTCGAGCGGATCCAGGCGATCGACGTCACCCAGCCGCTCCTCGCGCGCGTGGCGGGCGTCGCGAAGCTCAGGCTCGACGTCGTGGGCACCGACAAGAAGGACGAACTGGCCTTCCTCGGGGAGCGCGAGGCGCGGGCGCTGCGCGCGGAACTCCTCGCGCGCGCCGCCGGGTTCGCCCCCGAGACGGCGCACGAGGTGGGCGAGGCACCGGCGCGCGAGCTGCTGCACACGCCTCCGCGCGATCTCGCGCTCTCCCTCGTGCTGACGGGCGCCACCTGGGGCAGCCTGGTCGCCGCCCTCGTCGTACCGCCGCTGCTGTGGATGGCCACCCACAGCGTCTGGACGGTACTCGCGACCGCCCTGCCGCTGCTCGGCGCGGCGGGGGCGAGCAGCGTGGGGCGGTTCGTCACCGAGTACGACTGGACGGTCGGCGAGTCCCCGGACGGGCTGCGCATCGACCACGGGCTCCTGGACCGCAGCCACGAGACGGTGCCACCGGGGCGGGTGCAGACCGTACGGATCGTGGAGCCGCTGCTGTGGCGGCGGCGCGGCTGGGTTCGGGTCGAGCTGGACGTGGCCGGTTCGTCCAACTCCGTGCTGGTGCCGGTCGCTCCCCGCGAGGTCGCCGAGGCGGTCGTCGCGCGCGTGCTGCCCGGCGTGACCGTGCCGCCGCTCTCGGCGCTGTCGCGGCCCCCGCGGCGGGCCGGCCGGTGCGTGCCCCTGTGGTGGCGCGGCTACGGACTCGCCGTCACCGACGCGGTGTTCGCGGCGCGGCAGGGGCTGCTGCGGCGCAGCCTGGCACTCGTCCCGCACGCGAAGGTCCAGAGCGTACGGCTCGCGCAAGGGCCCTGGGAGCGGCTGTGGCGGGTCGCCGACGTCCATGTGGACACGGGAGCGAACAAGACCGTCACGGCCCGCCTGAGGGACGCCCAGGAGGCCGCGGAGCTGCTCAAGGCGCAGGCGGAGAGGTCGCGGACGGGACGGAAAGGGGCACGGCCCGACCGCTGGATGGTCTGACCGTGCCCCTGGTGAGCGCCTGTGCGTCCGTCAGGAGACCGCGCTGCGCAGTCCCTTCAGGTCGATCTGTTCCGTCTCGTCGTGGGCCGTCAGGTCGATGACCTGGCCGACGCCCCGCGACTCCTCGTCGGCCGGCTTGAACTCCGACTCCGCCTCGGCCTTGTGCAGGGCGAGGGCCTCCTGACCGACGACGTCGGCGAGATCCTCGTTCTGCACGGCCTCCAGGGCGTCCTGCGAGGTACCCGCCTTCGTGCCGAAGAAGTCGAACCCGCCCTCGATCCGGGGGCGCCGCGCGGGAGCCGCGGGCACGACCGCGACCGCGGTCGGTGCGATGAAGTGCCCGGCGGGCTGCTGCTGCGGCTGGACGGCTCTGCCCGTGGTGGTGGCGGCCGCGCGCTCATGCCCGTCGGCCGCCTCGGGCTTCCCCCGCGCCTCGTCCTCCTGCGCGGCCTCCGCCTCGGTGCCGACGGCGTCCGCCGCGCCGGAAGCCGCGTTCACCGGCTGCCCGTTGGAGTCGGCCTTGACCTTGGGATCGGCCTTGGAATCGGCCTTGGGATCGCTCTTCGCGGCAGCCTTGGGCTCAGCCTTGGCCTTGGCCTTGGTCCCGGGCTTGGCCTCCGGCTCGGTCTTCGGCTCGGTCTTCGTCGTGGTGGCCCCGTCGCCGTCCTCGTCGAGCCGCTTGAGCGCCGCGTTCGCCCGCAGGAACAGCCGGGACCCCTCCGGGGAGAAGATCGCGGGCCGTTCCGGAGTCTCCTCCGTGGCCTCCGTGGCCTCCGAAGTCCCCGCAGTCTCCGAGGCCGTCTCCGCCGTCCCGGAGATCTCGGTCTCCGCCTCGACCGCGGCCTCGGGCCCGTCCTCGGCAGCCAACGCCACGGCCTCCGCGTCGGCCTGCGCCGCCGGGAGCGCACGCGCCGGGGCGGCCTCTATCTCCAGCAGCCGACGGCCCTCCAGGGCGGTCGCCCGCTCGGTCTCCGCCGTGGCGTACCGCCGCAGCAGTGCCGCGTGTTCGTTGCGCAGCCCCGCCAGCTCCGCGCGCTTCGCCCGCAGCCGCTGCTCCAGCTTCACGCGCAGCTCGCGCGACTCCTCGAGATCGGTCTCGAGTTCGGCGACCCGCTCCTCGTGCCGCCACTCGTCGCCGGCACGCGCGCGCGTGAGATCCGCGACCTGCTTGCCCGCCTGCGCGTCCCAACGGCGCATGACGGCAGCCCCCACGACCGCGACCGCCGCGGCGACCGCGGCTATCACGCGCAGCACGGCCTCTTGCGAGAACACCCAGGGGCCGAAGGCACAGACGAGGGAGACGCCAGCGATCGCCGACGGAGGCAGCAGCCTGTGCAAGGGCGGGGAATGGCGGTGACGTCCACGTGGCATGGCCAGAAACTTACCGCGCGTAGGCGAATCGTGGTGCCCCGCCCCGTAAAAACACAGCCACCCCGTTGCCTTCACACGACATCAGGAATCGGAACGGCGCCGAATTCGGCGTATTGATCACTCATCGATCACTCAGCCGCTCGCTGACCCACTGCAAGGTCGCCGGGATCTCCCGTCGCCAGGTGTTGAAGTTGTGCCCGCCGCTTTCCAGGATGATCGACGAGATCCGGGTCGTTTCCGTGGCCTTCACCCGCTCTATGAACTTCAACGTGTCCTTGTAGTTCGCCTCGCCCACCTTGCTGCTGCTGACGAGCAGTGAGGTGTCGGGCGCGGGCAGGTGTTTGAGGCACCACCACAGGTTCGCGCGGTCGCGCAGCGCCTTGTCACCCTGGAAGAGATCGCCCGTGGTGGGGTCGACGGGAGCGTTGTAGTACGGGGAGAGACCCGCCCCCGCGGCGTACACCTTGGGATGGTGCATGGCGAGCTTCAGCGCGCAGTAGCCGCCCGTGGAGTCGCCGATGATCCCCCAGCTCCCCGGTTCCCTGCCCACCCGGTAGTGCGCGGTCACCGCTTCCGGAAGGTCCTTCGCGAAGAACGACTCGGTCTGCGGACCATCCGGAACGTCCGCGCACTCGGTGTCCCGCGGCGGTGCCACCGTCGGACGCAGCATCACCAGGATCATCGGCCGCATACGGCCGTCCTTGGTCAGTTGAAGAGCGGTGCGCGGATAGTGGAGTTTGTCCACCAGAGCCCGCGCGGTGCCCGGATAACCGGTGAGCACGACGGCCGCGGGGAAGGTGCGCGCGCGATAGCGCTCCTGGAAATACTCCGGCGGCAGATAGACGTACGCGGGGCTGGCGATGTGTGACGTGGGACCGACGATGTCGACCTTCTGGACCTGCCCGACCGATGACGGCCGAAAGCCGCCCCTGCCCGGCACGTCCCCGATCTCGGTCACCCTCAGGGGACCGCGCGAACGGTCGCCGGGGGTGTGGTCGACCACCACGCCCTGGTCGGTCTCCCGGCCGAACAGGTCGGCCCAGGAGGCGTAGAACCCGAAGGTCTGGTTGGCAAGGAGCCCCACCGACACGAAGAGCGAGAGCTGCGTCGCGAGCAGCAGCCCGATACGGCCGCCGACTTGCCGCCAGCCACGCCGCGCCAGACGCGGCCAGAGCCACACCGTGCCGGCGAACAGCGCCACGGCGGAAAGGACCGCCAGCACCAGCGTGTTGTTGCTCGTGAGACCCATTGCTTGCTTTCGCTTTCCTCGGCCTTTGAAACGGCTTTGAGGAGATGAGTGAACCTCTCCTCACGAGACACCGTCCTAGAGGGCGCAATGTCGCCGGATGCCCGAATCTGGGCTCCGGATCCAGAGTCACTCGCAGAACCATGGGATGCGATGTCTGTCAGGACAGATGAGGAAATGTCGGGCGGGGTTCCGATCCGATCAACACGGCTGCGGCGTGCACTGCACGGACCGCGCCCCGAGGCCGTCCCCGTCCTCGTCGCCAGAGCCTGCGCCCTAGTAGGTCTTCTGGACATCGCCGCCGGCGTCTTTCCGCGCTTCCGGCACAGTCGTATGCACACCATGGCCGAGGTACTGCCCGGCGCGCTCGGCCCGTTCGCGGCCGCGCTCTCGCTCAGCACCGGCGTGCTGTTGCTGCTGCTCGCCCACGGCCTCAGGCGCCGCAAGCGCCGGGCCTGGCGGGCGGCCGTGGCACTGCTGCCGGCGGGCGCGCTCGCGCAGTTCACGTACCGCCACTCACTCGTAGGGGCGGCCATCTCGCTCGCCCTGCTCGCTCCGCTGCTGCGCCACCGCGACCAGTTCAGGGCGCTGCCCGACCCGCGCAGCCGCTGGCGCGCGCTGGCCAACTTCGTGCTCATGGGCGCCGGTTCACTCGCGCTCGGGCTGATCATCGTCAGCGCACACCCGAACCGCATGGTCGGAAACCCGAGCCTGGCCGACCGCATCACGCACGTCCTGTACGGCCTCTTCGGCTTCGAGGGCCCCGTCGACTACCAGGGCGACACCTCCTGGACCGTCGGCGCCTCCCTGGGCGCCCTGGGCCTGCTCACGGCGATCACCACGATCTACCTCGCCTTCCGCCCCGAGCACCCGGCCGCCCGGCTCACGGAGGAGGACGAGAGCCGCCTGCGGGCCCTGCTGGCCAAGCACGGCGGCCGTGACTCCCTCGGTCACTTCGCGCTGCGCCGCGACAAGGCCGTCGTCTTCTCCCCCAGCGGCAAGGCGGCCGTGACCTACCGCGTCGTCTCCGGCGTGATGCTCGCCAGCGGCGACCCGATCGGCGACGTCGAGGCCTGGCCGGGCGCGATCGAGCGCTTCATGGACGAGGCCCAGGCGCACTCCTGGACACCCGCCGTCATGGGCTGTTCGGAGACCGGCGGCGAGGTGTGGACCCGCGAGACCGGCCTGGACGCCCTCGAGCTGGGCGACGAGGCGGTGGTGGACGTCGCGGATTTCTCGCTCGCCGGCCGCGCGATGCGCAATGTCCGCCAGATGGTCAAGCGCATCGAGCGGGCCGGTTACGAGACCCGGGTGCGGCGCGTCCGTGACCTCGGGGAGAGCGAGCTGGAGCGCGTGAGGCAGGCCGCCGACGACTGGCGCGGTACGGACACCGAGCGCGGCTTCTCGATGGCCCTGGGCCGCATCGGCGACCTGGCCGACGGCGACTGCCTCATCGCGACCGCCCACAAGGCCGACGACCAGCCCGGCCCCTACGGCGATCTCAAGGCGATCCTGCACTTCGTTCCGTGGGGCACGGACGGCGTCTCCCTGGACCTGATGCGGCGGGACCGCTCGGCGGACCCCGGCATGAACGAACTGCTGATCGTGGCCGCCCTCCAGGCCGCCCCGAAACTCGACATCACACGCGTGTCGCTCAACTTCGCGATGTTCCGCGCGGCGCTCGCGCGCGGCGAGAAGATCGGCGCGGGTCCGGTGCTGCGCGCCTGGCGGGGCCTGCTGGTCTTCCTGTCCCGCTGGTTCCAGATCGAGTCCCTGTACAAGTTCAACGCCAAGTTCCAGCCCCGCTGGGAACCCCGGTTCGTCGTCTACCGGGCCTCCGGCGACCTTCCGCGGATCGGCTTCGCCGCCATGCAGGCGGAGGGCTTCGTCAACCTCGCCCTTCCGTTGCCGCGCTTCCTGCGCCGCCGCTCGCACACCGCACGCGCGTGTGCCCACGCGATCGCGGAGCGGGACGTCAGAGCGGCCTGAGCCACACGGCGCGCGGTCCCGGCGCCCCACGCTGGGCCTAGGCTGAACGCATGAGCAAGCAGAGCGGACGCGGGCGCGTCGCCGGTCTTCCGGAATGGGACCGCTGCGCGGTCATGGGAGTCGTGAACGTCACCCCCGACTCCTTCTCCGACGGCGGCCGCTGGTTCGACACGACGGCCGCCGTCAAGCACGGCCTCGCCCTCGTCGAGGAGGGCGCCGACCTCGTCGACGTCGGCGGCGAGTCCACCCGCCCCGGAGCCACCCGGGTGGACGAGGACGAGGAGCTCCGGCGCGTCATCCCCGTCGTCCGCGGCCTCGCCTCCGAAGGCGTCACCGTCTCGGTCGACACCATGCGCGCCTCCGTCGCCGAACAGGCCCTCGCCGCCGGCGCTGCCCTCGTCAACGACGTCAGCGGCGGCCTCGCCGACCCCGCGATGATCCCGGTCGTCGCCGACGCGGGCGCCCCCTTCGTCGTCATGCACTGGCGCGGCTTCCTGGAGGGCGGCAACGTCAAGGGCGTCTACGCCGACGTCGTCGCCGAGGTCGTCGCCGAGCTCCACGCGCGTGTGGAGGCCGTCCTCGCCGGCGGCATCTCCCCCGACCGTGTCGTCGTCGACCCGGGCCTCGGCTTCTCCAAGGACGCCGAGCACGACCTGGTCCTCCTCTCCCACCTCGACCGCCTCCTCGGCCTCGGCCACCCCCTCCTCGTCGCCGCCTCCCGCAAGCGGTTCCTCGGCCGTGTCCTGGCCGGTCCGGAAGGCGCCCCGCCGCCCGCGCGCGAGCGCGACGCCGCCACGGCCGCCGTCTCCGCCCTCGCGGCGCACGCCGGCGCGTGGGCGGTGCGCGTGCACGAGGTGCGCGCCACGGCGGACGCGGTACGGGTCGCCCGCGCCGTGGAAGGAGCCCGGTGAGCGCCCCCCACACCGACGTCGAACAGGTGGAAGCCGCCAACACCGCCTTCTACGAGGCGCTGGAGCGCGGTGACTTCGAGGAGCTGTCCTCGTTCTGGCTCACCCCTGCCGACCTGGGCGTCGACGAGGAGTACCACGACCCGGCCGACGTCGGCGTGGTCTCCTGCGTGCACCCCGGCTGGCCCGTGCTGACCGGTCGTGGCGAGGTCCTCAGGTCGTACGCACTGATCATGGCGAACACGGACTACATCCAGTTCTTCCTCACGGACGTGCACGTCTCCGTCACCGGCGACACCGCCCTGGTGACCTGCACCGAGAACATCCTCAGCGGCGGCCCGGCACCCGAGGGCGGCGAGGAGCTCGGACCGCTCGTCGGCCAGCTGGTGGTCGCCACGAACGTGTTCCGCCGCACTCCCGAGGGCTGGAAGATGTGGTCCCACCACGCCTCTCCGGTGCTGGCCGAGAACGACGAGGACGAGGACGGGGAAACCCCTTCCTGAACCCGTCGGAACCAAGAAGTGGTTGGAATCACGAACCCCTGGGTATGGGCGGCTACCAACCCGTGAGCCGCCGGGTTCCCCAGGGGAAACACACGGTGAAGACTCCAGACCCCGGCACCGGCGCGCGCCCCCGTGGCCCTGCCTTGTCAGTGCTCGCAGGTAGATTCGTTCGAGGCCGGTGTACCGCCCGCACGCGGTACGGACCGGCCGTCACCGACGATTGCAGGAGTGATTCGCGTGGATCGTGTCGCGCTGCGCGGCCTGAAGGCCCGCGGGCACCACGGTGTGTTCCCCAAGGAACGCGAGGAGGGCCAGACCTTCATCGTGGACATCGTCCTGGGACTGGACACCCGGCCGGCCGCCGCCGACGACGACCTGACGAAGACCGTGCACTACGGCATCGTGGCGGAGGAGGTCGTGGCCGTCGTCGAGGGCGAACCCGTCAACCTCATCGAGACACTCGCCGAGCGCATCGCCCAGGCCTGTCTGAAGCACGAGGGGGTAGAGGAGGTCGAGGTCAGGGTCCACAAACCCGACGCACCGATCACCGTGCCCTTCGACGACGTGACCGTCACCATCACCCGGAGCCGAGTATGACCGCGTTCTTCGCCGCGGGTCACAGCGACCCGACCGTACAGCCGGTGCCCGCCTCCGTCGTGCAGCAGGTGGACGCCGCCGACACCACCCTCCACAACCCGAAACGGGCCGTGCTCTCCCTCGGTTCCAACCTCGGCAACCGCCTGGAGACCCTCCAGGGGGCCATCGACGCCCTCGAGGACACGCCCGGGGTCCGCATCAAGGCCGTCTCCCCCGTCTACGAGACGCAGCCGTGGGGCGTGCCGGCCGACAGCCAGCCGTCGTACTTCAACGCGGTCGTCGTGCTGAAGACCACGCTCCCCCCGTCCTCCCTGCTGGAGCGGGCGCACGCGGTCGAGGAGGCCTTCAACCGGGTACGGGACGAGCGCTGGGGCCCGCGCACGCTCGACGTCGACATCGTCGCGTACGCCGAGGTGGTCTCCGACGATCCGGTCCTGACCCTGCCCCACCCCCGCGCCCATGAGCGCGCGTTCGTGCTCGTCCCGTGGCACGACGTGGAACCCGAGGCCCAGTTGCCCGGCCGCGGCCCGGTCGCCGAACTCCTCGACACCGTCACGCGAAACGGCGTGGAACCCCGCAAGGACCTGGAACTCCAGCTGCCCGAATAGCCGTTAAGGTCAAGACGACCACAGTCCGTGGGACAGCCCAAGGACCTCGGGGGAGCTGAAGGGGCACCGTGAGAGAGCTGCGCATCAGGTTGCTGGCCGGCGTCTTCGCCGTGGCCGGGGTCCTCTCCTGGGCGGGCGCCCGCCTGTGGAATTCGGTCGGGACCCTGCCCAGCGTCCCGTTGGCCGCCCCCATCGTTCTCGCCCTGATCGCCGTGGTGCTCATGGCCACGGCGCTCTCCATCCGCGCCCGCCTGAAGGCCCAGCGCGAGCGCGTCCCCGAGGCGAAGGGCGTCGACCCGCTGATGGCCGCCCGCGCGGTCGTCTTCGGCCAGGCCAGCGCCCTGGTCGCCGCCCTTGTCTCCGGCATGTACGGCGGCACCGGCGTCTTCCTTCTGGAATCCCTCGACATCCCCGCCCGCCGCGACCAGGCCATCTACGCCGGCTTCTCGGTCCTGGCGGGGATCGCGGTGATAGCGGCGGCCATCTTCCTGGAGCGCGTGTGCAAGCTCCCGGAGGACGACGACCGCAACACGGGCGCCGCGTCGACGGCGTGAGGCCCCGACGCAGGAACAGAGGCCCGGGAACAAGCCCGGCCGGTCAGCGCGCCATGATGAGGCTCATCGCCTCGTTGCGCGTCGCCGCGTCCCGCAGCTGACCGCGCACGGCCGACGTGAGCGTCTTCGCACCGGGCTTGCGGATACCCCGCATCGACATGCACATGTGCTCGCACTCCACGACGACGATCACGCCCCGCGGCTCCAGGATCTCCATCAGGGAATCCGCTATCTGCGTGGTGAGTCGTTCCTGCACCTGCGGCCGGCGGGCATAGACGTCCACGAGCCGGGCCAGCTTCGACAGTCCCGTGATCTTGCCGGTGGTGGCCGGGATGTACCCGACATGGGCGACGCCCCGGAACGGCACCAGGTGATGCTCACAGGTCGAGTACACCTCGATGTCCTTCACGAGCACCATCTCGTCGTGCCCCAGGTCGAACGTCGTGGTCAGCACGTCCTCGGGCCGCTGCCACAGCCCCGCGAAGATCTCCTTGTACGCCCGGGCCACCCGCCCCGGCGTCTCCCGCAGGCCCTCCCGGTCCGGGTCCTCACCGACCGCGATCAACAGCTCGCGGACGGCGTTCTCGGCACGCTTCTCGTCGAACTCGCCGATGGAGCCCTCGCCGTCCAGCGTCACGGGGTCGGTCATCTGGTGCCTCGTTCCTAGAGTCCCTTACGGCCGAAAAACGCCGTGCCCCCCAGGCTAAAACCCTGGGGGGCACGGCATCCATTCCGGGTCCGGTGAGGTCACCGGGGCGGGACGGGTGAGCGTCAGCTCTCGGGGCGCTCCTCGGGAACCGCGTCCGTGACCGGCTCCGAGGCGGTGGCCTTGGCGGTGGAGATCGCCGGCGTCGCACCGTTGGCACCGTTCGTCAGTGCGAGCTCCCTGGGGGAGAGCACCGGCGGACGGGTGGACGGTGTACGGCGGGAGGAGCCGGTCCAGGCCGGTCGCGGGGGACGCTTGACGATGGGAGCGAAGATCTCGGCGATCTGCTCCTTGTTCAGCGTCTCCTTCTCCAGCAGCTGGAGGACCAGCTGGTCGAGGACGTCGCGGTTCTCGACCAGGATTTCCCAGGCCTCGTTGTGCGCCGTCTCGATCAGCTTCTTGACCTCTTCGTCGACCAGCGCGGCGACCTCTTCCGAGTAGTCACGCGGGTGCGACATCTCCCGGCCCAGGAACGGCTCGGTGTTGTCGCCACCGAACTTGATGGCTCCGAGACGCTCGGTCATGCCGTACTGCGTGACCATCGCGCGGGCCGTTGCGGTGGCCTTCTCGATGTCGTTCGCAGCGCCGGTCGTCGGGTCGTGGAAGACCAGTTCCTCGGCCGCGCGGCCGCCCAGCATGTAGGCCAGCTGGTCCAGCATCTCGTTGCGCGTGGTCGAGTACTTGTCCTCGTCCGGCAGGACCATCGTGTAGCCCAGAGCACGGCCTCTGGAGAGGATCGTGATCTTGTGGACCGGGTCGGAGTTCGGGGAGGCCGCCGCGACCAGGGCGTGTCCGCCCTCGTGGTACGCGGTGATCTTCTTTTCCTTGTCCGACATGATCCGGGTCCGCTTCTGCGGGCCCGCCACGACACGGTCGATGGCCTCGTCCAGCGAGTGGTTGTCGATGAGCTTCTTGTCGCTGCGCGCCGTGAGGAGCGCCGCTTCGTTCAGCACGTTCGACAGGTCCGCGCCGGTGAAGCCCGGGGTGCGGCGGGCGACGGCCGAGAGGTCGACGTCCGGAGCAACCGGCTTGCCCTTCTGGTGGACCTTGAGGATCTCCAGACGGCCCTGCATGTCCGGGCGGTCGACCGCGATCTGGCGGTCGAAGCGGCCGGGGCGCAGGAGGGCCGGGTCGAGGATGTCGGGCCGGTTCGTCGCGGCGATGAGAATCACACCGCCCTTGACGTCGAAGCCGTCCATCTCGACGAGCAGCTGGTTCAGCGTCTGCTCGCGCTCGTCGTGACCGCCGCCGAGGCCGGCGCCGCGATGGCGGCCGACCGCGTCGATCTCGTCGACGAAGACGATCGCCGGGGCGTTCGCCTTGGCCTGCTCGAAGAGGTCACGGACTCGGGAGGCACCGACACCGACGAACATCTCGACGAAGTCGGAACCCGAGATCGAGTAGAAGGGGACACCGGCCTCGCCCGCGACGGCGCGCGCGAGCAGGGTCTTGCCGGTGCCGGGAGGGCCGTACAGCAGTACGCCCTTGGGGATCTTGGCCCCGACCGCCTGGAACTTCGCCGGTTCCTGGAGGAACTCCTTGATCTCCTGGAGCTCCTCGACCGCCTCGTCCGAGCCTGCGACGTCCGAGAACGTCGTCTTCGGGGTGTCCTTGGTGATGAGCTTCGCCTTGGACTTCCCGAAGTTCATGACCCGGGAGCCGCCGCCCTGCATCTGATTCATCAGGAACAGGAAGACGACCACGATGAGGACGAAGGGGAGCAGGGAGAGCAGGATCCCGACGAAGGCGTTCTGCTTCGTCGGCGAGACGGTGTACCCGTCGGGGATCTGCTTGTCCTGGTACTTGGTCTGCAGCGTGTTGGCGATGGTCACGCCCTGGTCGCCGATGTAGCTCGCCTGGATCTTCGAGCTGCCCTCGACCTTTTCGCCGTCCTTGAGCTGCACCTTGATGGTGTTCTCGTCGCCGGTGGTCAGCTTGGCTTGTTCGACCTTGTTGTCATTGATCGCCTGGACGACCTGGCCGGTGTCCACCGTCTTGTAGCCGCCGGACGAGCCGACGACCTGCATCAACACGACCACGGCAAGGACGGCCAGCACGATCCACATGACCGGCCCACGGAAGTATCGCTTCACGTCCATCCATACGGAGCGGTGTCGCCCCGTCCCTCCTGCCATAGTGAGTTTGATAAGACAGTTCTTCTGACGGTACCCCAGCATTGTGGGCCGAAGCCGCACGGGAGAGCTGTCGAACCCGTCTGCATGCTCCAACGGCGCGAAACCCGCTGGGGTTCCCGATCGTCTTACAGGGCTTGAGCCGTGTGGCTCAGCCGCCGTAGACGTGGGGCGCGAGCGTACCGACGAACGGGAGGTTGCGGTACTTCTCGGCGTAGTCGAGACCGTATCCGACGACGAACTCGTTGGGGATGTCGAAGCCGACCCACTCGACGTCGATGGCGACCTTGGAGGCGTCCGGCTTGCGCAGCAGGGTGCACACCTTGAGCGACTCCGGCTCGCGGGAGCCCAGGTTGGACAGCAGCCAGGACAGCGTCAGGCCGGAGTCGATGATGTCCTCGACGATCAGGACGTGCTTGCCCTTGATGTCGGTGTCGAGGTCCTTGAGGATCCGCACCACGCCGGAGGACTGGGTGCCCGCGCCGTACGACGACACGGCCATCCAGTCCATGGTGACAGGGGTGGACAACGCCCGGGCGAGGTCGGCCATGACCATCACCGCGCCCTTGAGGACGCCGACGATCAGCAGGTCCTTGCCCGCGTACTCCGCGTCGATCTTCGCGGCGAGCTCCACGAGCTTCGCGTCGATCTCTTCCTTGGTGATGAGTACCTCTTTGAGGTCGGCACCCATGTCTTTCGCGTCCACCGCATCACTTTCGGTCGTCACACCAGCCGTCCGTCGCTCCCCGAGGGGAGCAAAGCGTTCAGCCTTGCCGAATCACCAGTCTGCCACCCTGCCGCTGGGCGACGACCTTGCCCGGGAGATTGATGGCTCCCTGGCCGCGCCAGCCGGTGATCAGACGGTCGACTTCCTCGATGTGACGGGCGAAGAGCGAACCGGCCGGGGCGCCTGCCTCGATGGCCGCCTGGCGCAGGATGCGGCGGCGCACGGCGGGCGGCAGGGCGTAGAGCTTGGCGCACTCCAGGAGGCCTGCGGCGTCGCGTACGGAGGCCTCGGCCCGGCGGGCCCAGGCGTCGAGGGCGTCGGCGTCGTCGCGGGAGAGCTGGGCCGTGCGGGCGAGGGCCTCGACGACTCCTTTGCCGAGCGCCTTCTCCAGGGCGGGCAGGCCTTCGTGGCGCAGCCGGGAGCGCGTGTAGGCGGGGTCGGTGTTGTGCGGGTCGTCCCAGACGGGCAGGGACTGGACCATGCAGGCCTTGCGGGCGATCTGCCGGTCGAGTTCGAGGAAGGGCCGGCGATAGCGGCCGTCGGCCCCCGAGACCGCGGCCATGCCGGACAGCGAGCGGGTGCCGGAGCCGCGGGCGAGACCGAGCAGGACGGTTTCGGCCTGGTCGTCGCGGGTGTGGCCGAGCAGGACGGCGGCGGCGCCGTGGCGTTCGGCCGCCGCGTCGAGGGCGGCGTAGCGGGCGTCGCGCGCGGCGGCCTCGGGGCCGCCTTCGCGGCCGACGGTCACGGCGGTGGACTCGACGGGGTCCAGGCCGAGTTCGCGCAGCCTGAGGGCGACTTCCTCGGCGCGCAGGTCGGAGCCGGGCTGGAGGCCGTGGTCGACGGTGACGCCGCCGGCGCGGATGCCGAGCTTGGGAGCCTCGAAGGCGAGGGCGGAGGCGAGGGCCATGGAGTCGGCACCGCCGGAGCAGGCCACGAGCACGAGCGGCGACGGCGGGCGCTCGTCGGGGCTCTGCTCGCCGGAAGCGGGACGGCCGGCGGAAGCGTGATGGTCGTTGAGGATGTCGTGGAGGACGCGGCGGACCGCCAGGCGTATCGCCGCGACCGCAGGATGGGGACCCATGTCCGGTTCCCTTCATGAAGTTTTCGGGGGGTGAGCCCGAGGTTCGGTCACTCAGAGTGTGTAGATGGTGACAGAACCGGGGCGTTCCCCGAGCATTGCACGCCTACCCATCGCTCACGGTCCCTCGGACGGGTGATTGAAGGGGCGTTCGCCTGCCGTCGGCCGGATTCCTCTCACGACGTCCGTACGCGGTTCACGACTCGGCCTTGCGGTGCACCCGCGCGACCCAGTCCGCCGGTTTGGCGATCTCCGTCTTGGTCGGGAGCGTGTTCGGGGAGGTCCACACGCGGTTGAAGCCGTCCATGCCGACCTGGTCGACGACGGCCCGCACGAAGCGTTCGCCGTCGCGGTACTGCCGGAGCTTGGCGTCCAGGCCGAGCAGCTTGCGCAGGGCCATGTCCAGGCGGGAGGCACCCTTGGCCCGCCGCTGCTGGAACTTCTCGCGGATCTCGGCGACGCTCGGCACGACGGCCGGACCCACTCCGTCCATGACGAAGTCGGCATGACCCTCCAGAAGGGACATCACGGCGGTGAGGCGGCCGAGGATCTCCCGCTGGGCCGGCGTCTGCACGATCTCCACGAGGGAGCGTCCGCCGTCGTCGTCCTCCTCGCCCTCGGGACGCCCGCCGGCCAGCGACTGGGCGGCCTCCCGGATGCGCTCCAGGACGGTCATGGGGTCGACCTCGGTCTCCCCGAGGAACGACTGGATTTCGCCCTCCAGATGGTCACGCAGCCAGGGCACGGCCGTGAACTGCGTGCGGTGCGTCTCCTCGTGCAGACACACCCAGAGGCGGAAGTCGTGGGGCTGGACGTCGAGTTCGCGCTCCACGTGCACGATGTTCGGGGCGACCAGGAGGAGTCGGCCGCCGCCGTTCTCCCCCGCCGGGAGCTCGCGGGTGGCCGGGGCGAAGGTCTCGTACTGGCCGAGGACGCGGGAGGACAGGAACGACAGGAGCATCCCGAGCTCGACGCCCGTCACCTTGCCGCCGACGGCCCCGAGGACCGCGCCGCCGGGGGTGTTGCCGCGCCGCTCCTGCATCTTCTCCAGGAGCGGTTTGAGGATCTCCCTGAACCCGGCGACGTTCGCCCGGACCCAGCCGGGGCGGTCGACGACGAGTACGGGGGTGTCGTGGACGCCTTCCGTCCCCATCCGGGTGAAGCCGCGGACGTGTTCCTCCGAGGCCTTGGCGTGCCGGCGCAGTTCCGCGACGACGGCCCGGGCCTCGTCGCGGCTCACGTCGGGGCCCGGCCGCACGAGCCGGGTCGCGGTCGCCACCGCGAGATTCCAGTCGACCATCTCGGCACCACCGATGCTCGTCATGCGTCAACCGTACGTGAGCGGTCCCACTTGGGGCAGGCCGCGCGGGAGGGCAAGGCGGGCGCCGGGTCAGCCACAGCCGCAGGCCGCCAGCGCCGAGGCGGTGCGATCCAGCGCGCTCTGCGCCGCCCCCGGGTCGGTCGTGTCCGAGGTCAGGAAAGCGAAGGCCAGCAGCCGGCCGTCCTGGTCCACGACCGTCCCGGCCAGGGTGTTCACCCCGGTCAGGGTGCCCGTCTTCGCCCGTACGACGCCTGCTGCGCCGTCCGTGTAACGGCTGGTCAGGGTGCCGGTGAAGCCGGCCACCGGGAGTCCTGTGAGGGCGGGTCGCAGGTCCGGGTGGGCCGGGTCGGCCGCCTTCACCAGCAGGGACGTCAGCAGGTCCGCGGTGAGCCGGTCGGCGCGGTCGAGTCCGCTCCCGTCGTGGAAGTCGGCGCCCGCGAGCGGGAGTCCGAGCTTCTTCAGCTGGTCACGGATCGCCTTGCCGCCGCCCGCGAAGTCGGCGCGCTGCCGGTCCGCCACGGCGGTCTGGCGGGCGAGAGCCTCGGCGATGTCGTTGTCGCTGTTGGTCAGCATGCGTTCGACCAGGGCCGACAGGGGCGGCGAGTAGACCTCGGCGAGGTTCTCGGAACGGCCGGTCGCCTTGGAGGGCCCCGGTGCGGTCGTTTTGATGCCGTTGTCCGACAGGAAGCGGGCGAACGTGCGGGTCGCGTCCGCCGCCGGGTCCGTCGTACGCGGCGCCGGTCCACTGGCCGTGTTGTCGGTGCGGGCCTCGTCCACCATCAGGGCGCTGACGGGGGCCAGGTTGTCGTTGACCCCGATCGGGTGGATCTCGGAGCCCGCGTAGAGGGTCTTGTCGTAGGACAGCGTGACCGTCGCGATGTCCCGCTTCTTCAGGGCCGTGGCGGTCTCCTCGGCCAGCTCGCGCAGGCTCGCCCAGCCCCCGGCGTCCGCGCGGGCGGTGAGCGTGGGATCGCCGCCGCCGACGAGGACGAGTTCCTTGGTGTCGGCTTCCAGGGCCGCGCGCGTGACGAGGCGGTGGTCGGCGCCGAGGGCGGACAGGGCGGCGACGGCGGTGGCGATCTTCGTGGTGGAGGCGGGGGTCAGGGCCGTGCCGGCACCCGCGCCGTAGAGCCGCTTGCCGGTGGCGACGTCCACGACGGCCGCCGTGTGGCGGGGGCCGAGTGCGGTGTTGCCGAGGAGCGGGTCGAGGACGGTGGCGAGCGCCTTGCCGGTCGGGGCGGACTTCACCGTGTTGGCCGCGGCGCCCAGTCCGGCGAGCACGGACGGGGCGCTCGGAGCGGGGCGCGGCCCGGCGGCCGTCGTACCGGAATCACCTTCGTGATCTGTGCCACCCGTCCGCTCGAGGGCGACCGCCTGGTCCCGCTCGGCCGTACGCTGACCCGAGGAGTCCCACGGACCGGCGGCGGTCGCCACGGTGGCGGCCAGCGCCAGACCGGCGGTGGCGGCGCCCGCGGTGTACTGCCAGGTCTTGACGGTCTTCGGGCGACGAATCCGTGCAAGCCGTGTGACCTGCGGTTTCATGGCGGCGGCGGTCCGTTCGAGATACGGCTGTACCGCGTCCGTGGCCCGGGTCAGTCCTGGACGTACGGCGCCCGCGGCACGTGCCAGACGCGGTCGTACGGCGTTCGCGACCCGCGTCACATGCGGTCTCGCGGCCCGCCAAGGCCTCAGTTCAGGCACGACCAACAGCCCCTTTCGCGATCACACACCAGCGTGAGGGACACTTAACCACCAGAACTATGTGTTGATCATGGAGGAGCCACCGGTGGAGTTCGACGTCACGATCGAGATCCCGAAGGGTTCGCGGAACAAGTACGAGGTGGACCACGAGACCGGTCGGATCCGCCTGGACCGTCGACTCTTCACCTCGACCGCCTACCCGACCGACTACGGCTTCGTCGAGAACACCCTCGGCGAGGACGGCGACCCGCTGGACGCGCTGGTCATTCTTGACGAGCCGACGTTCCCGGGCTGCCTCATCAAGTGCCGTGCGATCGGCATGTTCCGCATGACGGACGAGGCCGGCGGTGACGACAAGCTGCTGTGCGTCCCGGCGACGGACCCGCGGGTGGAGCACCTGCGCGACATCCACCACGTCTCCGAGTTCGACCGCCTGGAGATCCAGCACTTCTTCGAGGTCTACAAGGACCTGGAGCCCGGCAAGTCCGTCGAGGGCGCCGACTGGGTCGGCCGCGTCGACGCCGAGGCCGAGATCGAGCGGTCCTACAAGCGCTTCAAGGACTCGGGCGGCCACTGAGCCCTGTGCTGCTGACGGGCCGCACGCGCACGCGTGCGGCCCGTCAGCATGCCCGCGCATACTGAGGCTTACGGAATGTGTCGTTCAGGGAGCGTTACGGAGTGACGGAGGCGGAGCACCGCAAGCCGCAGTCGGACGAGGCGAGGAGTTTCTACGACTCCGAGATCACGTCGGAGTTCGCCGTTCCTGACGGGCTCGCCATGCCCAGAACCGTCGGCGGCGAGCCGGAGACGACGTCCGAGTTCGCGCTCCCGAAGGGGCTGGACGTCCCGCAGCCGTCGGCCGCGGAGCCCGAGGGGTCGGCGTTCAGTACGCCCCGCACCTACAGCGCGAAGGACGCGCCGCCCGCGTTCACCCCGCCGACCGGCATACCGGTGGTCAGCCTCACCAAGGACGTGCCCTGGCAGGACCGGATGCGCACGATGCTGCGGATGCCGGTGGCCGAGCGGCCCGCGCCGGAGCCGGTGCACAAGTCCGAGGACGACGCCGGTCCGGCCGTCCCGCGCGTGCTCGACCTGACCCTGCGTATCGGCGAGCTGCTGCTCGCGGGCGGTGAGGGCGCGGAGGACGTGGAAGCGGCGATGTTCGCCGTCTGCCGGTCCTACGGCCTGGACCGCTGCGAGCCCAACGTCACCTTCACCCTGCTGTCGATCACCTACCAGCCGTCGCTCGTGGACGATCCCGTGACGGCCTCCAGGACCGTACGACGGCGCGGCACCGACTACACGCGCCTGGCGGCC
This sequence comes from Streptomyces sp. SAI-127, assembly GCF_029894425.1. NCBI lineage: Bacteria > Bacillati > Actinomycetota > Actinomycetes > Kitasatosporales > Streptomycetaceae > Streptomyces > Streptomyces sp. SAI-127. The sequence continues at coordinate 4,751,282 of NZ_JARXYJ010000001.1, forward strand.
GTGTTCCAGCTCGTGGACGACCTCAGCGACCCCGAGACGGCCATCTCCCTGGAGGATGCCTACCGGCGGCTCGCGGAGATCCGCCGCAACCGGCACCCCTATCCGACCTGGGTGCTCACCTCGGCGAGCGGGCTGCTCGCGGGGGCGGCCTCGGTGCTGGTCGGCGGTGACCTGCTCGTCTTCGTCGCGGCCATGCTGGGCGCGATGCTCGGCGACCGGCTGGCGTGGCTGTGCGCGGGGCGCGGGCTGCCGGAGTTCTACCAGTTCACGGTCGCCGCGATGCCGCCCGCCGCGATCGGGATCGCGCTGACGCTGGCCCACGTGGACGTGAAGGCGTCCGCGGTCATCACCGGTGGGCTGTTCGCGCTGCTGCCCGGGCGGGCGCTGGTGGCGGGCGTCCAGGACGGGCTGACCGGCTTCTACATCACGGCGTCGGCCCGGCTCCTCGAGGTCATGTACTTCTTCGTGGGCATCGTGGTCGGCGTGCTGGTGATGCTCTACGTCGGGGTGCAGCTGGGGGCGCATCTCAACCCCGACGAGGCGCTGTCGACGGACCCGCGGCCGCTGTGGCAGATCGCGGCGTCGATGCTGCTGTCGCTGACCTTCGCCGTGCTGCTGCAGCAGGAACGATCCACCGTGCTGGCCGTCACGTTGAACGGCGGCGTGGCCTGGTGTGTCTACGGCGCGATGCACTACACCGGCGAGTTCTCCCCGGTTGCCTCCACGGCCGTCGCGGCGGGGCTCGTCGGTCTGTTCGGGCAGCTGCTGTCCCGGTACCGGTTCGCGTCCGCGCTGCCGTACACGACAGCGGCGATCGGACCCCTGCTGCCGGGTTCCGCCACGTACTTCGGGTTGTTGTCGATCGCCGGGAACGACGTCGACGAAGGGCTGGTGTCCCTGTCGAAGGCGGCGGCGCTCGCCATGGCCATCGCCATCGGGGTCAACCTGGGATCCGAGATCTCCCGGTTGTTCCTGAGGGTCGGTTCCGCGGGGAAGCGGCGGGCCGCCAAGAGGACGCGGGGGTTCTGACCCGCGCCCCCGGCAAGGCTCAGTACCCCTGGTTGTAGGGGTCCTGCTGGTTCTGCTGGTTTTGCCGGCCGTACTGCTGGTTGCCGTAGTTCTGCGGGTACTGCTGGGCGTACGGCTGCTGTTGCTGCTGCGGCTGCTGCTGCTGGCCGTAGTACTGGTCGTAGCCGTTCTGCTGCTGAGGGGGCTGCTGCTGGTCGTCCGACGGGATGCGGCGGAGCTGGGTGGTCGCGTCGTCCATGGGCTGGTACGGCTGCTGCTGGGGCGGGGCCTGGGCCGCCGCCCGCTTCTTCTTTCCGCGCTCCCGGAGGTACTCGATGATGATCGGGACCACCGAGACCAGGACGATCAGGACGAGGATCGCCTCGACGTTCTTCTTGATGGCGTCGATCTGACCGAGCCAGTAGCCGGCGAGGGTGACGCCCGTGCCCCAGGCCACGCCGCCGATCACGTTGTACGTCAGGAAGGTGCGGTACTTCATCCGGCCGGCGCCGGCCACGATCGGGGCGAAGGTGCGCACGATCGGGACGAAGCGGGCCAGGACGATGGCCTTGGGGCCGAACTTCTCCATGAACTCGTGGGCCTTCTCCAGGTTCTCCTGCTTGAAGAGCTTGGAGTTGGGACGGCTGAAGAGCCTCGGCCCGAAGAACTTGCCGATCATGTAGCCGACCTGGTCGCCGAGGACGGCGGCCAGCACGATGAGCGTGCAGACCAGCCACAGGGGCTGGCTGATGAAGTTCCCCTCGGCCACGAAGAGACCCGCCGTGAACAGCAGGGAGTCGCCCGGCAGGAACGCGAAGAGGCCCGACTCGGCGAAGACGATCAGCAGGATGCCTGGCAGGCTGAAGGTCTCGATCAGATAGTCGGGGCTGAGCCACTCGGGGCCGAGCGCGAGCGTGGTCACGGGATTGTGGCTCCTGCGTGTGGGTGCGGGCTGGGACTGGCTGCCCAAAAGTATCAACGCAGCCGTGGTGGCCCAGGTTCCATGCGGCTCCCCAGGATGCACTGTGCTCGGTCTGGGACAAAGCTGTGAGCCATGGGTATTGACGAATACGGCGGTGGCCAGGGGCCCCAGCCAGACGTGCTCGTGGTGACGACGAACGACGTGCCCGGCCACCGGGTCCAGGAAGTACTGGGCGAGGTCTTCGGGTTGACCGTGCGCTCCCGGCACCTCGGCAGCCAGATCGGTGCCGGGCTGAAGTCGATGGTCGGCGGTGAGCTCAAGGGGCTCACGAAGACGCTCGTGCAGACCCGTAACCAGGCCATGGAGCGGCTCGTCGAGCAGGCACGCGCGCGTGGGGCGAACGCCGTGCTGATGTTCCGCTTCGACGTGACGGAGGCGGCGGACGTCGGCACGGAGGTGTGCGCCTACGGCACGGCGGTGGTCCTGACCCGGGAGTAGACCCCGGGTCAGGTGATCAGGAGGTGTGCCGCGCGGCGTTCGCCCCGATCGCGTCCCTGAGGTGCTCGGCGAGACCGGGGCGCATGGAGTCGTAGAACGCCTTGAAGCGCTCGTCCGACACGTACATCTCGGCCAGGCCCTGGTGCATCTCGTACGGGCAGTCGTAGAACCAGGCGCAGATGTGCCGCCGGTGTTCCTCGGCCATGTCCATGGCCGCCGCGGAGGTCGGCGCGTCGCCGGCGGCCATCAGCGCGTCGTAGCGCTCGCCCCAGTCGGCGACCTCGGCCTGCATGCGTTTCCAGTCGTCCTTGGTGTAGCGGGCCGCGCGGCGCTGCGACTCGGCGTACGCCTCCGTGCCGCCCCAGCGCTGTTCCGCCTCCTCGGCGTACTGCTCCGGGTCCTTGTCCCCGAACACCTCGAACTTCTCCTCCGGTGTGAGATTGATCCCCATCGTGCGTGCCTCCATGGCGTGCTCCACGGCCGCCGCCATCTTCTGCAGCTTCTCGATCCGGGCGGTCAGCAGCTCGTGCTGGCGGCGCAGATGCGCGCGCGGGTCCGTGGCCGGGTCGTCGAGCAGGGTGGCGACCTCGTCGAGCGGGAAGCCGAGCTCGCGGTAGAACAGGATCTGCTGCAGCCGGTCGAGGTCGGCGTCGCTGTAGCGCCGGTGACCCGCGTGACTGCGCTCGCTGGGCACGAGCAGGCCGATGTCGTCGTAGTGGTGCAGCGTGCGCACCGTCACGCCGGCGAAGCCCGCGACCTGTCCCACGGAGTAGCTCACTTCGTCCGCTCCCTTCTCGGTACGCGCTCCACGGTGGCTCCTCACGCCACGTGAGGTGCAAGCCCGGCAGGAACATCTCCGGATGTCCCGTCCGTTTCGTCCGCTTATCGTGAGCCCGTGGCCCAGGACACCGCGCAGCAGGCATCCGCCGCCCCGGCGACCCCGGCCCGCGCCCTGCTGCCGCTGATCCTCCCTGCTCTCGTCGTCGGGGTGGGTGGGTGACGGCGAGCAGTATGCCCAGCACCCCGGCCCCCACCCCGAGGGCCGGGTGCACGGCGTCCACGAGCGCGTGGGCGCACAGCCCGAAGGCGACGCCGACGAACACGGCCGGGAAGATCCGCCCGCCCCGGAAGCTGCCGCCGCCAGCGGCCCGAAGACGTTGTCCCACTGGCCGGCGCCGGCGGCGGCGGCGACGATCGGCGCGCTGTTCGGGACGCCGGTGAGTCTGTTCGTCGCCGCCGTGCTGGTGGCTTCGCCCGCGATCCTCGCGCTGCTGTGCATCGCCTCCCTGCCGGCCTGGCTGCTGGTGACCGGGCGTCCGCAGATGCAGGTGCACGAGGACGGAACCCCGGTCCGCCGGCCGACGTTGATCGCGTGAGGCGGCACGCCGGTGCCACTGCGGCTCTAGCGGCTCAGGCGCGCGAACCGCCGTAGGGCCAGCGGGAAGAACACCGCCAGAAGGGCCAGCGGCCAGAGGACGGCGGCCCATACGTGACCTGGTTCGCCGCCGGGGCCGCCCAGCTGGTCCCGCACGGCCGTCGCCGTCTGGGACATCGGGTTCCAGTCGACGACCGTGCCCAGCCAGCCGGGCATGGACTCCGGGGTCGCGAAGGCGTTGGACAGGAAGCCGACCGGCCAGACCAGGATCTGCACGGCCTGCACCATCTCCGGCTTCCCGGCGACCATCGCCAGATGGATGCCGATCCAGAGCATGGCGAACCGGAAGAGCAGCAACAGGCCCACCGCGGCCAGGAGTCCGCCGACACCTCCGTGGACCCGCCAGCCGATCGCGAGGCCGACACCGATCATCGCGGCCAGGCTCAGCACGGACTGGAGCATGTCGGCGGCCGAACGGCCCACCAGGACGGCCCCGTTGGCCATCGGCATGGACCGGAAGCGGTCGATCACTCCCTTGTTGAGATCCTGGGTGACGGCGATCATGGTCGCCTCCAGCCCGAACGCCATGGTCAGCGCGAGCATCCCCGGGACCAGATAGTCGACGTACTCCCCCTCGACGCCCCGGCCGCCGCCGACGAGATAGCCGAACATCAGCAGCAGCATCACGGGGAAGACCAGCCCGACCAGGACCCGCACCGGCTGCCGTGCCCAGTGGGCGAGTTCGCGCCGGGTCATGGTCCAGGAATCGGTCAGCGCGTACGTGCTCACACGGCCTCCTTCACTCGGTGGTCGTCTCCGGTGAGGTGCAGGAACACCTCGTCCAGCGTGGGGCGGCGCAGGACCACGTCCTCCGCCTCGATTCCGGCCGCCTCCAGGGCCCGTACGACGCCGGAGAGCGCCGCCATCCGGTCGGTGACCGGGGCGCTGAGCAGCCGGCGGTCGGGGTCGACCGAGACCCCGGACGCGTCGAGCGGCAACAGGGCGACCGCGGCGCCCAGTTGACCCCCGTCCCGCAGGACCACGTCGATGCGGTCGCCGCCGGTCCGCGCCTTCAGCTCGTCCGCCGTGCCGTCGGCGACGACCCGGCCCCGGTCGACGAGGGAGATGCGGTCGGCGAGCTGGTCGGCCTCCTCCAGGTACTGCGTGGTCAGCAGGACCGTCGTACCGCCGCCGACCAGGGAGCGGACCGCGGCCCACACCTCGGCGCGGCCGCGCGGGTCCAGGCCGGTCGTGGGTTCGTCCAGGAACAGCACCTCCGGGTCACGGATCAGGGAGGCCGCGAGGTCCAGGCGGCGCCGCATGCCGCCGCTGTAGGCGCGGACCGGCTTGCGTCCGGTGTCGGCCAGGCCGAAGCGCTCCAGGAGTTCGTCGGCGCGCACGCGCGCGTGGCGGGCGCCCAGGTGGTAGAGGCGGCCGAACATCTCCAGGTTCTGGCGGCCGCCGAGCTCCTCGTCCAGGGCCGCGTGCTGGCCGAGCAGGCCGATACGCAGCCGTACGTCATAGGCCTCGCGCTCCACGTCCTGGCCCGCCACCTCGGCGCGGCCCTCGTCCGGGCGCAACAGGGTGGACAGGACGCGGACCAGGGTGGTCTTTCCCGCGCCGTTGGGGCCGAGCACGCCATGGACGCTGCCGCGCGCGACCCTCAGGTCGAGCCCGTCCAGGGCGGCCTTGTCGCCGTATCGCTTCCGCAGGCCTTCCGCGACGATCACGTCGGTCATCGAGGCATCCTCCAGGATCAGCATGTAGTCAAACTTGACTACCCTCTCAAAGTAACGCCGCGGAGCGCATTCGTCAAACTTGATTAGCGAGCGTCCCCGGGGTGCCGCTCCCCCGTCGCGTACGGGTTCTCCTCGCCCTCGCTGAGGACGCCGACGAACGGCTCTCCCTCTCCCGCGAAGGTGTACGCCCCGTCCTCGATACGGGCGATGAGCCCCTGGGTCCACTCGGCCTCGGCGTCGGCCGTGTGGATCCAGAGGTTCATGATCTCGCCGATGTGGCCGAGCTGTTCCGGGCCGTCCTCGGGCACGTAGTGCTCGGTGACGGAGGAACGCCACGCCTCGATCCCGCGGATCCGCTCCTTCAGCAGCGCCACGGCCTCGGCGCGCGGCAGTTCGACGATGAAGCCGATGGCCGCCGACTTGACGTCCATCTTCTGGTCGTACGAGGTCAGGGCCTCGCGCACCAGCCTGAAGCACTCCTCGGTGCCGGCCTCGGTGATCTCGTACTCCGTGCGCGGCGGACCGCCCGCGGTGGACGGCGCCGTCTCGTGCTCGATCAGCAGCCCCTGCTTCGCCATCTGCTTCAGGGCGTGGTAGATCGAGCCGGGCTTGGCGTTGGACCACTCGTGCGCGCCCCAGTACTCCAGGTCGTTGCGCACCTGGTAGCCGTGGGCCCGCCCGTGCTGGCGCACCGCGCCGAGCACGAGAAGACGGATCGCTGACATGCGGTCCAGGTTAGGACGTCACTTTCCGGCGAGCGCAACCAGCTCGAACGCGGTCTTCCCGTCGAGGGACTCGCGGATGATGTCGGCGTGCCCGGCATGACGGGCCGTCTCACGGATCAGGTGCAGCAGCACCCAGCGCACGGAGGCCCGGCCCTCCGGCGGGAACCAGGGCTGGTCCGGCAGCGGGAAGGTGTCGTCGAGGCTCGGCACCGAGCGGGCGAACGCCTCCGTCTCGGCGGCGACCTTCTCCCAGTACGCCAGCTGCGACTCGACGGTCTCGTCGTCGACCAGGGCGAAACACTCGTGCCAGTTCGACGGGTCCCGCTGCACGGCCGGCTCCTCGCCCCTGGCGCGGGCGATCCAGCCCTGCTCGGTCTCTGCGACATGCTTGACCAGCCCGGCCAGGGAGAGCTCGCTCACGCTCGGCCGGCTCACGGCCTGCTCGTGCGTCAGCCCGAGCACCGCCCGCCGGATCCCGCCGCGCTGCTCCTCCAGGAAGGACAGCAGCGCTCCGCGCTCGTCGCCGTACTCCTCCGCGGGAACGTGAGTGACCATGACCGCCGCCTTTCGTCGGGCTCGAGGGGCCTTCCCCCCGACACCCACGAAGCTACGGGCCCTTGCGGACAGTTCCGGTCCTCAAGGGCCCGCGCGGCAGCGGTCGTACGCGAGAAATCAGAAGGGGAAGCCGCTCCGGCCGTGCTGGACCGAGATCCACTTGGTGGTGGTGAAGGAGTCCAGCATGGTGTCGCCGTTCAGGCGGCCGATACCGGACCGCTTCTCGCCGCCGAAGGGGACGATCGGCTCGTCGTGGACGGTGCCGTCGTTGACGTGGAACATGCCGGTGTCGATCTGCTTGGCGAAGGCGACACCGCGCTCGATGTTCGCGGTGTGGACGGCGCCGCTGAGGCCGTACGGGGTGTCGTTGACCAGACGGACGGCCTCCTCCTCGCCGTCGAAGGTGACGAGGAGGGCGACCGGGCCGAAGAGCTCCTGCTTGAGGAGGGGCGAGTTCGCGGGCAGGTCCGTCAGGACGGACGGCTCGACCAGGTTGTCCGTCCTTGTGCCGTGCACCAGGGCCGTCGCGCCGTCGGCGAGCGCCTGCTCGACGGCACTCGAAATGGCGTCCGCCTGCGAGGAGTTGATGACCGGACCGATGATCGTCTCGGGGTCGCGCGGGTCGCCGGCCTTCAGCGTCCGCACCTTGGCGACGAACTTCTCGGTGAACTCCTCTGCGACCGTACGGTCGACCAGGACACGGTTGGCGGCCATGCAGACCTGGCCCTGGTGGACGTAACGGCTGAAGACGGCGGCGTCGACCGCGTAGTCGAGGTCGGCGTCGTCGAGGACCACCAGGGCGCTGTTGCCGCCGAGTTCGAGGACCGAGCGCTTGAAGTGGGAGGCGCAGACGGTGGCCACGTGGCGGCCGACCTTGTCGGAGCCGGTGAAGGAGATGACCTTCGGGATCGGGTGCTCGAGGAAGGCGTCGCCGATCTCGGCGATGTCGGTGATGACGACGTTGAGCAGACCGGCGGGCAGTCCCGCGTCCTCGAAGATCTTCGCGACCAGGGAGCCGCCGACGATCGGCGTGTTCTGGTGCGGCTTGAGGACGACGGCGTTGCCGAGCGCGAGGGCGGGGGCGACCGACTTGATCGACAGCAGGAAGGGGAAGTTGAAGGGGCTGATCACGCCCACGACGCCGACCGGGACGCGGTAGACGCGGTTCTCCTTGCCGTCCACCGGCGAGGGGATGATCCTGCCCTCGGGGCGCAGCGAGAGGTTGACCGCCTCGCGCAGGAACTCCTTGGCGAGGTGAAGTTCGAAGCCGGCCTTCAGACGGGTGCCGCCGAGCTCCGCGATGATCGCCTCGGCGATCTCCCCCTCGCGCTCCTCGATCAGCCGGAGCGCCTTCTCGAACACCGCACGGCGGGCGTAGGGGTTGGTCTCGGCCCACTTCTTCTGCGCGCGGGCGGCGGCCTGGTACGCCTCGTCGACCTCGTCGACCGTGGCTATCGTGATCGACGCCAGCTTCTCGTCGTCGTACGGGTTGAAGTCGATGATGTCCCAGGAACCCGTACCCGGGCGCCACTCACCGTCGATGTACTGCTGGGCCAGGTCGGTGAAGTACGACGACATGTGATCCCCAAATCACTAGCAGACACACGATCAACGTCACGGTCTGATCACACGTCATCGTACTTGCGCGGCACGCCAGTTGGGCACGCTGAGCAATCTTCTGGGGAGAACCCTAGGAGGGTTGGCGGAGATCCTGCGTGTTCAGGACAGCTGGAGGAGACCGCGGAGCAGATCCCGGCTCTCGTCCGGGCCCGGGCTGTCCTGCTGGAGTTCCTTGAGCGCCTTCTCGTACTGCGTGACGTCCTCGCGCTTGTCCAGGTAGAGCGCGCTGGTGAGCTGCTCCAGGTAGACGACGTCCGTCAGATCGGACTCCGTGAAGCTGAGGATCGTGAAGGCGCCGCTCTCGCCGGAGTGGCCGCCGAAGCCGAACGGCATGACCTGCAGCCGTATGTTGGGGCGTTCGGAGATCTCGATGAGGTGCTGGAGCTGCCCGCGCATCACCTGGCGGTCGCCGTAGGGCCGGCGCAGGGACGCCTCGTCGAGCACCACATGGAACTCGGGACCGCCGTCGTCGGCCAGGTACTTCTGCCGCTCCAGGCGCAGCGCCACACGCTTCTCGACGTCCGCCTCGCTCGCGCCCTTCATACCGCGCCGCACCACTGCACGTGCATACGCCTCGGTCTGCAACAGACCGTGGATGAACTGGACTTCGTAGGCGCGGATGAGGGACGCGGCGCCCTCCAGGCCCACATAGGTGGGGAACCAGCTCGGCAGGACGTCGGAGTAACTGTGCCACCACCCCGCGACGTTGGCCTCGCGGGCGAGAGACAGGAGGGAGTTGCGCTCCTGCTCGTCCGTGATGCCGTAGAGCGTCAGCAGGTCCTCCACGTCGCGCGTCTTGAAGCTCACCCGGCCCAACTCCATCCGGCTGATCTTCGACTCGGACGCGCGGATCGAGTAGCCCGCCGCCTCGCGCGTGATGCCCCGCGCTTCACGCAGTCGCCTGAGTTGCGAGCCGAGCAGCATCCGCCGCACCACCGATCCGGGCTCTCCCGCGCTCACGTTCGCCAGCCTCCCCAACGTCTTCAGGGGCCGAAGTCTGCCACTAAAACACTCCGAGCAGTACTCGTCCGATTACAGATATGGAAAGAAGCCAAAGATTCTGCACAGCCCCGAGACAGGTAGAGAGGAGGAAGAGGCAAGAAGTCGTGGAGAAGATGGCGGAAAAAATGACCAACAAGCGGTACGGGTGGGTCCAATTCGGTCAGCTGCACGTGCATCTGCACCTTGCATCTGCATCGCTCATCCGAAACCATGGTCCCGCGCAACCGCTGCATCGCAACGACCGCGAGTTCCCGGGAGTGCCTCGCATGGGGATGAATGGATCGACCATGCTCGAGCCGTTACGGCAGGGCCTTCCGCCGCTGGATCCTGCGGCCGTGTCCGACGCCGCCTCCTGTTCTCTGCCCGCCCGCTACGAAGCGGTGGGCGACGCACGGAGGTTCACCCGCAGAACGCTCGACCAGTGGGAGCTGGGCGACCAGTTCGACGACATCTGTCTGGTGGTCTCCGAACTGGTCACCAACGCGCTGCGGCACGCGGTGCCGGTGAACGGCGTGCACTCCGGGGACCAGAATCCGCCCGTACGGCTGCACTTGATGCGGTGGACCGAGCGGCTGGTGTGCGCGGTGCGCGACCCCAGCCAGGACAGTCCGGTCGCGCGTGATTCCGACGACTTCTCGGCGGAGTCCGGGCGCGGGCTGTTCCTCGTCGACTCCTTCAGCGACAGCTGGGGCTGGCATCCGATGACCGGGGCGCTGGGCGGCAAGCTGGTCTGGGCGCTGTTCCGGCTCCAGCCGCACGCCGGTCCGGCCGCGGCTTCCACCGAGTGATACATCGCGGGCTTTTACGACGCCACAGTTCTACGCGCGTTACACGGTGCACTGTCACAGTTACCCCCGGTCACACACAGGTGACCGGGGCTCAGCCCGCTATCAGGTGGTCGAACTCGCCGTCCTTGATACCGAGGAGCATCGCCTCGATCTCCGCGCGCGTGTAGACGAGCGCCGGGCCGTCCGGGAAGCGGGAGTTGCGAACCGCAACCCCCCCGTCGGGCAGGCGCGCGAACTCCACGCAGGAACCCTGCGAGTTGCTGTGCCGGCTCTTCTGCCAGGCCACCCCGCGCAGAGCCGTGGCCGTCATGCCGTTGTACACGTCGAGGTCCACAGGTCGCTCCCCGGTGGTGCGGTGGCCTTGTGGCCAGTGATGCAGCGGTCAACTGGTCCGGATCATAGCTCTGTTCACGTGCAGATGCATGAGCAGATGCACGTGCACGAGGGGTGTTCCTGTGGTTACAGATGTGACGTGTGGGGCACTAGATACGTTCCATCGTGTGCCCCAGAGCTCGCATCACATGCGTCCGCCAGCCCCCGTCCATGATCGTCCGGGCCATCAGCTGAGCGGGATCGTCGGGATCGAAACCCTCGTGCACTAGAAAGAGACGCGTTCCGCGCCCTTCCTGTTCCACCTTCCATGTGACGGTCCAGTCCGCGGAGTTGGCCGGATCGACGTCGGTCCACCGGAGGCTCAGCATCCGCTGCGGCTCGAACGCGAGGACCTCCACGTCGACGGTTCCGGAGAAGTTCGAGTTGGGCCGCGGGACGGAGGTCATGGTGTACCGGTGTCCGACCTCGAGCCGGAACGCCTCCGCCCCCTGCATCTGCCACTGCACGAGCAGTCCGGGCTCGGTGAGGGCGCGCCAGACCTTGGCGGGCGGGTGCGGGAAGAACTGGTCGACGCGGATGACCGTGAGGTCCTCGTCGGGTGCGTTGCTCATGTCACGTCATCGTCGGGCATACGGTCCAGCAGCGCGCCCAGGTCCTTGAGCCGACCGCGCCAGAACCGCTCGTACGGATGGAGCCAGTCCTGCACCTCGGCGAGCGGGGCCGCCTCCAGGCGGTAGATGCGCTGCCGCCCGGAGCGCTGCTCGGAGACGAGGCCCGCCTCCCGCAGCACCCTCAGATGCTCGGACAGGCTCGGGCGCCGCATGTCGAAGTGGTCGGCCAGGGCCTGGACGGGCTGCGGCCCGCCGTCGCGCAGCAGCCGCAGCACCTCGCGGCGCACGGCGCTCGCGAGCGCGGCGAAGACGCGGTCCGCGTCGGCCTCGGTGGTCCCGGCCTCGACGGCCCCGGATGCGGTCATGCCGGCCTTCCTACTGGTGTGCCTCCGTCAGCAGCATCAGACCATTGCCGTCGGGGTCCGTGAAGGAGGCCATGCGGCCCCACGGGAGCTCGTCGGGTCCCTGCACGGGGGTCCCGGCCTCCGTGAGCCGCTCACAGTCCGCGTCGACGTCGGTCGTGACCAACATGATCCCCCGGGCCGAGCCGGGCTCGAAGCCGCCCATGCCCGGACCGGAGAGCGTGAAGACGGTCTGCGCGCCCTCGGGGGCGACCTGGAGCCAGCGCCCCTGCGGCAGGTCCCGGTCGGCGGTGACGGTCAGACCGAGGACGTCGGTGTAGAAGCGCAGGGCGCGGTCCTGGTCGGAGACGGGGAGGGTGACGAAGGAGGCGTGGGTGATGGTCATGCAGAGGAGAATAGGTAGGAGTTTCCCTACGAGTCAAGCGTAGGGAAACTCCTACCTATAGGTCTTCACCTGCTGGAGTAGGGCAGCAGTGCCATCTCGCGGGCGTTCTTGATGGCACGGGCGAGCAGTCGCTGCTGCTGGGCCGACACACGGGTGACACGGCGGCTGCGGATCTTGCCCCGGTCGGAGATGAACTTCCGCAGCAGGTCGGTGTCCTTGTAGTCGATGTAGGTGACCTGGGCCGCGTCCAGCGGGTTGGGCCGGTTCTTGACGGGCTTGCGTTCGGGCTTGCGAGGCATCAGACCTCCAGGAGGGTGTCGAAGGCGGGCGGGAGTCGTTTCCAGGCGTCGCGCCCCGCGGAGTACTCGGCGTCGGTCAGCAGGCAGGACTCCAGGAGCCGTTCGAGTCCGTCGCGGTCGAGACCTGGCGAGGTGAAGACGAGGTGCTGGCAGCAGTCGCCGTGCTCGGGGTGCCAGTCCATGGCGGCGGCCGCCCGGCGCACCGGCGGGACCATCTCCCAGGCCGCGTCCGGCAGCGAGGCGAGCCAGGGGCCCACGCTCTCCACGCACAGGGCACCGCCGGCCGCGTCCCAGTGCAGCAGCACGTCCGGCTTGTCGGCGAGCCAGAACCGGCCCCGGCTGCGGGCCGCAGCGCAGGTGATGTCCTCCAGGGCCTCGTACAGCCGCTCCGGGTGGAAGGGCCGGCGGCGGTGCCAGACGAGCGTGGACACACCGTGCGCGTCGGCCTCGGCGGGCAGCAGGGCACAGGCGGGATGCTGGGCCGCCGCGGCGGACTCCACGTCGAATCCGGCGAGGGCGGCCCGGGCCAGCGGAGAGTGCGCGGAGTTCCGTACCGGATATGCGGTGCCCGCCGGGTCCGTCGGCCGGCCGCTCCCGATCGGGACCTGGCGGGCCGTCGGATGGAGCTGGACGAGCAGCTCGCGGTCCTCCTCGTCGGCCTCCGGGGAGTCGAGGACGGCGAGGACGGGGGCGTACTCCAGCTGGCGGGCGAAGGTGTCGGCGACCGTGCGCTGGTCGGTGGCCGCGGCGGCCAGGCCGCGCTCGGCGAGGTCGTCGCCGTTGCCGAGGCAGGGCAGGACGAGTGCCGGGTCGACTGCGGTGATCACGCCGGTGACCGTCAGGCCGCCGGCCGCGACCACCTCTGCCATCGCCTTGGGCTCGACGGAGTCCCACAGCTCGACGACCGCGAGGCGGAGCGTGCCGGCCGCGTCCAGGCGGCGCAGTTCCGGGACCAGGTCCTCCCGGAGCGCGCAGCACGCGCAGTCGTTGACCAGGGGTGTCTCGCCGGCGGACTGGATGCCGGTGGCGTCGCGGATCGTCCGTACGACGGTGCCGGCCGCGGCCGTCGCCAGGTCGTGGTGGAGGGCGACACTGCCCGGCACGTCGGCGAGCAGCTGCCCGACGGCCGCCTTGCGGGCGTCGGCGTGCAGCCCGCCGACGATCACGACGGAGAGCATCAGCCCTTCTTTCCGTACCGGCGCTCGAAGCGCTCCACGCGGCCGGCGGTGTCCAGGACGCGGGCCGTGCCGGTGTAGAAGGGGTGGCTGACGTTCGAGATCTCGACGTCGACGACCGGGTAGGTGTTGCCGTCCTCCCACTCGACCGTCTTCTCGCTCGTCATCGTCGAGCGGGTCAGGAAGGCGTGGTTCGCGGCACGGTCGCGGAAGACGACGGGGCCGTAGGCGGGGTGGATTCCCTGGCGCACGAGGATCAGCGCTCCTCTCGGAAGTCGACGTGACGGCGGGCGACCGGGTCGTACTTCCGCAGGGTCATGCGGTCCGGGTCGTTGCGGCGGTTCTTGCGGGTCACATAGGTGAAACCGGTCCCGGCGGTGGACCGGAGCTTGATGACCGGGCGGAGTTCGTTGCGTGCCATGCTGGTATCTTACTGAAAATGAATTCCATTTACACATCCGCTCCGAGAGAGGTGCATCACCCGTGTCCGCCCACTGCATGCTGACCGGGGCCCAGCCGGGCTTCGGCAACCGCATCTCCCGCTCCCACCGGCGCACTTCGCGCCGCTTCGACCCCAACATCCAGTCCAGGCGCTACTGGCTGCCCAGCGAGGGGCGGCATGTGCGGCTGCGGCTGAGCACGAAGGGCATCAAGACCGTCGACACGATCGGCGTCGAGGCGGCCGTGGCGCGGATCCGCGCGCGCGGTGTGCGGATCTGAGGGGAGAACCGGTATGGCGAAGAAGAGCAAGATCGCGAAGAACGAGAAGCGCCAGGAGATCGTCGCGCGGTACGCCGAGCGGCGGGCCGAGCTGAAGGAGATCGTCCGCCGGCCCTCCTCCACGGACGCCGAACGGCTGGCCGCACAGGAGGAGTTGCGACGGCAGCCGCGGGACGCGAGCGCCACACGCGTGCGCAACCGCGACCAGGTCGACGGGCGGCCGCGCGGCTACTTCCGGGCCTTCGGGCTGTCCCGGGTGGGACTGCGGGAGCAGGCGCACGCGGGATATCTGCCAGGTGTTCGCAAGTCGTCCTGGTAGCTCTCACGGGTGGTGCTGGTAGCTTGCTGCGGTCCGCCCGGCCGACCGCTACAGCTTGGAGCCTCCAGTGACTACGGCGATCCTCTCGCGCACTGTGCCGCGTCGGCGGGCCGGGCTCGCGGCCGCGGGACTGGTGGGCGCGCTCGTCCTGACCGCGTGCAGCGGCGGGGGCTCGGACGACGAGCCGTCGCCGAGCTCCGGTACGACCGGCTCGTCGGCGTCCGCCTCGGCCTCCGCTTCCGGGGGGACCGGCGGTACGTCCTCCTCGTCCGCGTCCGGCAAGGTGGCGGGCAGCTGGCTGGCGACCACGGGCGGCAAGGCCGTGGCACTGCTGGTCAACGGCGACCAGGCCGGGCTCTTCGTCACCGGCGGCACCGTGTGCAGCGGCTCCGCGAGTGCCGACACGATCCGGCTGAAGTGCACGGACGGCAGCAAGGACCGGGCGGACGGGACGGTCGAGTCGGTCGGCAAGAACACCCTCAGGGTGAACTGGGAGGGCGGCATCGGCGCCGAGACCTACACCCGGGCCGAGGGCGCCAACCTGCCGAGCGGGTTCCCGACGGTGGGCTCGGGGTCGTAGCGCAAGACCTCGGTGGGGGCGGGCAACCGTGGCGTCCCGGCATGCGTGATGATCCATGCACCGGATCGCTCACATCAGAGGACTTCACATGCGCGCCGCCCCCCTCGCCGTCACCGCCCTCGCCGCGGCCCTGCTCCTGACCGGCTGCTCCAGTGACAGCTCCGGTTCCGGTGGTGGTGACAGCGCCGCCGGGAGCCCGAGCAACGGCACCACGTGCCGCATCGGTGCCATGGACGTGGAGGTCGGACCCGCCAACGTGGCCCCCACCGCCGGGGACACCGGCAACATCCCCGTCACGCTCACCAACCAGAGCGCCGAGTGCATGCTGGACGGCTTCCCCGGCATCGACCTGAACGCCACGGACTCGTCGGCGAGCGTCTCGCCCGCGCAAGGCGCGAAGTCCACGAAGCTCACCCTGGCCAAGGGCACGGCCGCCACCTTCACCCTCACGTACACGCGCGGCGAGGCCGGCGCCAAGGCGAGCCTCGACGTGAAGACGCTGAACATCGCCCTGCCGGGAGCCGGGACCGCGAAGAGCTACAAGTGGTCGTACGGCCCGGTCCAGGGCCGGAGCGACAACGCCGGTGACCCGAACGCCTCGGTCAGCGCCTTCTCCCAGGCCGGGGACTGAGCCGGGGCCGGTTTCCGACCTGCGCCCGGTCGGCCGCCCGGGCGCCCTCGGTCCAGCCCGCCTCGTCGCTGACACCGCGCAGGCGGGTCGTGGTGGTCTGCGGGAACATCCGGTCCATGCGGTCGGTGACGGCGACCTCGCGGGAGGCGAGGACCGGCAGCAGGTCGTCGGTCACCGGGGCCTCTGCGGCGGTGCGCAGGCGGTCGCCGACGCGGTGCGCGTAGGCCGCGAGGAAGGACTGCCGGAAGGTCTTGGTACGCCCCCGGCCGCCCGCCCGCTGGGCCGCCTCGGCCTTCGCCATCGCGGACTGCGCCTGCACCAGCAGCGAGGTGTACAGGAGTTCGACCGCCGCCAGGTCGCCCTCGAAGCCGACGACCGTGGAGAAGGCGAACGGTTCGTTCCACACGGCCCGGCAGTGGTTGGCGGTGGCGACCGCGTCGAGCAGCACCGCCTTTGCCTGCTCGTACGGCGGCTCGACCCCGATCCGGCAGGCGCCGGGGGCGTGATTCGCGGGCGCCTGGGCATCGAGCAGCGCCTCGTCGACGCTGTGCCGGGCCATCAGCTCCTGCGCCTTGGCGGTAAGGGCCTCCGCCTCCTCGGGGAAGCCGGTCGCCTCCGCCTTGGCCAGCAGGGCACGGATACGGCCGAGCATGCGGGTGTCGCCCTGGTGCTCGCGCCGGGGCTCCTCCAGCGGTTCCAGCGCGGGCAGGCGCAGCAGCAGGCGGTACAGCTCGAGTACGGCGGCGGCGTGCGTGAAGCGGTCGGAGCGGGGGGTGTTCTCGCCGGGATCCTCCAGCTGGGCCAGCTGAGCGGCCCAGCGATGGCCGCGCGGGCGGTCGTCCGGGGCCTGCGCCCTGATCAGGGACGTGGCGAGGCGCACGTGCGGGTCGTCCAGTTCGCGTCGCACCATCCGTACGACATCGGCGGGCTGCCAGCCGCGCCGCCAGGCCTGCGCCACGAACTCGGTGCCGCGCCGCACCAGTTCGGTGTCCGCCTCGGGGTCGGCGGCGAGGAGGGAGGCGCCGGTGTCCAGGGCGGTGTCGTCGTCGGCGTAGAGGGCGGCCCGGAAGGCGCGATCGACGGTGCCGCTCGGGCTGTCGCTCGCGCTGTTGCTTTTACTGCTGCTCACGGGGCGATCGTCTCACTCCCCGAAAATCGGTCGCCCACGCGCGCGTGCTGCTTCAAGCATGGCGGCATGGTGGACATGTCTCTCTACGCGGCCTTTCTCGTCGCCGCCTTCGCGCTCTGTGTCACTCCCGGTCCCGACATGATGTTCATCGTGGCGATGGGCGGACGGGGCGGGCCCGCCGCGGGGGTGATGGCGGCGCTCGGGGTGGCCTCGGCGATGTTCGTGCACACGGTCGCGGCGGCGCTCGGTCTTTCGGCACTGTTCCAGGCCCTGCCGACGCTGTACCACGTGCTGCGCTGGGCGGGCGCGGCCTATCTGCTGTACCTCGCGGTGAAGGCGTTCCGGGACCGTTCGGTGCCGGGTGAGGACGGGGCGCCGGCCGGTCCCGGGATGCGGCGGGCCTTCTGGCAGGGGGCCGTCACCAATCTGCTCAACCCCAAGGTGATCCTGTTCAACGTGGCGTTCCTGCCCCAGTTCGTGGCGCCGGAGATGGGCCACGTGTGGGGGCAGTTCCTGGTGCTCGGGCTCACGATCACCGTGATGGGCGTCGTGGTGGACGGCCTGACCGGGCTGCTCTCCGGGAAGCTCTCGGCGCTGCTGCGGCGTAGTCGGCGGGTGGCGCGAGGGCTCAACATCTTCAGCGGGTCGGTGTTCACGGGGCTGGCGGTGCGGTTGGTGGTGTCCTCACCGAAGTAGCGGCAGCGGCACACGCGCGTGGACGCCTCCCGACGTCAACCGAGGGTTGACGCCCCGCATGTGTCAACCTACGGTTGACGCATGACGACCAACCCCAACATCACGTCATCCGTACGGCTCGACGACCTCATCACGGCCATCAAGAAGGTCCATGTCGAGCCCCTCGACCAGCTCCAGGACGCGGTGATCGCCGCCGATCACCTCGGAGAGGTGGCTCGACCATCTGATCGGCCACTTCGTGGACCAGGCCCGGCGTTCGGGTGCCTCCTGGACGGACATCGGACGGAGCATGGGAGTCACCCGGCAGGCGGCGCAGAAGCGGTTCGTGCCGAAGGAGTCGACGGACCTGGCGGCCGACCAGGGCTTCAGCCGGTACACCCTGCGGGCCCGCAACGTGGTGATGTCGGCCCACAACGCGGCCATCACCGCCCGCAACCCCGAGGGCCGTCCCGAGCACCTCGTCCTCGGACTACTGGCCGATCCGGAGGGCCTCGCCGCGAAGGCGCTCGTCGCGCAGGGCGTCACCCTCGACGCCGTCCGCCAGGCCGCGACCGAGGCGCTCCCGCCGGCCGCCGACGAGGTCCCCGAGCTCATCCCCTACGGCTCCGACGCCAAGAAGGTCCTGGAACTCACCTTCCGCGAGGCTCTGCGGCTGGGCCACAACTACATCGGCACCGAACACATCCTGCTGGCCCTGCTGGAGTTCGAACACGGCACGGGGGTCCTGTCCGGCCTCGGCATCGAGAAGGGGCCGGTGGAGGCTGTCATCGCCAAGGAGCTGGACGCGTATGTGAAGCTGCCGGGGGAGCAGGGCTGAGGAGACCCGGTCCGTCACCGGTCCTGTGCGGCCGGTGAGGTCGGTTGTCAGACCCCGGTGTCACACTCGCAACCATGACCGACCGCTGGGCTCTCGCTGCGGCCGAGGACGGTGGTGTGGAGGTCGCCGCCCTCGGTCCCGACGGGCTGCCTGCCGGGCCGGTGCGGTGGGAGGCGGATCCGGCTGCGGCCGTGCGGGGGCGGCCGGAGGTGGCCCGGTGGGTGTGGCGGTCCACCGCCGAGGTCTATCCGCGGCTGCTCGCCGCCGGGGTGCGGGTGGAGCGGTGCTACGACATCGAGGACGCCGAGACCCTCCTGCTCGGCCACGCGGGGCGATACGGCGAGCCCCGCTCGGCCGCGGCCGCCCTGGCCCGGCTGCGCGGCGGCCCCGTACCGCCCGACCCGCCCCAGCGCGCGGCCGAACCGGGCTCCCAGTCGCCCCTGTTCGAGCCGCAGAGCGTCCATCTGCCGCTGACCGACCTCGTCGAGGTCTACGCCGACCAGCAGCGACGGCACGACACCACCGACCACCCCGACCGGATGCACCTGCTGACCGCCGCCGAGTCGGCGGGGATGCTGGTGGCCGCCGAGATGAACCGCGCCGGGCTGCCGTGGAGCGCCGAGACCCACCGCCGGGTGCTGCACGAACTGCTCGGTGAGCGGTATGCCGGCGGCGGCGAGCCCCGGCGTCTCGCCGAGCTGGCCGACCAGGTGTCCGAGGCCTTCGGGCGCCGGGTGCGGCCCGATCTGCCCGCTGACGTCATCAAGGCGTTCGCGCAGGCCGGCATCAAGGTGAAGTCGACCCGGCGGTGGGAGATCGAGTCCCTCGACCATCCGGCCGTGAAGCCGCTGATCGAGTACAAGAAGCTGTACCGCATCTGGGTCGCCCACGGCTGGTCCCTGGCTCCAGGACTGGGTACGGGACGGGCGGTTCCGGCCCGAGTTCCTGGCAGGCGGGACCGTCACGGGCAGATGGGTCACCAATGGCGGCGGTGCCCTGCAGATCCCCAAGGTCATTCGGCGTGCGGTGGTCGCCGACCCCGGCTGGCGGCTCGTCGTCGCCGACGCCGACCAGATGGAGCCGCGGGTGCTGGCGGCCATCTCCCGCGACCCCGGGCTCATGGAGGTGGCGGGACGCGAGACCGACCTCTACCAGTCCGTCTCCGACCGGGCCTTCTCCGGCGACCGCGGCCAGGCCAAGCTCGCCGTGCTCGGCGCGGTCTACGGCCAGACCTCCGGCGACGGCCTCAAGAACCTCGCCGCGCTCAGACGCCGCTTCCCGAAGGCGGTGGCGTACGTCGACGACGCGGCCCGCGCGGGCGAGGAGGGCCGACTGGTGCGGACCTGGCTGGGGCGGACGTGCCCGCCGGCGGCCGGCGCGGGCGACGCGGAGGAGGCGGGCATCCCGCAGGACGACCCGGTCGAGCGACCCGTGGAGGACGGCTGGGGGCCCGGGTACGCCTCCACCAACACCCGCGCCCGCGGCCGCTTCGCCCGGAACTTCGTGGTGCAGGGCAGCGCCGCCGACTGGGCCCTGCTGCTGCTCGCGGCGCTGCGGCAGGCCTGTGCTCCGATGGCGGCCGAGCTGGTCTTCTTCCAGCACGACGAGGTGATCGTGCACTGTCCCGAGGAGGAGACCGAGGCGGTCGTCGCGGCGATCAGGGAGGCGTCGGACCTGGCCGGGCGGCTGACGTTCGGCGAGACACCGGTGCGGTTTCCGTTCACGACGGCGGTGGTGGAGTGCTATGCGGACGCGAAGTGATCACCGTAAACCGGAGTCGTCGAGCAGCGCGATGAGCTCCTGGAGCACCGTCTTCTCGTCCGTCCCGTCCAGCGCGTCGAGAGCGGCCCGCCACTGCTCGTGGGCCTCCTCCGCTCTCCCCCGCTCACGCAGCAGGAGGCCGTGCTGGTGGCGGGCGAGGGCGCCGGTGTAGCGGTCGGCGCGGGCGTCCGCTCGGCGCAGCAGTTCCGCGCACTCGGCGGCGGCGCGTTCGCCGTGGCCGATCAGGCGCAGGGCGCGGACCAGGCCGAGGCGGCTCTGCGACTCGCCGTGCCAGTCGCCGGGGCTGCCGAGGATGCGCAGGCTCTCCTCGAAGTGCGCCATCGCCGCGGCCGGTTCGCCGAGGGTGAGGTGGGCGTAGCCGATGTTGCAGTGTGCCGAGTGCCGGACGACCACGCTGCCGGTCTCCTCGCCGATGGCGAGCGAACGCCGGTGCTGCTCGACGGCGGCGCGCGGGTCGGTGTGCTCGTACAGGTTGCCCAGGTTGCTGTGGGCCACTGCCTCGCCGAAGGGGTCGTTCAACTGCCGTGAGTAGGCGAGGCTCTGCCGCAGTGCCTCGCCCGACTCGGCGTACCGGCCCAGGCCTTCGAGCAGGAGACCCCGGTTGTTGAGGCAGCGGCGGGTCCAGGAGTCCGCGCCGAGCCGCCGCCAGATCACGAGGGCGTGGTCGTTGAGGGCCAGGGCCTCACTGTGCCGTCCAGTCAGGAAGTGCAGTCCGGCGAGGTCGCCCAGGGCACACGCCTCGGCCGCCTCGTCACCGAGCCGCCGCGCCACCGTGAGCGCGGCCCGGCCGAGTACCTCCGTCTCGGCCACCCGGCCGCTGCGCTGGAGGAAGGGCGAGAGCAGACGCAGCAGGGTGGAGACATGGGCGGCGGTGCGCTCGTCGGGGGTGTCCGTGTGCCGTTCGGCCAGGACGACGATGTTCTCCAGCTCCGACTCGCCCCAGGCGAAGGCCTTCTCGGAGGACGGGAACGGCGGGATGGCCAGCACATGTGCCGCGTGCTCCGGCGGCTGCGCGGCGGTCGGGCGGCGGCGGTCCTCCAGGTCGAGGCCGGGCTCGACGATCGCGGTCAGGGCGCGTTCGGCGACGGCCGCGTACCAGCGCAGGGCGGTGCGGGCGATGTCGGGGGCGTGCCCGGAGCCCGCGAGTTCCCGCGCGAAGTCGCGGACCAGGCCGTGCGGGGCGTAGCGGCCGTACGCCGTCTCCTCCAGGAGGGCCACGTCGACGAGGCGGTCGAGCGCGTCCTCGGCACGGGTCTCGTCGGTGGCGTCGGTGCCGAGGAGGCGGGCGACGAGGGGGACGCCGTAGGTGGGCAGGTCGAGGGCGCCGATGCGGCACAGGGCGAGGGCGGCGTCGCGGTCGGACCGGCGACCGGAGGCGGCGAGGGCGTCGTGGGCGACGGCCAGGGAGCGGCGGACGGAGAGGTCGTCGTACTCCAGGTGCCGCAACCGGTCCTCGGTGGCGGCCAGTTGGTCGGCGAGCACGTCGGGGGTGAGGGCCTGACGGGCGGCCAGGCGCGCGGCTACGACGCGGAGGGCCAGGGGGAGGCGGCCGGTGAGCTCTATGAGGGGGTGGGTGGCGTCTATCGGGGTGGCGGGGGTGACGCCATCGGCATCGGGGGTGACGGGAGGGAGGGGGGTGACGGGAGTGACGGGGCTGATGCGGTCAGCGGAGCCGCCGTCGGCGCCGGAACCGTCCCGGCCGTCCCGTCCCGACACCGCGCGCAGCAACTCCGCGCTCTCCTCGGCCGAGAGCGGCGTGAGCGGGAAGCGGTGGGCGTCGTCGAGGGCGGTCAGGGGGGACCTGCTGGTGACGATCACCGCGCAGCCGGCGCCGGCCGGCAGCAGCGGCCGTACCTGCGCGGCGCTCGCGGCGTCGTCCAGCACCATGAGCGTGCGGGTGGGCGCGAGCAGTGAGCGCAGCAACGCGGCTGCCGCGTCCGGGTGTTCGGGAATGCTGCGCGGGTCGGCGCCGAGGTCGCGGAGCAGGGCGGTGAGGGCCTGGGCCGGGGTGAGGGGGGTCATTCCAGGGGTGGCGCCCTGGAGATTGACGTAGAGCTGGCCGTCAGGGAAACGTTCCCGCAGCCCATGGGCGACGTGCAGCGCGAGCGCGCTCTTGCCGACGCCCGCCATGCCGCTGATGACACCGACTGCCGGGCCGCCGCCGAGGGTGAGGACATCGCGCAGGTCGTCGCGGGCGGTGGCGCGGCCGGTGAAGTGGCCGGGGGGTGGGGGTAGTTGGGCGGGGCGGGGCAGGGGGAGGGGGGTCTCGGCCTCGGGGGCGGGGGCGGCCTCGGGGGTGTGGGCGGGGGTCGGCGGATCGGCGGCGGGGCGCGACGAATGGTGGGCGGGCGGGGCGTCTTCGCGCGTAGCGCCTGGGTGCAGCGCACCGGGAGGGGTCGACCGGCTTTCCTCGCGGGGCTCGCCGAAGCCAACGGCCCTTCCCGAACGGCCTCCTGAGCCCTCGCCCCCGGTCCGGTCGGCCCCGTCGTCCCGAACAGCACCCGCCCCCCGAGTCCCGGCCTCGGCCCTCCCTGCGCCGTCTCCCCCGCGCAGCACCTCCACATGTGTCTCGCGGACCGCCGGGCCCGGCTCCACGCCGAGTTCCTCGACCAGGCGGGTGCGCAGATCGCGGTGGACGGCGAGGGCCTCGGCCTGGCGGCCGGTACGGTGGAGGGCGAGCATCAGCTGGCGGTGGTAGGACTCGCGCAGGGGGTGCTCGGCGGCGAGCGCGGAGAGTTCTGGGACGAGGGCGCCCGGCCGGGTGTCGGCGAGGGCGAGCTCGGCGTCGTAGTGCCACTCCAGGAGGAGCAGTCGGGCCTCCTCCAGGCGCTGGACCAGGGCGTATCCGGCGAGTTCGGACGGGACCCCGCTGAGCGGCGCGCCCCGCCACAGCGCGAGCGCCGCCGCGCACGCCTGGACGGTCTCGGTCCAGTTCCCCTCGGCGTGCGCGCCGCGGGCCCGGGCGGCGTGGCTCTCGAAGACCTGGACGTCGAGCTCCCCCGGCGCGACGCGCAGCAGATATCCGGGGGCCATCGCCTGCAGTCGCTCGGGGTCGTCGAGCAGCCGCCGCAACCGGGAGACGTGATTGTGCAGGGAGGCCTTCGCCGAGGCAGGCGGGGTGCCGCCCCACAGGGCGTCCTTGAGGGTCTCGGCGGAGACGACCCGGCCGGCTTCGAGGAGCAGCGCGGCCAGCAGGATCCGCTGCTTGCGGCTGCCGACGACACGCACCCCGGCCCCGCCCTGGCCGTCGTACAGAATCGGCGGCCCGAGCAGTCCGAACCGCAGCCCCGACTGCGATCCGCGCCCCATCACGCCGCCCACTTCTGGCGGATTTCCGCCCTCTCCACGGCGGTTTCCCGCCAGCCGTCCGACGCAGGCCGCTGCCGGAATCCGCTACCGCCCCCGGCCCTGCACACAGTCAGTTCCCCATCGCTGCCGTCGACTTCCCGCCAATCGGCGAACCACAAAACGTAGATGCAATGGCCAATGTTAGCGATTTGTTGGCGCAACCTGATGTGATCACTACATCGGATCTGGCCCGAGGGCGCGCGCGTACGACGCGCAACTCGGGGGAGTGTCGCCGTCGCGGCCGGATCCGTGGGACGCGAGAGGGTCCCGGTCGGCGGAGGTGAACGACCGGGACCCTCGTCCTGTCCTCGGGACGATGAGCCCTCAGATCACGGGCGGGCGTCCCAGCCGGGTGAGGTGCCACACCGTTCGCCACCGCATCGGCCGCCGCTCGCCGGCCGGTTCCCGCAGGCCCTCGACGAACCCGCCGAACCAGGCGCGCAGTCCACTCGCCGACCGGGTCCGCAGCAGGGTGAGCGCCGTCCACACACCGAGGTGCACGGGGATGAGCGGCAGAGGAAGCCGGCGGCGCACCAGCCAGACGCGGTTGCGGGCGTTGACCCGGTAGTAGATGGCGTGCCGGGCCGGTGAGGTCCTCGGGTGCTGCAGCAGCAGTTCGGGCGCGTACAGGATGTGCCAGCCGCGGTCGGCGGCCCGCCAGGCCAGGTCGATCTCCTCGTGGGCGAAGAAGAACTCGGCGGGCCAGTCCCCCGTTTCGGCGAGCATGGCCATGCGGAAGGCGTGCCCGCCGCCCAGGAAACCGGTGACATAGCCGCCGCGCATCGGATCGGAGGCGCCGACGCGGGGCACGTGCCGCTGCTGGGTCTCGCCGCTCTCGTCGGCGATACGGAAGCCGACGATGCCGAGACGGTCGTCGGCCGCGAACAACTCCTGTACGCGGCGCAGCACATCGGCGTCCACGAGCATGCCGTCGTCGTCGAGTTCCACTACGACGTCCACGTCGCCGAAGTCGCGCAGCCGGGCGAGCGCCACGTTCCGGCCGCCGGGGCAGCCGAGGTTCTCCTCGATGTCGAGGGTGGTGACCTCGCCGGGCAGGGAGAGCCGCTCGGCGAACTCGGGCAGCCGGCAGCCGTTGCCCACGATCACGATGCGGGCCGGGACGATGTCCTGCTTGGCCACGGAGCGCAGCAGGGCGTCGACCTCGTCGGGCCGGTTCCCCATGGTCACCACGGCGACGGCGATCCTCGGCGCGCCCATGTCCCCACCTCGTCCCCTCGTCCGACGGGCATCAACCGGCGCGATGCTAGCCGTTCACGGTAAGGACTTCTCAGGTATGGGGATGTGGGGGCGGGGTGCGGGGCGGGTGGGGTAGGCCGGTTCGCTCGGCACGGGTGCCAGAAACCCTCGAACAGCCCACCGCGTCTCACCCCCGCCGGTTCTCCCTCCGCCGCACGAACTTCAGCCCCGACCAGTGCTCCCCCAGCGCCGCGACCTTCACGTCGACGACACCGAGCGGAAGGAAGACCTCCCGCAGGGCGTTCTCAGTGATGTCACTGACGTGCCCGGCGGCCCTTCGAGGCCAGGCGATCCACAGTGCGGCATCGTCCGCGAGGCCGGCGACCAGTCCGTCCGCCTCGGCTGCGAGCCGCGCGTACTCGCGACGGAAGGCGAGGACGACATCCGCACCATGTGAGCCGCCTGCGGCCACATCGCAGTCGTCGGGCAGCCCGGGGATGTCCCACCCGTCGGGCGCGCCGTCGAGCCGTACCCGGTGCCCCGCCTTGATGCCGAGCTTCTTGGCGAGGGGCGTGGCGGAGTAGCCGCCCGCCGGCCCGGTTCCTGACATACGGCACCCTCCGCGTACTGGTCCATCCCCGTCCACCCCATGGTGACGGCCAGGGTGGAGGATGTCCGTCCGGACACGGCGTCAGGACCAGGCGTCCCGAACCAGACGTCCCCGAACCGGCTACCGCACCACGCGCGCGAGCAGCGTGGCGAGATCCGCGAGGAACTGGAGCCAGGGCCGGGCCTGCTCGGCCCGGCGCCCGAACCGTCTGCGCCAGCCGCCGGGCCGGCAGCCCTCCCGGCGCTGTATCGACCTGTCCCGCACGCGTCGTAAGGACACGGCACGGCTCGTTCCGATGCGCTTGCGTCGCCTCATGCCGGGACGTTAGCCGGGTCCCGATCGGCGGCGCAGGGCAGCGGACCGCCAAAGCGGGCGGGCGGTTATTGGCGGTAACGCGTAAACAACGGCCCGGGACGGTCCTGCGGGGGCTTCCGTGCCGTCACATCGCCGACGCTCCGATCACGGTGATCCACGGTGATCCACGGCGATCCACGGCGATCCACGGCGATCCACGGCAGGGTGCCGTAGCTGGCCGGTGCCCTCGGTCAGATCGGCGGCGTCGGCCTCGGTGACGTTCAGGGCGTAGGTTCCGCTCTCCCACGCGGCGCTCTGCGCGGACCACAACTCCGCCTCGGTCGGGTCGAGTTTCGAACCGGTGGGCCGCACCGCACGCCGCGCCGCTCGTGCCCGTGCAGCCGGGCACCATCCCGGCCGTGACGAGCATCGTGTTGCCGGACGGCCGGGTCGTCACTGGCTACACCCTCGAACCCGCCAAGCCCGAACCGGTCGCGACCAAGCCGGCCGTCTCGCGCGCGACGGTGAACATCGCCCTCGGGGGCATCGGGTTCGGCGCCGTGTGCGGCGGACTCGTTACCACCTTCATTGCCGCGCTCGCCGCGCTCATACACCCGTGCAGGTCTTCAAGCGCAACCACTTCCACGGCTGACCGTCAACGGTCTTTCCGATCGAACTTCCTGCGTTCCCAGGCCTCCATGGAGAGCGTCCATGCAACCGCCATCAGAGCGGCCAACAGCAGAGCGGAGCCCCATGGTTGCCCTGTCCAGAGATGGGATCCAACAGCGGCGCAGGCGAACCAGAGCAGCGCGATGGCCAACAGCCCCGTGCGGCGTACCCACCGGGGACGCATCGGGACGCCCGCCTGCCGTTCATCCGTCATGGCCAACCATTACCCCGAAAGCCCAGCCTGTGTTCGAGATCCGCGTCACTTGCAATCCGGCCGACATGGAACGCGTCACGACCGGTGAGGTATGCCAGTACCCGACCGACCCGGGACGGCAAGCGCACCCACCTCTACCTCACCGCCGACCACGGCCCCGCCCCCCAGGACTGTGCGGCGACCCCACATGAGCGCCGACGCGGCGGCCCAGCACCTGCTCGACCTCGACCAGCCCAGCGTGATCTGCGACCCGCGCGCCCGGCAGGTACGTGAAGGGCAGATCACACCTCTCCAAGGACGCGCGGCAAAAGCAAAAGCCCCAGGTCACGGCGAGTGAGTCCCAGGGCTTTCACAGAGCCGCCTTCGGGATTCGAACCCGAGACCTACGCATTACGAGCTGTCCGATCTTGTTCCGCACTAGTCCATGAGCGTCCGCCACAGGGTTCGCATTGCAGGTCAGGCGACGTGCCGGACGTCCATGGACGTGCTTGTACTGTGCCAGATCGGGCAGCAATCGAGACTAGAACTGAGACTGGCTCCAGCCGTATGGCTCCCACCGACGAGGAGAGCAGGCGGCAGATGTACAGCGGGCTGCGTCCATCTGTGGCCTGAGGTCGAGAACAGATCGCTAACATCTCGTGGCGCGGCTTCCTCGCGGGGGAGTCCCGCATGGTCGATGGGGTCCGGCCTGCGGTGGAACATCTGAGGCTGCACCGGGTACCTGTCGTTCCCGGTCTTCGTTTGTCGTCGTCGGCCCCCCTCGGACGGCCCACAGACGGCCCGAACAAGGGTGGGTTGTGCCTCACGACCGGTGGTCAATCCTCCGGATCCGAGTGGCGGGTAGCACCTCGCGGTACCGAGTCAATCGAGCTCGGCGATCATCCGCGCCCACTCTTCGATCATGGTCTGCCCATCGACCACCTGTTGCACTGACGTCTGGATTGAGTTCATCAGAGGGCGCAAGGACCGGCTCCCAGAGGCCATAACTTTCGTTGCCTCGCTTAGGCCTTGCAAATTTGAAACGGCCTCTCGCGATGCCCCGATCATCGCCGTTAGCTGATCGAAAGTCGTGCGAGCCGTGGCCTCTTCCTCTTGTGTGGTCTCGCCCTCGCCAATCATGCGAATCATCGTAATAATCCCCGGATCGATTCGTGATAGCTCTGCTGAGTACCTCCTGCCTAGCTCGGTCAGGCGGTCGACCGGTTCGCTCAGGTCTGCCGCTAGTGCGTTTGTTACACGCAATCGACCCGCGAATCCTCCCCCGCTGGCATCGGACCGCTGCAATTCACTTGCAGCGTCTAGCGTTGTTTGGTTTAGGGAATTAAGGACCTCGCCGAACTCGTTTACCGTCTTCGCCCACTGGGGTAGTGAGACCTCCATTTCGGCGAGCGAATCGAGGAATCCCGGCTGGTCAGCTCCTGAGTCGCTTGAGGGGATCGTGATGGGGCCGGCGGGAGGAGGCGTTTCCAGAATTTCTTTCAAGCGCAGGGCGAGCTGGTTAACCGCTTGACGATAGGCTGGGGAATCCTCATCTTCTAGGCGAAGTTCACGCCAATCCTCCCACTGGCGGCGCGAGATTAGCTGGACAACCTCATCGGTAGGATTATCCGCAGTTAGCTGAGGAACGTCAACGTAGTGAATTGGAAGGATCAGATCATCGAGGCCAAGGCTCGCGGCGTGGCTGCTGAAGGTGATGATTTCGCGGCGACATTCCTGGCTCTTCAGGAATTTGGGAGTAATGATTGGGATCAGAAAAGTCGTACTGGTGAGAGCGGAATCCAGTCGCGCTCGCCATTGGTCCCCCCAGGCGATTGAGTTGTTGTCCACGAATACATGGAGCTCGTCACCTGTTGTAATCTCGAAAGCGTGCGCGATGGCTTCGGCGAGGCGCCGAATGCGCCCTCTGTCAAGCTCGTCGTCGCGATGAGTGTAGCTCCAAAAACCGGCAGGCCCTGTAGCGTTCATAGCGTCATACACTATGGGACTGCGCGTGATCGAATGGCTCTTTTGGCCAAGTCAGGTGGAGTGTCTGCGGGATGAGGGCTTGCTTTAGCGCGAGTGGTTGTGGCTCCGCAAAAAGCAGGTCGCACCGTTGAGACGGTGGGCGACCGTTCAGTGCGTGGCTATCAACGAGGCAGGGAGAGCTCGCAGCAGGGTGTCTTTCCCGCTCAGGCCGCGAATGGGAGCCGTGATGGGGGCGGCGTGCGATCTGTGAATCCGTGATCTGCCAACCGTGCCGGTCGCTGTGCGAGCCAACCGGAGACCCGTGGGCCACCGTTCACCGCCGAGCCCTCCCGTACCGTACGAAGGTGCGTGAATCCCTGCTCTAGGTAGTACCGCTGGAGTGCGTCATTCGTCGTCCATGCGTCCAGCCGAATCCACCGGGCCCCCGCACGCTTCGCCCGATCGCCCGCCCAGTCGAGCAGTCGACCGCCAAGGTTCTGCCCGGCGTACTCGCGGGCGACAGTGAGCTTGTTGATGAACATCGACGGCTCGGTCAGTTCATCGTCAGTCCAGAGGCCGTCTTCGGCGTCCGGGGTGAGCGTGATAGTGCCGGCGGTGGTGTGTCCGTCGCGGAGCATGAACACGGTGCCCGATTCGATCGTGGCGAGCAGCTTGTCAGCCGGATACGGACGGCTCCATTGGTCAGAGCCGAGACCGCGTAGCCAAGCGGCGGCCTCCTCGCGGAAGGCCAGCAGCTTGGCTACGTCGTGCGGCTCAGCAAGCGTGATGATCACGTGTTCTCGCTCCGGGCGGCCAGATCGCCGATCTCGTAGTTCATCCGGTTCAGGTCGCCCCGGAAGGTGGTGATGGTGCACCGGATCGGGCGGTCAGCCGAGTAGCCGGTTCGCGTCCAGAGCAGGACCGGTACGCCTGCTCCGACCTCCAACAGCCGTGCCTCCTCCGGGGTCGGCATCCGCGCGGCAATTTCGTCGAAGTACCCGATCTGCTCGATGCCTTGAGCAGCCAGGTATCGGGTTGTGCCCTCCGCAATGTCTCCAGGCTCAGCCAGTCGCGGTGATGCGTCCACCAGCCACGATGGATAGTAGGTCGCCTGAGTGGACCAAGGAACGTCGTCCACGTAGCGATGACAAAACCGCAATACTGCCGTCGTACCGGGCGCGACCTTCAAGCGCTCAGCGACCTCTTGGGGCGCCGGCAGCATCTCGACTCGGAACGTCTGGTGCGGCCGTCGCCCCGCGTTGGTCACGTCCGTGCTGTAGGCGTCACCGTTCTGCGGGAAGGTCAGGTTCTCGAAGCGGGACGCGTTGAGCTCGAACACCTCTTGTGACTTCACCTCGTAGCCAAGTCCCTGGCTGGACGAGATGAGGCCCTCGCCGACCAGCAGGCTTAGGCCGTTCCTGATGGTGTTCCGCGACGCGTCGAACCGCTGCTGTAGGTCGTTCTCCGAAGGCAGCCGAGCGCCGGGCGCGTAGGTGCCGTTAGCGATCTCGCGGCGTAGGACGTCCGCGACCTGTCGGTACTTCGGCTGCTTGCTCATGCCCTCATCATGACGCACTCGCGCAACTTGTTGGTACATGCAGGCCCAACCCCCTTGACGACTCACTGTCCGTGGGTGCAGCATCACTGCATCAGCTTGTACCAACAAGCTGAGCAGGTGGTGCAACACCATTGAGTGTGCCTGCCTGCGCCGACAGCGCCCGGAGGAAAGCCCGCAGGGGCGAGTACGAAGTGAGCGCGCATTGGTTGAGAACTCAACAGCGTGCGGACCCAGCTACCTGCACACGGGTGGTCGATGGGTCCTGAGGGGAGCCCGTCCCACCTCCGCAAGCAAGCGGGCGGGCGCGCATGGGTTCTGTCCCGTGCGCGGTACAGCGCGACCGCAACTCTTCGCAGCACTCCTGCGACCGGTTGCCTCCGTCGCTCGTCTCGAACGAGCGGCGCTGAGGGGAGCCGGAATGACCGACTTCAACGGCGCGCGGCCCCGGAGGTGCAACTCCGGGGCCGCTGTTCGGGCCGTTCCACCTGCAAGGGAGACCACGACCCAATGGACCACATCGTTACTGTTCAGGACGCTGTTACCGCGTTCGCCGACTGGATCGAACCGACCAACGGTGAGCTGGACGCCATCGAGGCGGAGATGCCGCTGATCCTGGCGGACGTCGACCTGATCGACGCGCAGATCATCATGCTTGACCGCCTGCCCAACGAGCTGGACACCCGCCGCATCCGCCGCGCCCGCAACCGCGTTCTGAGCGAGCGTCGGGCCCTGGCCAACCGCACCCCCGGCGTCACGCTGCCGGAGGTAGGCGCATGAGCACCACCGACCCGAAGCTGACGGCCGCGCACGCTGAGGTGAAGGCGGAGATCGCGCGGACCGACAACAAGACGGCCCTGTTGCTGGCGTTCGTCGGCGCGGTGCTGGCCGGAGCATGGACGCTCGCCCGCGACCTGCCCCTGAACCCGCTCGCCTGCGCCGTGGGCGGACTCGGCATGACGCTGCTGATCGCGGCGGCCGGTCTGCTGCTGCGCTCCGTACGGCCCAACCTGTCCGGCCGGCACGGCTTCCCACTGTGGGCCACCCTCACCCCCGACCAGATCAGCCAGGCCGTCTCCAGCGATCTCGCCGCCGACATCGCGGGCCTGTCCCGCCTCGCGGTGGTCAAATTCGCCGGCCTGCGCCGCGCGGTCGACCTGACCCTGACCGGTGGTGCCCTGCTCGCCCTCGCCCTCCTGATCGTGATCGGGGGTGCGGCATGAACACCAAGACCACCAAGACCGTGCTGCCCGCCGTAGCGATGACGGCCGTCTCGATGGTGCTCACCCTCGCTGTGGTCATGATGTGGCTGGGCACGGCCGTGCCGTGGCTGGTCGCCCTGGTCGTCGGTCTCGGGATCGACGGGGGATGGTTGGCCACCCTCGCCTACGAACGGCGCCTGGCCGCCCAGGGCGACCACAGCCGTGTCGTGACCGCCGTGGGCTGGTTGTTCGGCCTGATCGCCACCGGCTTCCTCATCGCCCATGCGCTGACCGCTGAGGCGTCTGCCGGGGCGTGGTTGGCGGTGGCGTGGCTGCCGATCGCGGCCAAGGCCCTGTGGTTGGTCCACAGCCTGTGGGAGCGCACGGCGCTGACCACCGCCGCCCTGGACGCGATCCGGGGCATTCAGCAGGAGGCCCGCGATGAAGCCGCCGTGGCCCGCGCCCGCCTGCGGGCGGAGGCGACCTCCGAGGAGACCCGGCTTGCGGCCGTGACGGGCGCCGGAGCCCGCGTCGCACGCGTCCAGGCCAAGACTGCCAAGACCCTCGCGGGGGCGTGGTCGACGCTGGAGGAAGCGCGCCAGGGCGAGGACACCGGCAGGGCGCTGACCAGCGTGACGAGCCGCGTCACACCCGGCGTCACGCCCCGCTGGGAGTTGCCCGTGTGGGGTCCTGTCGAGTCGGTTGCCGCGCTGGAGTCCGCGCCGCCCCCGCTCACCGATAACGAGCTGGACGCGCTCGTCGACCGGATCCGGCACAGCCAGACACCGGCCCTGTCGTACCGGGAGATGGCGGCCCGCTTCCGCGCGTCCGGTCACTCCGCCTCCGAGGTCCGCCTGCGGGCGGCCTGGAAGCGAGTGGCGTGATGTCGGGCGCCTACGGCAAGTGCTTCGACCCCACCGGGACCCGCCACGGGATACCGACGTACCCATGGCGCCTGGCCCCGGACGGGCTCGCTACGCGCCGGCAGTTACGGGCCCGTGGGCTGCGTCCGGGCGGTCAGCCGATCGCGGCGCAGGCCATGCGGATCAACCGCCGTACCGGCACACCGCGCGTCGCCTACCTGTATCGCGAGGACCTCGCGCTGCCGGTACGGCCGATGACCTCACGCAAGTGGGGCGCCCTCGCCCTGGCGATGCTCGCCCGCCGCACCTGCCCCTCGTGCGGCATCACCTTCAGTTACTGCATTTCCCGCCGCTACGGCCTGTGCGGGATGTGTATCGACGCCAACCACGCTGTTCAGACAGGGAGTTGACATGGGTAAGCCCGATACCCGTCGCCTGGACAAGGAGATCAGGCTGACGGAGCGCAAGTTGGAAGCGGTCCGCAACGGTGAGATGTGGCCGCTGACCGGACAGGAGCGCCGCCAGGTGCTGCGTGCGCTGGCCGGAGGCTCCTACAAGGTGGCCCGTGGCAAGAGTGCCGCCCGTGCCGAACAGCAGATGGACAGGGTCTCGACGTCTGCTGAGACCCGGCTGATCGCCGAACTCACCGCGCTTCAGGGCGAGCGGCAGCGCATCGTGACCGAGGCCGCCAAGACCAAGGCCGCCAAGAAGTCCTCGGGGTGGTGGTGAGCATGGCCCGCGAGACGCCTCCGGGTGAGTGCCCGCAGTGCTGGGAGCACGCCCACAACCCGCGCATCCACCGCCGCCTCAAGCCGCGCGAGGACTGCAAGCCGTGCGTGGACCACATGCGCAACGGCTGCCCGAGCCTCGTGCCCAAGAAGCCGTCCCGCTGGTGGTGACCGCACCCACCAGCGCTCTTCCCTCCGCCTGAAGCGCGGCCCGTACGCCTCGCCTGCCGGGGTGGTCGTCCCTGCCACGGACCCGGCCACCCCGGCACCCTCCCGCAACTCCCGCCCCGATCGGGGCAGTCAGGAGTACTTCCAGCATGTCCGAGAACGTCGTGAGTCTCCGCAAGACCACCGAAACCCCTGATGAGGACGCGTCCGTGACCACGTTGACGGTGGTCCCGGACGCCCCGCCCGCGCCGATCGTGCCGCTGTGGGTGCGCTCGGGGCGCGCCATCAAGCGGATCGCCACCGACGAGCGCACCAAGTCCACCGGGCGCGCGGTGGTCCGACATGGCCTCTACACGTTCAACGGGGGCCGGATCGTGGCCCGCCGCGCCTGGGACGGCCGTACCGGCTCCCGCTACGAGCGCTACATGCGCGCCGCCGAAGCCGCGGGAAACATGGAACTCGCGGCGGAGTGGGAAGAGCGGCTGCAGCGCTTCCGCGAGGCCCGTCACCGCCGCCGCATGGACCTGCTCCACTCCCCGGTGGACGCAGCGAAGAGCGTTGGGGTCGGCGTTGGCATGGGCATCGGCGTGCTGGTCGCACTCGGGGTCGTGATGGCCATCAACAACCACGACATCACCGACGTCATCACCCCGCTGAAGGCGACCATCGACTTCATCGCCACTCTGATCCGCATCGTGCAGATCGTGTGGCCGTCAGCGCTGGTTCTCGGCTCGCTGTTCGCCCTGCTCGCCGTGTGGACGGTCGGCAGCAAGCAGCAGGCCGCCCCGCAGTGGGCTCTGCCGGCCAACGTGCGTTCCGGCGAGGGTGAACCGATCACCCCGTCCATCGTCGTCAAGGCCCTGCGGGATCTCGGCATCCCCGCGATGCGCAACGCCATCAAGGAGATGGGCGACGCCGGCGCGAGCATGCTGGGACCGATCACGATCGCCGGATGCGGTGTGGAGGTTGACGTCACCCTGCCCTCGGGGGTGTCGACGAACGAGGTGCAGCAGCGGCGCCGCAAGCTGGCGGAGAACCTGACCCGGCACGAGCACGAGGTGTTCATCACGATCCCCACGGCCGCCCGTACCGTGCGGCTGTGGGTGGCCGACTCGGGTGCGCTGGACGAGCCGATCGGCCCGTCTCCGCTGGTCACCGACGACACGATGACCGCCGACTACGCCAAGGGAAAGGCCCCGTGGGGCCAGGACCTGCGCGGCGACGCGGCCATGCTGAGCCTGTATCAGCGGCACCTGCTCATCACCGGCCTGTCCAACCAGGGCAAGACCGTTGCTCTGCGCTCCCTCGCGCTGTGGCTCGCCCTGGACCGGTCGGTGCAGTTCCTCATCGGCGACCTCAAGGGCGCCGGCGACTGGAAGATGTTCCACGGGCTCGCCACCACCCTGATCCAGGGGCCGACGGATGAGCACGTGATCCAGGTGACCGAGATGGCCGAGGGCGCCGTGGACGAGATGAACCGGCGCCTGATGTCCCCGCCCGGAACGCAGTTCCCGCCGCTGATCGTGCTGGTCGACGAGGCGCAGGTGGCGTTCATGTGCCCGGCCAAGGACGACGAGAAGCGCCCCTACGGCGGCTCACGGGCCAACTCCCGGTACTTCATGGCCGTTCGTAAGATTCACAACCAGGGCCGTGCGGTCAACGTGCTGATGTGGCAGGGAACTCAGGACCCGACCAACGAGAACCTGCCCAAGCTGGTCCGCGAGGGCGCCCACACCCGCGCCTCCCTCGCGCTGGGCACGGAGTCCCAGGCCCGCATGGCACTGGGGGACAAAGCCGTCGATGGCGGCGCCGCCCCCAATCTGCTGCGTCCGGGGCTGGATCAGGGCACGTTGGTTCTCGCGTCCTCCGGTATCGACATCCCGGCCGGACAGGCGTCCATCACGGTGCGCACGCACTACATCGACGACGACGCGGCCGAAGCCATCACCGACCGCGCCAAGGCCATGCGCGACGGCGTCACCACCCTCACCGTCATCGAGCGGGGCAAGGAGCGCGACCGGCTCGCCGACATCGCCTCCGTGGTCGGCGACGCGAACCGGGTGCGCACTCAGGACGTGCTGAAGCGGCTCACCGCGCTGGACGAGGGCGCCTACGGCAGGTGGACGTTCCTCGACCTCAAGCGCGTCCTGGACGGCACCGGGGCCGAGCCCTACAAGTCCGATGGCGTCATGGTCGTCAGCCGTGACCGTCTCACCGCCGCCCTCGCCAACCGCGACGACGACGGTTCCGCTTCCGCCTCCTGAGGGCAGGGAGCCGACCCCGCCCGGGTCAGGGAGGCAGGGAGAACTCCCTGATCCCCTCCCTGACCCGCCTCCCTGGCCCTGACCTGCACAAACGATCAACCAGGGAGGCAGGGAGGCACCGCTGGTCAGACCCCGAAAACCCCCTCCACAGCACCCCCTGAAGGGGGTGTCCCTGCCTCCCTGGCTGTCCGCCGGAAGGGATTCCGCATGTACCCCGAGCACACCCGCCGCGCGTCCGCTGAGCGGGCCGTGGAAGTCCACCAGCCGACCCCACTTCACCCCGCCGTCATGGCGCCGGCGCCGATGGTCGCCGTGCAGCCGGGTGCCGTCCCGTCGGTCGCGAGCATCGTCCTCCCGGACGGCCGTGTCGTCACCGGCTACGCCATCAACCCCGCACAGCCCGAACCCCTCGCGGCCAAGCCGCCCGTCTCCCGAGCGGCCGTGAACGTCGCCCTCGGGGGCGTGGGGTTCCTCGCGGTGTGCGGCGGCCTGCTCCTGCTCACCACCTTCATCACCGCCCTGACTGCGCTGATCACTCAGCTCATCACGCTCGCTGCCGTGATCTTCGGCGGCTGGATCGCCGTGCAGGTCTTCAGGCCGCACGGCGGGCAGGGCGGGAGCACGGTCAACATCCGCAAAGCGATCTTCAAGCGCAACCACTTCCACGGCTAGGCGTGGAAATTGAGGCAGAAAGAGCAAAGAAGAGGGCTCCGGGTTATTCACCCGGAGCCCTCTTAGTAGCTCTTTAGCGTGCCCCACCCCCGCACAGAATCTCCAAGACGCGAAGCGCAGCGGCTCGGACCTGAGGGTTGTCATGACCTGTGGCAACGGCCGCGACCGCAGCGACAAGCGTCATAAAAATAACAGCGGGCGAGTACAACGCGAATGGCTCCATACCGAGAACGGTAGGAGCTGTTGGCGCGCACGACAAGGAGCACTATTCCAGGATTACCCTCGAATAGCAAGTGCCCATGAGCCGGACGCCGGGGAAATTATAGGAAGTGCGGGCAGTCTCTTGGCAAGACCGATTTAACCTGTTCGCTTGATCGAGTATCTCGCATTCGCACATTTCGGGCATAATTTACCGATCGCTACGACGATTGCATGACTCTGCAGGCTGACAAGCCTGCATTCCTGCGTAGATTTTTCCGTACCGAAGGAACTCCGTCCCAGACTCCGCCGCGTCGGTCACGGACGGCCTGAGTGCACCTGCGGATACGGCTCACGCACCTCCGCGTGCCAATGGAGCCAGGACTCACCCCACGAAGCCGAAACGCCAAAGGCGGACCCCCTCATCTCGCCAAAGATCACGGGTCCGCCCTTGCCCACCTGCCATCACCTGACCTGTGGAGGTCTCCAGCATGACCCACCCGACCCTGATCCGACGAGCGCATGGCCGTCGGCCTACGCTCCTGGACCTGTTCTGCTGCCAGGGCGGCGCGGCCAAGGGCTACGCCGACGCCGGGTTCGATGTGACCGGCGTCGACATCGATCCGCAGCCCCGCTACCCGTTCCGGTTCGTGCAGGCGGACGCGATCGCGTTCGTCCTCTCCCACGGAGCCGCGTTCGACTTCATCCACGCCTCTCCGCCGTGCCAGCACGACACCGACTGCCAGCGCATCCAGAACAACGCCCACCCGGACCTGATCGGCCCCACCCGCACCGCCCTGGAAACCACCGGGCGCCCGTGGGTGATGGAGAACGTCGGCGGCGCGGTGCCCAAGCTGCACGCCCCGGTGATGCTGTGCGGACAGATGTTCCGCCTGGCCAACTACCGTCACCGGTACTTCGAGACCGGCGGCGGCCTCACCCTCAACCAGCCGCAGCATCCTGCTCACAAGGTCCCGCAGGCCAAGATGGGCCGCCCCGTCCCGCCCGGCCACTACGGCCAGTTCGTCGGCAACTTCTCTGGCGTCGACCTCGCCCGCCGCGTGCTGGGGGTGCCGTGGATGAACCGCGACGGCATCCGCGAGTGCATCCCCCCGGCCTACACCGAATGGATCGGCCGGCCCGCCCTCATCCAGCTCACCCCGGCCCGTCTGGGGGTCGTCGCATGAACGAGCACCTGCTGAAAGCCGCCCTGACCGCCGCCGCCCACGGCTGGCACGTCTTCCCCCTCCGGCCCGGCACCAAGCGGCCCGCACTGCATGGTGAGGCCGCCTGCCCCCGCACCGGCCCGTGCGAGAGCGGTCACGCCAAGTGGGAACAGCGCGCCACCACCAACCCCGACCTCATCGGTGCCGCCTGGACAAGGGCTCCGTACAACGTCGGCATCGCCACCGGCCCCTCCGGGCTGGTCGTCGTCGACCTCGACATGCCCAAGGAGAAGGGCAGTGAGGGCACGCCTGACGGCGTGACGGCCTTTGAGTCGCTCTGCGAGCGCACCGGGCACACCGTCCCCGACACCTACCGGGTGCGGACCGCGAGCGGAGGCCAACACCTCTACCTCCAAGGCCCGTTCGGGATCCAGCTGGCCAACACCGCCGGGACCCTCGCACCGCTGGTCGACACCCGCGCGTGGGGCGGCTACGTCGTCGCGGCGGGCAGCATCACACTCGCCGGACGCTACGAAGCCATAGGCGCCCGCATGACGGCCGCTATGCCCTCGTGGTTGCTGAGCATCCTGAAACCGGCCCCTAGGGCCGTACAGGCGCCCTCGGTGGCCGTATCGGGGCAATCAAGTCGATACGCGGACACTGCGCTTGCCAGTGAGGCACGCGCCGTCGCCTCGGCCCAACACGGCGGACGGGAGGCCGCGTTGTTCCGGGCCGCGCGCGCCCTGGGCCGGTTCGTCGCGTGGGGCGACCTCCCCCGGCATGTAGTTGAGCAGGCTCTTCAGGAGGCGGGGGAGGCGGCCGGCCTCACCGTCGCCGAGTGCCGCTCCACCCTGCGCAGCGCACTCAACTGGTCCATTGCCCATAACCAGCGCCGCCGGGATGCGGCATGAACGCCCCCTCCCGCCCCCACCTGAAGAGCATCACCAGCACCCCGTCCGGGCAGTCTGTCGCTCCACAGCCTGTGGACACGCCAGCCGTGGGCGAGCCAAAGGGCGTCGCCGAAGGCGTCCCCCTTGCTGTTCGCCCTGACCCGCACCGAGACGACGGGCGCCGCCCCGTGGCCTGGCTCGACATCGTCGCGCCGCCATCCTTCAGCGTCACCCCCTCCGCCCGCTCCTGGTGCACCTGCGGCTACGAGCGAAACGCCATCGGCCGTGCCGCCGTCCTGCAATTGGTCACCGCGCACGGCGAACACCGCACCTCATGCCCGCTGTTGAACCCCACCCCGGAAGGCAGGACCGCCGCATGACGACCAACGACGCGAAGGCGGATCTGTGGGAAGGGTTCGAGCACATCGAACCCGAGCAGATCACCGGCCCCGCCTGGGACGAACCCGTTCCCCTCCGGGTACGCCCGCCTCTCCCTGGCTTCCCCGTGGATACCCTCCCCGACTGGTTGGGCAGCATGGTGTGCGGTGTCGCCGAGGAGACCCAGACCCCGGCGGACCTCGCCGGATGCCTGGCCCTGGCGGTCCTCGCCACCGCCGCCGGCGGGCGGGTCAAGGTATGCGTACGCGGCCACTGGCGTGAACCCGTGAACATCTACACCGCCATCGCCCTGCCCCCCGGTAACCGCAAGTCCGCCGTATTCGACCTCATGGTTCAGCCGCTGCTCGATGCGGAGAAGGCCCTCATCGAACTCTCCGGACCCGTGAGGGCGGAGGCAGAGACCCTGGCGAGGCTGGCCAAGTCCGCAGCCGAGAAAGCCGCTGGCAAGGCGGCCAACGCGGAGCCCGAACACCGCGACACCCTGACCGCCGAAGCCGTCCAACTGGCCCAGGACGCCGACAAGATGAGGATTCCCGCCGAACCTCAACTCGTCGCGGACGACGTGACGCCGGAAAACGTCGGGACTCTCCTGGACGAGCAGGGCGGACGCATCTCCTGCCTGAGCGCCGAAGGGGAACTGTTCGACATCATCGCCGGCCGCTACACGGGCAAGCCCAACATGGGCATGTTCCTCAAGGGCCACGCGGGAGACATGCTCAGGGTCAACCGGCAGGGCCGCAGCGCCCAGCACGTCGACTCGCCGGCCGTCACGATCGGCCTCGCGGTGCAGCCGGAAGTCTTGGACGCGCTCAGCCGCATCGACGGGGCTGACGGGCGCGGTCTGCTCGCCCGCTTCCTCTACTCCAAGCCCCTGTCCCTGGTCGGCTCCCGCAGCCTGACCCCCGCCCTGCTGGACGAGCAGGTCGCCGCCACTTACGCCAAGCACCTGGCTGGCCTCACGCTCGCGCTGGCGGATTGGACCGACCCCGCCCTCATCCAGCTCACCCCGGAAGCCGACGCGGTCCTCCTGGCCTTTCAGAAGGTCACCGAGTCGCGTCTGGGTCCGGACGGGAGTTTCGCGCCGATCGTGAAATGGGCGTCCAAGCGGGACGGCGCCGTGGCCCGCATGGCCGGACTCCTGCACCTCGCCGCCCACCCCGAGGACGGATGGCACAAGCCCATCGAGGCGTCCACCATGGCCGCCGCCACCGAACTGGGCGACTACTTCACCACGCACGCCCTGGACGTGTTCAGCGTCATGAGCGCCGACCCCGCCCACGAATCCGCGGTGACCGTCCTCGCGCAACTCGTCTCCACCAACCCCGCACAGTTCACCAAGCGCGACCTGTTCCGCACACTGCGCCCGGCCGACTTCCCCGCCATCAGCGACCTTGACCCCGCCCTCGCCCTGCTCGAAGAACACGGATGGATCCGCCAGCTTCCGCCCCCGCCCCGCTCCGGAAAGGGCGGCCGGCCGCCCTCGCCCCGCTACGAGACCCACCCGCGCATCGCACGCGGAGCCTGACAGAACCCCCAGACCGCTGACAGAACTGACACAACCCCCGCCCAAGCCGCTGACCTGCACTAACGACCGTGATCGCAGTTCTGACAGAACTGAATTAAAACCTGACAGAACTCCCGGCAGCCCCGCCCGGGGTCCTGTGACAGAACCTCCCCCCAAGAGGTTCTGTCAGGTTTTAATTCAGTTCTGTCAGAGATCCAAAACGTACCAAAACAGCAGGTCAGCGGCTTGTCGGGGAGGTTCTGTCAGTTCTGTCAGCGGATTGCGGCCCTGCCGTCAGAAAGCGCCGAGGAGGCAAGCAGCATGAGCACCGCCGTTCGCCCCGTTGAGCCCCTTCTCTACACCCCCGAAGAAGCCGCCGAAGCCCTGCGGCTGGGTCGGTCCACGGTCTACGAACTCATGGCCGATGGCGTGCTGGCCTTCGTGAAGCAGGGTCGGTGCCGCCGCATCAAGGTGGCCGTCCTCAAGGCCTACGTCGACAGCCTGTAACCCCAGCCCCCTCAAGGCGGCCCCGGACCTTTCGTCCGGGGCCGCCTCTGTCTTGGAGAAACACATGAGCCCCCGCAAGTCGAACCTGGAATCCACCATCTACTTCGGCGATGACGGCTGGTGGCACGGCCGCGTCACCATGGGCGTGCTCCCCGACGGGAGCCCCGACCGCCGACACCGCATGGCCCGCACCGAGCCCGCCGTGCGGCGCAAAGTCCGTGAACTGGAGAAGCTCCGCGATGAGGGCCGCGCGACAAAGG
The DNA here is from genome assembly GCF_029894425.1 of Streptomyces sp. SAI-127. Taxonomy (NCBI): domain Bacteria; kingdom Bacillati; phylum Actinomycetota; class Actinomycetes; order Kitasatosporales; family Streptomycetaceae; genus Streptomyces; species Streptomyces sp. SAI-127. The sequence continues at coordinate 4,792,005 of NZ_JARXYJ010000001.1, forward strand.
CGGGCCGTAAGCCCACGGTCGGCCAGTGGATGGAGACCTACCTGACCGATATCGCGAGCCTGAAGCTCAAGCCCCGCTCGCTGGACGACTATTGGTCCAAGACCCGCAACGACATCATCCCTGGCGTCGGGAAGCACCGCATCGACAAGCTCGCCCCCGAGCACCTTGAGCAGATGTACCGGGCCATGCTCGACGCCGGGCGGGCCCCGTCCCACGTGGTCAAGGTGCACCGCATCCTGTCGCGGGCACTGAAGATTGCCCACCGCCGGCGGATGATCGGCGAGAACGTCGCCATGCTGGTCGACCCGCCCAGCATCGACGAGACCGAGACCAACCCCTTCACCCAGGAAGAGGCGAAAGCCTTCCTGGAAGCGGCGGCCAAGCGGCCCACGTTCATGCGCTGGATCGTCGGCGTCGGGATGGGCTTCCGGCAGGGCGAGACCCTGGGACTGCGGTGGCCATACGTCGACCTCCAGGCGGAGCTGTTCCACCCCAGGTGGCAACTTCAGCGGCTCACGTGGCGGCACGGCTGCGGGAACGCGCACGCGTGCGGGGCACGCCTGCACCGCTTCGAGCCCTGCCCGCCGGACTGCGCCACCCACAAGGGGTACAAGCGCGGTTGCCCGAAGCCGTGCACCAAGACGTGCGTCAAGCACGCGAGCATCTGCCCCGAGCGCAAGGGCGGTGGTCTGGCCTTCACGCGCCCCAAGACGAAGAAGAGCACGAACCCGGTGCCGATCCCGCCCGCGTTCATCCCCTACCTGCTCGCGCACAAGGCGCAGCAGGACGAACTACGGGAGACGGCCGGCGAACTGTGGCAGGAGCACGAGGCCGTGTTCACCCGGGTCGACGGTCGACCCATCGACCCGCGCGACGACTGGGAGGAGTTCAAGGAACTACTGGCGGAGGCAGGCATTGCCGACCGTCGCCTCTACGACGGGAGCCGCCACACAGCCGGCACGATCCTGAACGAGCTGGGGGTGGACATGCCCACGATCATGGAGATCCTGCGGCACACCCAGATCAGCCAGACCCGCCGCTACGTCAAGGGGCGCTCGCACCTCTCGAAGGACGCGATGCGCCGGATGGGAGACGCCTTCCTGCCCGCCCAAGCGACGGCACCTGAGCCCGCGACTGAGACTAGAACTGAGACTGGGGACCGCCGCGCGGCACGCGCCCGGCGTCGCCGCCGTATCCAGTAAAAGCAAAAGCCCCAGGTCACGGCGAGTGAGTCCCAGGGCTTTCACAGAGCCGCCTTCGGGATTCGAACCCGAGACCTACGCATTACGAGTGCGTTGCTCTGGCCATCTGAGCTAAGGCGGCGCGCCGTCCGCACCATGGTGCGATCAGCAACGTCGGTAAGTCTACACAGTTTCCGGGGGTGCTCCGCACCAGCCCTCGGGGCACCCACGGACGGTCCGGCGACCAGGCTAAAAGCAGCGTTTCCCGTCCACGGGAGGGGTACCGCGAAGCAGATACGCGTCGATCGCGGAGTCGATGCAGGTGCTGCCGCGGCCGTAGGCGGTGTGGCCGTCGCCCTCGTAGGTGAGCAGGCGGGCCGAGGAGAGCTGGGCGGCCAGGGCGCGGGCCCAGCGGTAGGGGGTGGCCGGGTCGCGGGTGGTGCCGACCACGACGATCGGGGCGGCGCCCTCCGCCTCGATGCGGTGCGGCTCACCCGTGGGCCCGACCGGCCAGTACGCGCAGTTGAGGGAGGCCCAGGCGAGGCCCTCGCCGAAGACGGGGGACGCCTTCTCGAAGGTCGGGACGGCCTTCTCGACCTCCTCAGGGCTGTCGTAGGCGGGCGGGAGGTCGAGGCAGTTCACGGCCGCGTTGGCGGACATCAGGTTGCTGTAGCGGCCGTCGGCGCCCCGCGCGTAGTAGCTGTCGGCGAGGACCAGCAGCCCGGCGCCGTCCTTCTCCTTCATCGCCGAACCGAGCGCCTCCCGCAGCTGGGCCCAGGAGCTCTCGTCGTACATCGCGGCGATCACGCCGGTCGTGGCGAGGGCCTCGCCGAGGCTGCGGCGGTCCGCGTCACCGGTGGGGATCGGGTGTGCGTCCAGCTTGGCGAAGAAGGTTTTGAGGTTCTGTCCGGCCTGCGCGGTCGTCGTGGTCTTCGTGCCGAGCGGGCAGTCCGGCTGCTGCGCGCAGTCCTTCGCGAACGACTGGAACGCCGTCTCGAAGCCCGTCGTCTGGTCGAGGTTCAGCCGGCTCGCGGGCAGCGAGGGGTCCATCGCGCCGTCCAGCACCAGCCGTCCCGAGCGGCCGGGGAACAGTCCCGCGTAGGTCGCCCCGAGGAACGTCCCGTACGACGCCCCCACGTAGTTCAGCTTCGCGTCACCGAGTGCCGCCCGCACGATGTCCATGTCCCGGGCCGTCTCGACCGTCGACACATGCCGCAGCAGCTTCGCCGAGTGCGCGCCGCACCCTTCCGCGAACTTCTTGTAGGCGTCGACGAGTTCGGTGGTCTCGTGTGGGTCGTCGGGGGTGATGTCCGTCTGGGCGTACGTGTCCATGTCCCGCCCGTCGAGGCACTTGACGGGCTCGCTGCGGGCGACTCCGCGCGGATCCACCGCGACCATGTCGTAGCGGGCCCGCACCTCGGCCGGGTAGCCGATCCCGGCGTACGCCTGGAGGTAGCCGATCGCCGAGCCGCCCGGTCCGCCCGGGTTCACGAACAGCGACCCGAGGCGCTTGCCCGGCCCGGTGGCCTTCGTGCGGGAGACGGCGAGCCGGACGTCCCCGTCGGCCGGCTTGTCGTAGTCGAGCGGCACCTTCAGCGTGGCGCACTCGAAACCGGGGTCCCCGCAGCTGTGCCAGCGCGCCTTCTGTCCGTAGTACGGCGTGAGGGCGGCCGGTGTCGACCGCGGCAGCGCGGACAGCGCCACGTCGGCGGCCGAGGTGGCCGCATTCGTCGAAGCACCCGCGGAGCAGGCGGAGGTGAGCAGCGCGGCGACGGCCAGGAGGGCGCCGCCGGTACGGGCCGTGCGCGCCTTGCGAACGGGAAGCTTCCGGCCGACGTGGCGGGGGTTTCGCCTGATGTGCATCGAGCGAGCCTAACTCTCCGCGTTGGATCACATGCCGTCAGTGAACGAGAGGGCCCGTACGAGTGACGCCGTCAACGCGTGATCACCCGCCGGAGCTCAGCCCGCTCTGAGCGCCATCGTCATCGCCTCCACCGCGAGCAGCGGGGCCACATTGCGGTCGAGGGCCTCCCGGCAGGCGCCGATCGCCTCGATACGGCGGAGCGTGGTCTCCGGGGAGCTGCCGCGGGCGAGCCGCTCCAGGGCGTCCTCGGCGTCCGCGTTGGCGATCGCCACCCGTGAGCCGAGCTGGAGGGCGAGGACATCGCGGTAGAAGGCGGTGAGGTCGGTCAGGGCCAGGTCGAGGCTGTCGCGCTGGGTGCGGGTGCGGCGGCGCTTCTGTCTGTCCTCCAGGTCCTTCATCACGCCCGCCGTGCCACGGGGCATCCTGCCGCCCTGGGAGGCGCCCATCGCCGCCTTCAGCTCCTCCGTCTCCTTGCCGTCCATCTCCTCGGCGAGCTGTTTGGCGTCGTCGGCCGCCGCGTCGACGAGTTCCTGTGCCGCCCTGAGACAGCCGCCGACGTCCTCGACGCGCAGGGGCAGCTTCAGTACAGCGGCGCGGCGCTCGCGGGCGGCCGGGTCGGTGGCGAGGCGGCGGGCCCGGTCGACATGGCCCTGGGTGGCACGGGCGGCGGCCATCGCGGCGGCGGGCTCGACGCCCTCCCGGCGCACGAGCATGTCGGCGACGGCTTCCACGGAGGGGGTGCTCAGGTTCAGGTGGCGGCAGCGGGAGCGGATCGTCGGCAGGACGTCCTCGATGGACGGCGCGCACAGCAGCCAGACGGTACGGGGGGCCGGCTCCTCCACGGCCTTGAGGACCGCGTTGGCCGACTTCTCGTTGAGCCGCTCGGCGTCTTCCACCAGGATGATCTGCCAGCGGCCGGTCGCCGGCGAGGTGAACGATTTCCTGACGGTGTCCCGCATGTCGTCGGCGAGGATCTGGCTGCCGACGGCGGCCACGGAGGTGACGTCGGCGTGGGTGCCGATGAGTGACGTATGACACCCGTCGCAGAACCCGCAGCCGGGGATTCCCCCGAGAGCCCGGTCCGGACTGACGCACTGCAGTGCGGCCGCGAAGGCCCTCGCCGCCTGGTTCCGGCCCGCTCCGGGCGGCCCCGTGAACAGCCAGGCATGCGTCATCTTCGACGCCTCGGGCGGCGGGGTGCCGGTGGTGACCTGGGCGTCGGCGTCCCGAGCGGCGGCCGCGAGCTGCTCGCTCACCCGCTCCTGGCCGACCAGGTCGTCCCATACGGTCATGGGTCACGCCGCCCTTTCGTCACGTTTCGCGCTACGGGATCCATTGTGGGGGCGACCACTGACAACGCGGCCGACGGTCGGTTGTCGGCCGCGGGCCGGTGGGGGGGCCGGCCACAACGCACCAGCACCCACACCCACACCCACAGAACAACCGCTAGTGCTGTGACCGCAAAGGTTCGCCGGGTTGCCTGGCAGGATCTCCCCATGCTTGATGAGAAGCTCGACGCGCTTGCGCAGATGATGGCAGAGCACATGGTCAGGCCGTTCCCGCCCGGCTTCCGCGGCCTGGACATCGAGGGCCGGGACATGGTGATGCTCGACTCGGACGCCTATGCCTACGCCGCCTGCGTACACGAAGACCTGCTCAGCGAACAGGCCCACGCACGACTGACGCGGCTGACGTCGGCGTTCGGGGAGGTCCTTCCGGCGATCGACGACGAGTACGCGGCCAAGTACTACACGCATCTGCACAACATGGTCGTGCTGTCTGCCGAGATCGAGAGCCAGCGCAAGAAGTCGTCCCCGCCAGGAGTGCAGCAAACCAGGTGAACCTTTGCGGTCAGAGCACTAGCGCCCCCGACGTCGGCCGCGCTCGTCCCCGTACTCGTCGTCATGTGGCCCGAGCAGCTCGTCGGCGAGCGTGGGCAGATCGTCCAACGGCGTCTCCTCGGCCCAGTCCGACCGCGCCCTCCGCCGAGGCGTCCCCGTCTCGTCGACCTGCGGCAGCTCCCGCGTCCGCTCCTCGTCGCGGAAGTACCCCGGAGGCACCCGATCCGAGGGCCCGTCCCCCGTCACAGGAGGCAGCACAGCCGTCTCGTCCGCCGCACCCGGAGGCACCGGCGGCAGCACCGCGGTCTCGTCGGCCGCACCCGAAGGCACCGGCGGCAGCACCGCCGTCTCATCCGCCGCCCCCGGAGGCACCGGCGGCTGAGGCAGCTCGGCCGTCACGTCGGAGTCGGAGGCGGAGCCATCGGAAGCCTCACCTGCGGACGCATCCTCGTCGTCCTTCTCCATGGACACCCGGGGCAGCACAGCCGTCTCGTCCACCGGCCCGCCCGACGCGTTCGTCGGCGTCACCACAGGCGTGGGCACGGTCGCCGCGTCCATCCCCGCCGCGGGAGCGGCGGCCTTCTTGGGCCCCGCCTCCGCCGCCGCGGCCGCCGACTCGGCGAGCCGCCTGGCCTCCTCCGCCCGCAGCAATGCCTCCTCGGCCTTGCGCTGCTTCTCCAGCCGCCGCTCCTCGGCCTCGGCACGCAGTCGCGCCTCCTCCTCGGCCCGCTTGCGGGCGGCCTCTTCCTGGGCCTTGCGCCGTGCCTCTTCCTCGGCGCGCGCCTTCTCCTCGGCGAGAAGGCGTACCCGCTCCTCCTCTGCCCGCCTGCGCGCTTCCTCGGCCCGCAGCCGGGCTTCCTCCGCCTGCCGCTCGGCCTCGCGTCGCTGGGCCTCCTCCAGCTCGCGCCGCTTGCGCTCCTCCTCCTCGGCCTTCAGCCGGGCCAGCTGCTCCTGGCGCTCACGCTCCAGGCGCTCCTCCTCGGCCTTGCGCGCGGCCTCTTCCTCGGCCTTGCGGCGCGCTTCCTCCTCGGCCTTGCGCCGGGCCTCTTCCTGCTCCCGGATCTCCTGCTCGGACAGCGGCAGCATCTGGTCGAGCCGATGCCGTACGACGGTGGTGACGGCCTCGGGTTCCTGCCCCGCGTCCACGACCAGGTACCGCCCGGCGTCGGCGGCGGCCAGCGTGAGGAATCCGGACCGCACGCGCGCGTGGAACTCCGCCGGCTCCGACTCCAGCCGGTCCGGCGCCTCGGTGAACCGCTCACGGGCGATCTCCGGGGACACATCCAGCAGGACGGTCAGATGAGGCACCAGACCGTCCGTCGCCCAGCGGTTGATGCGGGCGATCTCCGTCGGGGACAGGTCGCGCCCGGCGCCCTGGTAAGCCACGGAGGAGTCGATGTACCGGTCGGAGATCACGACCGCACCGCGCTCCAGTGCGGGCCTGACCACGGTGTCCACGTGCTCCGCGCGGTCCGCCGCGTACAGCAGCGCCTCCGCCCGGTGCGAGAGCCCGGCGCTCGACACGTCCAGCAGGATCGACCGCAGCCGCTTGCCCACCGGGGTCGCCCCCGGCTCGCGTGTCACCACGACCTCGTGGCCCTTGGCCCGGATCCACTCGGCGAGCGCCTCGGCCTGGGTGGACTTCCCGGCCCCGTCGCCGCCCTCGAGCGCGATGAAGAAGCCATTGTCGGCGGGCACGGTCACCGGGTCGTCGCCGCCGAGCAGCGCGTCCCGCAGGTCGTGCCGCAGGGGGACGCCGGACCGGTCGTCGACCTTGGCCAGCACCAGCGCGGCGACCGGCAGCAGGAGCGCGCCGACCAGCATCAGGGTGAACGCGGCACCGCCGTGCGCGAACACGAACTTGCCGTTCACCAGCCGGTGCGGACCGATCGCCGCGGCCACCACGGGGGCGACGAGCGCGCCGAGCGCCACGCCGACCCGCACGACCGCGTGCAGATGCTCGGTGGTCCGCGCCCGCCGGTACTCCTCGGTCTCCTGGTCGAGCAGGGTGTGCCCGGTGTTGGCGGCCACACCCGCGCCGACACCGGCCAGCGCGTCGATCAGCAGCACGGTGGTGACGTCCGGGACGAGCCCGGCGGCCAGCAGGGCGATGCCGGTGAAGGCGATCGCCAGCGCGAGCAGCCGGCGCCGCGACAGCGAGACCAGCACCTTGGGTGCCGTACGGACACCGACCACGACACCGCCGGTCAGCGCGGCCACCATCAGGCCGTACATCACCGGGCCGCCGCCCAGGTCCTTGGCGTGCAGCACGGCGACGGCCACGGCGGCCGCGATCGCTCCGGCTACGGCCACGCAGGCCGCCACCAGCAGCGGAATCGCGCCGGTACGGCCCTTGTCGACGCCGGTGCCCGTCTTGGGCCGGCGCAGCCCCTCCAGCGGCGAACGCGCGCGCGGGGTGCGTGTGCCGGGCAGTTCCAGGAAGGTCAGCACGGACAGGGACGCGGCGAACAGACCTGCCGCGACGTACGAGGCGAGGGCCGCCTGGTGCTGGCCGAACCAGTCGAGGCCGGAGCCCAGCAGGTTGTTGAGCAGGCCTGCGGCGACGAGCGCGGCACCGGCCAGCGGGATCGCCAGGAAGGTCGTCCGCAGCGACAGGCGGCGCAGTGCGTCCAGGTGGTCGGGCAGCGGTCGTACCGTCGCCCCCTCCGGGGGAGGTTCCGGCAGCAGGGCGGGCGCCGCGCTCTCGCGGCACACGGTCCAGAAGCGCTCGGCGACCCCGGTCACGAAGGCGGTCACCAGGAGCATCGCGAGGGCGTTGTCCGGCGTCCAGTCGATCCACAGCGGCGCGACGATGAACAGGGCGAGCCTGACTCCGTCCGCGCCGACCATGGTCCAGCGGCGGTCGAGCGGCCCCTCGTGCGAAGTGAGCGAGGTCAGCGGGCCGAGCAGGACGGCGCCGAAGAGCAGCGTCGCCAGGATGCGCGTACCGAAGACGGTCGCCACTGCGAACGCCACGCCCCGGTAGCCGCCGCCGAACGAGCCCTGGGCGATGGCCGCCTGAAGGGCCAGCAGCACCAGCACCAGGAGTGCGAGGGTGTCGCCGATCCCGCCGACGAGCTGGGCGCTCCACAGGCGTTTGAGCTGGGGCCTGCGCAGCAGGGCGCGGACGGCGCGCTCGCGGGAGTCCGCGACCAGGGCGTCGTCGGGGGCCGGGTCAAGGGCCGTTGGCTGCTGGGCACGGGTCATGCATTCAGCCTATCGGGAGCCACCGACAGCCCGGGGAGCGCGTCCGCAGGTGCGCACGCCCCGACACCAAAGTGATGCCGGGGCGTTCGCATTGCGAAGCCTCAGTGGAGGATTCGGGCCCGAAAACAGGGCCGGACTCAGTCCTCGGACGCCGTTTTGGAAGCTGTCGCCTTCTTGGCGGTGGTCTTCTTCGCTGTCGTCTTCTTCGCGGCCGTGGTCGTCTTCTTCGCCGCGGTCTTGGCGGGCGTCGCCTTCTTGGCCGGGGCCTTCTTGGCGGGCGCCTTCTTGGCCGTCTTCTTGGCGGGCGTCTTGGCCCGCTTCTCGGCGAGCAGTTCGAAACCGCGCTCCGGGGTGATCTCCTCGACGCTGTCGCCGGAGCGCAGGGTCGCGTTGGTCTCCCCGTCGGTCACGTACGGTCCGAAGCGGCCGTCCTTGACCACGACCGGCTTCTCGCTGACCGGGTCGGTGCCCAGCTCCTTCAGCGGCGGCTTGGCGGCGGCCCGGCCGCGCTGCTTGGGCTGGGCGTAGATCGCCAGCGCCTCTTCGAGGGTGATCGTGAAGAGCTGGTCCTCGGTCTGCAGCGAGCGCGAGTCCGTGCCCTTCTTCAGATACGGCCCATAGCGGCCGTTCTGCGCGGTGATCTCCTGGCCCTCCGCGTCGGCGCCCACGACCCGCGGCAGCGACATCAGCTTGAGCGCGTCCTCGAGCGTCACCGTGTCCAGGGACATCGACTTGAACAGCGAGGCCGTACGCGGCTTCACGGCGTTCTTGCCGGTCTTCGGGGTGCCCTCGGGGAGCACCTCGGTGACGTACGGGCCGTAGCGGCCGTCGCGGGCGATGATCTGATGACCCGTCACCGGGTCGGCACCGAGCTCGAAGTCACCGCTCGGCTTGGCGAGCAGCTCCTCCGCGAGCTCCACGGACAGCTCGTCGGGCGCCAGGTCCTCGGGCACGTCCGCCCGCTGGTGGTTCTCGGAGTCCTTCTCGCCGCGCTCGATGTACGGGCCGTAGCGGCCGACCCTGAGCACGATGTCGTTGCCCACCGGGAAGGACGACACCTCGCGCGCGTCGATCGCGCCCAGGTCGGTCACCAGCTCCTTGAGACCGCCGAGGTGGTCCCCGTCGCCGTTGCCGGCGTCGGCCGCGCCGCCCGCGGCTGCGCCCTCGCCGAAGTAGAAGCGCCTCAGCCATGGCACGGACTGCGCCTGACCGGCCGCGATGCGGTCGAGGTCGTCCTCCATCCGGGCGGTGAAGTCGTAGTCGACGAGCCTGCCGAAGTGCTTCTCCAGGAGATTGACCACGGCGAAGGACAGGAAGGACGGCACCAGTGCCGTGCCCTTCTTGAAGACATAGCCGCGGTCGAGGATCGTGCCGATGATCGACGCGTATGTCGACGGGCGGCCGATCTCGCGCTCCTCGAGCTCCTTGACCAGGCTGGCCTCGGTGTAGCGGGCCGGGGGCTTGGTGGCGTGCCCGTCGACCGTGATCTCCTCGGCGCTCAGGGCGTCGCCCTCGGCGACCTGGGGCAGCCTGCGCTCGCGGTCGTCCAGCTCGGCGTTCGGGTCGTCGGCGCCTTCGACGTAGGCCTTGAGGAAGCCGTGGAAGGTGATCGTCTTGCCGGAGGCGCTGAACTCGACGTCCCGCCCGTCGGCGGCGGTGCCACCGATCTTCACGGTCACGCTGTTGCCGGTCGCGTCCTTCATCTGCGAGGCGACCGTGCGCTTCCAGATCAACTCGTAGAGCTTGAACTGGTCGCCGGTCAGACCGGTCTCGGCGGGCGTACGGAAACGATCACCCGAGGGGCGGATCGCCTCGTGCGCCTCCTGCGCGTTCTTGACCTTCCCGGCGTAGGTGCGCGGGGACGACGGCAGGTAGTCGGCGCCGTACAACTGCGTGACCTGGGCGCGGGCCGCGGTGATGGCGGTGTCGCTCAGGGTTGTGGAGTCCGTACGCATATAAGTGATGAAGCCGTTCTCGTACAGCTTCTGGGCCACCTGCATGGTCGCCTTCGCGCCGAAGCCGAGCTTGCGCGAGGCCTCCTGCTGGAGGGTCGTCGTACGGAACGGGGCGTACGGCGAGCGGCGGTACGGCTTGGACTCGACCGAGCGGACCGCGAACCGCGTCTGGTCCAGGGCCGCGGCCAGGGCGCGGGCGTTCGCCTCGTCGAGGTGAAGGGTGTTCGCGCTCTTCAGTTGTCCCACGGAGTCGAAGTCGCGGCCCTGCGCGACCCGCCTGCCGTCGACGGTTTGGAGGCGGGCGACCAGCGACGACGGGTCCGAGGAGTCCCCCGCGCGGCCGGTCGCGAAGGTGCCCGTCAGGTCCCAGTACTCGGCAGAACGAAACGCGATGCGCTCGCGTTCCCGCTCCACCACGAGCCGGGTCGCGACCGACTGGACACGGCCGGCCGACAGGCGCGGCATGACCTTCTTCCACAGGACCGGCGAGACCTCGTAGCCGTAGAGGCGGTCGAGGATGCGGCGGGTCTCCTGTGCGTCGACCAGCTTCTGGTTCAGCTCGCGCGGGTTGGCGACGGCAGCCTGGATCGCGGCCTTGGTGATCTCGTGGAAGACCATCCGCTTGACCGGGACCTTGGGCTTGAGCACCTCCTGGAGGTGCCAGGCGATCGCCTCGCCCTCGCGGTCCTCATCGGTGGCGAGGAAGAGCTCGTCGGAGTCCTTCAGTAGATCCTTGAGCTTCTTGACCTGGGCCCGCTTGTCGGCGTTGACGACATAGATCGGCGCGAAGTCGTGCTCGACGTCCACGCCGAGGCGGCGGACCTCTCCGGTGTACTTCTCCGGCACTTCCGCGGCGCCGTTGGGGAGGTCGCGGATGTGCCCGACGCTCGCCTCGACGACGTATCCGGGGCCGAGATAGCCCTTGATCGTCTTCGCCTTGGCAGGCGACTCGACGATGACGAGTCGGCGGCCGCCCTTTGCGGTCTCGCTGGTCGGGGACAACTTCGCTCTTCTCTCCGGTCGACACTGGGGTCTCCCCAGGCCTTGGTTCCCGGGGTCGGGTCATGCTGACGCTGCGGAGTGTGACGGTACATCCCGCCCCCGTGTCAAACGGGAAAAGCCCGCAACGGCCACTCGAACGGTAACCCGACTACCGCCATTCCTGCCGCCTCGAGTGCCCACCGGCCTTTTCGAGCTCATCCGGAGGGTGATCTCCCCATTACCGGTCGACCCGCTCGCACAGACGTCCCGGGAGCCGTCCTAGAGACGGGTGAAGCACCATGCGGCGAGGGCCAGCGTGATGAGCGCGGCGAGGGTCGCGACGGTCGCGGATGCGACGGGACTCACACCGTGGGCGACGGGTTCGCGATGGCACACCCGGGCCGCGGTCCACACCAGCAGCCCTCCTCCGAACAGGGCGAACATCATTCCCGCGAAGATCGCCGGTCCGCTCTCCATGGCTCCCCGTGCCCCTTTTCTCCTGCCCGCGCGTGCACCTTCGATGGAGACTGGCACGCGCGGGCGGCGGACAGACGAACCCCGGGTGAACGCCGCACCGACACGACCGCGGACTCCCCCGACCGGCCCCCGGCCGACCGCCCGATCGCCACTCCGGCCGTCCCGGTCGGCCACGGAACCCGTCCGGTTCTCGTCCGGCCGGTTCACGCTCGCTTCTCACCCGAATCCCGCGCTTCCCCGAGGGGGCACGACCGGATTCCGCGCGGAAACCGACCGGATTCAGACCGCGCCGGGCGGGGGTATCTTCCCGCTCGACTTCTTGTTGTCGGTCAGGCTGACCGTGCACACGATCTTGTTGAATCCCTTCTTCCAGTCGTCCTCGTCGGCCACCCAGCCGTACACGAGACGCTCCTGGTCAGGCGCCCAGCTCGACTCGAATTTGTTGCCGCACAACTTGGTCGCGTTGTCGGTGCCCTTCTTGTAACCCATTCCGGCCGGGGCCTGAACAGTGCCGATCACCTGGTCGGTGTGGGCTTTCGAGCAGTCGGTGAGCGGAGCCTTGTAGCCGTCGTCGAGCTGCTGGTAGACCCAGCAGTCGCCGACGCTCATCTGTCCCACCCACAAGTCGGTGCCCAGGTCCCGGAAGCGGCCCACCTCACCGCCTATCGCGGCATGGCGGCCGAGTACGAGACATGCCGTACCGCTGCCCGCCGCACCGAAGCCCTCCTCGGTCGGCAGAACGGCGTACCCGGCCGCGTCCGGCAGCGCGTCCACGACGGCCCTGCTCAGGTTCGCGCAGCGTTTCGCGCCCTGGGCCCTGGCGTCGGCGAAGTCGGCGGCCGTGTCGACGGCCACCACCTGGCCGTCCGGCCAGTCGTCCGCGCAGTCCACGACCCCCAGGTTCGGCGCCGACTTGAACGGCGTCCCCGACCAGACCGCCTGCACGCAGTCCCCGGTCTCCAGGGGCTCGTCGAACCCGACCACCTCGCCGTACGGCAGCACGGGCCCGGTGGGCGACGCTCCCTGTGACGAACGGGCGCTCGTGCTCGGCGAGGACTTGGTCGCCGTGTCCTTCTTGCCGTCGTCCCCGGTCAGCGACATGACTCCCCACGCACCGCCCGCGACGACGAGGAGAACACCGACGACGAGAGCGACGAGAGCGAGGCGTTTCCTGGCGCCGGGACGCGGCGGCGGGGGTGGGGCCGGCGAGAACGGCGCCTGGCCTCCGGGTCCGCCAGGACCGACGGGTCCGCCGAAGGCGGTGGGTGCGCCGGCGACGGTGGGGCTGCCGTGCGCACCCGGGCCGCCGTATCCGGCGGGCGTCCCGCTCCCGTACGGCTGCGCGGAGCCACCGCCCGAATACGGTGCCGAACCTCCACCGCCGTAGGGGGAGCCCGGACGACCGTTGCCGTACGGGGAGCTTGGGCCACGGCCGCCGTACGGGGAGCTTGGGCCACCGCCGCCGTACGGTGGCGAGGAGCCCTCGCTCGCATACGGCCCCGCATTGGCTTCGCCACGCGCGTACGGATCCGCCGAAGCCTCACCCCGCACATGTTGCCCGGCCGAGCCCTCGCCGCCTGCATACGGCGAACCCGCCCCCTGCGCATAGGGGTTGCCCGGTTCCGGCGCTTGCCCTGCCGCGGGCGGCCATGCGCTGTACGGCGGCGCCGAGCCGGGTGTCACCGCCGGTGTGGCCGGTTCCCCGGGGCCGGGGGGCGTGTCGGCCGCACCTGCTCCAGCAGGGGTCGCGTCGGCCGGGCCACCGCCATCGGCCGCGCCCACCGGAGTGTGCGGCGTCTGTGGAGTCCCCGGTGTCTGCGGAGTACCCGGCGCCGGCCCCCAGCCACCGCCAGGCGGCCCGAACCCTCCCGCCGAGAAGCCGTACCCCGGCCCCGCCGCACCCCCGGCGCCCCAGCCCCCCTGCAAGACCCGCTCCAGCCCCCGCTTCACCGTCTCCGGCGAGAACCTGCGCACGGGGTCCTTGACCAGCAACCCCAGCAGCACCGGCGTGAGTTCACCGGCCCGGGCGGGCGGGGTGGGATCCTCGCCCAGCAGGGCCGTCAGCGTGGCGAACTCGCCGTGGCGGTCGAAGGGGCCGCGGCCCTCGACAGTGGCGTACAGCGTGGCGCCCAGGGAGAACAGGTCGGCGGCCGGGGTGGGCGGTTCGCCCCGGGCGCGCTCCGGCGCGAGATAGCCCGGGGTGCCGAGGATGCCCGCGGTCGCGGTGAGACGGGGCTCGCGGGACTCGGGCTGGAGGGCGATGCCGTAGTCGGTGAGCAGCACGCGCGCGTGGGGGTCGCCCGAAGCGTCCGGCGCCAGAAGGATGTTGGCCGGTTTCACATCCCTGTGGAGGATGCCGACGCGGTGTCCCGCGGTGAGGGCGTCGAGGACGGCGAGGCCGATGCGGGCCGCCTGCTCGGGCGACAGCGGCCCCGAACGCCGTACGACCGCCTGGAGGTCGACCGCGTCCGGCACGTACTCCATGACGATCCACGGCAGCCCCTCGTGGACCACCACATCGTGCACCGTCGCCACATGGGGATGGCCGCGCAGCCGGGCCGCGTGCCGGGCCTCGCTGCGGGCCCGGGCAATGCGCTGTGCCGTCTCGCCCGCGTCCATCGGCGCGTCCGGAAGCGCGATCTCCTTCATCGCGACCTCGCAGGCCAGCTCGTCGTCGTACGCCAGCCAGACACGGCCCATGCCGCCCGCGCCGAGCGTCCGCAGCAGCCGGTACCGGCCGTTGATGGTCCTGCCTTCACCCTGATCCGGCGTCTCCCCCGCCATCACGCCTCCCCCCGAGACCCGAGCACCGGGTCCGAGACAGCGCGCCTCCCCCGAGAACGCGTCAGCTCTGTCTCTCGAAGGTAGCTTCGCACCTGCCACTGACAGGAGCCCTTTTCCGGAGCAATCCCGCCAGAGCGGACACAGGGGCCTCAGGAGGCCGACCCCGCCTCAGCAGTGGCCGGCCGGTGTCAGGTCACGCGGGCTCCAGGAACCCCTGCTCCACCAGCAGCCGGATCTGCGCGGGCGTACGGTCGCGCAGCATGACCGGGTCCTCGCTCATGAGCTGGGCGATCGCGTCGAGAATGCGGCCCGCGCTCAGCGAGCCGTCGCACACCCCGGCGAAGCCCGCGCCGACGGTGTCCACCTTGGTGGCCCGGCGCATCCCGCGGTGCTGGCGCAGCACCACGTGCTCCGGGTCCTCCGCGCCGGGCAGCCCGACCTGCTCCTGGATGATCTCGGGCGCGAGCCTGAAGTGCGCCTCCAGCAGGGCCGCGTCGTCGTGGGCGCGCAGGTAGTCGAGGCGTTCGAAGTGCTCCCTGACGGTGTCGCCGAGGGGCTGCTCGACCGGGTGCGGCCACTCCTCCACGGTGACCGAGGGCTCGGCGGATCCCGTCCTGCGCAGGGTGATCCAGCCGAAGCCGACGGCCCGCACCTTGCGTGCCTCGAACTCGTCCAGCCAGGCGTCGTAGAGCGCCTGGTACTCGGCCGGGTCGGCCCGGTGGTCACCGGCGTCCCTGAGCCACAGCTCGGCGTACTGCGTGACGTCCTGCACCTCGCGCTGCACGACCCACGCGTCGCACCCGCGCGGCAGCCACGACCTGAGCCTGTCCTGCCAGTCCTCCCCCTCGACGTGCTGCCAGTTGGCGAGGAACTGCGCGAACCCGCCCTCGTTCAGCAACGCCCCCGCCCCCTGAACGACCGAGCGGCACAGATCGTCCCCGCCCATCCCGCCGTCGCGATACGTCAGCCGCGCGCCCGGAGAGATCACGAAGGGCGGGTTCGACACGATCAGGTCGTACGTCTCCCCCTGTTTGAGCGGCTCGAACAGGGAACCCTTCCGCAGATCGGCCGCCGGGGCTCCGGACAGCGCCAGCGTGAGCGCGGTGATGTGCAGTGCGCGGGGGTTGAGATCGGTCGCCGTCACGCGCGTGGCGTGCTGTACGGCGTGCAGGGCCTGGATCCCGGAGCCGGTACCGAGGTCGAGGGCGGAGGCGACGGGGGTACGGACGGTGAGGCCGGCCAGGGTCGTGGAGGCACCGCCGACCCCGAGGACGACACCCTCGTCACGGCTGCCGATGCCGCCGGCGCCGCCGACGGCACAGCCGAGGTCCGACACGATGAACCAGTCCTCGCCGCCGGGTCCGCCGTACGGCCGTACGTCCACCGTCGCGGCCACCTCAGAGCTGCCGACACGGACCAGCCAGCCGCTCTCCAGACACGCGTCGACCGGCACGACGTCCGCCACGCGCGCGTGGGGCACCGGCTCCTGGAGGAGGAACAGGCGTACGAGCACCGCCAGCGGGGTGTCCCCGCGGGTCGCCCGGAGCGCGGGCACGGTCTCGCTGCGCGCAAGTGCCGCGTACGCGGGCGCGCCGAGCAGCTCTAGCAGGCCGTCGGCGGTGAAGGAGGCCCCGATCAGGGCGTCCCGCAGCCGGGCGGTGACGTCGGGACGGCCGGGGGCGGGGGCGGCGGGCAGCGGGGGCAGGCTGGAGGTACTCACGCCCTCCATTGTGGCCCGCGCCCGCCGCGCCGCACGCCTCACCGAGCCACTCGCGGCGCCGCTCAGCCACCGCGGACGCCGAGCCGTGGGTCAGTGGCGAAGCCGACGCCCGCCCTCGTGCGGCGCCTCGTACGCGGGCGCACCACGGCGCGGCCGCTCAGTGGTCGGCAGCCCCGAGCGCGCTCAGCTGTCCGTCGCCGACGCGGACGCCCCCGGAGACGTCGAGGCCTGCTTGCAGCCGGACTGCTCGGACAGTGCCTGCTTGGTGTCGCCCGACTCCAGGTCCTTCAGCGCGGCGAGCGCGGTCTGGCGCTGCGTCTCCACCTTGTTCATCTCGGCCGAGACCTCCTTGAGGCCGGTCGCGAACTTCGCCTGGTCCTTGGTGTTGAGCCCGTCCACCTGCGTCTTCATGTCGGCATAGGCGGCCGAGAGAGCCGTGAGCTGCTTGACGGCGGCCTGGAGCTTCTTCTCACCGTCCTCGGCACCGGGAGGCGCCCCGGCGGTGCTGATGACCGTGGCGCGCGCCTTGTAGCCGTCGGCAAGGTCCTGGAAGGCCTGGGAGTCGGCCTTCTGGAGCTCCGCCGGGGTGCTCTCGGTGTCCTCGGCCGCCTTGGTGATCGCGTCGTAGGCCGCCGTGATCTTCTTGTTCTGGGCCGGCACCAGGTCACAGACCTTCTTGGCCCAGGCGTCGAGTTCCTTGTTGTCCTCGCTGCCACCGCATCCCGTCAGTGCCAGTACCAGTACCGCACCGCCGGACAGTGCGGCCGCGAGCTTCGTGTTCACCGGATCGGTCCCTTCCGTGGCTCTCAGCCCCCGGACCTTACACAGCACACGCACCACACCCACGCACTTAATGTCAGATATTGATAACTTTCATCCACGTTCGCCCCAGGAGAGAGAAGCCTCACGGCCGAGGAGCGCGCACGCACAGGGCGGGCGTGCGGCGCATGAACGCGCGCCGCCCGCCCGCCCCTTGAGCTGGGCCTCGTGCCAGGACCTACGAAACCACCGCGGGATCCACCGACTTGGCCACCTTCTTCTCGTTGTCTTCGTCACCCACGGCGATGCCGCGCCGCTTGGAGACGTAGACCGCACCGGCGATCACGAGGAAGGCGACGACGGCGATGAAGATCCGTACGCCGATGCTCTTGTCCTCGCCGTAGCTGAACTTGATCACCGCCGGGGCGATCAGCAGTGCCACCAGGTTCATCACCTTCAGCAGCGGGTTGATCGCGGGCCCTGCGGTGTCCTTGAAGGGGTCGCCGACGGTGTCGCCGATCACCGTCGCGGCATGGGCCTCGCTGCCCTTGCCGCCGTGGTGACCGTCCTCGACGAGCTTCTTGGCGTTGTCCCAGGCACCGCCGGAGTTGGCCAGGAAGACAGCCATCAGGGTGCCCGCGCCGATCGCGCCGGCGAGGAACGCGCCGAGCGCGCCGACACCGAGGGTGAACCCGATGAAGATCGGCGCCAGCACGGCGAGCAGACCGGGCGTGGTGAGTTCGCGCAGGGCGTCCTTGGTGCAGATGTCGACGACCTTGCCGTATTCCGGCTCCTCGCTGTAGTCCATGATCCCGGGATGGTCGCGGAACTGCCGCCGCACCTCGTACACAACGGAACCCGCCGACCTCGACACCGCGTTGATCGCCAGCCCCGAGAAGAGGAAGACGACCGCCGCGCCGGCGATCAGGCCGACGAGGTTGTTGGGCTGCGAGATGTCCATCATCAGGCTCATCGGCGCGCCGTCCCCGCTGAGCTTCTCGCCGACGTCCTGCGCGCCGGTCGTGATCGCGTCGCGGTACGACCCGAAGAGCGCCGATGCCGCGAGGACCGCGGTGGCGATGGCGATGCCCTTGGTGATGGCCTTGGTGGTGTTGCCGACGGCGTCCAGGTTGGTGAGCACCTGTGCGCCCGCGCCTTCGACGTCGCCGGACATCTCGGCGATGCCCTGCGCGTTGTCGGAGACCGGCCCGAAGGTGTCCATGGCGACGATCACACCGACCGTGGTGAGCAGGCCGGTGCCGGCCAGCGCGACCGCGAACAGCGCCAGCATGATCGAGGTACCGCCGAGCAGGAACGCCCCGTACACGCCGAGGCCGATCAGCAGGGCGGTGTAGACGGCCGACTCGAGACCGATCGAGATACCGGCGAGGACGACGGTGGCGGGCCCTGTGAGCGAGCTCTTGCCGATGTCCTGGACCGGGCGGCGGTTGGTCTCGGTGAAGTAGCCGGTCAGCTGCTGGATGACGGCGGCGAGCAGGATGCCGATCGCCACGGCGACGAGCGCGAGGATCCGCGGATCGCCGTCCCTTCCGCTGATCGCCGTGTCGGTGACGCCGTCGAGGTCGGCGTACGTCCCCGGGAGGTAGACGAAGACGGCGATCGCCACCAGCACGAGCGAGATCACCGCGGAGATGAAGAACCCGCGGTTGATCGCGGACATGCCGCTGCGGTCGGAGCGGCGCGGCGCGACCGCGAAGATGCCGATCATCGCGGTGATCACGCCGATCGCCGGGACGAGCAACGGGAAGGCGAGTCCGGCGTCGCCGAAGGCCGCCTTGCCGAGGATCAGCGCGGCGACCAGGGTCACGGCGTACGACTCGAAGAGGTCGGCCGCCATGCCCGCGCAGTCGCCGACGTTGTCGCCCACGTTGTCGGCGATGGTCGCGGCGTTGCGCGGGTCGTCCTCCGGGATGCCCTGCTCGACCTTGCCGACCAGGTCGGCGCCGACGTCGGCGGCCTTGGTGAAGATGCCGCCGCCGACCCTCATGAACATCGCGATGAGCGCCGCGCCGAGACCGAAACCCTCCAGGACCTTCGGCGCGTCGGCCGCGTAGACCAGCACCACACAGGAGGCGCCCAGCAGACCGAGCCCCACCGTGAACATGCCGACCACGCCACCCGTACGGAAAGCGATCTTCATGGCTTTGTGGGAGACGGCGGTGAGATCCTTTTCCGGCTCACCTTCCGCCGGAGTGGCTTCTCGCGCCGCCGCGGCCACACGCACATTGCTGCGCACGGCGAGCCACATGCCGATATAGCCGGTGGCCGCCGAGAACGCGGCGCCGATCAAGAAGAACACGGATCGGCCTGCGCGCTGATTCCAGTCGTCCGCGGGCAGCAGCATGAGCAGGAAGAACACGACGACGGCGAATACGCCGAGCGTGCGCAACTGGCGTGCCAGATAGGCGTTCGCGCCTTCCTGGATGGCCTTCGCGATCTTCTTCATGCTGTCGGTGCCCTCGCCGGCCGCGAGCACCTGGCGTACCAGGACCCCCGCCACCACGAGCGCCGCCAGGGCGACGACCGCGATGACCGCGATCAGCACCCGGTTGTCGTCGGTGAGCACCGCGGCCGCGAGGGTTGTTGTGGGCTGGTCCAACTGATCAGGGGTAGAAAGCCCCGCCATTCGTCCTCCTTGACGCTTGGGCTGAGCTCAAGATGTGGACGGATTGTAGGTACCACGTCCTGATCAAAACAGTGCGCGGTAAACGGAATTCACCTTTACAGAACCTGAAAGCAGTAATGCCCCGGGGGCATTCAAGACCGATATCTAGATCGTGAACAAATTCACGATATGCATCGCACCAGACCACTGTAGGCACAGAAAGCTCATGCCGACATGCGGAAGGGCCCCACCAGTGTGGTGGGGCCCTTCCGCATGTCGAACAGAAAACTGATTCGAACGGGTGAAAATCAGGGGAGCACTGCGGCCGGCGGCGTGGTCGGCCAGGTCATACGGATCTGTCCGCCGTGCTCTCCCGCGGTGACCTCGACATCGTCGACGAGACCGCTGATGACCGCGAGGCCCATCTCGTCCTCCTCGGTCTCCATGTCGGGGTCCTCACCCAGGGCGCCCGGAGCCCGGTCGCCCGGGGCCGAACGCGGCGCCTCGTCGCCGACCTCGATGGAGAACTGCTTCTCCTCATCGATCAGCAGCACCTGGACCGGCGCGCTGATGCCGCCGCTCTGGTGCAGTCCGACAGCACGAGAGCAGGCCTCGCCGACAGCGAGTCTGACCTCGTCGAGGACGGCCTCGTCCACTCCGGACCTGCGCGCCACCGCTGCCGCCACCAGTCGGGCGGTCCTGACGTGCTCGGGCAGCGCGCTGAAACGGAGTTCAACGGTGGCCATGCGTCCCCCTCGGAACTACGGGCGTGCTGTCGGGGGACCGGGCCGCCGAAAGCCCGGACCCCTTCTTTTTGCTTCTGCCGGCGTCCTGATGCCGACCCGGGCACGGGCCCGGGAACGGGTCAGTCGGTCGCCGCCACCGCTTCCTCGACCGAGGTGTGGATCGGGAACACCTTGGTGAGGCCGGTGATACGAAAGATCTTGAGAATGCGCTCCTGGTTGCAGACCAGGCGCAGCGAGCCCTCATGGGCACGCACGCGCTTCAGTCCGCCGACCAGTACGCCGAGCCCGGTGGAGTCGAGGAAGTCCACGCCCTCCATGTCGACGACAAGGTGGAAACTGCCGTCATTCACCAGCTCGACCAGCTGCTCGCGCAGCTTGGGCGCGGTATATACGTCGATTTCGCCACCGACCCTGACGATCGTGCGATCGCCGATGGTTTCGGTCGACAGAGACAGGTCCACGGATCCTCCAGCACCTTGCTATCGAGCGGTCGCCCCTCGGGACACCTCGGCTTGAAGCCCCCGGACGGTTCGCCAGCCGCGATGGCATTCAATCACTTACCGGCAGGCGTGCACGACGCCTTGGTCCCATTGTCCGTCACGCCAGTGACACACTCGGTGCCGATGGCCAAGAATCTCCGATCCGATCGACCCTCGACGGACGCCGGTCCCCGCCCCACGCCGAGCACGGTCCTGGACCGGCTCGCCGCCGGGCCGAGCCGGGCTGCGCGCATCACTCATACGGAGCACTTGCCCCCACGTGAGGGTCGCCATGCCGTCTGGCCCGACCGGATCCGCTCGGAGATCATCGCGGCCGTCCAGGCCTGCGGCATCGAGCACCCCTGGGCCCATCAGGCACGCGCGGCCGAACACGCCCTGGACGGCGAGTCGGTCGTCGTCGCCACCGGCACCGCCTCCGGCAAGTCCCTGGCGTACCTCGTGCCGGTCCTCTCCACGCTCCTGGACGGCTCGGAGGCCCCGAACGGCCGCGGCGCCACCACGCTCTACCTGTCCCCGACGAAGGCCCTGGCGGCGGACCAGTGCCGCTCGGTGAAGGAACTTTCACAACCGCTGGGCAATTCCGTACGCCCTGCGGTCTACGACGGCGACACGCCGTTCGAGGAACGTGAATGGATCCGCCAGTACGCCAACTACGTGCTGACCAACCCGGACATGCTGCACCGCGGGATACTCCCGTCCCACTCCCGCTGGTCCTCCTTCCTGAAGGCGCTCAAGTACGTCGTCATCGACGAGTGCCACACCTACCGGGGCGTGTTCGGCTCCCACGTCGCCCAGGTGCTGCGCCGGCTGCGCCGCCTCTGCGCCCGCTACGGCGCCTCCCCCGTCTTCCTGCTGGCCTCCGCGACCGCCGCCGAACCGTCGGTGGCCGCCCGCCGCCTCACCGGCCTCCCCGTGGTCGAGGTCGCCGACGACGCCTCACCGCGTGGCGAACTGGTGTTTGCCCTCTGGGAGCCCCCGCTCACCGAGATGCAGGGCGAGAAGGGCGCCCCGGTCCGCCGTACGGCCACCGCCGAGACGGCGGATCTCCTCACCGATCTCGCCGTACAGGGCGTGCGCTCGGTCGCCTTCGTCCGCTCCCGGCGCGGCGCCGAGCTGATCTCCGTGATCGCCCAGGAGCGGCTGGCGGAGGTCGGCCGCTCCCTGGCCCGCCGTGTGGCGGCGTACCGCGGCGGCTATCTCCCGGAGGAGCGCCGCGCCCTGGAACAGGCCCTGCATTCAGGAGAGTTGCTGGGCCTGGCCGCCACGACCGCCCTGGAACTCGGCATCGACGTCTCGGGGCTGGACGCGGTACTGATCTCCGGCTACCCCGGCACCCGCGCGTCCCTGTGGCAGCAGGCGGGCCGGGCGGGACGAGCCGGCCAGGGGGCGCTGGCGATCCTGGTGGCCCGCGACGACCCCCTGGACACCTTCCTCGTCCACCACCCCGAGGCCCTCTTCGACCAGCCGGTGGAGTCCACGGTCCTCGACCCCGACAACCCGTACGTCCTCGCCCCGCATCTGTGCGCGGCCGCGGCGGAACTGCCGTTGACGGACGAGGACATGGAGTTGTTCGGACCGGAGACCGAGAACTTGTTGGGGCAACTGGAGTCCGCGAAGCTCCTGCGCCGCCGCACCAAGGCCTGGCACTGGACCCGCCGGGAGCGGGCCGCCGACCTCACCGACATCCGCGGGGAGGGCGGTCGTCCCATCCAGATCGTCGAGTCGGGCACGGGCCGCCTCCTCGGCACGGTCGACGCGGGTTCCGCCCACACCAGCGTCCACGAGGGCGCGGTTCACCTCCATCAGGGCCGTACGTATCTGGTCCGGTCGTTGGACCTGGAGGACTCGGTGGCGCTGGTCGAGGAGGCCAGCCCGTCGTATTCGACGGTCGCCCGCGACACGACGTCCATCGCCGTCCTGGAGACGGACGTCGAAGTCCCCTGGGGCGAGGGCAGGTTGTGCTACGGCTCCGTCGAGGTCACCAACCAGGTGGTCTCCTTCCTCCGCAGACGTCTGATCACAGGTGAAGTACTCGGCGAGACGAAACTCGACCTCCCTCCTCGTACGCTCCGCACGCGCGCGGTGTGGTGGACGGTCACCGAGGACCAGCTCGACGAGGCCCGGATCAACCCGGAGATCCTCGGCGGCGCGCTGCACGCCGCCGAGCACGCCTCGATCGGCCTGCTGCCCCTCTTCGCGACCTGCGACCGCTGGGACATCGGCGGCGTGTCGATCCCCCTCCACCCCGACACGCTGCTCCCCACGGTCTTCGTCTACGACGGTCACCCGGGCGGCGCGGGCTTCGCGGAGCGCGCCTTCCACACCGCCCGCGCCTGGCTCACCGCCACCCGCCAGGCCATCGCCTCCTGCGAGTGCGACGCCGGCTGTCCGTCCTGCATCCAGTCCCCCAAGTGCGGCAACGGCAACGACCCACTGCACAAGAGGGGGGCGGTACGGCTGCTCACCGTGCTGTTGCGGGGGGCGCCGGAGGAGGGGGCGGAGGCGGAGCTTCCCGGACCGCCGGAGGAGGAGGAGGAGGAGGAGGAGGAGGAGGAGCTTCCCGGACCGCCGGAGGAGAGGGCCCAGCCTGGCCTCACGGGTGCGCCAGCCGACCGAACAGCGCCGAGAGCACCCTAGGACGCCGACGGAGAACCGTGGCCCCGGCCCCGCCAGGGTGCCGATGGAGCGAACGGCGTCGGGGGCCTTTGGGATGCCGACGGAGGGCCCGGGCCCTGGCTGCACCGGGGTGTCGACGGAGCCGCCGGGCCCTGGTCTCACCCGGACGCCGACAGACGACCCCGGCCCTCGTCTCACCCGGACGCCGACAGACGCCCCGGACCCCGACCTCACCCGGACGCCCACGGACACCCCGGACCCCAGCCTCACCCGGGCACCAGCCGAGCCAACTGCGTCTGACCTCCCAGAGGCCCCGGGACCGCGGCTCCAGGAGCCGCCGGACCTCCAGGACGTGGCGTCCCCTGGGATTCCGGAGGAGGCGGAAGCGGAGCCTGCGACGTGACCGGTCCCGCAGGTCCCGCCCGTGCCCTGACCTCCGCAGTGAACGGCCCCCGCCCCGCGGCCGCCGTCACATCCGAGATCTCTCCGACGATCGCGCACCGCACGAGCCGCGCGCCCTGGTCCCGAGCCACGCCCTCCGCCAGGGCGCAGGCCACCTCGGGCCCGTCGGCCCAGTGGTCCGCCGCCGCGAGCGCCGCGAGATCCGCGCCCCCGGACGCCCGATGCCGTACGACGACGGCCTGCCCGAGGGCCAGCACGACCCCGAACACCACGCACAGCACCGCGATGGCCCCGACACTCCAGACGGTGGCGGAGCCACGGTCCGAACGGGCGCCGGCGGGATGGACGCCGGCGAACCGGGCAACAGCGCGGCGTGCGCCGGTGAGGTCGGCTTCCGCGAACCGGGCTCTCGCCGGCCGCGGGACGGGGGGCCGCGCAACCGCAACCCCGCGCTCCGAGGATCCGCTCCTCGTCGAACCGCCGCTCATCCTCCTTCCCCCACCGTCTCCTCGGCCCATGCGACGGCCTCCTCACGCACCTCGAAGGGCAGGCCGTGCAACGCGGGCGGCTTGGCCACGACCACCACGCGGACCCGGTCACCCTCCCGGGCTACCGTCACCTGCGCGTCGCGCGGTGCCGTGTCCCGGGCCACCCGGACGACCGCCTCGGCGGGGTCCTGGCGGGCCGCCGCGCGGGCCCCGGTCCTGGCGGCGTCCACGCACTGGATCTGCGCGGCGACCACGAGCAGCCCCCACACCAGCGCCATCGCGAACATCACCAGCACGGGCAGCACCATGGCCGACTCAGCCGTCACGAACCCCTGGTCTCCCGCCCGTTCACGCCTTCGCATCGAGCGCCCGTTTCACGATGGCCTGGAGTTCCGCGCTGACGGCCCCGCTCGTCACCACCTTGTAGAGCACCACCGCGAACGCCACCGCCGCGACGATCCCCATCGCGTACTCGGACGTCACCATCCCCCTGTCCCCGCGCATCGACCGCGCCCCGCTCGTCGTCCTGCACACCAGGGCACGCACCCGCGCCCATACCGCCTTGTACATCTCAACCCCCGTAAGGATCAGTCCTGTTGAAGTACCGCCTGAATTGCTCGTCCGCCGGGTCACCGGCCGCCGACCGTCATCGCCCACCCCCTCCCAGCACTCCACCCGCGAGTCCGATCACGATCGGCAGCACGCCGACGGCGATGAACGCGGGAAGGAAACACAGCCCCACCGGCGCGGTGACCAGCACGGCCGCCCGCCGGGCCCGTGCCGTCGCGGTGCGCCCCCAGTCGGCTCGGGCGTCCGCCGCGAGCGCGGCAGCCGGTCCGGCCGCGGGCAGCCCGGTCACATCGGCGCGTTCCAGCAGCCGCGCCAGCGCCCCGGCGCCCGGTGTCGAGGCGAGCCTCCGCCAGGCGTCGCCCGGTTCGCCGCCGAGCCGTACCTCCGCCGCCCCGCGCGCGAGCCCTTCACCCACGGGACCGCCCAGCGCCTCACCCACGGCCTGTGCCGCGATCACGGGACCGGCGCCCGCCGCGATACAGGCGGCCAGCAGGTCGGCGGCGAGCGGCAGCTGCCGGGCCGCCTCGCGCGCGTCGGCCTCCTCGGCACCCACGCCGGCCGCCTGCCGTAGCCGCCACCGCCACAGGCCCGTCGCGACGACCATCCCGACCACGACACCGGCGACTCCGCCGACCAGCACCCACCCGGCACACCCGACGCCGACCACGGGCAGCCAGCGCCGCACGTGATCCCGAGCCTCGAACCGCGGGCCCTCGGGAGTGGCCTGCGCAGCGGGCAGCAACTCTCCGAGCCGCCGCCGCACCCTGCGCTCGTGCCGCACGGCCGCGGCCCACCGGGCGAGCCAGGTGATCACCAGTGCCGCCCCCGCAACCGCCCCCAGCCTGTGGACAACTTCCGCGCTCATGCCGCCTCGGCTCCCCGCACGATCCGCGTCGCCCACCACATCCCGACGCCCTCCAGCAGGCCCCCGACCAGCAGGCAGCCCAGCCCGGAGCCGGTGTGCAGTAGGACGTGCAGGGGATCGGCGCCGAGGGCGGCACCGAGGCCCAGCCCGAGCACCGGCAACGCGGCGAGCATCCACGCCGTGGACCGGGCTCCGGCCAACTGGGCGCGCAGGTCGGCTCGTTGGTCCCGATCGGCCCGCAGCGCACCTTCGAGCCGATCGAGCCCGGCCGCGAGCCCCGCGCCCTGGTCCACGGCCACCCGCCAGCACGCGGCGAGCCCCAACAGCCCCTCGGCCCCAGGCCGCCGGGCCGCCGCCGCGAGCGCCCCCGGAACATCCCCGCCGAACCGGGCCGCCGCCAACACAGCGGCCTGCGTCTCCCCGAGACCACCGAACTCCGGCGCTCCTGAACCGAACGCACCCGATCCGGCCCCACCGACACCCGCGCCCTCGAACTCCCGCACAGCCCGCACCAGCGCCTCCCCCGGCTGCCGCCCCGCCCGCACCTCCCCGGCGACCATCGCGCACAGCGCGATCACCTCGTCCGCCCGCCGCTCACGCACCCGGCGCTCCATCCGCGCCAGCCGCACCCGCCGCAGCAACGGCACCGCGGCGGCCCCCGCGAGGACCGGCAGCGCCGAGGCTCCCAGTACGGCGATCACCAGCCCTGCGACCGCCGCCCACCACTCGAACCCGAGTCGCCCACGAAGCTGCCGCAGCTCCCCCACCAGTCGCCGCCACGGCGGAGGCCCGACGCCCACCACCCCGCCGCCCGCCAGCAGCACCTGCGCCCGCCGTGCCCCGGAACGTCGCCCGCTCCACAGCCACACGGCCGCCCCGAGGCACCCCACGGCCACACCCGTCGACCCCACCGACATCTCCCCCATCCCGATCACCGCGTCCTCCCGTCGTCCGAGCCATCTCGTCGTCGTCACCTCGCATTGAGCCCGCCCACGTCACCCGCCCTCCCCCGACGGCCCCCGCATCGCGGCCCCGAGCAGCTCTCGCAGCCGCTCCCACCCCGGCTCGTACGCGAACGCCTCCGCTCCCCAGCGCAGCGCCGGCACCGTCCGCACCAGCCCCGAGGAGTCCCGCTCCAGCACCCGCACCTCGGCGATCCGGCGCCGCCCGGCCCGGTCCCGCACGAGATGCAGTACGACCGACAGCGCGGCCGCCAACTGGCTGTGCAGAGCAGCCCTGTCGAGCCCTGCCGCCGTGCCCAGCGCCTCGAGGCGAGCCGGTACGTCAGCCGCCGCGTTGGCGTGCACGGTCCCGCAGCCGCCCTCATGGCCCGTGTTCAACGCGGCCAGCAGATGCACGACTTCGGGCCCGCGCACCTCACCCACGACCAGCCGGTCGGGCCGCATCCGCAGCGCCTGTCGCACCAGGTCCTCGAGCGTGACGAGTCCTGCGCCCTCCTGGTTGGCGGGTCTCGTCTCCAGCCGTACGACGTGCGGATGGTCCGGCCTGAGCTCCGCCGAGTCCTCCGCGAGCACGATCCGCTCGCCCGGCCCGACCAGCCCCAGCAGCGCGCTCAGCAACGTCGTCTTTCCGGTGCCGGTCCCGCCGCTGATGAGGAAGGACAGCCGCGCCTCGAGCAGTGCCCGCAGCACCCGGTCTCCGCCCGGCGGCACCGTGCCGGCCGCGACCAGCTCGTCCAGCGTGAACGCACGCGGGCGTACGACCCGCAGCGACAGACAGGCGCAGCCGACGGCGACCGGGGGAAGCACCGCGTGCAGCCGGGTCCCGTCCGGCAGCCGCGCGTCCACCCAGGGCCGCGCGTCGTCGAGGCGCCGCCCCGCCACCGCGGCGAGCCTCTGCGCCAGTCGTCGTACGGCGGCCGCGTCCGGGAAGGAGACAGCGGTCAGTTCGAGTCCGCCGCCCCGGTCCACCCAGACCCGGTCCGGCGCCGACACCAGGACATCCGTCACCGACGGGTCGGCGAGCAACGGCTCCAGGGGCCCGCTGCCGACCAGCTCGGAGCGCAACCGCTCGGCCGCGCCCAGCACTTCGGCGTCCCCGAGAACCCGTCCCTGCTCCCGCAGTGCCTGCGCCACGCGGGCGGGCGTCGGTTCGGCCCCGCTCTCGGCCAGCCACTGCCGTACGCCGTCCAGCAGCCCGGGAGCCATGTCCGCACCAGGCGCCGAGGAAGCCGTACGGGCACCCACCGCGGCGGCCCGCAGCCCGACGGCACCGACCGGCGCCTCACCCGACCGCCGTCGCCACTCAACGGAACCCGCTACCGGATCACCCGAATGCCGCCGCTCAACGGATCCGGCTACCGGATCACCCGACCGCCACTCCTCGGCAGCACCGTCCCCCGCGCCATCCGCCCGCTCGAACCCCGAGAACACGCTCATGCCGCTCCCGCCTCCGCCAACGCCCGCTCCCAGAACTCCTTGCAGAAGCGCGCGAGCGGCCCTCTTACGGCCGCCCCCGGAGGCGAGTCGCTGCCCCGCGGCCGCTGGAGCGCCGACTCGACCGGCACCTCGCCCACCAGGGGAAGTCCCAGCAGGCGGGCCACCTCCCGGTCGTCGAGTCCAGGTGCGTAGGGGCCTCGTACCGCCACCCGCAGGTCGCGCAGGACCATGCCGACGGCGGAGGCCACGCGGCCGGCCGCGGCGACGGCGCGCAGTTCCGCGGGGACCACGAGGATCCCGAGGTCCAGCTGGGAGAGGACCTCGGCGACGCCGTCGTCGAGGCGGCGGGGCAGGTCGACCACGACGGTGCCGCCCCGGCGCCGGGCCGCGGCGAGCACCGCCCGCACGGCCTGGGGCGGAACGGCGATGCGGTCGCCGCGGTCCCAGCTGAGCACCCGCAGCGAGTGCAGCCGCGGCAGCGACTCCTCCAGGGCACCGCCACCGACCCGCCCGCGTGAGGCGGCGAACGCGGGCCAGCGCAGCCCCTCGGTGCTCTCGCCGCCGAGGAGCACGTCGAGTCCGCCGCCCAGCGGATCGGCGTCCACCAGGAGGGTGCGCAGTCCCTCCCGCGCGGAGGTGACGGCGAGGGCACACGCGAGCGTGGAGGCTCCGGCCCCGCCGCGGCCGCCGATGACGCCGACGGTGAGGGCCGGCCGACCGACACCTTCGGTGACGTCGGCGATGCGGTCGACCAGCCACTGCTCGCCGTCGGGCAGCATCAGGACGTGATCGGCGCCGATCTCGACGGCCCGCTTCCACACCCCGGAGTCGTCCTGGTCCCGGCCCACGAGCACCACTCCGCGCCGGCGTGCGGCCCCGCGCACGCGCCGTGCGGCGTCGTCGCCGACCAGGACGAGGGGGGCGGCCTCCCAGCTTCCTCTGGGCTCCGGCACTCCGTGATGCACCTCGGCCTTGGCCCCGGCCGCCGCGCACAGTCGCAGCAGGTCGTCGAGCAGGTCCTCGTCCTCCGTGACGATCAACGGACGGCCCGGTCGCCCTCCGGCGGCGGGCTGTCCCTCGTGTGTGACGGCTGCGGTCACGGTTTCCATCCCCCTTCGCCGCGCCGCGCGAGGCCTACTCAGGGCCCCACGCGACGCCTCTCTCACGCGGCCCCTCGGCCCCGCGATTCCCAAACATGTGAAGAACCGGCAACCGGCCTCCATATGAACGGCCGATACGAACCGGCCAAACACACCCGACTAACCAGAACCGGCCATGAAGTCGGCTGGAGCGGGGCGTGTGGGAATCACGGTGCAGCGATCCCGGAAATCGTGTGGATCTTGGTCGATAACTGTGGACAACTCGGCGGTTGTGAATATCACCGTCACCCATACCGGTGAGTCCCGCAGCGCCTGTGCAAAACTTCCGCAGAGCAGCGCGGCGGCTACGCACAGTGACGGATCATGGGCAGCCGGAAGAGGCGGCCGAAGCCGCCTCGGAGCGGTCGCGAGACCGCGAACGGAAGAGGAAAAACCCACCCGGACATGCGACGACCCCCACCGGGGGGGAGAGTGGGGGTCGTCTCCACGGCCGACTCGGGGGGGGAGGAGCCGGACCGGGTTAGCACGGTCGCGAACGATCCGTGACTTCCATGGTGTACCCGAGACCCCTCTCAGGCAAACCCACGCGCCTCACCTTACGCCGAATGGGCTGCACCTATGCTCGGGGTCGTGGAAAACCACTCCTTGCCTCGCACAGCAGCCTTCTTCGACCTGGACAAGACGGTCATTGCGAAGTCGAGCACACTCACGTTCAGCAAGTCGTTCTACCAAGGCGGGCTGATCAACCGCAGGGCCGCCTTGCGGACCGCATATGCCCAGTTCGTCTTCCTCGTCGGCGGTATGGACCACGACCAGATGGAACGCACCCGCGAGTACCTCTCCGCGCTCGTGCGCGGCTGGAACGTCCAGCACGTCAAGGAGATCGTGGCCGAAACGCTCCACGACCTGATCGACCCGATCATCTACGACGAGGCCGCCTCCCTGATCGAGGAGCACCACACCGCCGGCCGCGACGTCGTCATCGTCTCCACGTCCGGCGCCGAGGTCGTCGAGCCGATCGGCGAACTCCTGGGCGCCGACCGGGTGGTGGCGACCCGGATGGTCGTGGGCGAGGACGGCTGCTTCACCGGGGAGGTGGAGTACTACGCGTACGGCCCGACCAAGGCCGAGGCGATCAAGGAGCTGGCGGAGTCCGAGGGGTACGACCTGGAGCGCTGCTACGCCTACAGCGACTCGGCGACCGACCTGCCGATGCTCGAGGCCGTGGGTCACGCACACGCCGTCAATCCGGACCGGGCACTGCGCCGCGAGGCTCTCGCACGCGGGTGGCCGATTCTCGATTTCCACCGGCCGGTCCGGCTGAAGCAACGGCTGCCCGGATTCGCCGTACCGCACCGCCCGGCGCTCGTCGCGGTCGCCGCGATAGGAGCGGCGGCAGCGACGGCAGGCCTCGTCTGGTACGCGAATCGGCGGCGGGCGACAGTGGCCTGAGGTGATTCCACCTACTTGACCCCTATTTGCGGATAATAGTAAAGAACGGCGGCCAGGGGTTCCGCTTGCTCCGGTCCAGGAGTACAAAGGGGTTAACGGCCCGCGAGACCAAGGACATCCGAGAGGATCACCTTAGAAACGCATTTGGCCCCACGGACCGAGCATGGACATCGAGCACCCACGCGACGTCGACCCGTCGATTACGGGCCAGCCGCACCAGGTGACGGGCAAAGTTCCCGACCTGATGGGCAATACATCGAGGACGCTTGGTAACCCGGTGAACATGCCAGCGGCGGTACGAGTCCTCGTACCGCCGCAACTCTGTTCCAGGGGGTTTTACGCCGCCCCGCGCTGGAGCGCCTCGCACACCGCCGTCGACTCGCGCGCACCCAGTTCGATCGCACGGCCGCAGTGGGCGATCCAGGCGGCCATGCCCTCGGGGGTGCCGGAGACGTATCCGTCGAGCGCCGCCAGATAGGCCGCACGCCCCAGTTCGGCGTGCCCGACCTCCGCCGGGCAGACCGACTTCGGGTCGAGACCGCTGCCGACCAGGACGATCCGCGCGGCCGCGCGCGCGACCAGGCCGTTGTGGGACACGAAGGGCCTGAGGGCGAGAAGCTCTCCCTGCACGACGGCGGCCGAGACCAGGGCGGGGGCCGAACTGCCCGCGATGATCAGCTCGGACAGGCCCTCCAGCCGGCCCGAGACCTCGGCCGCGCCCGGCAGGGGCAGCTCGATGAGCGGCTCGTCGGCGGTCTCGCCGGCCTGACGGGGACGGCCGATCTCGTCCTCGTCGGTCGCCGCGGCGACCAGGTGCAGCCGGGCCAGCACCCGCAGGGGCGACTGCCGCCAGATGGACAGCAGTTGGCCGGCCTCGGCGGTCAGCCGCAGCGCGGCACCCATGACCCGCGCTTCGCCGTCGACGCCGAAGTCGGAGCGTCGGCGCACCTCTTCGAGGGCCCAGTCCGCGCCGGACAGCGCGGCCGAGCCGCGGGCGCCGCGCAGGGCCGCCTCGGAGGTGATCTCATTGCTGCGGCGCCGCATGACACGGTGTCCGTAGACCCGGTCCACGGACTTGCGCACGGACTCCACGGACTCGGCCACGCCGGGCAGCGAGCCCAGGGCCGCGAGCGGATCGGCGTTCGCGCCTGTCGTACTCATGAGTACGACCCTACGCAACCCAGGCCCGCACCCCTCGATGGAGTGGTCTTCTTCACGCACGCCTGCCACATACAGCTATCAGCCGACTACGCTTGGTGAACATGAAAATTGCTTTCGTCGGGAAGGGCGGCAGCGGCAAGACCACCCTGTCCTCCCTGTTCATCCGCCATCTCGCGGCCACCGGAGCACCGGTGATCGCCGTCGACGCCGACATCAACCAGCACCTGGGGCCGGCGCTCGGCCTGGACGAGGCACAGGCGGCCGCATTGCCCGCCCTGGGTGAGCGGCTGCCGCTGATCAAGGAGTACCTGCGCGGCACGAACCCGCGGATCGCCTCGGCCGCGGAGATGATCAAGACCACTCCGCCCGGCGAGGGTTCGCGACTGCTGCGGGTGCGCGAGAACAACCCGGTCTACGAGGCCTGCGCACGGGCGGTGGAACTCGACGGCGACATCGTCCGTTTGATGGTCACCGGCCCCTTCACGGACGCCGACCTGGGGGTCGCCTGCTACCACTCCAAGACGGGAGCGGTGGAGCTGTGCCTGAACCACCTCGTGGACGGGCAGGGCGAGTACGTCGTGGTGGACATGACGGCGGGCTCCGACTCCTTCGCCTCCGGCATGTTCACCCGCTTCGACATCACGTTCCTCGTGGCCGAGCCGACCCGGAAGGGGGTCTCCGTCTATCGCCAGTACAAGGAGTACGCCCGCGACTTCGGCGTCGTCCTGAAGGTCGTCGGCAACAAGGTGCAGGGCCGGGACGACCTCGAGTTCCTCCGCGCCGAAGTCGGGGACGACCTGCTGGTGACGGTCGGGCACTCCGACTGGGTGCGTGCCCTGGAGAAGGGCCGACCGCCCCGGTTCGCGCTCCTGGAGGACGTCAACCGCCGCGCCCTGCACCAGTTGCGGACGGCCGTCGACGCGACGTACCAGCTGCGTGACGGGGAGCGCTACACCCGGCAGATGGTGCATTTTCACCTGAAGAACGCCCAGTCCTGGGGCAATGAGCGCACGGGGGCCGACCTGGCGGCGCAGATCGACCCCTCGTTCGTGCTCGGCGAGAGTGCGGTGGCGGCCGCGACCGTCTGAAGCGGCCGCACCGCCGGCTGCCAAGCGGCAACCGACCGACGCCTACTGCCGCTTGGCAGCCGGCGCCCCCGGCACACCCTTCGGTGCCGGGGCCGGCCGGTCCGACAGGAACGCCGGCCAGCCCTGCTTCGGTGCCTCGCCGACGCCCAGGGCGCCCAGCTTCTCCAGTGTCTTGGGGTCCTGAGCGTCCAGCCAGTCGGCCAGCTGCCGGAAGGAGACACAGCGCACGTCGGGCTTGTTGCACACCTGCTCGACGGTCTCCTCGACGGCGCGCATGTAGGTGCCGCCGTTCCAGGACTCGAAGTGGTTGCCGATGATCAGAGGCGCGCGGTTGCCGTCGTAGGCCCGATGGAAGCCCTTGAGCAGGCCGTCCCGCATCTGGTCGCCCCAGAACTCGTGCTTGTTGGGGTCGCCCTGGGTCGCGGTGCCGGACTGGTTGACCATGAAGTTGTAGTCCATCGTGAGCTGCTCGTAGGAGTGCCCGGGGAAGGGCACGAGCTGCATCGACAGGTCCCACAGACCCTGCTTCTTCTTCGGCCAGACCTGGTCGTTGACACCGCTGGTGTCATAGCGGAAGCCCAGCTCGCGGGCGGCCTGCATGAAGTTCTTCTGGCCTTCCAGGCAAGGGGTGCGGGCGCCGATGAGCTCCTTGTCGTAGTCGAAGGGCAGCGGGGAGGCCTTCGTCATCCCGGTGTTGGTCTTCCAGGACTTCACGAACTTCTTCGCCTGGGCGATCTCGTCCTTCCACTCCGCGACCGACCACTGGCCGACCCCGCCGCCGCTGCCGCAGAAGTGGCCGTTGAAGTGGGTCCCGATCTCGTTGCCCTCCAGCCACGCGAGGCGCAGCTGCTTGACGGTGTCGGCGATGCCCTGCTCGTCGTTGAAGCCGATGTCGGAGCGGCCCGGGGAGTGCTGCGGCGGCTTGTACTCGTCGCGCTTGTCCTCCGGCAGCATGTACACGCCGCTCAGGAAGTACGTCATCGTCGCGTGGTTCGCCTTGGCGACCTCACGGAAGTGGGAGAACAGCTTCTGGCTGTCCTCGCCGGCGCCGTCCCAGGAGAACACCACGAACTGCGGGGGCTTTTCGCCGGGCTTGAGGCGTTCGGCTCTCGGCAGGTGGGGCTGCGCTCCGGTGTACGCGGTGGAGCCGTCGCCGATCAGGCGGAACACCCGCTTGGGGCGGGGCCTGTCCGGGCTTCGCCTTCTGCGGGCCGGCGGCTCCTCCCTCGGGGACGTCGGTCGCGCAACCGGCGAGCGAGGCGGCGCAGACCGCGGCGACCACGGCTCCCGCGGCAATCCTGTGGGTGGCGGCCATGTTCCGCCCACCTTCTTCCTTCTCTCGGGGCCAACGACAGCGCCGCCAAGTTCGCATGGGCTCGAGAAGGAATTAGTACGACAAGCCGATGAAATTGCCACTTCACCCATCTAGGTGAGCTGTT
Organism: Streptomyces sp. SAI-127; assembly: GCF_029894425.1. Classification (NCBI taxonomy): domain Bacteria; kingdom Bacillati; phylum Actinomycetota; class Actinomycetes; order Kitasatosporales; family Streptomycetaceae; genus Streptomyces; species Streptomyces sp. SAI-127. The sequence continues at coordinate 4,826,226 of NZ_JARXYJ010000001.1, forward strand.
CACCCATTTGCCCGGAAAGTCTATGCCTGTCCTTTACTCTGCATTACGATCCGTTTACAAAGCGTTGAATCATCCCGCCGCTGCACGCCGTGACCCACGGCCGCGACCCGACCCCCGCCATCGACGGGGGACCACCTGTTCCGCGACCGCGCTGCCCCGGAGGAGACGGGAAAATGTCAGCCTGTGTTCCCACCCGCGCCACCGACCCGAGCGACCCGAACCGAACAAGGCGCGTCCACCGACCCCACAGCCCACCGCCGACCCCGCCCTGCCGCTTCCGCATCGCGGGCGCCGACGTGTCGGCTTCGATCGCGGTCTTCCTGATCGCCCTGCCCCTGTCCCTGGGCATCGCCCTCGCCACCGGCGCGCCCCTCCAGGCGGGCCTCGTGGCCGCCGCCGTCGGAGGGATCGTCGCCGGCCGGCTCGGCGGATCCCCGCTCCAGGTCAGTGGGCCCGCCGCCGGACTCACCGTGGTCACCGCCGACCTGATCCACCGCTACGGCTGGCGCACCACCTGCGCCATCACCGTCCTTGCCGGAGTGGTCCAACTCGGCCTCGGCTGCCTGCGCGTGGCCCGCACCGCGCTCGCCGTCAGCCCGGCGATCGTGCACGGCATGCTCGCCGGCATCGGTGTGACCATCGCCGTCGCCCAGCTGCACATCGTCCTCGGCGGCACCCCGCAGAGCTCCGTCCTCGACAACCTCCACGGCCTGCCCGCGCAGTTGGCGCGCCTGCAGCTCGCCGCGGTGTCGGTGAGCGTGCTGACCCTGGCCCTGCTCTTCCTCTGGCCACGTCTCCCGGGCCGGGCAGGACAGCTCCTGCGCAGAATCCCGGCCGCGCTCGTGGCCGTCGCCGGAGCCACCGCCGCCGCCTCGTTCGCCGGACTGAGCCTGCCCAAGGTCGATCTGCCGTCCTGGAGCAGTCACGCCCTGGCCGGACTGCCCGAGGGGCCCCTGCTCGGTCTCGCCGCCGCCGTGCTCACCACCACCCTGGTGTGCAGCGTGCAGTCGCTGCTCGGCGCGGTCGCCGTCGACAAGCTGGTGGCCGGACGCCCCGACCTGATCTCCGGCGCCCCCGGCTCCGGCCGCAGTGCCCGCGTCGGCCGCTCCGACCTGAACCGCGAACTGCTCGGTCAGGGCGCCGCCAACATCGTCTCCGGCACGCTCGGCGGACTGCCCGTCGCCGGTGTGGCGGTGCGGAGTTCAGCCAATGTCCAAGCCGGTGCCGTCAGCCGGAACTCCACCGTGCTGCACGGCGTTCTCGTAGTGATCGCCGCACTGCTGATGGTCCCGGTCCTGGAGTTCATCCCGCTCGCCTCGCTCGCCGCCCTGGTGATGGCCGTCGGCATCCAGATGGTGTCCCTGCACCACATCCGCACGGTGACACGGCACCGAGAGGTCCCGGTCTACGCCGTCACCACCCTCGGCGTGGTCCTGTTCGGCGTCCTGGAGGGCGTGACGCTGGGCGTCGCCGTCGCCGTCGGAGTCGCCCTGCACCGCCTCACCCGCACCCGCATCACGCACCACGAGAGGGAAGGGGTCCATCACGTACATGTGCGAGGGCAATTGACGTTCCTCGCGGTACCCCGGCTGAGCCGGGCCCTGCACCTCATCCCCCACGGGGCGGACGCGGTCGTGGAGTTGGACGGGTCGTTCATGGACCACGCGGCGTACGAATCGCTGCAGGACTGGCAGAAGACGCACACCGCGCAGGGCGGCTCCGTCGAGCTGACCGGGCGCAGACCGGGCACGCGCATCGCCGAGCCGTCCGATTCCGCCCACTGCCGCTGCCGTCCCTGGACGCCCTGGCGCAACCACCAGTGCGAGCGCCCGTACACCGCGTCGGCCGCCGGACATCCCGGTGCGTCCGGCGAGTCCGGTGCGGCCCAGGGTCCGAGCGCGGGCCGCGAGTCGAGCGGGCACGAACTGGCCCGTGGCATCAGCGCGTTCCAGCGCAACACCGCACCGATCGTGCGGGGCGAGCTGGCCCGACTGGCGCGTGAAGGCCAGCAGCCGGACCAGCTCTTCCTCACCTGCGCCGACTCGCGGCTTGTCACCTCGATGATCACCTCCAGTGGTCCGGGCGACCTCTTCGTGGTGCGCAACGTGGGCAACCTCGTGCCGTTGCCCGGCGAGGAGAGCGGGGACGACTCGGTGGCGGCCGCGATCGAGTACGCGGTGGATGTGCTGAAGGTGCGCTCCATCACGGTGTGCGGGCACTCCGGTTGCGGGGCCATGCAGGCGCTGCTCAACTCCGAGCCGGGTGGCGCCCAGACCCCGCTGCAGCGGTGGCTGCGGCACGGACTGCCCAGCCTGGAGCGGATGGCCGACGACACCCGGCCCTGGGCGAGACTCGCCGGGCGGGCGCCCGCCGACGCGGTCGAGCAGCTCTGTCTGACCAACGTGGTGCAGCAGTTGGAGCATCTGAGCACCCATGAGTCGGTCGCCCGGGCCCTGCGCGTGGGGGAGCTGGAGCTGCACGGGATGTACTTCCACGTGGGCGAGGCGCAGGCGTATCTGCTCACGGGGACGGACGGGGACGGGCTGTTCGACCATGTGGAAGCGGCAGCGGACCTCCCGACGTGAGCCTCGGGGGTGTGCGGCCCGTCCTGAAGGGGCCGCACACCCGCGGAGGGACACCACGAGCGCTGGGACCGGCCACAGTGTGCGGTCCGCGTCGACGCACCGCCGCCCCGGGAGTGTGAAAGGCGTTACAGACGCTGAACTCCGCCTGGTCGGCGTACGTGGGTACGGATGACCGGGGCCGCCGGACTTCGACATCCAACAGGTCTAAACCAATTCCAGGTCGACCCTTGTCATCACGCCCCCGGGGTGATGAGCTGTGGCCTGGGACACAACGGACACCCTGGGAAAGGCAGATGCCGTGAGCAACGAAAGCCTGGCCAACCTGCTCAAGGAAGAGCGCAGGTTCGCACCCCCCGCCGACCTGGCCGCAAATGCCAACGTCACGGCGGAGGCGTATGAGCAGGCCAAGGCTGACCGACTCGGTTTCTGGGCCGATCAGGCCCGCCGACTGAGCTGGGCCAAGGAGCCGACCGAGACCCTGGACTGGTCGAACCCGCCGTTCGCCAAGTGGTTCAAGGACGGCGAGCTCAATGTGGCGTACAACTGCGTCGACCGGCACGTCGAAGCGGGGAACGGCGACCGGGTCGCCATCCACTTCGAGGGCGAGCCCGGCGACAGCCGCGCCATCACCTACGCCGAGCTCAAGGACGAGGTCTCCAAGGCCGCGAACGCCCTGCTGGAGCTGGGAGTTCAGAAGGGCGACCGGGTCGCCGTCTACATGCCGATGATCCCCGAGACCGCCGTCGCGATGCTCGCGTGCGCCCGGATCGGCGCCGCGCACTCCGTGGTCTTCGGTGGCTTCTCGGCGGACGCGCTCGCCACCCGCATCCAGGACGCCGACGCCAAGGTGGTCATCACCACCGACGGCGGCTACCGGCGCGGCAAGCCGTCCGCGCTCAAGCCCGCCGTCGACGAGGCGGTCGGCAAGGTCGACAACGTCGAGCACGTGCTGGTCGTACGCCGTACCGGCCAGGAGGTCGCCTGGGACGACAGCCGTGACGTGTGGTGGCACGAGATCGTCGATCGGCAGCCGGCCGAGCACACCCCCGAGCCCTTCAACGCCGAGCAGCCGCTCTTCATCCTCTACACGTCCGGCACGACGGGTAAGCCCAAGGGCATCCTGCACACCTCCGGCGGCTACCTCACCCAGACCGCGTACACCCACCACGCCGTCTTCGACCTCAAGCCGGAGACCGACGTCTACTGGTGCACGGCCGACGTCGGCTGGGTCACCGGGCACTCGTACATCGTCTACGGCCCGCTCGCCAACGGCGCCACACAGGTCATGTACGAGGGCACCCCGGACACCCCGCACCAGGGCCGCTTCTGGGAGATCGTGCAGAAGTACGGGGTGACGATCCTCTACACGGCGCCCACCGCCATTCGTACGTTCATGAAGTGGGGCGACGACATCCCCGCGAAGTTCGACCTCAGCAGCCTGCGGGTGCTGGGGTCCGTGGGTGAGCCGATCAACCCCGAGGCGTGGATCTGGTACCGCAAGCACATCGGCGCCGACCGGACGCCGATCGTGGACACCTGGTGGCAGACCGAGACCGGCGCGATGATGATCTCTCCGCTGCCGGGTGTGACCGCCACCAAGCCCGGTTCCGCGCAGACGCCGCTGCCCGGCATCTCCGCCACGGTCGTCGACGACGAGGCGAACGAGGTCCCGAACGGCGGGGGCGGCTATCTCGTCCTGACCGAGCCGTGGCCGTCGATGCTGCGCACCATCTGGGGCGACGACCAGCGCTTCCTCGACACGTACTGGTCGCGCTTCGAGGGCAGGTACTTCGCCGGTGACGGCGCGAAGAAGGACGACGACGGCGACATCTGGCTGCTGGGCCGCGTCGACGACGTCATGCTGGTCTCCGGTCACAACATCTCGACCACCGAGGTCGAGTCGGCGCTCGTCTCCCACCCGTCGGTCGCCGAGGCGGCCGTCGTCGGTGCCGCGGACGAGACGACCGGCCAGGCCATCGTCGCGTTCGTGATCCTGCGCGGCACGGCGAACGCCGAGGACGAGAAGCTCGTCGCCGACCTGCGCAACCACGTCGGCGCCACCCTCGGCCCGATCGCCAAGCCCAAGCGGGTCCTGCCGGTGGCCGAGCTGCCCAAGACCCGTTCCGGCAAGATCATGCGCCGTCTGCTGCGGGACGTGGCCGAGAACCGCCAGCTCGGTGACGTGACCACGCTGACGGACTCGACGGTCATGGACCTCATCCAGGCCAAGCTGCCGGCTGCGCCCAGCGAGGACTGACCTTCAAAAGAGGGGGGCGCCCGGCGCGAGAACGCGCCGGGCGCCCCTTTTAGCTAAAGTAAACAAAACAGCGTGACCCTCAAGGTGTGCCGGGAAGTCTGGTCGGCGAACAGCTCAGCCCTGCCCACCGACCGGAGGTCTCCCCCATGTCCGCGCCCCCTCGCAAGGTCCTCGGACGCCTCTCCCTCCCCGAGCGGACCTTCGTCGCGGACGCACTGCGCACCGAGACGGTCGGCGGTGTGCTGCTGCTCATCGCCGCGGTCACCGCGCTGATCTGGGCGAACGTCCCCGCGCTGCACAGCAGCTACGAAAGCGTCAGCCACTACCACCTGGGCCCCGCGGCCCTCGGACTCGACCTGTCGGTCGAACACTGGGCCGCCGACGGACTCCTCGCGATCTTCTTCTTCGTGGCCGGCATCGAACTCAAGCGCGAACTGGTCGCCGGTGATCTGAAGGACCCCAAGGCGGCCGCGCTGCCGGTGGTCGCGGCCCTGTGCGGCATGGCCGTACCGGCGCTCGTCTACACGCTCACCAACCTCACCGGCGGCGGCTCCCTGGCCGGCTGGGCCGTGCCCACCGCCACCGACATCGCCTTCGCGCTCGCCGTGCTCGCCGTCATCGGCACCTGGCTGCCGAGCGCGCTGCGCGCCTTCCTGCTGACCCTCGCCGTCGTCGACGACCTCTTCGCGATCCTGATCATCGCGGTCTTCTTCACCGCCGACATCGACTTCGCCGCGCTCGGCGGCGCGGCCCTCGGCCTCGCGGTCTTCTGGTTCCTGCTGCGCAAGGGCGTGCGCGGGTGGTACGTCTACGTCCCGCTCGCGCTGGTGATCTGGGCACTGATGTACAACAGCGGCATCCACGCCACCATCGCGGGTGTCGCGATGGGCCTGATGCTGCGCTGCAGCACGCGGGAGGGCGAGGAGCACTCCCCGGGCGAGCACATCGAGCATCTCGTACGGCCGCTCTCGGCGGGCCTGGCCGTCCCCCTGTTCGCCCTCTTCAGCGCGGGTGTCTCCGTCTCCGGCGGCGCGCTCGGCGACGTCTTCACCGAGCCGGAGACGCTCGGCGTGGTGCTCGGGCTGGTCGTCGGCAAGGCGCTCGGCATCTTCGGCGGGACGTGGCTCACGGCCCGCTTCACCCGGGCCTCGCTCAGCGACGACCTCGCATGGGCCGACGTGTTCGCGGTGGCGACCCTGGCCGGCATCGGCTTCACCGTCTCGCTGCTCATCGGGGAGCTCGCCTTCACCGGCGACGCCACGCTGACCGACGAGGTCAAGGCCGCCGTACTCTTCGGCTCGCTCATCGCGGCCACCCTCGCGACCGTGCTGCTGAAGCTGCGCAACGCCGAGTACCGCAGGCTGTACGAGGCAGAGGAGCGCGACGAGGACCACTCCGGCATCCCGGACATCTACGAGGAGGACGACCCGGCGTACCACCTGCGCATGGCGGCCATCCACGAGCGCAAGGCCGCCGAACACCGCCGGATCGCCGAGCTCAAGACCGCCGAGCGGCTTGCCGAAGTAGCGGGCGGGGCAGGCGAGGAGGACGACCGTCGGGCATGATCTGACGGGACGGTACAAAAGACACGCCACACACAAGCGTCCCAGTGAATAGGGAGAGACCGCGATGAGCGCACCCGACGGCAGCCCGGTCGGCGCCGAACGCAGCATCGGCCAGCTGTTCGCCTCGGCGACGACCGAGATGTCTGCGCTGGTGCACGACGAGATCGCGCTGGCGAAGGCGCAGCTCAAGCAGGACCTCAAACGGGGCGCGACGAGCGGCGGCGCGTTCAGCGCGGCCGGCGCAGTCCTGCTGTTCTCCCTGCCGATGCTGAACTTCGCGCTGGCGTACGGCATCCGGACCTGGAGCGACTGGAACCTCGCGGTCTGCTTCCTGCTGTCCTTCGCGGCCAACGTCCTGGTCGCGCTCGTCCTCGCGCTGATCGGCGTCGTCTTCGCGAAGAAGGCACAGAAGAGCAAGGGCCCGCAGAAGGTCGCCGCGTCGATGAAGGAGACGGCGGGCGTGCTGCAGAACGCCAAGCCCCACCCGCGACCCGACGACACCAAGGTCCTGGAGGAGCGGGTCCGAAACACGAAGGCCATCGAGGCTGTGGCACGCTCGTCGTCATGACCGATCCCGCCACCCCTTCGGCGCAGCAGCCCGCGTCTCTCGTACGGCCCGCCGGTCCCTGGACGCACCGGGACGTGGCCGCCAACGGCGCGCGCTTCCACATCGCCGAACTGGGCGACGGACCGCTCGTGATGTTCCTGCACGGCTTCCCGCAGTTCTGGTGGACCTGGCGCCACCAGCTGGAGGCGCTCGCCGACGCCGGCTTCCGGGCCGTGGCCATGGATCTGCGCGGCGTCGGCGGCAGCGACCGCACCCCGCGCGGCTACGACCCCGCCAACCTGGCCCTCGACGTGACCGGCGTGATCCGCTCGCTCGGCGAGCCGGACGCCGCCCTGGTCGGCCATGACCTGGGCGGCTATCTGGCGTGGACGGCGGCCGCGATGCGTCCCAAGCTCGTACGACGGCTCGCGGTCGCCTCGATGCCGCATCCCCGGCGCTGGCGCTCGGCGATGCTGTCGGACGTCAGGCAGACACGGGCCGGCTCCTACATCTGGGGGTTCCAGCGGCCCTGGGTCCCGGAGCGGCAGCTGACCGCCGACGACGGCGCGCTGGTCGCCGAGCTGATCCGGGACTGGTCCGGCCCGCGCCAGCCGGACGACAAGGCGGTGGAGACGTACCGCAGGGCGATGTGCATCCCCTCGACGGCGCACTGTTCGGTCGAGCCGTACCGCTGGATGGTGCGTTCGATGGCCCGTCCCGACGGGATCCAGTTCAACCGGCGCATGAAGCGGCCGGTCCGCGTGCCGACTCTTCATCTGCACGGCTCGCTCGACCCGGTGATGCGCACGCGCAGTGCCGCCGGGTCCGGGGAGTACGTCGAAGCGCCGTACCGCTGGCGCCTGTTCGACGGTCTGGGGCACTTCCCGCACGAAGAGGACCCGGTCGCCTTCTCGACGGAACTGATCAACTGGCTGAAGGATCCCGAACCCGATCGGTGACCGTTTCGTCGCGTCCGGTACCCGGACCTGAACACGTGTCCTACGAACGGCCACTTGCCCGGCGCATAGGCCAATTGGGGGGCGTGGGGGCGGTTATCGACCTTGGGGCAGGGGCACACGTCCGGGTATGGGCTGGACGCACGACTACAGTGACGCAGCACGCAATCGACGCTCCGGCGGTGGCCTGAGCTCCCACCATCAGGGCGGTGCCCCGCAACTGCCGGGCGGCACGGACCTGAGGGTGGGCATTCCGCGCATCCTGCGCCGCCGGGCCCGCTGGGTCTCGGTACGCCTGCGTCATCCCCGAGGCTGACGCGCCTTCGCCCTGACACCCCTCACAGCGCGCAGCTGTCGCTGTCCACCTGCTGGTTCGCGGTGCGCCCCTTGGCGATGTCCTCCTGGATCTCGTCCGCGGTGAGCGCGTACCCGGTGTCGGCGTCGTCGAGCGACTTGGCGAAGACCACGCCGTACACCTTGCCGTCCGGGGTCAGCAGCGGGCCGCCGGAGTTGCCCTGGCGGACGGTCGCGTAGAGGGAGTAGACATCGCGGCTGACCGTGCCGCGGTGGTAGATGTCCGGTCCGTGGGCGTCGATGCGCCCGCGTACCCGCGCGGAGCGGACGTCGTACGAGCCGTTCTCCGGGAAGCCCGCGACGATCGCGCTGTCCCCGCTGGCGGCGTCCTCGGACGTGAACTGCAGCGCGGGCGCGTCCAGATCGGGGACGTCCAGTACGGCGATGTCGCGCTCCCAGTCGTAGAGGACGACCGTGGCGTCGTACTTGCGGCCCTCGCCGCCTATCTGGACCGTGGGCTCGTCGACGCCGCCGACGACGTGGGCGTTGGTCATGACGCGGCGGTCGCCGAAGACGAAGCCGGAGCCCTCCAGGACCTTGCCGCAGCTCTGCGCGGTGCCCATGACCTTGACGATGGAGCGCTGGGCGCGGGTGGCGACGGCACTGTTGGCGAGCTTGGGGTCGGGCGGCTGGACTTCCTTGATGGGCTCGTTGGAGAACGGGCTGAAGACCTGCGGGAAGCCGTTCTGCGCGAGGACCGAGGTGAAGTCCTTGAACCAGGTGTCGGCAGCGCCCGGCAGCGCCTCCTGCACGCCCAGGAGCACCTTGGAGCTACGGACCTCCTTGCCTACCGTCGGCATGGTGGTCTGGGCGAGGGCGGAGCCGATGAGCCAGGCGACCAGGAGCATCGCGAGGACGTTGACGAGGGCGCCGCCGGTCGCGTCCAGGGCGCGGGCCGGGGACCAGGTGATGTACCGGCGCAGCTTGTTGCCGAGGTGGGTGGTCAGGGCCTGGCCGATGGAGGCGCAGACGATGACGACGACCACGGCGACGACGGCGGCGACCGTGCCGACCTCCGCTTGGTCGGTCAGCGCGTCCCAGATGACCGGGAGGGTGTAGACGGCGACGAGACCGCCGCCCAGGAATCCGATCACCGACAGGATGCCGACGACGAAGCCCTGGCGATAGCCGACGATCGCGAACCACACGGCGGCGACCAGCAACAGGATGTCCAGCACGTTCACCGGTTCGAGCCTCGCCTCATCACTTCGCGTTCACCACAGGTCGGCCGGCCGGGGGCTGCCCGGGAAGACACAGCACGGACGCCACCCTGTCATGCGCGCCAGTCGAGCGGGACCTGCTTCTCCCGGTCCCAGGGCAGCTCCCAGTCCGCGTAGTGCAGGATCCGGTCGATGATTCCGGCCGTGAAGCCCCAGACAAGGGCCGATTCGACCAGGAATGCCGGACCTCGGTGACCGCTGGGATGGACGGTCGTCGCACGGTTGTCGGGGTCCGTGAGATCCGCCACGGGAACGGTGAAGACGCGGGCGGTTTCATTCGGATCGACGACCCCGACGGGGGTCGGCTCGCGCCACCAGCCCAGCACCGGGGTCACCACGAAGCCACTGACCGGGATGTACAGCTTGGGGAGCACGCCGAACAGCTGGACGCCGGAGGGGTCGAGACCGGTCTCCTCCTCCGCCTCGCGCAGGGCGGCCCGCAGCGGCCCGTCGCCCTGGGGATCGCCGTCCTCCGGGTCGAGCGCGCCGCCGGGGAACGACGGCTGCCCGGCGTGCGACCTGAGCGAGCTCGCCCGCTCCATGAGGAGCAGCTCGGGGCCGCGCTCGCCCTCGCCGAACAGGATCAGCACGGCCGACTGCCGGCCCGCGCCGTTCGCCGGCGGCAGGAAGCGGCTCAGCTGCCGCGGCTCGACCGTCTCCACGGCGTGCACCACCGGGTCCAGCCAGCTCGGCAGGCCGTCCTTGCTGAGCGTCACGCCCTTCGTATGGCTCGCCCGTGTCATCGCCACCCCCGTCGTCCTGCATCGCTCAACGCCCGAGGGGCCCTAGATCGTTCCGGCCGCGCCGCTCGGTGGTGCCGGGGTTGCCCGACCGTTCGCACCGCGCGGGCGGCCCCGGCCTCCCGGTCCGGCCCGCCGACCCGCGCCGGTCCTCCCGGCCGCGCCGTCCGCATCCTCACTCGGTGGCCCCCAGTGGCGGTGCGGCCTTGCCGCCGGCGTCCAGATAGGCCTGCGGCGGGTTCAGCCGCTGTCCCGGGAAGCCGCCCTTCTCGTACTTGAGGAGCTTCTTCGCCTTCTCCGGGTCCGTCTCGCCCTCGCCGTAGGCCGGGCAGAGCGGGGTGATGGGACAGGCGCCGCAGGCGGGCTTGCGGGCGTGGCAGATGCGGCGGCCGTGCCAGATGACGTGGTGCGACAGGTCCGTCCAGTCGCTCTTCGGGAAGAGCGCGGTGACGGCGGCCTCGATCTTGTCGGGGTCGGTCTCATCGGTCCACTGCCAGCGCCTGACCAGCCGCATGAAGTGCGTGTCGACGGTGACGCCGGGCCGCCCGAAGGCGTTGCCGAGGACGACGAAGGCGGTCTTGCGGCCCACGCCGGGGAGCGTGACGAGGTCTTCGAGCCGCCCCGGGACCTCACCGCCGAAGTTCTCCACGATGGCCTTGGACAGCCCTATCACCGACTTGGTCTTGGCCCGGAAGAACCCGGTCGGCCGGAGGATCTCCTCGACCTCCTCGGGGTTGGCCGCGGCCAGATCCTCGGGAGTCGGGTACGTGGCGAACAGCGCGGGGGTCGTCTGATTGACCCTCAGGTCGGTGGTCTGCGCGGACAGGACCGTCGCCACGATCAGCTGGAAGGGGTTCTCGAAGTCCAACTCGGGGTGGGCGTACGGAAACACCTCCGCGAGCTCGCGGTTGATGCGCCGGGCGCGGCGGACGAGGGCCGTCCGCGACTCGTTCCGCGGGGACTTCACGGCGACCGTCTTCGTGGCCGAGGCCTTCTTCACCGGGGCCGCCGCCTTCTTGGGAGCGACGGTCGCCTTCTTCACGGCGGCGGCCTTCCGCACGGGAGCCGCCTTCTTCGCCGAAGTCCTCTTCTCCACCGGAGCCTTCCCTGCCGCTTTTGCCGTTTTCTTTCCGCCCCCGGCGCCCTGTTCGCCCACAGCGGAATCTCGACGTGCAACCACCCGTCCAGCCCCCTCGGACTGTGCTCTCACCGGCGTTTTGGACACCCGGCCAGCCTAGGGCCCGGCACTGACATCCGCCCCGGACCTCGGGGACCGGCCCCCAATTGGACCCCTGCCGCTTACCCCGGGACATGTGTGCGGCATCCTTGTGACAGATCACACTGTTTGGACCGTCCGGCAAAATGGGCACCACGGTCCCCTGGTACCAAGGGGGAGCAAGATCCCCTGAGCAGGTCGACAAGGAGAGAACTCGTGGACGACGTCCTCCGGCGCAACCCGCTCTTCGCGGCTCTCGACGACGAGCAGTCCGCGGAGCTCCGCGCCTCCATGAGTGAGGTGACCCTCGCGCGCGGCGACTCGCTGTTCCACGAGGGAGACCCGGGAGACCGGCTCTACGTCGTCACCGAGGGCAAGGTCAAGCTCCACCGCACCTCGCCCGACGGCCGCGAGAACATGCTCGCCGTGGTCGGCCCCGGCGAACTCATCGGCGAACTGTCCCTGTTCGACCCGGGCCCGCGCACCGCGACCGCCACCGCGCTGACCGAGGTCAAGCTGCTGGGCCTCGGCCACGGCGACCTCCAGCCCTGGCTGAACGCCCGCCCCGAGGTGGCCACCGCGCTCCTGCGCGCCGTCGCCCGCCGTCTGCGCCGCACCAACGACGCGATGTCCGACCTGGTCTTCTCGGACGTCCCCGGCCGCGTGGCCCGCGCCCTGCTCGACCTCTCGCGCCGCTTCGGCGTGCAGTCCGAGGAGGGCATCCACGTCGTCCACGACCTCACGCAGGAGGAGCTCGCCCAACTGGTCGGCGCCTCCCGCGAGACGGTCAACAAGGCCCTCGCGGACTTCGCCCAGCGCGGCTGGCTGCGTCTGGAGGCCCGCGCGGTGATCCTCCTGGACGTCGAGAGGCTCGCCAAGCGCTCGCGCTGAGCGCGGATCGTCGTACGACTTCGAAGGGCCCTGCCGTGCGGCAGGGCCCTTCTCGTGTCGCCGGGGTGGGCATCCACGAGGGCAGGCGAGCCATGGACACGGTCGCCTGGAACCGGACCCGGGACCGGCCCGCCCCCCCAGGCAGCTCGTGCATCGCCGGGGCGACCGTCCCGCCGTCGGTGTCGGATCCGGCCTGCCCGGCCGCCGCCGTCCATGACGTGATCGCCACCGCCTGCCGCTTACACGCCGCCTCACGCCGCCTGCGCGTCCTTCCACCGGCGCTGACCACGTTCGGCCCCACACGGCCCGCCCAGGGCCGTAAATGAGCTGTCCCCCGGCCCGCCCCCGGGCACAGTGATCCCATGGCCGCCGAAACCGTTCCCCCGACCGCCCGCAAGGGGCTCGACGCCCAGGGCTACATCGAACGCGAGGGATCACTCGGACGGATCCCACAGCCCTTCCGGGCGGTCGTCGCCGCCGCCCGCGACCGGGTGCTGGATCTGTTCGGGCCGAGGCTGCACAGCGCGTACCTCTACGGCTCGATTCCGCGCGGCACCGCGCGGGTGGGCCGCAGCGACCTCGACCTCCTGCTCGCCCTGCGGGACGAACCGACCGACGCGGACCGGGAGGGCGTGCGGGAGCTCGGGGAGGCGCTCGACAAGGAGTTCCCGCAGATCGACGGCGTCGGAACGCTGCTGTACAGCCGGGATCTCCTGCTGAGCGAGCCGGAGCGGCACGACCTGGGCTGGTTCGTGGCCTGCCTGTGCACCCCGCTGCTCGGCGACGACCTGGCGGAGTACCTCCCCCGCTACCGTCCCGACGCCCTCCTGGCCCGCGAGACGAACGGCGACCTCACCCTCCTGCTCCCCCGCTGGAGCGAACGGATCGCCGAGGCGGACTCCGACGAGACCCGGACCCGCCTCGTCCGCTTCATGTCACGCCACCTGGTCCGCACCGCGTTCACCCTGGTCATGCCCCTCTGGAACGGCTGGACGAGCGATCTGGGAGAGATGGCGGAGGTCTTCGGCGCGTACTACCCGGAGCGCGCCGAGCAGCTACGGGCGGCAGCCGTCCTGGGACACGCCCCGACCGCCGACACGGCCGTACTGCGGACGTACGTCGACGATCTGGGCCCCTGGCTGGCGGACGAGTACACGCGCGTGCACGGCACAAAGAGCCCTAGATGAGCCCGTGCTCCTCGAGATACTCCAGCTGAGCCCGCACCGACAGCTCGGCGGCGGGCCAGAGCGCCCGGTTCACATCCGCGTACACATGTTCTACGACGGCACCGGGCGTGCGGTATCCGTTCTCCACGGCCGTCTCGACCTGGGCGAGCCGATGGGCCCGGTGGGCGAGATAGAACTCGACGACACCCTGGGCGTCCTCCAGGACGGGCCCGTGGCCCGGCAGGACGGTGTGGACGCCGTCGTCGACCGTCAGGGACCGCAGCCGCCGTAGCGAGTCCAGATAGTCGCCCAGACGGCCGTCGGGATGGGCCACGACGGTCGTGCCGCGCCCCAGGACGGTGTCACCGGTCAGGACCGCCTGATCGGCCGGGAGATGGAAGCACAGCGAGTCGGCGGTGTGCCCGGGAGTGGGCACGACCCTGAGTTCCAGCCCACCGACGCGCACCACGTTCCCGGCGCCGAGCCCTTCGTCCCCCAGCCGCAGCGCCGGGTCGAGGGCCCGCACTTTCGTGCCGGTCAGCTCAGCGAAGCGGGCGGCGCCTTCGGCGTGGTCGGGGTGGCCGTGGGTGAGCAGGGTGAGGGCGACGCGCCTGCCGGCGGCCTCGGCCGTGTCGACGACCGCACGGAGATGCCCCTCGTCGAGCGGACCGGGGTCGACGACGACCGCCAGCTCCGAGTCCGGCTCCGACAGGATCCAGGTGTTGGTCCCGTCCAGGGTCATCGCGGAGGCGTTGGGCGCGAGGACGTTGACGGCCCGCGGGGTGGCCGGGCCCGAGAGGACCCCGCCCCGCGGCTGGCCGGGGAGGGCTGCGGCGTCGGTCATGCGGAGGCTCCACCGGTCGGGATGTGTTTGGTGAACTCGTCGTGCCCCGGCCAGGAGAGCACGATCTCGCCGTCCACCAGCCGGGCCTGCGCGAGCACAGGCGTGAGGTCACGGTCGGGCGCGACGGCGAGCGCGTCGGCGGCGGTGCCGTACGCGGTGAGCTGCCGCAGCGTGGCGATGGTGGGCGGCATCATGAGCAGCTCGCCCTTGTCGTAGCCGTCCGCCGCGTCCTGGGGCCGGATCCACACCGTGCGGTCGGCCTCCGTGGAGGCGTTGCGTGTGCGCTGCCCCTCGGGGAGGGCGGCGACGAAGAACCAGGTGTCGTAACGGCGGGGTTCGAACTCGGGGGTGATCCAGCGTGTCCAGGCCCCGAGCAGATCCGACCGCAGGACCAGCCCCCGGCGCTCCAGGAACTCGGCGAAGGAGAGATCACGGGCCACGAGAGCGGCACGGTCCGCCTCCCACTCGGCGCCCGTGGTGTCACCGACCACCGACTCGGGCGTCGGCCCGGCGAGCAGGACACCCGCCTCCTCGTACGTCTCGCGCACAGCCGCGCAGACGATCGCCTGAGCCGTCGTCTCGTCCACCCCGAGCCGAGCCGCCCACCACGCGCGTGTGGGGCCCGCCCAGTGGATGTGGTGCTCGTCGTCACGAGGGTCGACTCCGCCGCCGGGATAGGCGTAGGCGCCTCCCGCGAAGGCCATGGAGGTCCGCCTGCGCAACATGTGCACAACGGTTCCGGCCGGCCCGTCCTTCAGCAGCATCACCGTGGCGGCGCGTCTGGGCACGGCCGGCTGAAGCGAGCCGTCCGCGAGCGCGCGGATGCGGTCCGGCCATTCCGCTGGGTACCACTGCCCGTTTGCCATGGGCGGAGGCTAACTCTTGGGGAGCGGATGTTCGAGGGCCGGGCGCCCGGCGGGGGCGCCAGGTCAGGTGGTCGGGCGGGCGCGGGTCGTGCCCGCGCGGCGGTAGCCGCAGCCAACCCACGAACGAAACCGCAGGCGCTACGCCCGCCCCCACCGAACCCGCAGCGCCCCCGCACGCACCCGCCTCAAGCAGAACCCAGCTCCACTTGCACCTCGACCTCGACCGGCGCGTCCAGCGGCAGCACAGCGACACCCACCGCACTGCGCGCGTGCACGCCCTTGTCGCCCAGCACCTCGCCCAGCAGCTCACTCGCGCCGTTGATCACACCGGGCTGCCCCGTGAAGTCCGAGGCCGACGCCACGAACCCCACGACCTTCACCACGCGCGCGATCCGGTCGAGGTCACCCGCGACCGACTTCACCGCCGCCAGCGCGTTCAGCGCGCAGGTCCGGGCCAGCGCCTTCGCCTCCTCGGCCGTGACCTCCGCGCCCACCTTTCCGGTGACCGGAAGCTTGCCCTCGACCATGGGCAACTGCCCCGAGGTGTACACGTACACGCCGGACTGCACGGCCGGCTGATACGCGGCCAGCGGCGGCACGACCGACGGCAGCGTCAGCCCCAGCTCCGCGAGCCGCGCCTCGACCGCCCCGCTCACGCCGCCTTCTCCCGCTTCAGGTAGGCCACCAGCTGCTCGGGGTTGTTCGGCCCGGGCACGACCTGCACGAGCTCCCACCCGTCCTCGCCCCAGGTGTCCAGAATCTGCTTCGTGGCGTGGACGAGCAGCGGCACGGTCGCGTATTCCCACTTCTTGGTCATGCGGCCGACTTTAGCCGCTGCTCACCCCCGGCTTTTCAGCCGCTGCTCCCCACGGTCCGTGCGGCGTTATCCACAGCCTCCTGCTTAGCTTCGCCGCCGACTGGTTACGCTCGAATACGTGAGCAGGCTCCAGGTCGTCAGCGGCAAGGGCGGGACCGGAAAGACCACGGTCGCCGCAGCCCTCGCGCTGGCCCTCGCCACCGAGGGGAAGCGGACGCTTCTCGTCGAGGTAGAGGGCCGCCAGGGAATCGCGCAGCTCTTCGAAACGGAGACGCTGCCCTATGAGGAGCGGAAGATCGCCGTCGCTCCAGGGGGCGGGGAGGTGTACGCACTGGCCATCGACCCCGAACTGGCCCTCCTGGACTACCTCCAGATGTTCTACAAACTCGGCGGGGCGGGGCGCGCCCTGAAGAAGCTCGGCGCCATCGACTTCGCGACCACCATCGCGCCCGGCCTCAGAGACGTCCTCCTGACGGGCAAGGCGTGCGAGGCGGTCCGCCGCAAGGACAAGTCCGGCCGCTTCGCCTACGACTACGTCGTGATGGACGCGCCCCCCACCGGCCGTATCACCCGCTTCCTGAACGTCAACGACGAGGTCGCGGGGCTCGCCAAGATCGGCCCGATACACAATCAGGCGCAGGCCGTGATGCGGGTGCTGAAGTCCAAGGAGACGGCCGTCCACCTGGTGACGCTCCTGGAGGAGATGCCGGTCCAGGAGACCGCGGACGGCATCGCCGAGTTGAAGGCCGCCCACCTCCCGGTGGGCCGGATCGTCGTGAACATGGTGCGTCCGGAGGTGTTGGACGGCACCGACCTGGAACTCGTACGGACCGCACAGCGTTCAGCCGTGGCGAAGGCGCTGTCCTCGGCCGGACTCGGCGGCGCCCGTCGCGGGGGCAACGCCGAGAAGCTGGTCGACCCGCTGATCCGGCAGGCCGAGGAGTACGCCGAGCGGTACGACCTGGAGCACGAACAGCGCGCGGCCCTCGGCGAACTGGGTCTGCCGCTGCACGAACTGCCCTTGCTGACCGAGGGCATGGACCTGGCAGGTCTGTACGAACTGGCCACCGAGCTGCGGAAGCAGGGAATGTCATGAGCCCGGACGCCGACGCGCACGACCGGCACCGCCGTCTTTCCCCGGCCCCCGTGCTCGATCTCGATCCGCTGATCGACGATCCGGGCACCCGCATCGTGGTCTGCTGCGGCTCGGGAGGCGTCGGAAAGACCACGACCGCGGCGGCTCTCGGCCTGCGGGCCGCCGAGCGGGGCCGCAAGGTCGTCGTGCTCACCATCGACCCGGCCCGCCGGCTCGCCCAGTCGATGGGCATCGACTCGCTGGACAACGTCCCACGCCGGGTGAAGGGTCTCGACGACTCCGCGAGCGGCGAGTTGCACGCCATGATGCTCGACATGAAGCGCACCTTCGACGAGATCGTCGAGGCGCACGCGGACGCCGAGCGGGCGGCCACGATCCTGAACAACCCCTTCTACCAGTCGCTGTCGGCGGGCTTCGCGGGCACGCAGGAGTACATGGCGATGGAGAAGCTCGGGCAGTTGCGGGCCCGGGACGAGTGGGACCTGATCGTCGTCGACACACCCCCCTCCCGCTCCGCCCTCGACTTCCTGGACGCGCCCAAGCGGCTCGGTTCCTTCCTCGACGGAAGGCTCATCCGGCTGCTCACCGCCCCGGCCAAGCTCGGCGGACGGGCGGGCATGAAGTTCCTGAACGTCGGGATGTCGATGATGACCGGCACGCTCGGCAAACTTCTGGGCGGTCAACTCCTCAAGGACGTCCAGACGTTCGTCGCCGCTATGGACACGACCTTCGGCGGGTTCCGCACCCGCGCGGACGCGACGTACAAGCTGCTCCAGGCCCCCGGGACGGCGTTCCTGGTGGTCGCGGCCCCGGAGCGGGACGCACTGCGCGAGGCCGCGTACTTCGTGGAGCGGCTGGCCGCGGAGGACATGCCGCTCGCCGGTCTGGTGCTCAACCGGGTCCACGGCAGCGGCGCAGACCGGCTCTCGGCCGAGCGGGCGCTCGCCGCCGCGGAAAATCTCGAGGCCGCGGAAAATCTTGAAGAGCCCCGCATTGTCGATCAGGAGGGCGGGAAAGCTGGACTTCGTAACTCTCCCGACACGTACGGCAGTTCAGAATCTCCCGCTTCCGAGGCACCGGCTCCTGACGAAGGCTCCCCCGCCGACGCGAAGAACCCGAGCTCGGAGCGCACGGAGAAGGGGCGGTCCGCCGACCCCGCTGACCGGTCCGTCGACCAGCTCACCGCAGGCCTGCTGAGACTGCACGCCGACCGTATGCAGCTGCTCTCCCGCGAGCAGCGCACGCGTGACCGCTTCACCGCGCTCCACCCCGAGGTGGCGGTGGCCGAAGTGGCCGCGCTGCCCGGCGATGTGCACGACCTCGCGGGGCTGCGGAACATCGGAAACCGGCTCGCGGCCGGGCAGCCGGAGCTGCCCGAGGCTGCCGTGGACTGACCCGAGGAGTGTCCTCCTCAGCTCACCGCCGCGTAGTTCTCGTAGAGTTCGTCGTCCTCGAGTGGCAGGATGCCGACGCCCCTCTCGTACTCCGTGCGCGCGGTCTCCAGCAGCCTGCGCCACGAAGTGACGGTCGGCCGCCGGCGCAGCAGTGCGCGGCGCTCGCGCTCCGTCATGCCTCCCCACACGCCGAACTCGACGCGGTTGTCCAGCGCATCGGCGAGGCACTCCGTGCGCACCGGACATCCGGTGCACACCGCCTTCGCCCGGTTCTGCGCTGCTCCTTGAACGAACAGTTCATCCGGATCGGTAGTGCGGCAGGCCGCCTGCGCACTCCAGTCGACTACCCAGCCCATACCGGCGCCGTCCTCTCCCGAATCGAGGCTCCCCCACGGCGGCAGCGGCATATTCACCGCCGCCAGTTGAGGACGTTACGGAAGGGAGGCACAGCGCAACACCCCCTTCGGGCCCAATCTTGAATGGCCCGAACGGACTATGCGTAAGCGGCAGATCACCCGGGGGAGTGAGCCCGCGACATACATGACTATCCCGGCAAACCAGGACACTTGTCTTGCGTCACAACGGGCACCTGATGACACACGAGGCGGATTCGGACACGCCCCCACCAAAAAAGTTGGGGAACCTCCGGAACGATTCGGGGTCGCCGGACGTATTGATACGTGGCCCTACTGCTGTGACAGTTGAGAGCAGCTTAGGCCAAGGCCTGTGCGCGTGTCCGGCGAATGAGAAGGTAGGCGCTCCTGTCGCCATGCCCGCTCCGACGCGGTCGTGCCCCCTTCCGTCGCCATGCCGTGACATGGGCTCCCTCTGAACGCTCATGAGTACGGATTAGGCTGCCCCCTATGTCGAAGAAGCGCTCGGGCGGCGGTCTGTCGC
The DNA here is from genome assembly GCF_029894425.1 of Streptomyces sp. SAI-127. Taxonomy (NCBI): domain Bacteria; kingdom Bacillati; phylum Actinomycetota; class Actinomycetes; order Kitasatosporales; family Streptomycetaceae; genus Streptomyces; species Streptomyces sp. SAI-127. The sequence goes on from NZ_JARXYJ010000001.1 coordinate 4,845,637, forward strand.
CCACGCAGCAGGCCGCCAAGTTCCTCGGTGTCAGTGTTCTCGCGGGAGCGGTGATGGCCGGCATCGCGCTGCCCGCGGCCGGCGCGCTGGGGCTCGCGGCCAAGGGGACGGTGGAGAGTTTCGACGAACTCCCGACGAACCTGAAGACCCCGCCGCTGAGCCAGCGCACCACGATCCTCGACAGCGAGGGCGGCACCATCGCCACGGTGTACTCGCGCGACCGCACGGTGGTCGATCTCAAGAGCATCTCGCCGTACATGCAGAAGGCGATCGTCGCGATCGAGGACTCGCGCTTCTACCAGCACGGCGCGGTCGACCTGAAGGGCGTCCTGCGCGCGCTCAACAAGAACGCCCAGAGCGGTGGTGTCTCCCAGGGTGCCTCCACGCTGACGCAGCAGCTCGTGAAGAACGTCGCGGTGGAGGAGGCCGGTGACGACCCGACGAAGGTCGCCCAGGCCACCCAGCAGACCATCGGCCGCAAGATCCGCGAGCTGAAGTACGCGATCCAGCTCGAAGAGGAACTCGGCAAGAAGAAGATCCTCGAGAACTACCTCAACATCACCTTCTTCGGCCAGCAGGCCTACGGCGTCGAGGCCGCCTCGCAGCGCTACTTCTCCACGCACGCCAAGGACCTCAACCTCGAGCAGTCGGCCCTGCTCGCGGGCATCGTCCAGTCCCCGAGCCGCTACGACCCCGTCAACGACGAGGCCGAGGCGACCAAGCGGCGCAACACCGTGCTCCAGCGCATGGCCGAGGTCGGTGACGTCTCGCAGGCGGAGGCCGACAAGGCCAAGGAGCAGCCGCTGGGCCTCAAGGTCAGCAAGCCCAAGAACGGCTGCATCACGGCGGTCAAGGGCGCGGGCTTCTTCTGCGACTACGTCCGTGAGGTCTTCCTGACCGACCCGGTCTTCGGCAAGACCAAGGAGGCCCGGGCCAAGGTCTGGAACCAGGGCGGTCTGACGATCAAGACCACGATGGACCCGCAGGCCCAGAAGTCGGCCCAGAAATCCATCAAGGAGCACGTCTACCAGGACGACGACGTGGCCACCGCCGCGACCATCGTCCAGCCCGGCACCGGCAAGATCCTGGCGATGGGCCAGTCGCGGCCGTACGGCATCAACAACAAGAAGAACGAGACGACGCTCAACCTCTCGGTCAACGCGTCCATGGGCGGCGGGGCCGGCTACCAGCCCGGTTCGACGTTCAAGCCGATCGTGGCCGCGGCCGCCATCGAGGGCGGTATGCCGGCGACGAAGATGTACCCCTCGCCGTACAAGATGGACTACCCGGCCCCGGTCCAGGCGTGCAACGGCAAGATCTGGAACGAGAAGGGCGTCCCGGTCACCAACGAGAACACCTCCGAGGTCGGCCCGTACGACATGAAGACCGCGACCGCGAAGTCGGTCAACACCTACTACGTGTCGATGATCAGCGACATCGGCATCTGCCCGGTGACGGAGATGGCCGCGAAGATGGGCGTGGCGCGCGCCGACGGCGGCAAGATGCAGCAGGCCCCCTCGATCGCCCTGGGCACGCAGGAGATGTCCCCGCTGACGATGGCCAACGCGTACGCGACCTTCGCCTCGCGCGGTATGTACTGCACCCCGGTCGCCATCGAGTCGATCACCCAGCGGGTCGGTGAGCAGTCGAAGTCCCTCCAGGTGCCGAAGTCGACCTGCTCGCGGGCGATGTCGGAGACCACCGCGGACACCATCAACACCCTCCTGAAGGGCGTGGTCGAGGACGGCACCGGTTCGGAGGCAGGCCTCGGCGGCGGCCGCGCCAGCGCCGGCAAGACCGGTACGACCGACGAGCGCTACGCGGCCTGGTTCGTGGGCTACACGCCGAACATGTCCGGCGCGGTCTGGGTCGGCGACCCCGCGCACAAGCGCAAGATGCAGAACATCAGCATCGGTGGCGTGTCGTACAGCAAGGTCTTCGGTGGCAAGGTTCCCGGCCCGATCTGGCGCGACATGATGAGCGGCGCGCTGGAGGGCAAGGAGGCCCCCCAGTTCAACCTCGTCTACATCCCGGACCCGCCGAAGGAAAAGGACGACGGGGACGGCAACGACGACGGTGACAACCGCGGGAATGACAACGGCGGCAACGACAACGGTGGGAACAACGGCGGAGACAACGGCAACACCACCTTCCCGACGCCGACCTTCTCCATCCCGGAGAACTTCATCCAGGGCACGACCAACGGGAACGGCAACGGGGGCGGGCGCGGCTGACGCCCTCAGGCGTACACACAGATGAGAGCCCGGTCCCGCTGAATGCGCGGGACCGGGCTCTCGTACGACTGCGAGGTGCTGGTCTCAGCCGACCAGGAGCTCGTCTCAGCCGGCCAGGAGCTTCTTCACGACCGCGGCGACCCGGCCGCCCTCGGCCAGGCCGGCCACCTTCGGGTTCACGATCTTCATGACGGCGCCCATGGCCCGGGGCCCCTCGGCGCCCGCCGCCCTGGCCTCCGCGACGGCTTGGGCGACGATGTCGTTCAGCTCGTCGTCGCTGAGCTGCTTGGGCAGGTACCCGGCGAGGACCTCGCCCTCCGCCTTCTCCCGCTCGGCGGACTCGGCACGACCACCCTGAGCGAACGCGTCCGCGGCCTCGCGGCGCTTCTTCGCCTCCTTGGTGATCACCTTCAGGACCTCGTCATCGGAGAGCTCGCGCTTCGCCTTGCCCGCGACCTCCTCCTTGGTGATCGCGGCGAGCGTCAGCCGGAGCGTCGAGGAGCGGAGCTCGTCGCGCTCCTTCACGGCGGCGGTGAGGTCTTCCTGCAGCTTCGACTTGAGCGTGGTCATGGGTGTGATTGTCGCAGGTGCGGGGTGGGGGGTGCCCGCGCATTTACGGGGCGGTGGGCGCGCCGGGCTGTATGGGAAGGCGGGGGTGCGGCTTTGGGGAGGGGCGCCGGGCTCTACGGGAAGGCGGGGCGTGCGGCTTCGTGGGGGCGCCGGGCTCTACGGGATGGAGGGCCGGCGACTTTGTGGAGGTGCGGGGGGTCTACGGGACGAAGGGCGGGCGGCTCTGCGGAGGTGCGGGGGCTCTACGGGACGGAGGGCGGGCGGCTCTGCGGAGGTGCGGGGGGTCTACGGGACGAAGGGCGGGCGGCTCTGCGGAGGTGCGGGGGCTCGACGGGACGGAGGGCGGGCGGCTCTGCGGGACAGAGGGTGGCTTTGTGGAGGGCGGGGGCCGGGCCTGTACGGGGCGGCGGCGGGCGCTGGGCTTAGCGGGACGGCGGGTGCCCTGCTCTACGGGGCGGCGGGTGCCCGGTCAAGGATGGCTTCGTGATCTGACACGATGGAGGCATGCGCGCGCGATACGGAGTTCCCTTGGGGATCGCGGCGGTTGGCGCCGCCGGTCTCGTCTACTCGGCTGGTTTCGAAGCCCGTTCCTTCCGGCTGCGACGAGTGACGGTCCCCGTCCTGCCGTCCGGCATGCGCCCGTTGCGGGTGCTCCAGGTCTCCGACATCCACATGGTCGGCGGCCAGCGCAAGAAGCAGCGCTGGCTGCGCTCGCTGGCGGGCCTGCGCCCGGACTTCGTGATCAACACGGGCGACAACCTGTCGGACCCGGAGGGCGTGCCCGAGGTCCTGGACGCGCTGGGCCCGCTGATGGAGTTCCCGGGCGCGTACGTCTTCGGCTCCAACGACTACTACGGCCCCAAATTCCGTAACCCCGTCCGCTACCTGTTCGAGAAGACCCAGGGCCGCCACGGCCTGAACGGCAACGCGCCCGCCGTGGGGGTCGTCCACAACCCGTGGGAGGACCTGCGGGACGGTTTCGAGGCGGCGGGCTGGCAGAACCTCACGAACACGCGCGGCATGCTGAAGATCGAGGGTGTGTCGGTGGAGCTCACGGGCCTTGACGACCCGCACATCAAGCGGGACCGCTATGCGGAGGTGGCCGGCGGCCCGTCGGGCGCTGCCGACTTCTCCATGGGCGTCGTACACGCCCCGTATCTCCGCGCCCTGGACGCCTTCGCGGCCGACGGCTACCCGCTGATCCTCGCCGGCCACACGCACGGCGGCCAGATCTGCCTCCCCTTCTACGGCGCCTTCGTCACCAACTGCGACCTGGACACGGACCGCGTGAAGGGCCTGTCCACGCACGAGGCGGAGGGCCGCAGGTCGTACCTTCACGTGTCGGCGGGATGCGGGGCGAGCCGTTATACGCCGGTGCGGTTCGCGTGCCCGCCCGAGGTGACGCTGCTGACGCTGGTGGGCCGGGAGTAGGGGCCGGCTGCCGTACGACTGGGGCCGTGCCGGGGGATTAACCCACACGGCCCGTCCATATCGCCCGTTTTGCCGGTTCTGCCTAACGTGAGGGCATGACCGCGCCGATACCGAGGGACATGCCGGACCTCCCCGCTGTCCCGGGCATGCCCGCATTCCTGCGCTCCCCCGTCCCCGCCAGGGCGGTGGTGGCTCCCGCACGCCACCCCATGGCCGCCGTCTACCGCGTACTGGTCGTCCTGACAGCCGCCGCGGCCGTGACCATCGAAGTGCTCCTGAGCAGCCCGATCCGCGCGCTGAGCCACTTCTCGATCCAGAGCACGATCCTGCTGGCGATGGTGCTCCTGCTGTCGGCCCGCAGGGCGTGGACCGCCCGCCACCCCCTGCCGTCGTCCGTGACAGGCGCGGCTCTCCTGTACACCACGATCACAGCCCTGGTGTACCACCTGCTGCTGGCGAACGCGGCGAGCCCCTTTCCTCTGACGGGCGCGGCGGCGAACCCGACGGGCTGGCACGCGGTGACCACCCACCTCCTGAACACGGTGATCCCCGCGGCGGCACTGGCGGACTGGCTCCTGCTGACGGCCCCCGGCCGCCTGCACCTGCGCCAGGCGGCGTCGTGGCTGCTGTACCCCATGGCGTACCTGCTGTTCTCCTTCACCCGAGGCGAACTGATCCCTCCGGGCACGGGCGGCCGCTACCTCTACCCCTTCCTGGACGTGGACCTCCACGGCTACAAGAACGTCCTCGGCAACGCCCTCCTCCTCGGCCTCTCCTTCTACGCCCTCGCGATCCTCCTGATCGCCCTCGACCACGCCCGCCCGAACCCCACCCGCCACCGCGGCAAAACCGGATTTCGTCTCAAGCCACCGGTGGGCTAAAGTAAACGACGTCGCCGCGACGAGCAGCGACGATCGGGGTGTAGCGCAGCTTGGCAGCGCGCTTCGTTCGGGACGAAGAGGTCGTGGGTTCAAATCCCGCCACCCCGACAGTGAAATACGAGTGAGGACCACTTCCGAAATTTCGGAAGTGGTCCTCACTCGTTGTGCGTGTCTATCTCGGGCCGGATCTGCTTCCTGTAGACCTCCTCGGTGACGGCCGTACCGGAGTGCCCGACGAGCCGGGAGATCTCCTCCAGCGGGACACCACGGTCGGAGAGCAGGGATACGAAGCCGTGCCGGAGCTCCCGGGGCGTCCACTCGTCGGCGTTGACTCCGTCTATGTCCCTGAGCGCCTGGCGGAAGGCGCGGCGATGTTGGCTGCGTCGAGCGGCTTGCCGACGGGCGAGGAGAAGACGACGCCGTGTTCCTCCCATGCGTCGTCGGCGGCAAGTCGGTCCCAGCCCTGATCTTCGAACTGCTGCCAGAGAGCTTCGACGCAGCGCGCGGCAGGGCGAGGGTGCGGCGGGACTTTCGGGCCTTGGTGTCCCCGCTGCGCCGGACCGAGCGCCACACGGCGATGTGCGGAGGTTGCGGCGGGTCCATCGGGGCGGCCTCTGAGGAAAACGTGGTCCCAGGTGAGGGCCCGGCCCTGAGCTCCTCCGTGCGGGCTCCCGTCAGCAGCGTGAGCACGATACGCGTACATCGTGGTCGGCGTGCGCGGATAGCTCCCCTGCCGTCCAGCGCCGACCCAGGCAGTGCCGAGCAGACGTGGTCCATGGCGTCCGGGATGGGAGGACACTCGGCAACTTCTGCGAGAGGGGTAAAGATCACACTAAGGAGCTGACCGGTTCATTCCCGTCGGATGACTGGCCTGACAGGCTCTCTGCACTGAGGGAACGAGTCGCGGTGATGTCGTGACACGCAGATCCATGCCGACGAGGGGTATCGATGCTCAGGTTCATGGACTGGTCCGTCATCGTGATGGGCTGCTTGCTGGTTCTTCTCAGTTTCGGCTGCCGCTGGTGGGAGCAGGCAAAGATCCGCAAAGGAGCGCGCCCCCGCCAGGGCATGCGCTTCTACTCGATATGGATGCCCCTGCTCATGGGTCTTGGCATGATCGTCGCCAAGGTGCCGCACATGGTCGGCGCACCCTTCGCCATCGTCATGGCTGCTGACACGTTGAACCTTGTGCTGGCGGTCACGACGACACTGATCTTGGCTGTACAGGTGAGGCATCGGGCCAGCTCTGGGCCATCCGCTGAGTGACGGCAATGCTCGTCAGGCCGCGTGGGCGGCAGACACCAGCAGCTGACACCAACAAGCGCGAACAGCGACGGCCGACGCCTGACTGACGCCCACCGTCCCACCACCACTGTTGGAAAGCGTGCGCGGCCGGCGCTGGCAGGTCACCGCTTGGCCATCGACGAAGCCCAGCCGTCGGTTAGGCCCCGGACGAAGCTCCGGGCCGCCCCCAGACAGGCCAGGGATGCAACCATTCCCTACAGAGCTGGAACCCCCGGAAGCCGACCGCGCGGTTGAGATCGTAAGTGCAGGCACTGACAACGGACCCGCCAGTGATCGACCGTTACGTGTAGCCAGTAGGGCCCGACGAAGCGCCAGCCCGACCGTTCGCCCAGGTCAGCACTCTCAACTGGTCGCAAAGGCCCACAGCTTCCCAGGCTGAGCGCGTCCGGCGCTTGTCCCGCGTACCCCCGAGGAGTCAGAGAAGGTCCCGCCAGAAGCGGATCGTTGCTCGCGGATTCCTGCTCTCGTCGACCTCGCCCCGCACCTCGTCGAACTCCCGATGCATGTAGTCGGCCAGGTCCACGCCGTAGCAGATGATGTCGGTCTGCCACATCGAGAGCACCGGATGCCCGAAGTTTCCCCGGCCGGCAGGCAGGTATCGGTGGGCATACACGGGCACCAGCACCGGAGCCTCCGCCAGATGATGCCGCGCCGTAGCCAGGGCCGCCGTACCGTCGGCTGGACGCTCACCCCAGCCCTCGTACCAGAACCCGTTGTGCTCAACGCTGAGCAGAACACCCTCGACCGGCCAGTCGAGCTGTCGACGCAAGCTGTCCAGATCGCCGCCCCGCCACTCCGGCCAGGGCCTGGACCAGGTCTGCCCGTCCTCGGGAGGGACATTCACCGGGAGCCCGGCCGCAAGGAATGCCCGGTGATCATCCGCGAACTCGAAACCGTACTCGCGCTCGATGCGCGCGAACTCGGCGTCCGTCAGACCCGGCTCGAACTCATAGAGACCTGTCTGTGCCAGGCGACGTGCGGCCTCCGCGCCCAGGCGTACACCTTCATTGCTGATCACCGCCGCACGCTAGCGCCGACCTCAGCCAACCGTCACCCGAGTTACTGAGCTTGAACTCGAGTTGTCGTAGCCGCTGACAGAGCTTGATCCTCGCGGTAGGCCGTTGTCATGAGGTATGCGCTGGGCGGCGGTCTGTCGGACGAGCGCCGGCGGTTCCGCGAGGGGATCCGGATGAACGCGGCCGAGGGGTTCGCCCGGGGCGAGCCGAGCTCGGCGATCGCCAAGGAGTTACGGGTGAGCGTCCGGTCCGTGCAGCGGTGGCGGCGGGCCTGGGACAAGGGTGGGCCGCGGGCATGCGCTCGGTAGGTTCGGCCTCGCCGCCCAGGCTGAGCGAGGCCCAGTTCGCCCAGCTGGAAGCGGAGTTGGCGAAGGGACCGGTCGCGCATGGCTGGCCGGATCAGCGGTGGACGCTGTCGCGGATCAAGACCGTGACCGGCCGCCGCTTCCACAAGAGCTACACCCTGCAAGGAGTGCGCAAGCTGCTGATCCGGCACGGCTTCTCCTGCCAGATCCCGACCAGACGTGCTGTCGAACGCAACGAGGACCAGGTCACCGGCTGGGTGAAGGAGACCTGGCCGCAGGTGGAAGCACCGCGGCGGCGCTCGACGCCTGGATCGTCTTTGAGGACGAGGCCGGCTTCTCGATGACGCCGCCCATCGCCCGCACCTGGGCCCGTCGCGGGCAGACACCCGTCATCCGGGTCCGCGGCCGCTCTCGCCGCCGTATCTCGATCGCCGCACCGACCTGCTACAAGCCAGGCCAACGAGCCCGGCTGATCTACCGGCCGCGCCGTGACGACGGCCGACGTGACGGACGCAAGAGCTTCGCCTGGACCGACTACCGCGACCTGCTCATCACCGCACATCAGCAGCTCGGCGGACCGATCGTGCTCATCTGGGACAACCTCAACGTCCATCTCGCCTACGGGATGCGACAGTTCATCGACCGGCAGGACTGGCTGACCGTCTACCAGCTGCCCTCCTACGCACCCGACCTCAACCCCGTCGAGGGCATCTGGTCGCTGCTGCGGCGCGGCTGGCTGTCCAGCACCGCCTTCACCACACCCGAGCACCTCATCCAGACCATCCGTCACGGGATGAGGAAGATCCAGTACCGGCCCCACCTCATCGACGGATGCCTCGCCGGAACCGGGCTGTCCCTCACCCCTACGACTTCATGAGTTCAAGCTCGGTAGTGACAGGACTGGCAGGGCATGGGCGGCCCCACGCCTCGCGCCCTGGTCAAGGGGCCGCCCGTCCGTCTCAGCTCCATCGCGGCCGGCTGGGTCAACTCGACACGTCAGGCAGCAAAACGGCGCTCGCAGCCCAGCCCGCCGAACTGCACCGTCACCGTCCGAGATCAGCCCGCCGTCGACCACGGCTCGTCCGAGCCGTGGTCGACGGCGGGCCCGGCAGCGCGGCAAGGCGCTGCGGAGGTGGCGCGCTCTGCCCGGCAGGGGGCTACGGCAGCTTCACGAACGGCGCCAGGAAGGCGCGGGCGCCCGGGGTGTCCAGGCGGTACGACACGTTCGTCGCGTAGCACGGGCCGTCGCCGGTGATCGTGGTAGCCGCGAGCACGTTACGGCCGCCGATCACGGCGAAGTTGGGGCCGCCGGAGTCGCCGTAGCAGGCGCCGCCGTTGCCCTGGGGTTCGGTCATCGCCAGGCGGACCCACGCGTCGTTGAGGGCGTTGAAGGTGACAGGCGCCTTCATCCGGACACCGCCGCCGGGGTGGGTCTGGCCGCCGGGGCCGCGCTGGGCCTCCTGGGTGCCGTATCCGGCGACGAACCAGTCGGTGGAGTTCAGCGCCTGCGGGCCGAGCGCGCCGAGCTGGTTCGCGGTGGGCAGAGTGGCCGGGGTGAAGGTCCAGCGGGCCTTGACCTTTGTCGTGGGCAGCTCGATCACCGAGATGTCGTGCGGGTCGGACGCGGGCCCAGGGTAGTCGGGATGGCTGTGCGCGGTGCCCTGCACGGCGACGGTGCCTGCCTGCGCGGCCGGATCGCCGGGGTACTTCTTCGCGGCGGCGTCGAGGCCGGCCTGCACGTCCTGGTCCAGGGACACGTAGAACTTCACGTTGTCGGGCCAGTCGGTGGTGCAGTGCGCGGCGGTCAGGAACGTGTCCGCGTCGATCATGGTGCCGGAGCAGACCCAGTCGACCCGGTCGGGTGTCGTGGGGTCGCCGTCGTTGTCCCAGGTCGCGACGAGCGCGCCGACCTCGGTGCGCTCGGGTGCGGGTGTCGCGTTGTACGAGTTGATGGCCGAGGACGGCAGCGCGGTGGCGAGCACGGCGGCACAGGCCGCGGCGGTGACGGCGGAGGCGCGTAGGGCGGTCAAGAGAAACCCTTCTACTGACGGGACGGGTGTTCTCCTGTGGGGGTGGAGCAGCGCCAGTGAAGCGCTCTGAAGGCGGCAGCGACAAGAGCACGCCCGCCTTTCCAGGGTTTTCCCTATGTACGGGCTATGGGGGGCAGCTCGCCGCGCGATGCGGCCGAACACCCTGAGGGCAAACCGACTTCGACCAGCCACGCAGCAGCAGTGTGCTTTCTGGTCTTCGCGCAGGGCGGCTACGTGTCGTGGCTGGAAGTCTGTTCATGGAGCGACGACATCGAGGGGACACTGGCCTCCGCATGTCACTGGCTGCAGCCACGCTCTTGATCCCGAACGGCGAGCGTCCAGCGGTCTCCGATCTGTACGACACCAGGAGCCGACCGACATCACGAGTTCAAGTTCAGTAGGCGCGAGCTCCGTCTCATTCGACATTCAAGGGAGACCCGCCCCGCACACACCCCACCGTCACGAGAAGGGAGAAGTGGTCCTGGTCGCCACGGGTGATCAGGACGGTGTTGTCCCACGCGGTGGCGTCCAGGCCGACGCGCGTGATGGGGCCGAGGTGTTCGGTCAGCACGTGGATGAGGTCGGGCAGCTCCGCGCCGATGTCGTGGGAACGCGGCCGCCACGCGCGGTCGGGATTGCCTTCCCGGGATGGTGCCGTCTCCAGCCGCAGAAGGACTGTTACGCGTTCAGCGGGCCGGTGGATCGCGTCCGGCAGGAGCCTGGGCGCGCGGGAGTGGTCGGATTCGGTGATGGTGTGTCCGCCTGTCTGCGGGACTCGGTGTCGCCACCGAACCCGGGACCCTCGTCCTCTCACCGTATGTCGTGCGGTGCGCACCGGTCAGGCTCGCCGACGGTGTCTGACTCGTGGTCTCTCGGCAAAAGGCCTGCTCACGAGCACGTTCCAGCTCCCGGGGCCGCCGAGCGGCGTAGAGTGAAACGAACCGGGAGTACTTCGCATACCGGGCACCCACGTCGGGACAGGTCCGCCTCATGACCGCGATCATCGAACCTTCGATGATCGAAGAGCACCTGCCGTCGGCGTCGGGCCGGCTGCCCATGGTCCACAGAGCTGCAAGGGGTCACCATGAAGTCACCGGAACTGCCGTCGGCCGGGCACGCCGAGGTTCGTATCGTCGCCGCGGATCCTGAGGCGGCTCGTCATGTCGCGGAGATTCTCCGTGGTTGTTTCGCCACCACCGAGGCGCGCAGCTACCCCGCAGGCGCTGACGGCGGAACCCGCCTCCAGCTCACCGTGGACACCACACGCATCGCGGAGCCGGTGCGCTCCTGGCTGTTGACCAGCCAGTCCTCCCGGGAGGATCACACACAGCTGGACGACATGTGAGGAGATGCCCCTGACACTGCACGAGTGACACTGCACGAGCAGCAGCACTACCGTGAGGCGAACTCCGACAGTGAGGCCTGCCATGACCGTTTCACGGACCATCAGAAACCAGGCGCAGACGATGACAAGCGGGATCACGGAAGTCTCCGGAAGCCTGAAAGAGGCTGTCCGGAGGACAAAAGACGCCTTCAGGCGGAACGGAAGCGGCCCTCGATGATGTACGACCAGACACGCGCCCAGCAGCCCGAGGGCCAACCCCGGGGCCGCGCCGAACGCCGCGCTCAGGGGCCGGAGCCGCTGCTCCCGTCGACCGAGCGGGACGCGATCGCCGTACGTCTCGGGCACGCTCTCAACACTTTCGCGGACACCCCGATCGAGGCGCTGGAAGAGGCCGAAAGCGCCTTCGACGAAGCCACCGCTCAGCTCGTGAACGCCCTCGCGGAACGCAAGCGTCTCCTGCGCGCCGGCTGGCAGGAACAGGATCCCGACACGCAGTCCGACGAACTCCGGCACGCGCTGAGGCAGTACCGGGAGATCACCCAGCGGCTGCTCCACCTCTAGGCGGTCACTGCTCCGCGTCGCAGCGGGGCGCGGAGTAGTGTGGAGGGTACCGAGGGCATTTCGCACACCGGCTTTCACGCCGGGTCGTTCTCGGCGAGAGATGAAACCCGGGCCGCCGCAGAGGCGGCCCGGAGACGGGTCCGCATCATGTCGGCGACCTTGCATCCCACCCTGGCGCACCCCGAGCCCGTCGCAGCCCCGGCCGCTCGTCTCGCCCTGAAGACCGACGGCACCTCTCGTGGGCTCCTGGACGGTGCCTGGTGGCCCCGCTCCCGGGATCTGCTGAGTGAACTGCCCCTCCTGACCGACGTGTTGGACCCCTTGTGGGGGCGCATCACGCGCGTCGCCGTCAACCCGAAGTACTGGCCGGTCATCCCCCGTCATGTTCCCGTGGACGGGCATGTCGTCAGGGTCGGCTGGTTCACCCCGGAAATCGACCCGCACAAGCTGCTGCTGCTCTCCTACGGCACCGGCCGCTGGGACCTGCTGATCATCCCGCCGGAGACCGGGGCGGAGTCGGCGGCCCGGCTGATGGCTGCCGCGTCCGACCCCGACGGCCCGCCTCTGACCGCGAGCGCGCTCATCGCCGCGGACGAGGCCCGGCACGGCGTCGACGCGATCGCCGCGACCGAGGAGCCACTGGACCCGGACGAGGCATGGGAGTACGAAGGCGGCGCCCCCGCCATCGTCACAGCCGTCCCGCGACAGCCCGGTCGTGCCGGTCAGGCGGCCGGTCGGGCCAGCCGCTTGATCGACGGTCTGTGAGGCCGCCGCCATGAACGCCTTCCTGACGGTCACCGCCTTCATCTTCCTCATCGCGGCTGCGGCATACGTGATCCACCGGCTCAACATCCAGCACGCCGACAGAATCGCCGTGCATCGATACAGCACGGCCCGACCCGGCCGCCGCGGACGCGTCTCGCCGACGCCGACCGCCGGCGAACGGCGGGAGCACCACAGCCACACTGCTCACCACAGGTGAGCGGCAGCTGACCGGCTGCGCTAGCCGAAGACCGACGCCGCCGGAGACGTCCAGAACGTCACCGTCGGCCCGTAGGAGCCGTCCTCCTCGTCGCTCACCTCGACCGTGACCTCGCGGTCGGGATAGCGCGTGGAGAGGACACCCTGCCAGGACTCCCCCAGGGCCAGGGCGAGTTGGGGGAGTTCTTCACCGAGGTGGTCGTCGGCTGTGAGGGGGGTGTTGCCGAACAGGGCCCAGAGTTCGATGTGGTTGGCCACCGCCTCGATGCGTTCCCGGTCGCCGTCGAGGGTCGTGAACCAGTTGTCGATGTTGTCCTGGCCGAAGCGGTCCTTGAGGAACACACAGCCCCGGTACTCGACCGTCTCGGGGCAGAACAGCCAGGCCGCGGCCAGGACGAAGCGCAGGCCGCCCTCGAAGTCGAGGTAGTTGGCGGGGGTGAGTTCCTCGTCCTTCCAGTCCGCGCGCCACCGGGTGAAGAAGGCCGGCAGCTTCCGGTCGGACCACGACGGCCTGCTGCTGCTCACGGGATCTCCCAGGGGAACGCGGCGCGCACGTCGTTCGATGGGCGCACGAAGACCTCACCGGTCTTCGGGTTGGTGTTACGCACGTACTCTACGACGTGCGGTGTGTCCACCCCGCCGTGCGGACGGCCCTCCAGGTCCACGCGCTTGACCGCGCGGCCCTCGGAGTCGTATGTCGTGTAGTTGGTGACTTTTCCGGTCTGCGGGTCCGTCTTGAAGAGGGTTCCGTCCTTGGGACCGTTCTCCACCGGCAGGTTGTTCCCCGCGCGACCGCCGGTGCCCTTGTACTGCTGCCCGTTCTTGATCAGGTCGGAGGCCGGCTGCTGGGCGGAGCCGCCGGTTCCCGACCCCTCGCTGTTCATCCGGAGGGGTTCGACCTTGGAGTCGTTCGTGGCGTGCTGGGCCAGGTCCACCGCCCCGGCACCCGCCAGGCCGACCCCCGTGGCGATCCCGGCGGCGGAGACGACGTTGAGCGGTACGCCGGCGACCGCCCCGACACCCGTGGCGTCCAGAGCCACGCCGAGCCCTTCACCCCCGGCGCTGACCCCGGCCAGGAGCATGCCGCCGAGCATCGCCGCGCTGTCGCCCGGGTGCTGGACCATGGCGTTTCCGAAGGAGGCGAGGTCGTTGACGACCGTCTTGCCGCCGTCCAGCAGGTCCTCACCCACATCGCCGACGAAGTCGCCGACCTTGGACCAGAATCCCGGGCGTTCGGGGGCGGACTCCGTGGCCTTCTTCACCAGCGCGGCCGCGGTGTGTCCCGCGCTGTCCACGTTTCCGCGAGCTGTGTCGAGACTCCCGCGGGCGGCGGCACGGTCGGCCTCGCCGGGGTCGTTGAAGGGGATCTCGGTGTTGTCCCCCTTGCCGCGTGCCTCGTTGACCTGCTGGTCGTGGGCGTTCTTGGCGGTCGCGGTGGCCGACTGCCCGCGCGCGTACTGCGTGATGGCCTCGCCCGCACGCTGCTGGGCCGCGCGCAGGGCGGCGATGTAGTCGTACAGGGCGTTCGCGGCGGCGTGGAAGTTGTCGCCCGCCTCGACCCATCGGGCCGGCTGACCGTGGAAACGGTCACGGAAGGCGTCGGCGGCGTCGCCGCTCCAGCCGTTCTCGGTGTCGATCTTCGCTAGTCCTTCGCCGGCCTCGACGAGGACGTCACCGTAGGCGAGCAGGGACTGCGCCGTCGCGGTCAGGGCGTCCGGTGCGCCGGGGACGAGTTCGCGGGGGTCCGACGTCTCTCCGAGTCCGGCCGCCATCAGGATGCCCCCGGATCGGTTCCCGACGAGGACTTAAGAATGCCCTCGGCCGAGAGCTGGATGTGCTTCTCGGCCGCCTCATAGCTCTGGACGCAGTGGTTCAGCCGGTCGGAGACCTCCGCGCCGTCGGTGGCCAGGTGGGAGACGCCGATGTTCCACCGGTCGCAGAAGTCGACGACCGCCGAGGCCAGCGAGTCGTGTCCGAAGGCGTCCTTGGGAGCGTCGATGTCGCTCACCTTCTTGGTGGCCATCGCGTCCAGGGTGGTGCTGATCCCGGAGGCGGCCTTGCGGAGCGCGTCGAGGTCCACGGAGAACCCGTCCGGCATGCTCAACACCCTCTCCCTGCTCAGTGCTGGGAGAGTAGCAACGGGCCCCATGACCCAAAGAGGGCACGGATCGGATGATTGCGCAAGCTTTAAACTGTCGGCGTGGACGCAACGGAGACAGTGGAGACGGCCGACGTGACCGGGTGGGAAGTCGCCGTTCTCGATGGCGGTCCGGCCGACGGCATGCGGGTCAAGGTTGCCGATCGGCCGCGGGTGGTGCAGGTGACGTACCCCTGCCGGGCCGACGGCGCGCCGCCCGGAGTGCGGGTGGAGGGGGTCTACGTCTACCGGCTCGATCACGGGGTGCCGGACGAACCCCTGCGGTACGGGTTCGACATCGCCTGCCCCTGAGGCCTGTCAGTCGCCGGGTTGCGCAACTGGGGCTGCCGAGACGCGCTCGTGGCGCGTCCTCGCCACCGTCAGGGCTACGGCGTACAGGGCCAGGACGACGGCGAGCAGTCCGTAGTACACGCCGGGCAGGGGACTCAGGCCCAGGGCCGCGCCCAACGGGGACGCGGGGACCAGCAGACCCACTCCGGTCAGTCCGGCGGCCGACCAGGTGACCGGGCCGGGCCGCCTCCCACCCCTGCCGAACGACAGCAGCACCATCACCACGGCCTGCGTCATCAGGTTCTCCGTGAACCAGCCCGAGTGGAACAGCGCCTCGTCGTCGCCCGGGCCCCGCAGCGCGAACGCCAGGACACCGAAGGTCGCCAGGTCCGCCACGGCGTTCAGGGCACCGAATCCGACGATGAACCGGAGCAGCTCCCGGGGGTCCAGGGCGCTCGGCCGGCGCAGGGCGGACGGGGCGGGACGGTCGTGGGCGAAGGCCAGTTGGGCCGCGTCGAAGCACAGGTTCTGGACGAGGACCTGGGCCGGGAGCATCGGCAGGAAGGGCAGGAGAAGGCCCGCGGAGAGCATCGCGATCACGTTGCCGAGGTTGGACGAGAGCGTGATGCGCAGATACGTGGCGATGTTGCCGCCCGCGTGACGGCCGGCGGTGACCGCGTGGCCGATCGCGGTGAGGTCCTTCCCGGCGAGGACCAGGTCCGCGTTCTCCCTGCTCACCCCGGCCGCGTCGCGTGGGGCGATGCCCACGTCGGCGGTGCGCAGGGCGGGCAGGTCGTTGACGCCGTCGCCGAGGAAGCCGACCGTGTGGCCGCGGGCCTGGAGGGCTCGGGTGATCCGGGTCTTGTGCTCGGGGGTGCAGCGGGCGAAGACGGTCGTACGGCGGGCCAGTTCGGTGAGTTCGGGGTCGGTGAGGGTGTCGAGGCGGTCGGCGGTGAGGACACCGGCCACCGGGACCCCCAGATCACGGCAGGCCCTGACCGCGGTGCCCGGGTGGTCCCCGGTGAGGACCTTGACGGTGACGCCCTGTCCGGCGAGGTGGGCGAGGGCCTCGGCGGCGGTGGGGGCGAGGTCGTCCCGGAGGGTGACCAGGCCGCGGAAGGTGAGGCCGCGTTCCTGGGGGCGGGCCCCGGCCGGGCGGGCGGTGGTGGCGACCGCGAGGACGCGCAGACCGTCCGTGGTTTGCGTGTCGGCGAGGTCACGCAGGCGGGAGCGCTCGTCGTCGGACAGGGCACAGCGTTGCAGTACGGCTTCCACGGCGCCCTGGGTGATCTGGGTGTGCGTGCCGAGCCGGCCGGGGGTGCGGACGACCACGGTGGCCAGGCGGCGCGCCGGGTCGAAGGGGCGGGCCGTGATGCCGTCGTACGACATGAGGGCGTCCTCGTCGGCGGCCGCGAGGAGGGCGTCGTCCAGGGCGTCGGGGGCCGGGAGGTCGGCGAGTTGGAGCGACCACCAGGCGGCGGCCGCCGCCCAGCGCAGTACCTCTGGGTCGTCGTGGCCCTCGGCGTCCAGCGCGCGGTGGACGACCGGGCGGTCCTGGGTGAGGGTGCCGGTCTTGTCCACGCACAGGACGTCCATGGCGCCGATGTCGTGCAGGGCGGGGAGCCGTCGCACGATGACGCCGTGGGTACGGGCGAGGAGCGCGGCGCCACGGGCCAGGCAGGTGGTGACGAGGACCGGCAGCATCTCCGGCGTCAGACCGACCGCCACGGCGACGGCGAAGGGGAGGGTCTCCAGGCCACGGCCGCGGAGGGCGGCGTTGGCCATGAGGACCAGGGGCGGGGTCAGCAGGGCGAAGCGGATCAGGATCCAGGAGACGCCCTGGACGGAGCGTTCGAAGGTGGTCGCCGGGGGTCTTCCGGTACGGCGGTGGGCGGCGGCGAAACGGGTGTCGCCGCCGGTCTCGGTGACCACGGCGGTGGCGCTGCCGGACGCGACACTGCCGCCTTGGAAGCAGAGCCGGGGGTCCTGGAAGACGCCGTCGTCCCGCGGGTCCTCGACCGCGGACTTCTGCACCGGCGCGGACTCTCCGGTGAGTACGGCCTGGTGGACCGTGAGTCCGGTGGACCGCAGCAGTCGTACGTCCGCGGGGATCAGGTCCCCGGGGCCGAGCCGTACGACGTCGCCGGGGACGAGTTCCTCGACCGGGATCTCACGGGTGACCGGGGCCGTGTCCTCGTGCAGCCGGCGCTGGACTGTGACGGTGGTCGCCACCAGGCGACGGAGTCCTGCCGTGGAGCGGGCGGCGCGGTGTTCGCCGGAGGCGCGCAGGACGCAGCTCACGACGACGAGCAGGAGGATCACCGACGCGGTGCCCCAGGCGAAGACGGCGGCCGACACCAGTCCCAGACAGAGCAGCACCGCGGTGAACGGGTCACGCACACTGCGGGCGAACAGGCGGGGCCAGGAGGGATCCCGGGCGTCCGGAACCGTGTTCTCCCCGAACCGCGCCAACCGCTCCCCCGCCTGTGCCTCGGTCAGCCCTCGCGGGCCGGTGCCGAGTCGGCGGAACACTTCGAGGAGGCCGGCGGCGGGGGCGGCCGGGCCGGGGTGAGGGCGAGGGCCAGGGCTGGAACCGGGGTCGGCCGGGCCGCCGCCGTCCTCGTCCTCGCCGACCACAGAAGGGAGGGCGCGCAGGACCGGCGGGGCGGGCGAGGGGGAAGCGGCAGGAGTGCCGGGGGCGAGCGGAAGTGCGGGGGCCGCGGGCGCGGGGGGCGGAGGGTCGGGAGCAGCGGCGTCGTCCGTCGCCCCGGCCTCAAGAACAGGCGCGAGGGACGAAGGATCTGCAGCGGCACGATCACCCATCAGCCCGGCCTCAAGAACGAGCGCGGGAAGCGAAGGATCTGCAGCGGCACGATCACCCATCAGCCCGGCCTCAAGAACAGGCGCGGGAAGCAAAGGGTCGGCAGCGGCAGGATCACCCATCGCCCTGACCCGAAACCCAGGCGCGGACGCCGGGGGACCAGGAACGGCAGGATCACCCGTCAGTCCGACCTCAAGAACAGGCGCAGGCGTTGGTGAAGCCCCGGCGAGGGCCCCAGGCGTAGGCCTTGCCGGACCTTCAGGTGCAGCCTGGTCAGTCGGCCCAGTCGTCGCCCGACCCGGAACAGCAGACGCAGGCATCGGCCCGTCCACCGCACCGGGCACAGACGACCGCCCAGCGGAACCAGTGGGCCCAGACGACAACCGCCCGCCACCCACAGACGCCGGCTCGGCCAGCCCACCACTCGCAGACGCCTGCTCAGGGGAACCAGCGGCCCCAGGCGACAGCTGCCCTTCAACAACAGACGCCGACCCGCCCACCCCACCACTCGCAGTCGACCGCCCACCAGAACCAGCGGCCCCAGACGACAACCGCCCGCCACCCACAGACGCCGCCCCACCAACCCCAGCGGAATCAACAGACCCAGACCCCGAGCGACCCGGAACAACAGACGCACACGCAGACGCAGACGCAGAAGAACCGTCGGCCTCAGATATCGGCCCACCCGGAACGGCACCCCCAGCCACCGCCCCGTCCGACACAGCAGGCGCGGCAGACGGTGTTCCGTCCTCCCCCCGCGCCTCCGGCGCCTCAGACACCGGCCTCGCGCAGTCGGTCCGGGGTTCCGGAGGAGGTTTCCCGGGCCGTGAGCTGGCCGACCATGACGCGGACCACGGTCACGATGTCGGGGTCGTCGACGTAGTAGACCTGCCGGCGGCCCTCACGGCGGGAGCGGACGAGCCCGGCGAGTTTCAGTTTCGCCAGGTGCTGGCTGACCGCGGGCAGCGCGCCGCCGACCCGGTCGGCGAGGTGGGTGACATCGCTCTCGCCCTGGGACAGCGCCCACATGATGTGCAGCCGGGCGGCGGAGGCGAGCAGTCCGAACGCGGCGGCCGCCTCGGCGAGCACCTCCGACGACGGGTCCTGGAAACCGCCGACGATCTTCGCCACAGCCCTCTCGTCCTCCCGGGTCGAACCGAATCGATCACACCGAACCGCCCGACCAAGTGTAGGGGCGGCGCAGTGATCGTCCCGCTTCGTCCGGTACCGGTCCCTCCCCTCGTGGGGACCGGTACCGGAGGAAGCGAGTGACCGTGGACGGAAATGGACCGAGAACGTGCGGCGCGCTGGGTGGAATGCGGGGCGCCGGGCTGGTGGCCTGTATTGGCGTCGCCCGATGGCTGAACCGCAGGGTCGTGATCCTGCCAGCCAAGGGGCCCACAGAGGAGGTTCCGGTGCCAGGAGCAGTGCGTTACCGCAGGTCAGCCATATAAAGTGAGTTTTCCGGTCCGGATTCAACCGCGAGGGAAGTAAGGGGTGGAACCTTGAGTTCCGACTCAGGGGCACGCACGGCCTTCGCGGAACGTCTCGCCCTGCTGTACAGAGAGGCGGGAAATCCGCCCCTCAAGCGGGTGTCCGAAGGCGTCGGCCGGCTCCAGCGTGTCGACGAGCGGGGGCGTCCCGTCCGGGTGTCCGCACAGCGGATCAGCGACTGGCGGCGGGCCCGGAACGTGCCCGCTCAGTTCACCGCCCTCGCGGCCGTGCTGCACATCCTCATTCCCGAAGCACGGCGAATCAGTCCCACTCCCGTCTCGGCCGGACTGTACGACCTCGGCCAGTGGCAGCGGCTGTGGGAGCGCGCGCTGGCTCCGGACGAGGACGAGGGGCCCCAGCCGGAAGCCCCCGCCGGGGTCTGCCCGTACCGGGGCCTGGCCTCCTACCGGCAGGAGGACGCCCGCTGGTTCTTCGGCCGGGAGCGGAGCACCGAGGCACTCGTCAAGCTTCTGCGCTCGGCGGCCGAGACCGGCACGGGCGGTCTGGTGATGCTCGTGGGCGCCTCGGGCGCGGGCAAGTCCTCGCTGCTCAACGCCGGTCTGGTGACGGCCCTGGAGGAGGGCGCGCTCGACGGTGACGGCGATGCCGGCCGCCGCCCGATCCTTCAGCTCGTGCCGGGCGCCGATCCGCTCGCGGAACTGACCCGTCGAATACCCGGGCTGGAAGCCGCCGTGGCCGGCACGGAAGCCCATGAACCCGACCATCCTCCTGAATTCGCGCCCGCCGTCCGGGAAGCGGTCGCCTCGTGGGCTCAGCACGAGGCCGCCACCGCCCGGCCGGTGGTGATCGTGGATCAGTTCGAGGAGGCGTTCACGCTCTGCACGGACGAGACGGCCAGGCGTACGTTCGTCCAGGTACTGCACGCCGCCTGCACGCCCGCCGGCCCGGACACGGCCGCGCCCGCCCTCGTTCTCCTCGGCATCCGCGCCGACTTCTACGAGCGCTGCCTCGACCACCCCGAGCTGGCCGACGCGCTCCAGCACCGGCACATGGTGCTCGGGCCGCTGACCAGCGGGGAGCTGCGCGAGGCCGTGACCGGTCCGGCCCGGGCCGTGGGCCTGGAGCTGGAACCGGGGCTCGCGGAGCTGATCGTCCGCGAGGTGAGCGCCGACGGTCCGCGCGGTGGGGGCCCCTCCCCTGCCTTTCGGGCCGTGGGGGAGCACGGCGCGGGCGTGCTGCCGCTGCTCTCGCACGCCCTGCTCGCGACCTGGCAGCGCCGCAAGGCGGGCCGGCTGACCCTGGCCGGCTATCGCGCGGCCGGCGGTATCCAGGGCGCGGTCGCGGCGACCGCCGAGCGGGCCTGGTCCGCCCTGGACCCGGCGGCGCGTACGGCGGCCCGGCTGCTGCTGCTCCGCCTGGTACGCCTGGGTGAGGACACCCAGGCAACCCGCAGGCGCGGCAGCCGGCGCCGGCTGGCCGCGGAGTCGACGGACCCCGGCAAGACGGAGGAGTCCCTCGAAGCCCTGGTCCGGGCCCGGCTGGTGACGCTGGACGCGGAGACCGTGGAGATCACCCACGAGGCCCTGCTGACGGCCTGGCCGCGGCTGCGCGAGTGGATCGACGAGGACCGCAGCGACCATCTGCTGCGCCAGCGCATCGAGGAGGACGGCCGCTCCTGGGAGGGCTCGAACCGCGACTCGTCGCTGCTGTACCGGGGGTCGCGGCTCGAACAGGCGCGCACGTGGGCGAAGTCCGCCGGGGACACCTACCTGACCCGCAGCGCGGTGGAGTTCCTGGCCGCCTCGGTCCGGCTGCGCCGGCGTACGCTCCTGATCACCCGGGGCGCGGTGTCGGCCCTGGTGGTCCTCGCGATGGTGGCCGTCGGTTCGGCGGTGGTCGCCTGGCAGCAGCGCAACGACGCCGTGTTCGAGCAGGTCGTCGCCGAGGCGGACCGCGTCCAGTACACGGATCCGTCGCTGTCGGCCCGGATCGACCTGGTCGCACACGGCCTCAGGCCCGACGACGAGGGCACCAACTCCCGGCTGATCTCCATCGTCAACGCGCCGCTGGCCACCCCGCTCACCGGCCACACCGGGGCCGTCTACCTCACCTCGTTCAGCCCGGACGGCAAGCTCCTCGCCACCGCCAGCTACGACCGGACCGTACGACTGTGGGACCTCAGCGACCGGTCCCGCCCCAAGGCGCTGGGCAAGCCCCTCGCCGGCGGCACGAGCTGGGTGAGCAGCGCGGTCTTCAGCCCCGACGGCAGGACACTGGCGAGCGCCGGGGACGACGGGAGGATCCGCCGGTGGGACGTGAGCGACCCGGGCCACCCGAGGCCCCTCGGCGCTCCCCTGACCGGCCATCGCGGCACGATCTATCTGATCGCCTTCAGCCCGGACGGCAGGACCCTGGCCTCCGCCGGTGAGGACAGGACCGTACGGCTGTGGAACACGCACGGCTCGAAGAGGCCGCCCACCACGCTGACCGGTGCCGGGGCCGCCGTGCGGTCCGTGGCGTGGAGTCCGGACGGGCACACGCTGGCGGCCGGAGGTGACGACAACACGATCCGGCTGTGGAACACGACCGATCCGCGGCGGCCCCGGGCGTACGACAGGGTGCTGACCGGTCACACGGGTCTCGTGCACTCGGTCGCCTTCAGCCCGGACGGCACCGAACTCGCCAGCGGCAGCGCGGACGACAGCGTCCGGCTGTGGGACGTGAGCGAACCGGCCGACCCGCGCCCTGTCGGCTCGCCGCTCACCGGCCACACCGGCCCCATCTGGTCCGTGGCCTTCAGTCCGGACGGGAACACGCTCGCCGCCGCCAGCGCGGACAGCACGGCGAGTCTGTGGAACGTGAGCGATCCGGCGTACCCCTCACAGGTCGGTGAGCCACTGGCCGGGGCGAGCGGCGAGATGTACGCGCTGGGCTTCAGCCCCGACGGCCGTACGCTCGCGACCGGCAGCGGCGACAGCAAGGTGCGCCTGTGGTCGATCCCGGCGGGAGACCTGGTGGGCAGCAGCGGGGCGTTCCGGCGGGACGGCGAGGTGCTCGCCACGGCCGGGCGGGACGGGCGGATCCGGCTGTGGAACGTGACGGACCCGGCCCGGCCCGTGGCCCTGGGCAAGCCGTTCACACCGGTGGCGCGGGACCCGGACTCCCAGGTGCTCTTCTCCCCCGACGGCCACACCCTCGCGGTGCTCACCACCGGCCGGGTCCATCTGTGGAACGTCACCGACCCGGCCCACCCCGTCCCCTACGGTCCGGCGCTCGTCCTGCGCTCCCGGTTCATGGGTCCGGACGCACTGGCGTTCAGCCCGGACGGACGCGCCCTGGCCACCGCCTACGACAGCCGCAACCTTCAGCTGTGGGACGTCACCGACCCGGCCCACCCGGTCTCCCACGGCCCGATCGCCGGCCACAAGGGGTACATCGACGGCCTTGCCTTCAGCCCGGACGGCCGGACCCTGGCCAGTGGCAGCGCGGACGGCACGATCCGGCTGTGGAAGGTGACGGACCCGGCCCGTCCGACCCTGCTCCGCGAGCCGCTCACCGGGCACACCGGGCCCGTCAACGTGCTCGTCTTCAGCCCGGACGGGCACACCCTGGCCAGCGGCGGCAACGACGACACGGTCCGGCTCTGGGACGTGACCGACCCCACGCACGCCGAGCAGACGGGCGCGGCGCTCACCGGGCACACCGAGGCGGTCGTGTCGCTGACGTACAGCCGTGACGGCTCCACGCTGGCCAGCGGCGGCAACGACAACACGGTCCGGCTCTGGGACGTGACCGACCCGTCCGCGGCCGGCCCCATCGGGCAGTCGATGAGCCCCAGCGCCAAGACCGGCAGCTTCCTCTCCTTCAGCCCCGACAGCCGCATGCTCGGGATCTCCAGCGGCGCGGACACCATCCGGCTGTGGGACCTGGACGTCGACGCCGCGATCAGCCGCGTCTGCGCCACGACCCGGAACGTCCTGACCCGCCAGGAGTGGGAGGAGTACCTGCCGCGGCTCTCGTACGATCCTCCCTGCGACTGAAGCGCATTACGTGATCCCGATCACAACTTCTCCCCCCGGCTGAGCAGTCCGCTCCCGCTGTTCCATTTGCCTTGTTAGTCTTGGCCACAGCCCGACCGCTGGTGCATCCCCCGTCGCCAGCGGTCGGGCCTTCTCATGCCCGGGCACACCCCGCGCCCGCGCCTCCTGCCGAAAGCCCACGGCTCCCTGTGCGCGCAGGAGTCACCCGCGGGATGGGTGGCACCGGCTGATCGCGCCCGCCCGCGACCTGGCCGCGCTGGACACGGATCCCACGCTCGACCGGGCGACCTCGCGGTCACTGGACCGGCTGCCGGACTTCCCCGGGACCCCGCGGAGGGCTACGTCGAGCGGGGCGCCGTACTCGACCACCGGGCGGCGAACGACCTCCGCACGCAGGCGCACACCCGGCGACCCTCTGCGTCCGTCGTGAACTCCCTCAGTCTCGGCGGCTGGTCCGTACCGCACATGGGAGCGTTCAGCCGCCGGCACGGGCGCCGGCCCGTTGAAGTGGACCTCGTGGCTCACCTGTCACTTGTCGAAGCCGAGCTCCAGCATCCGGATCGCGTTCCCTCGCAGCAGCTTGTAGGTCACGTCCTCGGACAGCCCGGCCACGTGCTCCCACGCGACCTTCTTGGTGTGCGGCCAGGTCGAGTCGACGTGCGGATAGTCGGTCTCGAAGGTCGCGTTGTCCACGCCGACGGTCTCGATGGCCTCGATGCCGTGCTTGTCGCGGAAGAAGCAGCAGAAGATCTGCCGGTAGTAGTACGTCGACGGCGGCTCCGGGATCAGGTCCTTGACGCCACCCCAGGCCCGGTGCTCCTCCCAGACGTCGTCGGCGCGTTCCAGGGCGTACGGGATCCAGCCCATCTGGCCCTCGCTGTACGCCAGTTTGAGCCGCGGGAACTTCACCAGGACCCCGGAGAAGAGGAAGTCCATCATCGAGGCCATGGCGTTGTTGAAGGAGAGGGAGGCCTGCACGGCCGGCGGGGCGTCGGGGGACGCGGCCGGCATCTGGGAGCTGCTGCCGATGTGCATGTTGACGACCGTCCCGGTCTCCTCGCAGACGGCGAAGAACGGGTCCCAGTAGCCGGAGTGGATGGACGGCAGCCCCAGGTGGGTCGGGATCTCGCTGAAGGTGACGGCCCGTACGCCCCGTGCGGCGTTGCGGTGGATCTCCGCGACCGCGAGTTCGATGTCCCACAGCGGGATGAGGCACAGCGGGATCAGCCGCCCCCCGCTGTCCCCGCACCACTCCTCCACCATCCAGTCGTTGTAGGCGCGCACACAGGCGAGCCCGACCTCCTTGTCCTTGGCCTCGGCGAAGGTCTGCCCGCAGAACCGCGGGAAGGTCGGGAAGCACAGGGAGGCCTCGACATGGTTCATCTCCATGTCCTCGATGCGCGCCTTGGGGTCCCAGCAGCCCCGCCGCATCTGCTCGCGGGTGATCCCGTCGAGGGTCATCTCGTCCCGCGAGAAGCCGACGGCCGCGATGATCCGCTTGTACGGGAAGAGGTCGCCCTCGTACTCCCACCAGTCCGTCATCTGGCCTTCGGGATCGGTGGTGAACCGGTACTTCCCGCCGACGTACGCGAGGTCCCCGATGCCGGCGGTGAGCGGCTTCGGCCCCCTGTCCCGGTACTTGGCCGGAAGCCAGGTATCGAAGAGGTGCGCGGGCTCGATCACGTGATCGTCCACGCTGATGACTTTGGGGATGTCCCGGGTTCCGCTCTCGGTGGTGACGGCCATTGCCTGCCCCCTAGCCGGTATCTGATGGATCGTCAGATTGCAGGCTAGGGGGAGGTTCCCGCAGGGGCAAGGGCCAGGCGGGTCGGCGTGACGCCGCCGCCATCGCGCCCTGGCCCCTGGCTCGGCGCCCGAAGGGTTCAGCCGGTGAGCCTGCGGGCGAACAGGTCCAGCAGCGCGACCCAGTGGCGGTCCGTCGGCTCCGCGCCGTACATCGCCGTGTCGGCCTGGGTGAAGCCGTGGAGGGCGCCTTCGTAGACCTCGCTGCGGTGCTCGACGCCCGCCTCGGTGAGGGCCTTCTCCAGGCGGGCGATCTGGTCGGCGGGGTTGGCGGAGTCCTGGTCGGCGTGACCGAAGTAGAGCTCGGCGGTGATGCGCCCGGCGAGAAGGTGAGGACTGTCGGGGGCGTCCGTGGCGAGGCGGGCCCCGTGGAACCCGGCCGCCGCGGCGATCCGCTCGGGGTGGGCGCCCGCGGTGCGCAGGGCGAGACCGGCACCCATGCAGTAGCCGGTGACACCGACAGGGCCGTCACCGGTCAGCGGGGACGCGGCCAGCCAGTCGAGGTAGACGGCGGCGTCCCGCATCGCGCCCTCGGGGGTGAGGGTCCGCGCGGCCGGACCCACGGCCTGGACGAGCTCCGGCCGCTCGGCGGGGTTGATGAACTCGGGGAGCTCGACGACGGGGGCGCGGCCGTACCGGTAGAAGACGTTGGGCACGAGAACGGTGTAGCCCTCGGAGGCGAGCCGGTCCGCCATCGACTTCAGGTGCGGGCGCAGCCCGAAGGCGTCCATGCAGAAGAGGACCGCCGGGTGCGGGGCGCCGTCGCCGGGGTGCGCCAGGTAGGCGTCGGCGGTGCCGTCCCGGGTGGGGATGTCGATCATGGGCATGCGAGGGGTCTCCTACGGGGGGTTCAGCGGGCGGCGTCGACGAGCTGCTTGACCTGCGCGGCCGGCACCGGGATACCGGGCGTCTCGAAGAACCAGCGCTGCGCGTCCTCCTGACCCAGCCCCTCCGGCCGCTCGCCCATATAGGGCTGCACATGGACCGGGGTGCCCGGCTGGCTGAACCGGCTGTCCGCGAGGGTGCCGATGTCGACGGCGTCGTACCCGAGAACGTCGAGCAGCGCGATCGCCTCGGCCTTCGCGGAGCCGTCGTCGCCGGCGACGGGCAGGGCGCTGCGGTCGGGGGCGCCGGCCGGGCGGGCGCTGGTGAACAGACGGCGGAAGTCGATGTTGTTGAAGGCCTTCACCACCCGGGCCCCGGCGAGCCGCCGCTGCACCAGCGCGCTGGAGGTCAGCTCCCCCGCCTCCAGCTCGGCGAGGCCGCCGTCCCGGTCCGGGTAGTAGTTCATCGCGTCGATCACCGTCTTCCCGGCCAGCTCGGCGACGGGCAGACGGTCGTAGGCCTTCAGCGGTACGGCCACCACGACCAGGTCACCGGCGAGCGCGGCCTCCGCGACGGTGGCCGCGCGGGCCCGTTCGCCGAGTTCCGCGACGAGGTCGGCGAGCGTCTCGGGGCCGCGGGAGTTGCTCACCACCACGTCCAGTCCTGCGGCGACGGCGAGCCGGGCCACCGCGCCGCCGACCATTCCGCTGCCGATGATGCCGACAGTCTGGAGCATGAGGTACGGCCTTCTGGAGGTAAGTGCTGGATGTGAAACTGAGTGTCATGCTAGCCACTGAGATCCACTCCTGCAAGTGCGATCCGATCCGGGCGTTACGATCGGCGGGTGACCGAAGCAGGACGTACGACCACGAGAGACATCGCCCGGGCCGCCGTACGCGCAGAACTGGCGACCGTGGCCTTCGAGCTGTTCCGCCGCGAGGGCTTCGAGAAGGTGACGCTCGACGACCTGGCCGCGGCCGCCGGGGTCTCGCGCAGCACCTTCCTGCGCTACTTCGGCACCAAGGAGGACGCCGTGCTGGGCGCCTTCGAGGGCCACGACCTACGGGTCGCCGACGCCCTGCGCGCCCGCCCGGCGGACGAGGACGAGTGGACGGCGCTGCGGCACGCCCTGGACGCCATCGTCGGGCGCTACCACGAGGACCCGGCCGGCGCCCTCGCCACCACCCGGCTCGTCTACGACACCCCGCCCCTGTGCGCCCGTCACCTGGAGAAACAGCACAGCTGGCGGCCCGCCCTGGCGCAGGCCCTCGCCGACCGCGCCGGCTCCGACGAGCCGCCCACCCTCGCCCAGTCCGCGCGCGCCGGCGCCGCCCTGAACTGCCTGAACCTCGCCCTGGAACACTGGACCGCCTCGGACGGCCGCCTCGACCTGGTCGCCCTCCTGGACGAGGCGTTCGCCGCGCTCGGGTGACGGTGCCTCAGGCGTTCACCAAGCTCCTCCGGTTTCCTCACCCGGGGGCCGATCACTTGGTTATGGTTCTCTGAAGCGATCAGGCAAACAGCGGCTCTTCGTAGACGGAGTCGGTCGCTGACGTGGGGCCGGGGGGCCAGGACGGGGAACGCCGCATGAGCATTCCTGGCAGAGCTCAGTTGCTGTTGGTGCACGGCATCGGCGGCCTACGGAACACCGAACGCGAGAAGCGCGACTGGCTGGAGGCGTTGGCCCACGGCGCCCGTGACGCCGGGCACGCCGACTCCGTCTCCGGCATCGTCCAGGGGTGGCTGGCGGAGATCCGGTTCGTGAACTACAGCGACCTGTTCGCAGAGCCCGACGAACAGGGTGCGGCCGTACAGGCGCAACTCGACGACGGGCAAACCGACTTCCTGGCCGCTCTCCTGCACGAGACGACGGACGAACTGTGGTCACAGGCACGGGAGCACGGTGACCTTCGTGCGATGCGCGTGGTCGAGGACGCGCGGGAGCAGTTCATGGACGGCCGACGCGAACTCCAGGGCGCGGCGGAGCCGTTACGCGTAATCGCACGGATCCTGACCACGCTGCTCCAGCTTCCCGGGCTGCGGTCGGCCGGGCAATGGGCCAGCGGATGGCCCCTGTTGGGGCATCTCGCACAGGTAAGCCGGTATCTGGACCGCCGGGTGACGGCCCCGCAGAGCACGACCCTCAACGCACGGATCACCTCCCGCGTCCTGGACGCGGTGGATCCGCGGCTGCCGCTGGTCGTCGTCGGCCACTCGCTCGGCAGCGTCGTCGCCTACGAGGCACTGCACCAACTGCCCCAACCCGCCCGGCTGTTCGTCACGCTGGGATCGCCGCTGGCCACCGCCGGGGTGGTCCTGCACCGGGTGCGACCACACCCCGCCCGCACGCCCGGGTCCGTAGAGCGGTGGCTGAACTTCTGGGATCGCGACGACATCGTCGTGTGCCGCCCACGGATCAAGGACTGGATGGCGCCCAACTCCTCCGGTGTGCTGCCCCTGTCGCGCAGGGTGGACTCCGACGGTCTCTGGGTGCACACGGCGACCAAGTACCTCAGACAGCCGGCTGTCGCCGGACCGATCGTCGAAGCACTGAAGCAGTGACCACCGCGGCCGTACGCCATGTACTGGTGATCGCGGCACAGTGCGCCGCGATGGGTGAGCTCACCCGGTTGAACGAAGCCGCCCGGGAACTGCACGACGCCTTGACCGACCCGGACCTGGGCGGCTGCCGGGCCCGCACCGGTGCGTACCCCTCCTTGCTGACCGGGGACGACCTGGCGCCCGAGGACGTGGACAAGTCGGTGAACGCGGCGCTTCAGCAGGCCCGGGCCGACGGCGCGGTGCTCGTCCTGGCCCTGCTGGGACACGGCTTCACCCCGCCGCAGAGTTCCGAGCTATATTTCATGGTCGGCGGTTCGACGCCGCAGAGCCCCCGCTCCGCGCTGGACGTCGGGCACCTGCTCACCCAGGCCGCCGACGAACCGGGAGTGGACGGTCTGATCGCCATCGTCGACACCTGCCACGCGGGCGGCGCGGTACCGAACGCGGCCCGGTTGGCGGGCGGCGTCCGCGCGGGGCGGTCCCGGCTGGCCATGCTCACCGCCGCGGCCGCCGACCAGCCGGCCCGCGACCTGAGCCTCAGCCGGTCGCTGACCAGAACGCTCAAGACGGGCGTGCCGGGAGCCGGCCCCGCCGTCTACGTCGACCGGACCCTGGCCGAGACCCTCCGCGACCAGGTGAGCGGACAGGTGATCGGACGGGCCGAGTACGACCAGGACCCGTTCCCGCTGGAGGGGCTGTGGCTGGCCCGCAACCCGGCACACACCGCTAACTCCCGGGCGGACACCGTCGGTTCGCTGGGGCTCCAGGACCTGCGGGACAGCGTGGAACTGTGGCGGGGGCCGCACCGCTCCCCCCGCCGCGTCACCCGCACCGCCCTTCGCGAACTACGGGACTTCGTCACCTCCGGCCAGGTCGACGACGAGCGGCGACCGGACGCGCGGGAGGACGTGGAGGACGTGGTCACCGGCCTCCTGGAGGTGTTCCGGACGAAGGAGTTCCTGACCGACGCCCTCGCCGACTCCCTCTCCAGCGACCTGCTGCGTTCCGCCCGCCGGCTCGCCGGCTTCCCCTCCCTCGCGGCAGGCACCGTGGACGGCGCGACGGAGGGCGCCGTGGAAAGCTCGGTCCCGCTGCGCGACCTGCTGGAGCACGCCGTACTGCGCACCAGGCGCCGCCGCGAGGCACAGTGGAAGGGACTGGCCCGATTCGTCACCGCGCTGTTCCACGAGGCGGGCCTGCCCAGGACTCATCCCGGCCTCCAGGCCTGGGCCCGGCGCCTGGACGTGCACACCGAAGTCACCGACGCGTACGCCGAGTTCGCGACGGACCAACGGCGCCGGGCCCTGCGTCTGGTCATCAGCCTGGCCGGGGCCTGGACCGAATGGCCCGAAGAGGTGGACGCGTGGCTGCTGCGGGGCGGCGACGACCTCCCGCTGCACCAGCGCTTCCGGTGCGAGACAAGCGGCTCGCACAGTACGGCGCAGGCCATCGGGGCCGCGCTGCGCTGGGCCCGTCGGGAACTTCCGCACCCGGAACTCCTGGAACACATCGACATAGCGGCTCCGGCACACCTCCTGGCGCGCTGGCACCCCGAGGAGGAGAAGGTCGGCCGGTACCTGCTCGGCGCCAGGTACTCGGTCGTCCCGCGCTGGAGCGGCCGCCTCGACGAAGCCGAGGACAACGCGGAGATCAACGACGCCGCCCGCAAGGCGCTCAGGAAGCTGGCCGCGGCTCCGGCACAGGTGAAGTGGATCGGCCCTGCCGCACTGGACGACCGCTCGGCCCTGGAGTACCGGTTGTCCATCGGCCAGTACGACACGGCCGTCGGCGTCGATCACTGCCCCCAGGACCTCGAAGAGGTACTGGAACTGTTCCTGCCGTTCGCCCCCATCGTCCTGTGGCCCCGCGGCGACGCCCGTCCGGCGGCGCACCGGCTGCCGGAACTGGTGCGGGAGCGCTGGCACGAACTGCCGGACGGCCTGGCCGCCGCCTACCGCAGCCGCTGGCAGGCCCACCACGACTGCACGGCATGCCTCGGCGACCTTCGCGCGGTCTGGCACGACGAGGCCTGGCTGGAGTTCTGCCGCCCCTTCGAACACCGTGTGGTCACCGCGCCCGAGGAGGAAGCATGACCTGGAGGCCCTACTACCGGGGTGACGGCGAACAGCGGGAGGTGCCCCTGGCCCCACCGCCCCCGTGGCGCACTTTCCCGCGGAGGCCGCAACACCGCCAGTACCAGCCGCCGGCGGACCTGATCGACGCCGTCAACGCCGCGATCCACCTGCGCCGCCCGCTCCTGGTGACCGGCCCCGCCGGCTCGGGCAAGTCCACGGTCATCGAGCAGGTGGCCCACGAACTCGGCCTGGGAGACGTGCTGCGCTGGCACATCACCTCGCGCAGCACCCTCGGCGAAGCCCTCTACCGCTACGACGCCCTGGGCCGGATCCACGCGCAGAACCTGCAGAGCGCGCTCGGCCGGCGCCCGGGCCCGCGGACCGGCAGGGGCGGTACCCGCAGCCGGGACGACATCGCGCCCTTCCTGCAGCTGGGGCCGCTCGGCACCGCCCTGCTGCCCGCGGAGCGCCCCCGGGCCCTCCTCATCGACGAGATCGACAAGAGCGACCTGGACCTGCCCAGCGACCTCCTGGAAGTGCTGGAGCGCGGTGAGTACGAGATTCCCGAACTCGTACGGTACCGACGCCCGCGCGTGGAGATCCGCCTCTGGGACAGCCGCAGCGCCCATGCCGTCGAGATGGGCAGGGTTCAGTGCACCCAGTTCCCGTTCATCGTGCTCACCAGCAACGGCGAACGGGACTTCCCGCCGCCCTTCCTGCGCCGCTGCATCCGCTACACGATGCCGCAGCTGACCCGCCCCCTCCTCCACAGCATCGTCGAGGCCCACTTCGAGGGCGAACTCGGCGAGGCGGGCGAACAGCTGATCCAGCGGTTCGCGGACCGGGTCGCCGGAGGGGACCATCTCGCCGTCGACCAACTGCTGAACGCCGTATCCCTGCTGGCGGACGGCCAGGGAATCGAGGGTGAACAGCGCGAGCGCCTCCACGAGTTGCTCACCCGCGAGCTCTCTCGTGCATAGTGCCGTCCGTCGGCTTCTGGAGGCGGCGGTCGCGGCCGCCCCTCCGGACACGGACGCGCGAACACTCGCCGACGCCATCTGGCTGGCAGCTGCCCGCGCCACCGAGGGCGACGGCGTCGCGGACCCTTTCGGCCCCGGCGAGAGCCCCTCCCCACCGGGCTCCGCCGACGCCGCGCCCGACAGCACGGTCTACCCCGCCGGGACCGAACCGCTCCCGCAGCCGCAGCCGCGGGACGAGCACACCACCACCGGCACCGCGGTGTCGGTACGCCATCCCGACGCGGACACCCGTGTCCGCGGTGACGCGCTGTCCATCGGCCGCTCCGAGCCCCTGGGTGGGACACTGTCGATCGGCCGGTCGCTCCAGCCGTTCCAACGCCCCTGGCTCCAGGGCAGCCGTACCCGCCTGGACGTCGACGCGACCGTCGACCACTACGCCCGGGGCGGGCCGCTGGTGCCCGTGTTCGGTACGGCACCGGAGGTGTGGTTCGAGATCGTCGTCGTGGTGGACACCTCCCTGTCGATGCGGGTGTGGGAGGAGACGGCACGGTCACTGACGAAACTGATGCGCGGTCTCGGTGTGTTCCGCGCCGTGCACGACTGGCGGCTGGACTGGCGGGACGAGGAGCCGCACGCCCAGGATCACCTCGGCCGGCCGGTCGAGGCCGCACGGGTACCGCACCACGGCAGCGGATCCCGTGGGCGAAGGTTGATTCTCGTCTTCTCGGACTGCGCCGCCCCCGGCTGGCAGCAGCCCGAGGTGTGGCGGTTGCTCAACGCGTGGGGGCACCAGGTGCCGGTGGCTCTCGCCAACCCCCTTCCCCGTCGCCTGTGGAGGCGCTCCGCGCTCAATCTGCCCGCCGTCCGTGTGACCGCCGCGGAAGCCGGTGCGCACAACAGCGGGCTGCACTACCGTCTTCCGGCGCGGTTGCGCCGCCTTCCCGGACGAGCTTCGGAGCGGGAGCGCTGGACGGCCCTCCCCGTCATCTCCTGCACACCGACGTCGCTGAGCACCTGGTCGCGTGCGCTGATGCGGTCGGATCCGCACGGCTGCGACGCCATTCTCGTCCCGGCCTCCGGGCGCCCCACCGCGACCGCCTCGGCGCCGGGCGGCCACGCCCCGCGCACCGACCGCGGGGAGCCCACCGCCCTCGCGGACGCCTTCCTGCGCACCGCCTCCACCCATGCCGTACGCCTTGCCGTCCTCTGCTCGGAGCTGCCCGCGCTCACCCTGCCGCTCCTGCACGCGCTCCGCGAACAGGCGGTGGCCGAGGCCGACGTGGCCGACCTCGCCGAACTGCTCACCAGCGGCCTGCTGACCATCAGTGACACCAGCGGACACGACCCGGTGATGGCCTTGCATCCCGGCGCGCGCGAACGGCTTCGCGACGAGGCGACCACTTACGACACACGGCAGGCCCACCGCGCCCTGAGCCGCTACCTCGACACCCACCCCTACGCACCGGACGGCATCCTGGCGGTACGGCACGACCCCACGTCCGTCCAGGACTTCCCCGCCCACCAGGAGCCCTTCGCCTACGCCGACACGGAAGAGGATCCGACTGTCCCGATCGACATCGACCAACTGCGTGTGGTGCAGACGCTGTGGGCCGAGATCAGGGCGGGTGTCCCGGCCGTGGGAGCCCCCCTGCCCGCGCAGGCGACGCTCGCGGAGCGGTTCGGTGTTTCGTCGGAGACCGTGGGAAACGCGCTGAGCCATCTGGAGGAGCGGGGCATCATCACGTCCGAGCCGGGGGCTCCGGCCACCGTGAGATCCGTGATCGGAACCGCGCCGTCCGTGACCGACATCCTCCAGTTCGAACACCTGGCGGCTCTCGTGAGAGCGGGGGAGATCAGGGGCTACATCGAGAATGCCGACCTGGAACGTGCGCTCGATGCGGATGCGATCCCGCGCGCCGACCGGTCGAACATTCGGCGCCCACTCGGCGAGTGGCTGGCGTCGGAGGGCATCCAGGTGCTCGTGCGCACCGAGACCGACGTTTCGGCCGGGGGTCCACTGCCCACGCAGGACGCGTTCCCCCCGCCCGAACTGGCCCACCGCGAGCAGGTGAACAAGCTGATCCGGCAAGCCCGGGCCACGGGTCGCCTCACCGACTTCACGGTGCATTGGGCCTTCGTAGCGGATGGGATTCCGGAAAGGGAGTGGCCGGCGCTCCGCAGCACTCTGGACAACGCCCTCAAGAAGGAAGGCCTCGCGCCCGTAGCCGCGGACGTGCCGGCCGGACCGCCACGGAAGACCAGCCGTTTCGGTCGCACCGCCAGGAGGGTCGAGCAACAGCGCAAGCTGGAACTGATCCGCACGCCGGTCCTCTCCTGCTACCGGATCGCGGTGATCAGCCTCAAGGGCGGCGTGGGCAAGACGACCACGGCCACCGCGCTGGGCGCCACGTTCGCCACCGAGCGCCAGGACAAGATCCTCGCCATCGACGCCAACCCGGACGGCGGAACCCTCGGCCGCCGGGTGCGTCGCGAGACCGGGGCCACCATCCGTGACGTCGTCCAAGCGATCCCGTACCTCAAGTCCTACATGGACATCCGGCGGTTCACCTCGAAGGCCCCCTCCGGTCTGGAAATCATCGCCAACGACGTTGACCCTTACGTCTCCGCGACCTTCAACGACCAGGACTACCGGCGCGCGATCGACGTCCTGGGCCGCCAGTACCCGATCATCCTCACCGACCCCGGCACAGGCCTGCTCTACAGCTCGATGCGCGGAATCCTCGACCTCGCCGACCAGCTGATCATCGTCTCGACGCCGTCGGTGGACGGCGCGTCCAGCGCCAGCACCACGCTGGACTGGCTGTCGGCGCATGGGTACGCGGTTCTGGTGTCGCGGTCCATAACAGTCATCTCAGGTGTCCGCGAGACCGGCAAGATGATCAAGGTCGAGGACATCGTGACGCACTTCCAACAGCGCTGCCGCGGCGCGATCGCGGTGCCCTTCGACGAGCACCTCGCGGCCGGTTCCGAGATCGATCTGGACCTGCTGCGCCCCAAGACACGACAGGCGTACGTCGACCTGGCGGCGATGGTCGCGGAAGACTTCACACCGCACCCTCGACCCTGGTGACCGCCGGTCAGTTGTTCCAGGTCTCGTCGTACGGGTCGTGCGGCGACGGGACCGGCTTGGCGACGGTGACCTTGAGGTACGGGATCGGGCCGCCGTTCACCGTGTCCTTGGTCCGCTTGGCCGTGTAGGTGCCGGTGACCTGGAGCCAGCCGTCCGGCTTGAGGACCGGCGGGATCTGCCCGGTCAGCCCGACCTTGACCGGCTGGGCGTCCGCCGCACAGCAGTTGAGGGCCATGCGGACCAGGTAGGGCGCGCCGGAGTGGTCCAGGGCGACGAACCCGGTGATGACGATCTGCCGTCCCTCGAGGCCCCGGCCGTGCTCGTAGACGGCACGGCCCGCGTAGTCGGCGAGGCTGAGCCGCACAGGTCCGCTCTGCGGGAGCTTCGCATAGCCGTACGACTGCTGCAGGGCCGTACCCGTGCGCATCGCGCTGTAGGACCCGAGGGCGGGCGGGGCCACGAGGATCAGGGCGAAGAGGGGGAGGACCAGCAGCCAGGAGACCCGGGGTTCGCGGTGGGCGTGCTCCTGCTCCTTGGCCTTGGCCCGCCACTCGTACCAGGCCGTCGCCAGCGCCGTCGCGATGAGGACGACACCGGCCGCCAGGACCAGCGGGCGCAGGCCCGCCTTGACGTAGCGCAGATAGAGGTCGGTGAGGCCCGCGTGCAGGAGGGCCGCGCCGAGGACGAACAGGACCGCCGACTGTGCCTGCCGGTTCACAGCATCACCAGCCCGGTCAGGACCGAGACCACGATCGCCAGCGCGAGGGTGGCGGGGGCGAACCGCAGGGCGAAGGCACGGCCGAAGGTGCCCGTCTGCATGGCGAACAGCTTGAGGTCGATCATCGGGCCGACGACCAGGAAGGTCAGCCGCGCGGTGAGCGAGAACTGGGTGAGCGAGGCCGCCACGAACGCGTCCGCCTCCGAGCAGATCGACAGCACCACGGCGAGGGCCGCGAGGGCCAGCACGGCGATCACCGGGTTCTCCGCCGCCGTACGCAGCCACGTCTGCGGGACCACGGCCTTCAGGGTCGCCGCCGCCATCGCGCCGACGACCAGGAAGCCGCCCGCGTGCATCACGTCGTGCCGCACCGAGCCCCAGAAGGCGGCACCCTTGCCCTGGCCCTCGTACGCGTGCCGGGCCGGGGTCTTGAGCAGGTCGGTGCGGCCGAGGCGCAGCCAGAGCCAGCCCATCGCGCAGGCCACCATCAGGCTCGCGACGAGCCGGGCCACGACCATCTCCGGGTTGCGCGGGAAGGCGACGGCGGTCGCCGTCAGCACGATCGGGTTGATCGCCGGGGCGGAGAGCAGGAAGGCGAGCGCCGCGGCCGGGGTGACACCCCTGCGCACCAGCGCTCCGGCCACCGGCACGGACGCGCACTCGCAGCCCGGCAGCACCACGCCCGCCATCCCGGCCACCGGCACCGCGAGGGTGGGGTTCTTCGGCAGGGCGCGGGCGAAGAACGACGGCGGCACGAACACCGCGATCGCCGCCGACAGCAGCACCCCGAGCACCAGGAAGGGCAGCGCCTGGACGAGCACAGCGACGAACACCGTCATCCAGCTCTGCATGACCGGCGCGCCCAGCGCCTCGCGGATCGGGCCCTGGCACAGCACCACCAGGATCATCAGCAGGGTCAGCATGAGGGGGGAGTTGAGGCGCCGCGCCTCCGGGTCCGGTGCCGGGCGCGGGTCCTCGCCGGTGTCCCGCGTGCGCGGAGGTGCTTTGGTGACGGCCACGGCCGGGTTCCCTCCGGTGGTGAGGTGCTGGTTCCCCTGCTGGTGCGTACGGCGGTGCAGGTCCGTTTGTTCAGTGTGCGCGGGGGTTTGGGGATTCCTTGGGGAAGGTTGGCCATCACATGACACCACCCGGGACCCCGGCCGTGGCACCAACCGTCACAGTGGGGCACTCTTCTCCCTTGTGGGGAGCGTTCCGAACCAGAGTCCAGGGCTGCCGGGCGACGCGGCCGCGCACATGGTCGTGTGCGGGGACGACGGGCTCGCGCACCGGCTGGCGGCCGAGCTCAGAGGGGTCTACGGCGAACAGGTCACGCTCGTCGTGCCGGCCTCCGAACGGTCCGTGCGGCCACCGGTGGTCGTGCGGGCCCGAGCCGCGTCCGCGCTGCTCGACCGAGTGGTCACGGCGGCCGCCGGCCTGACCGGCAACGGTGGCGGCACCAGCGGCCCCGCCCCTGCCGCCGAACCCCCGGGCGGCGTACGTCTGATGGAGGCCGCCGAGCCCAACGAGGCCGCGCTCGCCGAGGCGGGCGTGGAGCGGGCGCACGCGCTGGCGCTCGTGTACGACGACGACGAGACCAACATCCGTGCCGCCCTCACCGCCCGCCGCCTCAACCCCCGGCTGCGGCTCGTGCTGCGGCTCTACAACCGGCGCCTCGGCCAGCACATCGAGGAACTCCTCGACCAGGCCGCCGCGTTGGCCTCCGGCGACGGGGCGGGCGGCTCGGCCGACGGTCCCGGCTTCGACGCCTCCACGACCGTGCTCTCCGACGCCGACACGGCCGCGCCCGCGCTGGCCGCCACCGCCCTGACCGGCACCAGCAAGGTGCTCCAGACCGGCGGCCTGCTGCTGCGGGCGGTCGAACGGCCGCCGTCCGGGGCCGGGACCAGCGCCGACCCCGGTCTTGCCACGCTCGCCCTGCTCTCCCCGACCGACAGTGCCGGGCCCGGCGGCGACCAGGGGCCGACGCTGCTGCCGGACGCGGCGGCGGTACGGGACGGCGGCGGGCGCGCGACCGTCGTGCTGGAGCAGGTGTCCTACGCCGGGCCCTCCTTGCCCGACGGGCGGGGTGTGATGCCGTGGTTCGCCTCGCTGTTCTCGCGGCGGCTGCGATGGTCGCTGGCGGGCATGGTGGGATGCGTGGTCGCGCTCGCCGTCGCCCTCTGGCTGGTGACCGGGATCCATCCCCTGCGCGCCTTCTATCTGACGCTGCTCGATCTGTTCGCCATCGACGACCCCGCGATCGGGGAGTCCGTCGGGCGGCAGATCCTCCAACTGCTGTCCGGGCTCGCCGGGTTGCTGCTCCTGCCGGTGCTCCTCGCGGCGGTCCTGGAAGCGCTCGGCACCTTCCGCACCGCGTCCTCCCTGCGCAAACCGCCCCGAGGCCTCGGCGGACACGTCGTGCTGCTCGGGCTCGGCAAGATCGGCACCCGGGTCCTGACGCGGCTGCGGGAGCTGAACATCCCCGTGGTCTGCGTCGAGTCCGATCCCGAGGCCCGCGGACTCGCCACGGCCCGACGGCTGCGGGTGCCGGTGGTGCTCGGTGACGTCACCCAGGAAGGGGTCCTGGAGGCCGCCAAGATCCACCGTGCCCATGCGCTGCTCGCGGTGACCAGCGCGGACACCACGAATCTCGAGGCCGTGCTGTACGCGCGGGCCGTGCGGCCCGATCTGCGGGTGGTGCTGCGGCTGTACGACGACGACTTCGCGACGGCGGTGTACCGGACCCTGCGGGCCGCCCACCCCCGGGCCTCCACACGGAGCCGGAGTGTCTCCCATCTGGCGGCTCCCGCCTTCGCCGGGGCGATGATGGGGCGGCAGATCCTGGGGGCGTTTCCGGTCGAGCGGCGGGTGCTGCTGTTCGCGGCGGTGGATGTGGGCGGGCATCCACAGCTGGAGGGAAGGACGGTCGGCGAGGCGTTCCGGGCGGGGTCCTGGCGGGTGCTGGCGCGGGAGGAGTCCGGGGACGCTCCGGGACTGGCGTGGGACCTGCCGGACACGTATGTGCTTCAGGCGACGGACCGGGTGGTGCTGGCGGCGACCCGGCGGGGGCTCGCGGAGTTGCTGGGGCGCAGAGGACGGGAGCGGGCGGGGACATAGCCGTTCGTTGCGGCTGCGGCGCGGTGGGGGCTGGGCGCGCCCGCGCGGCGGAGCCGCTGATGTCACAGCCCCGCGCCCCTGGGTAGGTGCACCTGAAGTCGGCCGAGCTGTACCCACCTGAGGGGCGCGACCCCGCACCCGAAACCGCTCCCGCCTACCCCAAGTGCCTCGCCACGAAGTCCAGTTCCAGCCTCACCTGCTTGATCCGCTCATCGACCACCAGCGACCCGTGGCCCGCGTCGTACCGGTACACCTCGTGCACCGCCCCCCTCGACTCCAGCCGCTTCACATAGTTGTCGACCTGACGGATCGGGCACCGCGGGTCGTTGACACCCGCCGAGATGTACACCGGGGCCTTGACCTGGTCCACGTACGTCAAAGGGGACGACGCCTCGAAGCGCTCCGGCACCTCCTCCGGCGTGCCGCCCAGCAACGTACGGTCCATCGCCTTCAGCGCTTCCATCTCGTCGTGGAACGCCGTGACATAGTCCGCGACCGGCACCGCGGCGATCCCCAGGGCCCACGCCTCCGGCTGGGTGCCCAGGCCGAGGAGCGTGAGGTAGCCGCCCCAGGAACCCCCGGTGAGGATCAGCCGCTCGGGGTCGGCGAGGCCGGAGCCGATCGCCCATTCCCTGACCGCCGCGATGTCCTCCAGCTCGATCAGACCGACCCGGTGCTTGAGCGCGTCGGTCCACGCACGCCCGTACCCCGTGGAGCCGCGGTAGTTGACCCGGACCACCGCGTACCCGTGGTCCACCCACGCCGCCGGGCCCGCCGCGAACGAGTCGCTGTCGTGCCAGGTCGGGCCGCCGTGGATGTCGAAGACCGTCGGCAGCGGCCCCGTCGTGCCCGCGGGCCTCTGGACCAGGGCGTGGATCCGGCCACCCGGGCCGTCCACCCACACGTCCTCCACCGGCACCGAACCAGGGGACTTCAGACCCGGCGGGTCCAGAACCACCTCACCCGTCGTCGAGCGCACCGCCGACGGCTCGGCGGCCGAGGACCACAGATACTCCACGCTGCCGTCGGGGCGGGCCGTCGCCCCGGAGACCGACCCGGGCGGGGTCGGGACCTTCTCGAGCTCGCCGCTCGCCAGGTCGTACCGGAAGAGTTCGCTGCGCGCCTCGAAGCTGTGCGCGATGAGCAGGCCCGTGCCGTCCGGATACCACTCGGCGCCCACGTCACCGGGGAGGTCCAGGTCGAGATCGGTCTCCTCGCACGTGGCCACGTCCCACACCAGCGGCTCCCAACGGCCGCGTCGCTGATGGCCGATGAGCAGCCGGGTGTCGCCGTCGACCGGGGCGAAGCCCAGGACCTCCAGGCCCAGTTCCTCGCTGCCGCCCTTGGTGTCGTCGAGCTCGGCCACCGCCGTGCCGTCGGGGCGCAGCACACGCAGCGCCGAGTGCATCGCGTCGCCGTGCTCGGTGTGCTCGACCGCGATCAGCGAGCCGTCGTGGGAGAGGTCGCCGACGCCCGCCGACTCGCGGTGCCGGTAGATCTCCACCGGGTCCTCGCCGGTGCGCACGAGGTGGATGGAGGTGCCCTCGTCGTCGGTCGAGCAGCCCACGACCGCCGTACGGCCGTCCCGGCCCAGGGCCAGGCCCGCCGGGTAGGAGGCGTCGAGACCGGGCGCGGCGAGCTCGTCCGCGCCGCCCTCGAAGGGCTGGCGGCGCCAGACGCCGAACTCGTCGCCGTCCTTGTCGTCGAACCACCAGATCCAGGCGCCGTCCGGGGAGAGCACGCCGTCCGTGGTGCCGTTCGGCCGGTCCGTCACCTGGCGCTGTCCGCCCGTCGCTCTGTCCCAGGCGTACAGCTCGTACGTCCCCGTGGCGTTGGAGACGAACAAGGAGCGGTCGGGGGCGTCCTCCGCCCAGTCGGGGAGGGACACCCGGGGCGCCCGGAAGCGCTTCTCCCAGTCCGGCATGTCGTTCTTCCGCTCGGCCGCGGCGGACCCGTTGCTCTCAGTCATGACCCCATACTGCCTGCCTTCACAGACAATGCGCAGACAAGGTCCCCAGCCTGTGGAAAACTTCACCAGCCGCTTACCCGAACCCCTTCCGACCAGGTCGAAAAGGCCGGCCCGGGCCCGTTGTCAGTGGCGGGGTGCAGACTCGTCCCCATGACCGATCTGCGCAAGACCGTCGAGAGTTTCTGGGGCTTCGCCGAGGCCCGCGACTGGACTGCGTTCGCGGAGACCCTGGCCGAGGACGTCGTCTACACCCTGCCGCAGACCCGCGAGCGCATCAGTGGACGGGAGCGGTTCGTCGAGTTCAACCGTGAGTACCCGGGCGACTGGCATCTGCGGGTCGAGCGGATCGTCGCCGAACCGGGCCAGGTCGTCACCTGGGCGCACTTCACGGTGGGTCTGGAGGAGATGTAC
The DNA here is from genome assembly GCF_029894425.1 of Streptomyces sp. SAI-127. Taxonomy (NCBI): domain Bacteria; kingdom Bacillati; phylum Actinomycetota; class Actinomycetes; order Kitasatosporales; family Streptomycetaceae; genus Streptomyces; species Streptomyces sp. SAI-127. Next base: position 4,886,591 of record NZ_JARXYJ010000001.1, read on the forward strand.
GCCATCACGTTCTTCACCGGGGACGAGAGCGGCCGTATATCCGTCATCACCGACTTCTGGCCGGAGCCGTACGAGCCCCCGGCGGGCCGGGACCACCTGACGGAGAGGTTCTGACCCCGCGCCCCACCGCCCCGGGGCGGCCCCGTACCGTGGGAGTGTGTACCGGTTTCTGCTGACGCCCCGCTGGTTTGGCATCAACGTCTTCGTGCTGCTCGCCATCCCGTTCTGCATCTTCATGGGGTCGTGGCAGCTGAGCCGGTTCGAAGACCGGATGACGGAGAGCCGGGACGCCAAGCAGCAGGTCAGCACGGACGAGCGGGAGGCCGCGCGACCGCTGGCCGAGCTGCTGCCGGTGGACAAGGTGACCTCCGGCAAGCAGGTCACCGCGACCGGGCGCTACGACAAGCAGTTGCTCGTCCCCGACCGGCAACTGGGCGACCGCGAGGGTTACTACGTCCTGACGCTGCTGCGCACGGACAGCGGCAAGGCCCTGCCCGTGGTCCGGGGCTGGCTGCCCGGCACCCCCGATCCGGCGAAGGTCCCGGCCGCGCCGAAGGGCGAGGTCACCGTCACCGGTGCGCTGCAGGCGTCGGAGACCCCCGGCGACAACGGCGTCAGTGCCCAGGGCGGTCTTCCGGCCGGGCAGACCGCGGCGATCAGCGCTGCCTCGCTGATCAACCTCGTGCCGTACGGCGTGTACGACGCGTGGGTCACCCTCAACACCGGTGACTCCGGGATGAACGCCGTACCGGCGACCGCTCCCGCCGACAGCGGGCTGGACCTCAAGGCCTTCCAGAACCTCGGCTACACCGGTGAGTGGTTCGTCTTCGCCGGCTTCGTGGTCTTCATGTGGTTCCGCCTGCTGCGCCGCGAGGTGGAGTTCATTCGGGACGCGGAACTGGGGATCCTCCCGGACGACGAAGAGCGAGAGCGGGACCAGGAGCAGCCCCAGGAGAAGGCGAGCGCCTGAACCCGGGCGTCCCCCGACGCCCGTTCACCCCGGCGAAGCCCGTTCAGGCCGTCACGACGACGTGAGCAGGCCCGTCCAGTACACGACCCCCGCGCACGCGTTGGACACCGTCGTCGACACCGACGGTCCGCCGCCCTCCGCCGTGTTCGTCACCAGGACGCTCCCGTCGGCGGTGCCGTCCTCCGTGACGAGCTGGGTGGAGGTGCCGGTGTCGCCGCCGGTGGAGGAGCCCTCGCCGGTGGAGGCGTCCGGGGAGGTCGAGGGGTCGGGGCTGGGGTCGGTCGAGGGTTCCGTGGTGGGGCACGTCTCGGACGGCACCCAGGCGAACTTCACGTCGTAGGAGGAACCCGGCTGCAGCAGCAGCTGGGAGACCTCCTGGGACGGGTCGGGCAGCCCCGCCGACGCCGCGTCGCCGGAGACATGCCGCGCGCTGCCGATCTTGCTCGCGTCGGCCGCGCCCTGAGCGGTCGGGGTCACGATGCCGGGACCGGTGACCGTACAGGCGGCGGTGGAGCCGTTGGTGATGTGGAACGTGCCGTAGACCGTCCCGGAGGCGTCGGGCACCGCGGTGCTCGCCGTCGGCGTGCCGAGCTGTGCGGCCGTACAGACCGGGGCGCTCGCGGCGGTCGTGGTGGAGGGGTCGGTGCCGCTGCTCGCTCCGGTGCTCGCGCCCGCGGACTTGCCCTTGTCGGCGTCCTTGGACTCGCCCTTGCCCTTGTCCTCGGTCTTGCCCGCGGAACCGCCGGAGGTGGACTCGCCGCCCTCCTCCTGCTTGCCCTGGTCGACGCCGCCCTGACTCTGGGAGGCGTGCCCGGCGTTGGAGGTGTTGGCACTGGTGCCGGTGGAGGAGACGTGCACGACGGCGGGGATCGCGGTGCCGATGAAGAGGGCGGCGGCCGCCATGCCGACGACGGCCTGTCGCTTGCGCGCCCGCCGGGCGGGTACCGCCTTGCGCAGATGGTCCAGGGTGCCGTCACGCGGCTCCATCTCCTGGACCGCCTGCTGCAGCATCCGTCGCAGTGCCAGCTCGTCCGAGTCGAACTCCCCCGTGGAGCTCAGATCGTCGGGGCCGTTGTTCACAGTTCCGTTCCCAGCGTGCGATTGCTTCGGCTCTTGCTTGCCGACCCACGTCGGCTCATGCCACTCGTACGGTTCATGGCGCCGTTCCTCGGAGTCACCCTCGCCACTCATACCGGCTCCTCCATGGCGATCCGAAGCGCCGCGATCCCCCGGGAGCCGTACGCCTTCACAGAACCCAGGGAGATGCCGAGAGTATCGGCGACCTGGGCCTCGGTCATGTCCGCGAAGTAGCGCAGGACCAGGACCTCGCGCTGGCGGCGCTGCAGACCCTTCATCGCCTTGATGAGCGAGTCGCGCTCCAGCTGGTCGTACGCCCCCTCCTCGGCGCTCGCCATGTCGGGCATCGGCTTGGACAGCAGCTTGAGTCCGAGGATGCGCCGGCGCAGGGCCGAGCGGGAGAGGTTGACGACCGTCTGACGCAGGTACGCGAGGGTCTTCTCCGGGTCGCGGACGCGTTTGCGTGCCGAGTGGACGCGGATGAAGGCCTCCTGGACGACGTCCTCGCAGGAGGCGGTGTCGTCGAGCAGGAGAGCGGCGAGACCCAGCAGCGAGCGGTAGTGCGCCCGGTAGGTCTCGGTGAGGTGGTCGACGGTGGTACCGGCTGCCGCCGCTTCCTCGGCGCCGTCACGCTGACTGGGTATGCGGGCGGGCCGCGCTGCGGGCATGGGCGCGATCACCGGCATGCCACCGGGCGCCCCGGACCTGCGGGGCCGGAGGACAGCCGCGCCGCTCGGCGCGGCAGGGAAGTCGAGTACCTGAGCCACGACAGTTGGACACGCTCACCCCGGTGAGGGTTGTACGCAACCGTCCATCTTCTCTCAGGCAGCACAACTGACCGTGCGTCGAACGCGCTCATGCCCTACCCGCTCTTCCCCTGTGTCCTGAATGGCCGAGGCGTCCCCACGCCCCGCATGCATCCCCGCGCCCCCTGAAAGGGCGTTCGCAAAGACGCTCCCCGCCCTTCGCACGGTTGCGGAGAGCGGGGAGGAAAATCTTCGGACGCCAAGGCGCCGGGATCAAGTGGTACGGACCATTAGTCGCACCACATGTCGCACATAGATCCTACAAAGGGTTCCGGGCACGGCCAGGACTTTTACCGTAGGCAGACCTGCGTACGACAAATCCGCCGCCGGACGAGGGTCACACCAGCTCGGCCGCCACGAGTTCCGCGATCTGCGCGGTGTTGAGCGCGGCACCCTTGCGCAGGTTGTCTCCGCACACGAAGAGCTCCAGCGCGGTGGGGTCGTCGAGTGCCCGCCGCACCCGCCCCACCCAGGTGGGATCAGTGCCGACGACATCGGCGGGCGTGGGGAACTCCCCGGCCGCCGGATCGTCGAAGAGGACGACCCCGGGAGCGGTCGCGAGGATCTCGCGCGCCTTGCGGACGGTGACCTCGCCCTCGAAGCGGGCGTGGACGGTGAGGGAGTGCACGGTGACCACCGGGACCCGCACACAGGTCACCGCGACCGGCAGCGCGGGCAGGCCCAGGATCTTGCGGGACTCGTCCCGCACCTTCATCTCCTCCGAGGACCAGCCGTCCTCGCGCAGGGAACCGGCCCACGGTACGACGTTGAGGGCGACCGGCTCCGGGAACGGCCCGGTGTGGTCGCCGACGGCCCGCCGTACGTCACCGGGGTGCGTGCCGAGCTCGGTGCCCGCGACCATGGACAGCTGCCGCCTCAGGGTCTCGACACCGGCCCGGCCCGCACCGCTCACCGCCTGGTACGAGGACACCACCAGCTCCCGCAGCCCGAACTCGGCGTGCAGCGCGCCCAGGGCCACGATCATGGAGAGGGTCGTGCAGTTGGGGTTGGCGATGATCCCGCGCGGCCGCATCCGGGCCGCGTGCCCATTGACCTCCGGCACGACGAGGGGCACGTCCGGGTCCATCCGGAAGGCGCCGGAGTTGTCCACGACGACGGCACCGTGGGCGGCGGCGACCGGCGCCCACTGCGCGGCCACCTCGTCGGGTACGTCGAACATGGCGACGTCGACCCCGTCGAAGGCCTCCTCCGACAGGGCCACCACCTCGACCTGCTCCCCGCGCACGGCCAGCTTGCGGCCGGCCGAGCGCGGGGAGGCGATCAGTCGGATCTCGCCCCAGATGTCCGCGTGCTGGGACAGGATCTGGAGCATGACGGTGCCGACGGCTCCGGTCGCGCCCACGACCGCGAGCGTCGGACGAAGGGTCATCGCCCGGTGCCCCCGTAGACCACGGCCTCGTCGCTGTCGGAGTCCAGTCCGAAGGCGCTGTGCACGGCACGGACAGCCTCGGGCACGTCGTCGGCGCGGGTGACGACCGAGATGCGGATCTCGGAGGTCGAGATCAGCTCGATGTTCACGCCGGCTTCGGACAGGGCGGTGAAGAAGTCGGCCGTGACACCCGGGTTGGTCTTCATGCCCGCGCCCACGAGCGAGATCTTGCCGATCTGGTCGTCGTAGCGCAGCGAGTCGAAGCCGATGCCGGCCTTGTTCTTCTCCAGGGCGTCGATGGCCTTGCGGCCCTCGGCCTTGGGGAGCGTGAAGGAGATGTCCGTCAGCCCGGTGGAGGCGGCGGAGACGTTCTGCACGATCATGTCGATGTTGATCTCGGCGTCCGCGATCGTGCGGAAGATGACCGCGGCCTCGCCCGGCTTGTCGGGCACGCCGACGACCGTGATCTTGGCCTCGGAGGTGTCGTGCGCGACACCGGAGATGATGGCCTGCTCCACCTTCTTGTCCCCTTGCTCGATCGGCTCACTGCTGACCCACGTGCCCTGAAGTCCGCTGAAGGACGACCGCACATGGATCGGGATGTTGTAGCGGCGGGCGTACTCCACACAGCGGTGGAGCAGCACCTTCGAGCCGGAGGCGGCGAGCTCCAGCATGTCCTCGAAGGAGATCCAGTCGATCTTCTTCGCCTTCTTCACCACCCGCGGGTCGGCGGTGAACACGCCGTCGACGTCGGTGTAGATCTCGCACACCTCGGCGTCGAGCGCCGCGGCGAGCGCGACGGCCGTGGTGTCGGAGCCACCGCGCCCCAGGGTGGTGATGTCCTTCTTGTCCTGGCTGACGCCCTGGAAGCCGGCGACGATGGCGATGTTGCCCTCGTCGAGCGCGGTGCGGATACGGCCGGGCGTGACGTCGATGATCCGGGCTTTGTTGTGGACCGAGTCGGTGATGACGCCTGCCTGGCTGCCGGTGAACGACTGGGCCTCGTGGCCCAGGTTTTTGATCGCCATGGCCAGCAGCGCCATGGAGATACGCTCTCCGGCGGTCAGCAGCATGTCGAACTCACGCCCGGCAGGCATGGGAGATACCTGCTCGGCGAGATCGATCAGCTCGTCCGTCGTGTCGCCCATCGCGGAAACGACGACGACCACCTGGTGGCCGTTCTTCTTCGCTTCGACGATTCGCTTGGCGACGCGCTTGATGCCCTCGGCATCGGCTACGGAGGAGCCTCCGTACTTCTGCACGACAAGGCCCACGTGCGCTCCTCGCTCAGTCCGTGTGTGTCGGCTCAGTTTAACGAGCGCAAGAAATCCACCTTTGCGGTATCGCATGGTGAGATTCAGGCGCCCAGGTCAGCGCATGCCCACCGAGCGGCTCCGGGAAAAGTGCCAAGCGTCACAAGGGGCGCCTGTGAATTAAGTTTCAAGCACTAAGGTGCGACTGTGCGCGTACTCCTGGTGGAAGACGATGAGCCGGTCGCCCAGTCCCTGAGACGTGGCCTGACCCGGTACGGGTTCGAGGTCGAGTGGGTCTCCACCGGTGGTGCCGCGCTGAGCCACGAGGGCCCCTACGACGTCGTACTCCTCGATCTCGGTCTGCCCGACACCGACGGTCTCGACGTGTGCAGGGCACTGCGCGAGCGCGGTGACGTGCCGATCATCGTGATCAGCGCGCGCAGCGACGAGACGGACCGGGTGGTCGGCCTTGAGCTCGGCGCCGACGACTACGTGTCCAAGCCGTTCGGGGTCCGTGAGGTCATCGCGCGGATACGAGCCGTGATGCGGCGCGCCCAGCCCCGCGGCGAGGTCGCCGCGGCGGGCCCGGACGCGTACGGCTCGCGCCTCACCATCGACCGCAAGGCCGCCCGGGTCCGCCTCGACGGCGAGGAGGTGTCCCTGGCTCCCAAGGAGTACGGCCTGCTGTCCTTCCTCACCGAGGAGCCGGGTGCGCTGATGTCGCGCGAGCAGATCATGGAGGCGGTCTGGGACGCGAACTGGTTCGGGCCGACCAAGACGCTGGACGTGCATGTGGCGGCCCTGCGGCGCAAGCTCGCCGGGGCGGTCGTCATCGAGGCGGTCCGGGGAGTGGGCTTCCGGCTGGAGATCGCCGAGGACGACGGAGCTTCATGAACCGGCAGCTCATCCAGAGCTACATCCTGCTGGTCGCGGTGGCCATCTTCCTGTTCACCGTCCCGGTCGCCTTCACGCTCACCAAGCAGTTGCGGGACGACACCAGACAGTCGGTCCTGCGCGAGGCGAACACCATGGCGCTGCTGCTGGGCAACGGTGACAGGGCCTCGTGCGAGGCGCTGACCAAGGTGGCCAAGGCGTACCGCGACGTCGAGGTGACCCCCACCGCCGACTGTGACCCGAAGCTGCCGACTCCCACCCCGGACGCGGCGCTGACCCGGGCCATGGAGAAGAACGAGCCGACGACCGACTGGGGTTCGGACTTCGTCTGGGGCAAGCACCTGCAGGTCACCGTGCCCGCCGAGGGCGACGCGGCCGTACGGATCGTCTACTCGACCTCCGACATGACCAAGCGGCTCTGGCAGATCTGGGGCTTCCGGGCCGCTCTCGCCGTCCTGGTGCTGGCCGCGGCCGCCGCGATCGGGGGCGTTCGCCGCCCGCCGTATCACCGCTCCCCTGCGCGAACTCAACGCGATGGCCAGCAAGTTCAGCGACGGCGACCTGACCGCGCGCTCCCCCGTGACGGGCCCGCCGGAGACACAGACGCTCGCCCGCACCCTGAACCAGGGCGCCGAACGCCTGGACACGCTGGTGGCCTCGCAGCGCATCTTCGTGGCGGACGCGTCTCATCAACTGCGGACGCCCTTGACCGCGTTGCGGCTGTCGCTGGACAACATCGCGGACGGCGTCGACGACGAGTTCGTACGGGAGGACGTGGAGCAGGCGACGGCGGAAGTGGTCCGTATGAGCCGCCTGGTCAACGGACTTCTCGTCCTGGCCCGTGCCGAGGCGAAGGTGACGGCCGCGGAGCCGTTGCCGCTCAGGGAGATCGTGGACGAACGGCTGACGGTGTGGAGGCCGGCCGCCGACGAGCGCGGAGTCACCATCGCGCTCAGGGGGAGTGTTGTCGACGACCGGCCGTCTGTGCTGGCCAGCCCCGGTCACCTCGACCAGGTGCTGGACAACGTGCTCTCGAACGCCCTGGAGGTCTCGCCGGACGGCGGGCGGATCACCGTCGAGGTCGAGTCCCGGGCGGACACGGTGGTGCTGTCGGTGCTCGACGAGGGACCCGGCATGTCCGACGCCGACAAGTCCCGGGCCTTCGACCGCTTCTGGCGCGGTCAGGGCCTGACCGGACGCTCCGGCTCGGGTCTTGGCCTCGCCGTCGTCAAACAGCTGGTGACCGACGACGGCGGAACCGTGGCACTGGCGGACGCGCCGGGCGGCGGGCTGAAGGTGGAGATCAGCCTTCGGGCATCGCCGAGGAGTGGTGGTTGACGATCTTCCACTGGCCGCCCCGCTTCTCGTACTCGTACGTGTAGCGGGCCTCGACGACGCGCTTGGCGCCGGTGTCCGGGTCGGTGAGCGTGAACTCGTAGACGCCGGTGTCGATCGCGGAGTCGCTGTCGAGGACCTTGACGATCGTCTGGACCTTCTTGCCGACCGGCTTGTTCTCCAGGAAGTGCTGGAAGTAGTCGACGATGCCGGCGCGGTCGGTGCGGACCTTGTTGGAGACGGTGGGCAGGAGGACCGCGTCCTCGGCGTACAGGTCCGCCACCTTCTCGGCGTCGCCGGTCCGCAGGGCGGCGTTCCAGGTGTTGAACAGGCCCGTGATCGCCGTCCTGGTGGGCTTCTTCGGGGCGTCCGTGCCGGCGGTGGCGGCGACGGTACCGACCGTTCCCACGGCGACGATCGCGGTCGCGGTGACTATGGCTGCGCGCTTGGTCATGGAACGACGGGTCATCGCTGTCTCCAGTGCGGTGAGAGGCTGTGCTCTGAACTGACTCCAGACTCTCTTTGCGCTGGTTAGGGCCCGTGCAGCCGAGATACAGGGGAGAGACAGGGGATCCCCAATTCACGCACCGTGCCCGCTCGGTCGCTTTCCGCGAAGGAGGCCGACCCCGGCACCGAGCGACACCACGCCCATTCCGACGGCGGTCATGACGCCCTGCGCTCCGTCCACGACGAACGGCGCGGCCGCGGCGACGGCCAGGTTGAAGAGGAAGAGGAACCAGAGGACGGGGGTGGAGGAGAGCAGGGTCTTCATGGCGGTTTTCCTTCGGTACGGAGTGGCTGACCTGGTGAGATCAACGATCCCGTTTCCCGGGGGCCGTCACGAGGGAGTGCTCTCCCGAACCGATGGTGTAGGGCGCTACACCCCGGGCGGGTCGAGGAGGGGAGCGAAGTCCTGTTGCAACTGCCGGACGTAAGGGTCGTTGCCGAGCAGGCGTTTCCAGTCGGCGACCAGGGCGATCGCCAATTCCCGGGCCCGGTCCGGATCCGCGGCCTGCTTCCAGACGAACGTCACGAAGGTGGTGCGGGTCAGCATGGTCGTCCAGTCCGTCTCGCCGTAGACCCGCGACCTGCGCGCGATGTTCTCCTCCAGGAGTGCCAGGGCACCGGGGATGTCGCCCGCTGCCTCCCGGGCCGTGGCGAGCTGTCGGTGAAATTTGTCGAAGATGTCGCTGTCCTCGCCCTCCGCCCTGGCCGCCTTGTCCATCAAATCCTCTATGGTGCACACAACTTCGGCCGAGAGAGTGCTCTCTCCCTCCAGGGCCAGTTCGGTGAGCGCGTCGGTCCAGACCGCGCGGGCATCCAAGGTCGTACGGTCCTCATCGCCCAGTACCTCTTCGGCTCTCTCGGCGTTCTGCTCGGCCAGCGCCCGCGCGTCGGCCACCCGACCGGCTTTCATCACCTCTTTGGCCAGTTCGGTGCGGGCGTCGAAGCTGCGGCGGTCGTCAGGCCCGAACGTCCGCACGTAGTCGGCCAGATTCTCTTCAAGCAGGTCGATCGCTTGCTCGTGATCACCGGCATAGCCGTGCGACCGCGCCAGATTCCTGTGCATGAGGAGAGTTGCCCAGCCGTCGGGCCCATGAGCGCGTTCCGTGGCAGCCACGGCCCGCTCGTGGAGCTCGATCGCACGCTGGGCCCTGTCACTGCCGTACCTGTGCCCGCCCAGGTTGAACAGCCAGGCCTCGTCCATGGTGTCGGCCCCCGGATCGGCGTGTCCCGCCAGCGCCTCCATGTGCGCGAGCCACATCAGCTCCTGGTCGATCCCCAGGCGCCTGGGGGCGTTGCGCTCCAGCACCGCGGCAGCCACATGCCCGTCACCGCTCTCCGCCCGCGCCACCGCCTGCACCAGCCGATGGACCGAGATCGTGGCATCGTCGTGCAACTTGACCAGGCTGTGCGCCGCCAGCCGCCGCAGCGCCTCCGTGACCTCGATCGGAGTGCCCAGCCCGTCGAGATAGGCCCGCGGAATGCCGTCCGGCGCCCACCAGGCGATGATTCCCAGAATCCGCCCGGCCAACGGCGTATCGGCCAGCCGGTCCAACGACACCCGCCAGACCCGGGCGACCGTACGCGCCCGGTCGGTCCCCTCCGCCGACTGCGCGAACAGCGCCTCCGGATACGCGGCGAGCAACTCCCGGTACCGCCCCGCCGAGATGCCGGCCTCGGCGCAGTAGGCCGCGGCCTGCTCCACGGCCAGCGGAAGGCACCCCAACTCCGCGCACAGAGCGCCCACTTCGTCGTCCGGCCCGGCCAGGCGGATCCGGCTGAACAGCCGCACCGCCTCAGGAAGGGGCAGCACGTCCAGCGACAACGTCTCGGCGATCCCATGCCACCCGCTCGCCCGCCGGGTCGTGATCAGGAACCGTCCCTGCGGAGCCCGTCCGAGCAGCGGCTTCACCTGCGCGGGATCGGACACGTTGTCGAGGACCAGTAGCCATCCCTCGTGTGTGGCCAGCCACTGGACGGCTCTTTCCCGCAGTGCTTCCCGGGACAGTACGTCCCTCAGCACCGGCTGGAGTGCGGCCGCGAGGTCGGCGAGGCCCGCTTCGAGATCGGGCGGGGTCTCGGCAGTGATCCACCACACCGGGTTGTACGAATGCACGCGTCCGGCTGCCCAGTGCGCGGCGAGCGTGGACTTGCCGATTCCGCCCAGCCCGTGCACCGCCTGCACCACGACTCCGCCCGACTCCGTGAACGCCTCGTCCAGCCGCGCGAGTTCAAGCTCGCGCCCGACGAACAGAGTCGTGTCGTCGGGCAGGTTGACCACGCCCTCCGGAGCGGCGGTCGGCAGCACGTACGCCTCCGCGGGCAGCGCCAGCGCGGTCTCGGCGTACATCCCGACCGAGCCGTCCCCGCTGATCGCCTGCCGGATGGACCGACCGGCGGCGATGGACCGTTCACCCGAGGCGGCTGCCGAAACCGAGGGCTCCGCGGCCGAGCCCTCCTCGCCGACCCCGCTCGAGGCCCCCGTCACGAGTCGCCCGTGGACGCCGACCCGAGGTCACCTCCGGCGGCGATCGAACGATCACCGGAGGCGGCGTTGCGCGCGGGAGGGGTGACGTTCGTCGGTGTGGGAGCGGGGGCGGGCGGCGGGGGCGTCGTCACCGCCGCCCTGCGCAACGCGTGCAGCGTCAGCGCCGGCCCGATCAGCCCCGCGGCCCCCGCGACACAGAGTCCGATCCCCGTCCACGCCTTTGACCTACTCGCCATCCGACCATCATGTACGAGACCGGTGACCATCGGTCAGGAGTCCGAGGACCGATCGACCGCCCCGCAGGGACCGACCGCCCTCCCGACGCCTCGGCGTGTTCCCCCGTCATGCCGTCCAGGATCTCGCACCACTCCATTGATCGTGTCGGGTCGGCGACAGGAGGATGCGGACCTGTGACAGGTGGTTGGACAGGCAATCTGCTGCTGGCGGGAATCGTGCTGCTCGGCTCCTCGGTGCAGTGGCTCACGGGGATGGGCTTCGCCCTGGTCGCCGTGCCCGCGCTGATCCTGCTGCTCGGCCCGGCACAAGGAGTCGTCCTGGCCAACTGCGCGGCCGGGGCGATCTGCCTCGTGGGACTGGCCGGTGATTGGCGGCTGGTAAGGCCGCGGGCGATGGTGCCCCTGTGCGCGGCGGCGGCCTGCACGGTCCCGGCGGGCACCTGGGTGACCCGCCGGCTCCCCCAGCCCTGGCTCCTGTTGGTCATGGGCGGCCTGGTGACGGCAGCGGTGCTCCTCGTCATGAGGGGTGCCCGGGTCGCCGCTCTGCGCGGCACCCACGGCGCGGTGTTCGCGGGTGCGGCGGGCGGGCTCATGAACTCCGCTGCGGGGGTGGGCGGCCCGCCGTTCTCGCTCTACGCCGTCAACGCGGGCTGGACGGTACGGGAGTTCGTCCCGAACGCGATGTTCTACGGGGTGATCGTGAACGCCTTCTCGGTGGCGTCGAACGGGGTCCCGGGGCTCAGTGGGGTGCAGTGGGCTCTGGTGATCGGGGCGATGGGGGCGGGTGGGCTGGTCGGCAGGGGGCTCGCGTCCCGGATACCGGAGAGGCGGGCCCGCCTGCTGGTGCTGTTGCTTGCCCTGACGGGCGGGATCACGGCCGTGGGAAAGGGACTGTGGGGCCTGTGAAAGCCGCTCCTCGTGGCGGTACCTGCCGCCCTCGGGCTGGTTGAAGCGTCCTCCGCCCCGCTCACGCATCCCCCGTCGACACCGACCCGATGTCACCCCCGGCCGCGACGGAACGCTCCCCGGAGGCGGTGACGGGTCCGCTCGCCGGTCGTGAAGGCGAAGACGAGGGCATCGGGGGCGGCGGCGCCACAGAGACCCCGTCCCCCGTAGCTACCGACCCGATGCTGCCGCCCGCGGCAACCGAACGCGCCCCGCTCGCCGTCACGGCGGCAGCCCCGGCGGGGGCGCCCGGCCCCGGTCCCAGGAAGGCGTACAACGTCACCGCCAACCCGATCAGCCCCGCCGCTCCCCCGGCCACACTCGCCCAGGGATCCGCGGCGTCGACGTCCAGCACAGCGCCGATCAGCAACCCCACGGACCCCGCGACGCAGAGCCCGACTCCCGTCCACACCAATGCCTTTGACCGATTCGCCATACCGCCATCATGGACGAGCGCGAAGGCGCCGGGGTCATGAACGCCGTACGCGCGCAGTCCTCGCCTCCCCGAACAGCGCCACCAGCCCCTGGTCCGGTTCCGCGCCCACGGTCTCCTCGCCCGCGGCGACGATCGTGTACGTGCGGGCCAGGAAGCGCGTCAGGTCCGACGTGGCGAATCTGAGCACGGCCCTGCCCTGCGATGCGTGGAACTCGACGTACGTGTGGGCCGAACCGGCCGGGCGGACACGGACGTTGCCGATGCCCGCCGGGGCGCGCAGTCCCTCGCCCAGCAGCTCTCTCGCGAAGGTCCACGTCGTGGCCTCGCCGTCGACCGTGACATGGGGTGGGAAGTCGATGTGCGCGGCCGGCGGGTCGGCGGAGGTGTAGCGCAGGGTCGCGGGTATCGCGAGCTCCTGGTCCGTGGCCGTGATCAGGCGGGCGCCTGTGGGCTGCTGGAGGGTGACGTGCATGAGGGGCTCCAAGTCGGCGGGGGCACGGGCCTGGGGTGGCCGTTGTGCGTGAGACCACCCCAGGTGCCCGTGCATTACGCCGTTTCAGAAGCCCTCTCGTATGACTCCCGTCACACAGAGGCTACTTCGGGGATCGCAGCCCCAGCGGAGCCGCGATCTCCTCCACCATCACCTTGCCCGCCTCGAACTCCAGCGTCTCGTCGCCCATCGCCTGGTCGGTGTCGAGGCCGTCCAGTTCCTCCAGGGGCTGGTTCAGGCGGACATGGGCCACGACCGACTGGAGCGCGCGCAGCGTCGCCGACGCCGTGGAGCCCCAGTTGGAGAAGTACGAGAACTGCCACCACCACAGCGCCTCCGAGGTGCGGCCCGCGCGGTAGTGGGCCATGCCGTGGCGCAGGTCGGTGATGACGTCGGTCAGGTCGTCGGAGATCCGGGCCGGGACCGGGGCCTTGCGGGGCTCGTAGGGGTCGAAGACCTCGGAGTAGACGTCGATCGGCTCCAGCAGCCGGGCGAGGTTCTCGCGGAGTTCGTCCACGTCGGCGTCCGGGCCCGTGTCGGGCTCGTAGCGCTCGTCGGGGACGATGTCCTCGTGGGCGCCCAGGCGGCCGCCGGCCAGCAGGAGCTGGGAGACCTCCAGGAGGAGGAAGGGGACGGCCGAGTCGGGTTCGTCGCCCTTCGCCACCTCCATGACGGCCACCAGGAAGCTCTCGACCTGGTCGGCGATCTGGACCGCGAAGTCGTCGGGGTCCTGGGCAGTCGCGTGCAGTGTGGCGTCAGACATCTAGGAGTCGTCTCCCCTCGAAGGCGCGGCCGAGGGTCACCTCGTCCGCGTATTCCAGGTCGCCACCCACCGGGAGGCCGCTGGCCAGGCGGGTGACCTTGAGGCCCATGGGCTTGATCATGCGGGCGAGGTACGTCGCCGTGGCCTCGCCCTCCAGGTTCGGGTCGGTGGCCAGGATCAGCTCCGTGACCGTCCCGTCGGCCAACCGCGCGAGAAGTTCTCGTATCCGCAGGTCGTCCGGACCGACACCCTCGATCGGGCTGATCGCGCCGCCCAGGACGTGGTACTTGCCACGGAACTCACGGGTGCGCTCGATGGCGACCACGTCCTTCGGCTCCTCCACCACACAGATGACGGAGAGGTCGCGGCGGGTGTCGCGGCAGATGTTGCACAGCTCTTCCTGGGCCACGTTGCCGCAGGTCGCGCAGAAGCGGACCTTCGCCTTGACTTCCATCAGGCACTGCGCGAGGCGCCGTACGTCCGTCGGCTCCGCCTGGAGGATGTGGAAGGCGATCCGCTGGGCGCTCTTGGGACCGACGCCGGGGAGCCGCCCCAGTTCGTCGATGAGGTCCTGAACCACGCCTTCGTACAACGGACTGCCGTCCTTCCTGGGGTTCCTTGCAGTACGTACGCTAGTTGGCCGATGCCCGCCAAAGAAAGACGGGCACTGGGTAAAGACACGCCCCTCGCCTAGAAAGGCAGCCCGGGGATACCGCTGCCGCCGCCGAGGCCCTGGGCGAGCGGGCCGAGCTTCTGCTGCTGGAGGGTCTGGGCGTTCTCGTTGGCCGCCTGGACCGCCGCCACGATCAGGTCGGCGAGGGTCTCGGTGTCCTCGGGGTCCACCGCCTTCGGGTCGATCTTCAGCGCGCGCAGTTCTCCGGCGCCGGTGACGGTGGCCTTCACCAGACCGCCGCCCGCCTGGCCGTCGACCTCGGTCCTGCCGAGTTCCTCCTGCGCGTTCGCCAGGTCCTGCTGCATCTTCTGGGCCTGCTGGAGCAGCTGCTGCATGTTGGGCTGGCCACCACCGGGGATCACGATCAGCTCCTGTGCTTTCCGCCTTGGTCTTCCGTCTGTGACGAGCCTACGTGTTCCACGTGGCCGTCGCCCCAGCACTCTTTCGAGTGAGTCGGCGTACAGGCCTATACCTGATCAAGGCCCTCTTCCGAGCGGAAAAGACACCAAAGAACCCCCTTCGCCACCCATTGGGCGGTAGGAAGGGTCCGGCACATCAGCATCAGGCGTCACGCAGGGTGACCGATCAGTAGGGAGCGCCGGGTGGGTCAGCCGGAGATGCAGCCCGAGGGCCTGCCCCAGGACGGGCGGGCCGATCTGGCCGGGCGGACGTTTCCGCTCGGGGACTGGGGCGAGCCCGCCGTGCGGCTGGACGAGCTGTACCGGTGGGTGGAGCACGGGGCGCTGGAGACGGCGGCCTGGTATCTCGCGGACCGGGTGTGGAAGCGACGGGGCGCGCGGGCCCTGCGGGGCGGGGCCGCGGCGGGGGCGGTGACCGGGGCCGTGCTGCCGCTGCTGGATCTGACGGGGGTGGCGGGGGCCGGGGTCGCGGCCTGGGGTTATCTCGGACTGCTGCTCGCGGTGGCCTGTGTCGGCGTCGACCGGTACTTCGGGGTGACCTCCGGCTGGATAAGGGACGTGGCCACCGCACAGGCCGTCCAGCGCCGTCTCCTGGCGTTGCAGTTCGACTGGGCCTCGGAGAGCGTGCGGGAGGTGCTCGGGCCGACGGAGGGCACGGCGGCGGAGGCGACCGAGCGCTGTCTGGGGGTTCTGCGCCGCTTCTCGGAGGACGTGACGGAGCTGATCCGCGTCGAGACGGCGGACTGGATCGTGGAGTTCCGGAACGGGTCCACTCCTATGGGTATCCAGGGGGCGGTGACGTCCGGGGGACGGCAGGACCCGGGTGCCGCCCAGGGCCGGTTCCCCCTGCCCCCGGGTCCGCCCGCCCGCCCGAACATGCCCCGGCAGCGGCCGCCCGAGCCCAGGTGACCCTCGCTCGGTCGCACGGGCTCAGTCGCACAGCCCCACCGCCCGCCCGCACGGCAGATGTCCCTGTTCGCGGATCACGTCCTGGCTCGTGCCCTCGTCGAGGTAGGCGAGGAAGCCGGCGGCGAGAGAACCGGGGGCCGGGGAGCGGTGGGTGTAGGCGTACTCGACACCTCGGTAGGGGTACTGGTCGAGGTGGTCGGCCGAGGCCGCCTCGCCGTCCAGCGGCACCCGGCGTACGCCCTCGTGACCGGTGGCCAGGGTGAGCTCGCTGTAGCCGAGGGCGCCGGGCTGGGCGGCGACCTTGTCCAGCACGTCCTCCGTGGAGGCGAGTTCGCAGCGCGTGACGGGGGCGCGGGCGGCGGCGGCCACCGCCTTGTCCGTCAGCGGGTCGCAGTCCAGGGACGTCGTGGGGGTCATCTCCCAGGCGCCCGCCAGCACCCGGTCCTGGAAGATCTGCCGGGTCCCCGAGTACGCGTCCCGGCTGACCAGGACGACAGGCAGGTCGGGCAGGCGCGGGAGACCGGCGGGGCGGGAGGCGTTCAGGTCGCTCCAGCGCCTGACCTCGCCCCGGTAGAGGCGCTCCACCTCGGCCCGGGTCAGGCCGCGTGGGCCGAGGTCGATGCCGGCGTTGACGACGAGGGTGAAGACCGAGAGGGCGATCTTCTCGCCGTGCAGGCCCAGCCGGTCGCCCATCGGGCCGTCCGAGAAGGCGATCACGGACCGCGCGTCCTTCGCCGACCGGGCACCGGTCGCGGCGAGCGCGGACACCCCGGCCTCGCTGCCGCGCGCCTCGACGGTGATGTCGGCGCCCTCGCAGTCCTGCTCGTACTCCTTCGCGAGGGTCTCGATGACCGGGGCGAAGGCGGTGGAGCCGGTCACCGTCAGAGTGCCCTTCTCGCAGCCGAGCGGGGGCGGGGTGTCGTCACGGGCGACGACGATCGTGGCGAGGACGAGGACGGAGAGGGTGAGCAGCCCGGTGAAGATCCGTGCCGCCGGACTGAGGACGGGCGGGATCTCGTCCGGGGTGGCGCTGCGGTTGGGGTGCACCTCGCCGTCCCGGATGCCGCCGATCATCCGGATCGGACGGCCCACGTCGCCGCCGGACAGCAGCACGAGCAGCTTGTAGTGCTCGCCGCGGTTGAGCGGGACGCGGGGGATGCGCAGCCGGTTGTCCTCGTAGCCGAAGCCCCGGTCGGGGGTGAAGTGGTCCATGAGGTGGTCGGTGTCGATCGGCTGGGTGACCGAGACCCCGCGGACCGTGCGGTCGCTGAACACCGCGGTGAGGCCGTGCCGTTCGGGGCCCGTGTAGTCGTCGCGGTCGATGCCCTGCGAGCCGTCGTTCTCGATGCGCAGGAGGACGAGGGTGGCGTCCGACATGTCCGGTGCCTCGTCGAAGAGGCCGAGTCTGACGTTGGCCCGCCCCCGCCGCACGTCGTCCCCGATCGGGTTGTCCATCTGGACGCGGTAGCCGATGCGCTTTCGGCGCGGCACCCGGCGCTCATACCAGACCATGACCCCGGACGCGACGATGCCGAGGAAGGCGGTACCCACCGCCACGAAGTTCTCCGCGCTCAACCACTCCACTGTGGGTGCCCCCGCAACTCCCGCAGTTCGCTCGTACGATCACCGTACGACTGTGCGAGTGCCCCTGGTGGGCCGGTGGGACGAAGTTCGTCCGACGTTCAACCGGCGTACGCGGGAGGGGACTTCAGGGCGAGGCGGGCGCCGAAGGAGCGGTCGGTGTCTCGTGGGAGCCGTCGCCCAGGACGGCGTAGACGGTGCCGCCGGCACCCACGGCGACCACCAGCGCGACGGCGACGAGGGCGGCCGTGACGGAACGACTGCGGTGCGCCGCTTCCCCCTCCGGCTCCGGCTCCGGCACGTAGGGGGTCAGGTACGTACGGGGCGAGTGGCGTTCCCGCGAGTGGTGGTGTTCGGGTTCGGCAGAGGCGTGTTCCTCCGGCTCGTCCATCGCAGGCCCTCCCCCGAGACCGCACACCTGCCCGACCAGAAGACCAGTGTCTACGTCCGTCCGTCCCCCGTCGAGATCTGGTCGAGCACCTTGGACAGCCGCTCCAACATCCCTACGGCCTCGGCGAGTTCGGACTCACCGAAGGCCTCCGCGAGCCGGTCGGCGAAGGCCTCGTGGCCCGGCCCGATCCGCCGCACAGCGGCCAGCCCCTGCTCCGTCGGCGCGAGGAGCTTGGCGCGCCGGTGGGCGGGGTTGGGCCGGTACTCGGCCAGCCCCCGCTCCACCAGCAGATCGGCGATCCGCTGCACGCTCTGCCGGGTGATGCCCATCTCCCGGGCGATCCCGGCTACCGGCAGCGGCTGACCGAGCACCGCGCCGAGCACCTGCCACCAGGCGGCGGTGAGCCCGGACGGACCGGCCAGCTCCTCGGCGACGGTGAGGAACTGGCCGTTGAGCCGGAACACCCCGAGGGCGCTGCGGCTGAGCAGATCCTGCCGCTCCCGGCTCACCCGGACGCCTGCGCCTTCTCCAGCACGGCGTACGCCTCGGCGTCGGAGTCGTGGAACAGCCGGTACCAGGCGTCCAGCACCTCACCCTCGTACACCCCGAGCAACCGGAAGATCTCCCGGGCGAACGCCACGGGCTCGGTGGGCCCGGCGGTGATCAGCCCGCGGTCGGTCACGGCGTCCGCGTCGACGTACCGCTCGCCGCCGCCGTACCCCGTGGCCGCCAGGTAGAAGGACACGGCGCTGGTGTGCTCCCGGTCGTCCAGCAGCCCTTCGCGCGCGAGCCCCGCGGTGGCCCCGCAGATCGCGGCGACGGGAACCCCGGCGTCGAGGAACTCCCGCGCCTTGCGGGCGAAGGGGGCGAGGTCGTCACTGGTGTCCCAGAGATCGGCGCCCGGCAGGATCAGCAGGGAGCTCTCGGACGGCCGTACGTCGTCCAGGGCGCACGCGGGCTGCACCCGCAGGCCCCCGATGGAGCTCACCGGCTCGCGCGAGGGCCCGGCCGTCCGGATCTCGTATCCGGCGCGGGCGAGATAGGCGGTGGCGTGCCCCGTCTCCCAGTCGGCGTAGGTGTCGTACACGGCGAGATGCACGGGCTTGCGGCTCATGGCTTCCTCCTCGGACCCTGGGTCCTTGCGTTCCGGCCAGATGACAACATGCTGTCATTTCGACAGCAAACTGTCAATGGTCAGGCCCTGGACAACCTGTCGTGGAAAGCCGCCGTCCACAGACAGGACGCCGATACCGCTTCCGCATCGCGGACATTTACGCTCACTCGTATGACCCCTCAGCCACACCCCGAGGTCGGCGCCGCCGTGAAGGCCGCGGACCGTGCTCATGTGTTCCACTCCTGGTCCGCGCAGGAGCTCATCGACCCGCTCGCCGTCGCCGGTGCGGAGGGGTCGTACTTCTGGGACTACGACGGGAACCGCTATCTCGACTTCACCAGCGGGCTCGTCTACACCAACCTCGGCTACCAGCACCCGAAGGTCGTCGCCGCGATACAGGAGCAGGCGGCCACGCTGACGACCTTCGCGCCCGCCTTCGCGATCGAGGCGCGGTCGGAGGCGGCCCGGCTGATCGCCGAGCGGACGCCCGGGGACCTGGACAAGATCTTCTTCACCAACGGCGGTGCCGACGCCGTCGAGCACGCCGTCCGGATGGCACGGCTGCACACCGGGCGGGCCAAGGTGCTGTCCGCCTACCGGTCGTATCACGGTGGCACCCAGCAGGCCGTCAACCTCACCGGGGATCCGCGGCGCTGGGCCTCCGACAGCGCCTCCGCCGGGGTCGTGCACTTCTGGGCGCCCTTCCTGTACCGGTCCCGCTTCTACGCCGAGACGGAGGAGCAGGAGACCGCGCGGGCGCTGGAGCACCTGGAGACGACCATCGCCTTCGAGGGTCCGGCCACCGTCGCCGCGATCATCCTGGAGACCATCCCCGGCACCGCGGGGATCATGGTCCCGCCGCCCGGCTACCTCGCCGGTGTCCGCGAGATCTGCGACAAGTACGGGATCGTCTTCATCCTGGACGAGGTCATGGCCGGGTTCGGGCGCACCGGTGAGTGGTTCGCCGCCGACCTGTTCGACGTCACCCCCGACCTGATGACCTTCGCCAAGGGCGTCAACAGCGGATACGTGCCGCTCGGCGGGGTCGCCATCTCCGGCGCCGTCGCGGAGACCTTCGGCAAACGGCCGTACCCCGGCGGCCTCACCTACTCCGGGCATCCTCTGGCCTGTGCCGCCGCCGTCGCGACGATCAACGTCATGGCGGAGGAGGGCGTCGTCGACAACGCCGAGCACCTCGGTACGGCCGTCCTGGAGCCCGCGCTCCGGGAGCTCGCCGAGCGGCACCCGAGCGTCGGCGAGGTGCGCGGTGTCGGCATGTTCTGGGCGCTGGAGCTCGTGAAGAACAGGGAGACCCGCGAGCCGCTCGTGCCCTACAACGCGGCGGGTGAGGCGAACGCGCCGATGGCCGCGTTCGGGGCCGCCGCGAAGAAGCAGGGCATCTGGCCGTTCGTCAACATGAACCGGACGCATGTGGTGCCGCCGTGCAACGTCAGCGAGGCGGAGCTGAAGGAGGGGCTGGCCGCGCTGGACAGCGCGCTCTCCGTGGCCGACGAGTACACGGAGTAAACCCCCCGGGCCTTCGAACGCGTAAGGTGGCGTGCTCGTAGACATATGTACGAGCACGCCATCTGCACCTGCGCGAGGGAGGCGCCCGACGATGCCCGGCAGCAGCAGCAACGGTGCCGTCACCCGCAGTACGCTGCGGCAGCAGATCGCGGACGCGTTGCGGGACGAGGTGCTGGCCGGGCGGCTCCAGCCGGGGCAGGAGTTCACGGTGAAGGAGATCGCCGAGCAGTACGGCGTCTCCGCCACCCCGGTGCGCGAGGCCCTCGTCGACCTGTCGGCACAGGGGCTCCTGGAGGCCGACCAGCACCGCGGCTTCCATGTGCACGAGTACTCCCTCGACGACTTCCGCGGCATGATCGAAGCCCGCAGCCTGGTCACGGACGGCATGTTCCAGGCGCTCGACGCCGGCCACCGCATCTTCCAGGAGCTCGACGAGCCCAGGACCGCCGCGGCCGTGGCGGGCGTACGGCGGCGCGGCGAGGAGGCCCAGCGGGCCGCCACCGCGGGCGACCTGACCGTACTGATCGGCTACGACCTGCGCTTCTGGCGCGAGCTGAGCGTCCTGTTCGGCAACCCGTACCTCGCCGACTTCCTGCACCGGCTGCGCGTCCAGACCTGGGTGTGCACGGTCCAGCACCTGCGCCGGCTCACCGATCTGCGCGGCAGCCTGTGGTCCGGGCACCCCGAGGTCGCCGACGCCCTGTACCGACGGGACACCGCGACCGCTCGCAAGCTCCTCACCGCCTACAACGGCCACTATCTGACCCTCATCGAGGGCCTCACCGCCGACTGACGGTCTCCGGCACGGGTAAGGGACCACCACGACCCGCACAAGGGGCCCCGCCCGGGGGCCCCAGCGATTACCCTGCCCTGACCACCGTGTGAGGACATCCGCGCACCGCGAGTATCCGAGGAGCTGTCTTTTGGCCTGTGACCTGTGGCTGGTCCCGCTCGTCGACGTGTTGTGCCACACCCCTGACAACCCGTTCGCCGAGGAACTCGCGCAATACAACAAGGTGCTCGCCGAGGCCGGGTTGCCGCCGGTGCCGGTGTACCAGTACATGCCGGGCCTGTCCGGCGAGGTCGCCCCGGTGGCCGGGTTCGACTACGACGCCCTGCACTTCCTGCGCCGCGCCTATCTGCTCCAGGTCTGCGGGCTCCCGGTCACCCCGGTCGACGAACTCGGCGGTGACTACG
This sequence comes from Streptomyces sp. SAI-127, assembly GCF_029894425.1. Classification (NCBI taxonomy): domain Bacteria; kingdom Bacillati; phylum Actinomycetota; class Actinomycetes; order Kitasatosporales; family Streptomycetaceae; genus Streptomyces; species Streptomyces sp. SAI-127. The sequence goes on from NZ_JARXYJ010000001.1 coordinate 4,907,989, forward strand.
AGCAGTTGCTGGAGATGTTCGAGGCGACGGCCCAGCAGTCCCATCTGGTCTGGCACTACGACCATGCGGGCGCGTACGTCCCCGTCGACTTCCCGCACCCGCTGGCGAGCGACGAACTCCTCGCGGGCGGCGGCCCGTTGGGCTCCTCGCAGGCCCTGCTGCGGGAACTGGAGTTCGTGGCCCCCGTGATCGGCATCGATCCGGCCAACCCCCCGGCGCCCCCCGAGCCGCCGCGCGCTCCCACGGAGCTGGAGGAGCCGGCCGTCCCCGCGCCGTACGACCCCAGCCCCTTCGCCCGTGAACGCCATGTCTGGCTGGGCCTGCACGCGGCGGCGACCCGGAGCCTCGCCCAGGGCTCGATGATCATCTTCAGCTGAGGGTCAGCGCCCCAGCTGAGAAAGCCCCTTCTGCACGTCCTCGTAGTTCATCACCGGGGTGTAGGTGATCTTGGCTCCCAGGTTCATGAAGAACGGCTCACTGATCACCGGCATCTGTGAGCTGTCCTGCATGTCGAAGACCATGTAGGCGGTGCGCTGACCGTTCTCGGAGGTGAAGTAGGCGGCTTCGGGCTTGATCTGTTCCATCGACTGCTCGATCAGCTTCGGCAGGGTGCCGTGGCTGATGGCCTCGTTCGCCTTCTCCGTGTCCATGGACACCTTGAGCAGTACGCGCATCGCACTCACCTTCTCCGGATCGACACGCAGAGATGCACGCTTCCAGAATAGTCCGGTATAGGGCTTTTCTGCCTGGCTACTCCCGTGGGAGCAACGGCACGGCCTCCCCCGGTGCGACGTCGGGCCGCCGCCTCCGCGCGCAGGCTGGGGTCATCCACGAGTCATCCATGAGGGGAGACCGCGATGATCCTGGTGACCGGAGCGACGGGCCATGTGGGGAGCGAGTTGGTACGGCGGCTCACGGCGGCCGGGGAGCCGGTGCGCGCGATGACCCGGCGGCCGGCGAAGGCCCGGTTCCCCGATGGCGCGGAGTCGGTGTACGGCGACGCGGCGGACCCCGAGAGCCTTGCCGCCGCCTTCGCGGGCGCGGACGGGGCCTTCCTGATGTCGGCGCAGCCGGTGGGTACGGTCCCCGAGCCCACCCATGACCTCGCGCTCGCCGCGGCGGCGGAACGGGCGGGGGTACGGCGGGTCGTGAAGCTGTCCACGCTGGACGGCGGGACGGGCGACGACCCGATCGCCCGCTGGCAGCGAACGGCGGAGGCGGCGGTGACCGACCCGGCCCGCGGTTTCGACTGGACCCTGCTGCGCCCCGGCCGCTTCATGTCCAACGCCCTTCAGTGGGCCGGGCAGTTGCGGGCCGGCGACGAGGTGGCGATCCCCTTCGCGGACCGCCCGGCGGCGAGCATCGACCCGGCGGACCTGGCGGAGATCGCGGCACTGGCCCTCAGCTCCGGCGAACACGCGGGTACCGTCCACGAGTTGAGCGGCCCGCAGTCCCTCACCCCGACGGAGGAGCTGGCGATCCTCGGCGAGGTCCTGGGCCGGGGCATGCGCGTACGTTCCGTCCCGGTCGAAGCCGCCCGTGCCGGGATGTCGGGCTACGGCTTCCCTCCCGAGGTCGTCGACGCCATCATGCGGCGCACCCTGGACGGCGACCGGGGCTCGGAGGTGCTGCCGACGGTCGAGAAGGTGCTGGGGCGGCCGGCGCGGACGTTCGCCCAGTGGGCGCGAGCGCACGCGGGGGAGTTCCCGAGGGCCTAGGTACGTCCCGCGAAGAGTTGAGTACCGCGACTCAGGCGGTGGTCGCGGGGGCCGGGCATCGTGGGGACCACAGACGCACCGACCGATACCTGGGGGTCCACATGAACGGCTCGCGCTACTTCCTCAACCCGCTCGCTCTCGGCTACCTGCTCGTCGTGGCCGCCGTCGTCGGCTGGGTCGGTGTGGACGCGCTGTTCGTCGAGCACGCCGACGCGAGCCTCGCCGGGGTCTGGGCGTTCCTGGTCACGGCCCCGGCCTCGCTGCTGTTCGTGATGCTGCCGGGCGCACTGGCTTGGGCCGGGATCGTCGTCGGGGCCGTGGTGAACGCGGCGGTGCTCGGGGCGGCGTACCAGAAGGTCTCCGGCCACCGCCTGCGCCCCCACGCCTGAACCACCCTTACACCGGCCCACCACGGCATCTCGGGCCCCGGTATCAAGGGCCACGTCAAGGAGTACGCCTCCGCAGACTCCGGCCCGCCGACCGGAGTCCCGTCAGAACACGGGCGTACCGTCCTGGGTCAGCTGCCAGTTGGTGACCGCGAAGTCCTTCGGGTCCAGCGTGGCCTTCGAGGTCACGTAGTCGATCATCAGCTGGCGGATCTCGTTGGTGGAGCTGTAGGCGATGTCCGCGGCGGCGATGTGCGGGTAGCCGGAGCCGCCGTTGGCGCGGTAGTTGTTGACGGCGACGACGAAGACCTGGTCGTCGGTGACCGGAGTCCCGTTGCAGGCCAGGTTCTTGATCCGCGAGCCCTCCGGCTGCGCGATGTCGATGTCGTACGAGACGCCTGCGGCGGTGTCGTACATGTAGTCCCAGAAGCTGTTGGCGTTGGTCAGCGTCGAGGTGTCCACGGCCGTGCCCGCCGGCACCTGGTGGTAGTACTTCGCCGCGTACTCCAGGTAGTCCCTCAGCTGGGCGCCGGTGAGCTTCTTGCCGTAGAGGGTGTTGTCGTAGATGTAGAGCCCGGCGATGTCCTTGATGGTGACGCTGCCCGCGGGGATGTCGGCGGTGCGGGAGAAGGGGGCGGCGACCGAGATCAGCGGGAGGGCCGCGTCGGATGCCGACAGGCCCGCCTTGACGGTGTCCGTCTGGACCTGGTGGATGAAGTCCATGATGGGGACGTCCTGCCAGCAGGAGTCCGCCGCGGAGAGGTCCTCGGTGCAGGTGCCGACGGGCGTGTTGACGTACTTCACGACCAGCTCGTGGTCGGCCTCCAGGAGCTTCTTGATCTCCGGGTCCTCGTCGACCGTGTTGGGGTTCAGGGTCTGGGCGGTCTTCCTGGTCACCTTCCACTGCCCGCGCACGAGTTCCAGCTCGAAGTCGAAGACGCTGAGCCGGTAGCCCCAGCAGTACGGCTCGGACAGCAGCACGTCCTCGCCGGTCTCCTCGTTCTTGACCGTGTACGACGGCACCTCGACGTGGGTGTGACCGACGAGGATCGCGTCGATGCCGGGGACCTGCTGGGCGACGAGGTTCGAGGCGTTCTCGACGTACGGCAGTTCGTCGCCGTACGACGAGGAACCGTCGAGCCCCGAGTGGTCGGTCAGGAAGACCACGTCACAGCCGAGCGCGCGCAGCCGGGGCACGTACTTCTTCGCCTGCTCGACCAGGCCGGGGAAGACCATCTTCCCGCTGACGTTGTCCTTGTCCCACAGGGCGATTCCGGGATTGGTGAGGCCGAGGATGCCGACCTTGATGTCGGGGGCGCCCGGCACACAGATCCGCTTCACGGTGTACGGCTGGAAGGCGGGCTTCAGCGTCTTCGCGTCCAGGGCGTTGGCGGCAAGCAGCGGGAAGCGGCACTGGCTCTCGAACTTCCTGAGCACTTCGATGCCGTAGTTGAACTCGTGGTTGCCGAGGGCGGCGGCGTCGTAGCGCATGTAATTCATGGCGACGGCCATCGGGTGCTTCGGCGCGCCCTCGTCGGTGATGGGCTGCACGCGCGCGAAGTAGTACGCCAGTGAGGTGCCCTGGATGATGTCGCCGGCGTCGACGAGCAGCACGTGCTCCTCGCCCTTGGCCGCGCGCTGCTGCTTGATGAGCGTGGCGACCCGGGCGACACCGACGGAGTTGCCCTTGCTGTCGGAGTAGGCCTTGTCCAGGTAGTAGTCCCAGTCGAAGACGTGGCTGTGCAGGTCGGTGGTGCCGAGGACGGAGAACGACCAGGTGCGGTTCTTCTTCACCGGCTCGCGCTCGGCGGCCTGGGCGGCGGGAGCTCCCGCCGTCCCCGCGACGGCCACGGCCGCACCGGTGACCGCTGACTTCTTCACGAACGCGCGACGGTTCAGGGGACTGACGGGCATGGCAGGGCTCCTGGAAGAGGGAGGGAGGAGAGACGGAACTACCCGCGTAGATAGTCCCGTCCCGCCGGTTGCACGCGGAACCAGGAGCAAGCCATGGGCCGGTCAAGGAAGTCCATGACCGGCCCAACAGCTGACGAACAAAAGGGAATTACAGGAACGAGTTGATCTCGATCGTCTCGTCCCGGCCCGGGCCCACGCCGATCGCGGAGATCGGGGCGCCGGACATCTCCTCCAGCGCCTTCACGTAGTCCTGGGCGTTCTTCGGGAGGTCGGAGAAGGACTTCGCCTTGGTGATGTCCTCGCTCCAGCCCGGGAGGTACTCATAGACCGGCTTCGCGTGGTGGAAGTCGGTCTGGGAGTAGGGGAGTTCCTCGACGCGGCGGCCGTCGATCTCGTACGCCACGCAGACCGGGATCTGTTCCCAGCCGGTGAGGACGTCGAGCTTGGTGAGGAAGAAGTCGGTGAGGCCGTTGACGCGGGTCGCGTACCGGGCGATCACCGCGTCGAACCAGCCGCAGCGACGGTCACGGCCGGTGGTGACACCCCGCTCACCGCCGATGCGGCGCAGCGCCTCGCCGTCCTCGTCGAACAGTTCGGTCGGGAACGGGCCCGAGCCGACCCGGGTCGTGTAGGCCTTGAGGATGCCGATGACCCGGCTGATCTTCGTGGGGCCGACGCCCGCACCCGTGCAGGCACCGCCCGCGGTGGGGTTGCTGGAGGTGACGAAGGGGTAGGTGCCGTGGTCGATGTCCAGGAGCGTGCCCTGGCCGCCCTCGAACAGGACGACCTTGTCCTGCTCCAGGGCCTGGTTGAGGACCAGGACCGTGTCGGCGACGTAGGGCTTGAGCCGGTCCGCGTAGCTCAGCAGTTCCTCGACGACCTGGCCGACCTCGATGGCCCGGCGATTGAAGACCTTGGTCAGGAGCTGGTTCTTGCCGTCGAGGGCCGCCTCGACCTTCTGGGTCAGGATCGACTCGTCGTACAGGTCCTGGATGCGGATGCCCACGCGGTTGATCTTGTCGGCGTAGGTCGGTCCGATGCCGCGCCCCGTCGTGCCGATCTTGCGCTTTCCGAGGAAGCGTTCCGTCACCTTGTCGACGGTGACGTTGTAGGGCGTGATGATGTGGGCGTTGCCGCTGATCAGGAGCTTGGAGGTGTCGACGCCGCGGTCGTTCAGTCCGTTCAGCTCGGAGAACAGGACCGACGGATCGACGACGACACCGTTGCCGATGACCGGGGTGCACCCCGGAGACAGGATTCCGGAAGGGAGGAGGTGGAGGGCGTACTTCTGATCGCCCACGACTACCGTGTGGCCGGCGTTGTTGCCGCCCTGGTAGCGCACCACATAGTCCACCGAGCCACCGAGCAGGTCGGTTGCCTTTCCCTTGCCTTCGTCACCCCACTGAGCACCGAGCAGCACAAGTGCGGGCACGCGCGTACACCCCTTCCGGGCGGGGCATGTCCAAGGTCGGGGGCGTACGCGTACGGTTCCTCCGTCGCGTGCACCACGGCCGTCGTCGGCCGCTGCCCGTCGGACCCGGATGCCCCGGAATAGACGAAGCCCCTGGCGCAATAGCGCAAGGGGCTCTTGCACAAAGATGCTACCCGAGGAAGCGAGGCATGGCCGAGGTGGCGACTTCCACGACTTCCGATCACCTGCTGGTGGTGATCGACCCGGTCGCCCGGCAGACGGACGGCGAGTCCGTACGAATCGTGAAAGACGTGCTCAGCGCGGGTGCGGCGACGAAGGTGTGTCTGCCGGAGGGGCCCGAGGAGTTCGCCCGGGCGCTGGCACGCCGCGGCTCGCGGCGGCCGGTGGTCGTCGGCGACGACCGTGCGCTGATGCGGGCGGTGGTGCTGCTGCACCGGCAGCGGGAGCTGGCCGAATGTGTGCTGTCGGTGGTGCCGGTGGGGCCGATGCTCGGTGTCGCCCACGCCCTCGGGGTGCCGACGGGAGCGGTGGCGGCCGCTCGGGCGGTCCTGGACGGGACCGAGCGGCGGCTGGACATGCTGGTGGACGACAGCGACGGGGTGGTCCTCGGCGCACTGCGGATACCCGCGCTGGTCGGCCGGGAGGAGCCCGGGGAGGCCGCGCGGCCCTGGCTGCGGACCTGCCAGTCCCTCGTACGGACCCTGGTACCGGCCCGTCCCGCCCGGGAGACCGCGCCCGCCCTTCCCGGGCCCTCGCGGCTGCGGGTGGAGGTCGACGGGGTCACGCTGGTGGACCTGGACCAGCCCCTGGAGGCGGTCTCGGTGACCCCCGGCTCCGGCGACGGCCTGGCCTCGGTGGAGGTACGCCGGCTGTCGGTGGGCGCGGAGGCGTCCCCGCTGCTGGCCACCGGCAGGACGGTGACCGTCACCGGGGCGGATTTCCGGTACCGGGCGGACGCGGGGGTGGCGGGACCGGTCCGGAGACGGACGTGGACCGTGCGGGAGGGGGCGTTGGGGTTGGTGTTGCCGGGACGGTGAGGGGGGAGCCAGGGGGAGCCATGTATCCCCGTCCTGGTCGGGGCTACCCCGGCAGTGCGTCCGTCTCGTCCTTGAGGTCCACCCCGGTCAGGCCCAGCTCCCGGGCCCTGGTCATCAGCCCCGCCAGCTTTCCCGCCGCCCCCGCGTACGACAGGCCCAGCGGAGGGCGGATGTTGGACAGGCAGTTGCGGTCGGCGTCCGTCGTCACGCCCGGGGTCGGCCGGTACGTCAGATACGCGCCCAGGGAGTCCGCCGCCGACATACCGGGCCGTTCACCGACCAGGACGACGACCATCGCGGCGCCCATCGCCTGCGCGACGTCGTCGCCGAGGGCCACGCGGGCCTGTTCGGCGAGGACGACGGGAGCGAGGTGCCAGTCCTCGAGGCGGGCCGCCGTCTCCCGGACCACAGCCGCCGCGTGCTCGTGCACCGCCCGGCTGGACAGCCCGTCGGCGACCACGAAGACCGCGTCCCACTCCCCCATGGGCAGATGGGCCCGGTCCGTGGGGTCGAGGCGGCGTCCCAGGTCCGGTCGCTGGAGGTAGGTGAGCCGGTCCGGAGCCGAACTGCGGACCCGTACCGTCGGCGTCCCGGCCAGCCCCGCCGCGATCACCTCGGGCTCGAACGGCGAGTGCACGGCGTCCCGGGCGGCCGCGTGCGCCGCCTGCAGTTCCAGGCGGTGCCGGGTGGGGAGGGCGGAACCGGCGCGGCCGAGGCCGATGCGGGCCTGGGTGCGCTGCCGCAGCGACGACCACAACTCATTTGCCTGTACGGCCACTTCGCTCATGCCGCCAGCTCCTTCCCGATGGCCGTCAGCGGGTGGGCCGCTCCGGTGGTCTCGCGGATCCCGCCCTTCTCGTCCAGCAGCCCGATCGAGTCGAGCCAGGTCTCGAACTCCGGTGCCGGGCGCAGGCCCAGGACCTCCCGGAGGTACAACGCGTCGTGGTACGAGGCGGACTGGTAGTTGAGCATGATGTCGTCGCCGCCCGGTGTGCAGATCACGAAGGAGGCTCCGGCCACGCCGAGCATCGTGAGCATCGTGGCGATGTCGTCGTCGTCCGCGTCGGCGTGGTTGGTGTAGCAGATGTCCAGCCCCATGGGCAGGCCGAGGAGTTTGCCGCAGAAGTGGTCCTCCAGGGCGGCCCGCAGGATCTGCCGGCCGTCGTAGAGGTACTCCGGGCCGATGAAGCCGACGACCGTGTTCACGAGCAGCGGGTCGTAGCGCCGCGCCACCGCGTACGCCCGGGCCTCCACCGTCTGCTGGTCCACCCCGTGGTGCGCGCCCGCCGACAGGGCGCTGCCCTGCCCGGTCTCGAAGTACATGACGTTGTGGCCGACCGTGCCCCGCTCCAGGGCGAGGGCGGCCTCGTACGCCTCGTCGAGCAGCCCCAGCGTCACCCCGAAGGACGCGTTCGCCGCCTGTGTCCCCGCGATCGACTGGAAGACCAGGTCCACCGGGGCGCCCCGGGACATCAGGTCCACGCTCGTCGTGACATGGCACAGCACACAGGACTGGGTGGGGATCGCGTACCTCTGGATCACCCCGTCGAGCAGTTCCAGCAGGTCCCGTACGGCCTTGGGGCTGTCGGTCGCCGGGTTGATGCCGATCACCGCGTCGCCGGAGCCCAGCAGCAGTCCGTCGAGGAGGGCCGCCGCCACGCCCGCCGGGTCGTCGGTCGGATGGTTGGGCTGGAGCCGGGTCGCCAGCCGTCCCGGCAGCCCGATCGTCGAGCGGAACGCGGTGACCACGCGCACCTTGCGGGCCACGGCGACCAGGTCCGCGTTGCCCATCAGCTTGGAGACCGCGGCGACCATCTCGGGCGTCAGCCCGGGCGCGAGGGCGGCCAGCGTCCCCGCGTCGGCTCCTGGAGACAGCAGCCACTCCCGGAACTCGCCCACCGTCAGCCCCGCCACCGGGGCGAAGGCCGCCGCGTCGTGCATGTCTAGGATCAGCCGCGTCACGTCGTCCGTCTCGTACGGGATCAGCGGCTCGGCCAGAAACTCCGCGAGCGGCACGTCCGCCAGCGCCCAGCGCGCGGCCACCCGCTCCCGTTCGGACGCGGCCGCGAGTCCCGCCAGCCGGTCGCCGGAGCGTTCGGGACTCGCGGCGGCGAGCAGACGGGCGAGGGTGTCGAAGCGGTGGTGTCGACCGCCGAGAACGGACGTGTAACTCATGCCGACGACGCTACGAGCCGCGTGTTGCCGTCAGATTTCTAAAGGTCTGGTTGACAAACATTTAACGCCCCGAGACCCTTGCTCGACTCATTTGGTCTACAGAGTTCCGGTTCGGCACGTAGTGGACGGACAAGGAGAGGGGCCACCCGATGGCAGTGGACGAGGGAGTCGCCCCGGCGGCGAAGACGGACGAGGAAGGCACGGTTCACCGGCTGAAGCCCAACGCCATCGGCCTGCTCGGCGTGGTCTTCATGGCCGTGGCGACCGCCGCGCCGATCACCGCGATGACGGGCAACGTGCCCTTCATGGTGTCGGCGGGCAACGGCATCGGCGCGCCGGCGAGCTACCTCGTCGCAATGGTCGTCCTGGCAATCTTTTCCGTCGGCTTCACCTCGATGGCGAAGCACATCACCTCGACCGGCGCCTTCTACGGCTTCATCTCCTACGGCCTCGGCCGCACAGCGGGTCTCGCGTCGGGACTGCTCGCCACCTTCGCGTACGTCGTCTTCGAACCGGCGCTCATCGGCATCTTCTCGACGTTCGCGACGGGCACGCTGAAGGACCAGACCGGCGTGCACATCCCCTGGTGGGCCTTCGCGATCCTGATGCTCGCGGTCAACGCGACGGGCACCTGGTTCGGTGTCTCGGTCGCCGAGAAGCTCCTCGTCGTACTCCTGGCCACCGAGGTGACGATCCTCGCCGCGATGGCGGTCTCGGTCGCCTTCCACGGCGGCGGCCCGGACGGTTTCAGCCTCGACCCGGTCAACCCGGTCAACGCCTTCAAGGGCACGTCGGCCGGCCTCGGTCTCTTCTTCGCCTTCTGGTCGTGGGTCGGCTTCGAATCGACGGCGATGTACGGCGAGGAGTCCCGCAACCCGAAGAAGATCATCCCCAAGGCGACGATGATCTCCGTCCTGGGCGTCGGCGTCTTCTACGTCTTCGTCTCCTGGATGGCCATCTCGGGCACCGGCGAGTCCAAGGCAGTCGAGGTCGCCACCGCCAACCCCCTCCAGCTCTTCTTCGGCCCCACCGAGCAGTACGTCGGCCACTGGGCGGTCGACGTCATGCAGTGGCTGATGATCACCGGCTCGCTGGCCTGCGGCATGGCCTTCCACAACTGCGCCGCCCGCTACATGTACGCGCTGGGCCGCGAGGGTGTCCTGCCCGTACTGAAGAACACGGTCGGCCGCACCCACCCCCGGCACGGCTCTCCGCACGTCGCGGGCCTGGTGCAGACGGTCGTGACCGCCGTACTCCTGCTGGCGTTCTGGGCGGCGGGCAAGGACCCGTACAGCGGCACGTACGTCCTGCTCGCCATCCTCGGCACCATGGCGATCCTGATCGTGCAGGCCGTGTGCTCCTTCGCGGTGCTGGCGTACTTCCGCAAGCACCACCCGGAGAGCCGCCACTGGTTCCGGACCCTCACGGCCCCGCTGATCGGCGGCATCGCCATGCTCGCCGTGGTCGTCCTGCTGGTCTCCAACATGAGCGCGGCGGCCGGCACGGAGTCCGGTTCGCTGGTGCTGAAGGCCACGCCGTGGCTGGTGGCGGCCGTCGCGGCGCTGGGCATCGGGTACGCGCAGTACCTGAAGCGGCGGTCGCCCGAGCGGTACCTGCTGCTGGGGCGGACGGTGCTGGAGGAGACGAAGGAGCGTTAGGCCCCGAAGAGCCTGGCACGGTGGGACTTCCAGCGTTCCATCATCTCCGCCACGTCCTTCTCGATGAACTCGAAGAACGCGAGGGTCTCGGCCAGCCTGTGTCCCGCCGGAGTCTCGGCGCCCAGGCCGGCCACCCCCTCGCGCAGGGCGTCCTCCCAGCGTTTGATGATCGCCTCGCGGTTGGTGATCGCCTGGTACCACTGGTCGGCGTGGACCCGGTACCGCTCCCGTCGTGAGCCGGGCTCCCGCTCGCGCGACAGCATGTGCACCTGCGCCAGGTAGCGCACCGCCCCCGAGACGGCCGCGGGGCTGACCTGAAGCTGCCCGCCCAGCTCCGCGGAGGTCAGAGCACCGCTGTCGGACGCGAGCAGCGCGGAGAAGACCCGCGCCGGCATACGCGGCAGCCCCGCCTCGACGAGCTGCGCCGCGAACCGCTCCACGAACCGTGAGACCACCTCGGGGTCCCGCTCCACCGCATCCGTCATGGTCACCACCCTAACGGGACTTCATGCGCTTCCTTATCTTCACAAAATTCTGAAGGAAGCGTACGTTCTGAAGCATGACGAAGGCAATCACCGTCTCCGGACTCCACAAGTCGTTCGGGAAGACCCACGCCCTCGACGGCCTCGACCTGGACGTCGAGACCGGCGAGGTGCACGGCTTCCTCGGTCCCAACGGCGCCGGCAAGTCCACCGCCATCCGCGTCCTGCTCGGCCTGCTGCGCGCCGACTCCGGCGCCGCGCAGGTGCTCGGCCGCGACCCGTGGGCCGACGCGGTCGAGGTGCACCGCCGGATCGCCTACGTCCCCGGGGACGTGACGCTCTGGCGCAACCTCTCCGGCGGCGAGGTCATCGACCTCTACGGCCGTCTGCGCGGCGGACTGGATCGTGACCGGCGAGCCGAGCTGATCGAACGCTTCGAGCTGGACCCCACCAAGAAGGGCCGCACCTATTCGAAGGGCAACCGCCAGAAGGTCGCCCTGGTCGCCGCGTTCGCCTCGGACGTGGACCTGCTGATCCTGGACGAGCCGACATCGGGCCTGGACCCGCTGATGGAGGAGGTCTTCCAGCGCTGTGTCGAGGAGGAGCGGGAGCGCGGCCGTACGGTCCTGCTGTCGTCCCACATCCTCAGCGAGGTCGAGGAGTTGTGCGACCGGGTGAGCATCATCAGGCGCGGCCGCACGGTCGAGACGGGCTCCCTCGCCGACCTGCGCCACCTGACCCGCACCAGCGTCACGGCCGAACTCGCGGGCGCCCCCAACGGGTTGGCACATCTGCCGGGCGTCCACGACCTCGACGTCCAGGGCCATCGGGTCCGGCTTCAGGTGGACACCGAGCAACTTGACGCGGTGCTGAGGCAGTTGAGCGAGTCCGGAGTGCGCTCGCTGACGTCGACGCCGCCGACGCTGGAGGAACTGTTCCTGCGGCACTACCAGAACGAGGAGGAGACGTCATGACCTCCCTGGTGGGCACGGGCGTCCTGCTCCGCTTCAACCTGCGCCGCGACCGGCTGATGATCCCGGTGTGGGTGGCGGTGAACACCCTGATGATCCTGTCCATGCCGAACACCCTCAAGGGGATGTACGGCACCGGGGCCGAGCGTGCCGACCTGCTGCACCAGGTGGCCACCAACTCCTCCTTCCGCGCGCTGATCGGCCCCGTCTTCGACGACTCGCTCGGCGCCCTCACCGCCTGGCGCGTCGGCGTCTACGCGGGGGCGCTCGCCGCCGTCACCGGTCTCCTGGTCGTCGTACGCCACACCCGTGACGAGGAGGAGACCGGCCGGCAGGAGCTGATCGCCTCCGGCGTGGTGGGCCGCCGCGCCTCACTGACGGCCGCGCTGCTGGCGGCGGCGGTGGCGAGCGGTGTGCTGGCCCTGCTGGTGACAGCGGGTCTGGCGGGCCAGGGAGTGCTGGGCGCGCTGGCGTTCGGCCTGGGCCTTGCCGCCGTGGGCATGCTCTTCGCCACGATGGCCGCGATCGTCGCCCAGTTGACGGAGAGCGCGCGGCTGGCGCGGGGCCTGACGGCGGGAGTGTTGGGCGTGGCCTTCGCGCTGCGGGCGGCGGGGGACTCGGCGGCCACCGACGGGTCGTCCGTCCTGACCTGGCTGTCGCCGCTCGGTTGGCTGTCGCAGTTGCGCCCCTTCGCGGGCGAACGCTGGTGGGTGCTGGCGCTGTTCGCGGCGGCGGTGGCGGGTCAGGGCGCGCTGGCCTACGTCCTGGCGGGCCGCAGGGACGTGGGCATGAGCTTCGTGCCGACGCGCCCCGGACCCCCTGTCGGCCGCCTGGGCACGGCGGGCGCCCTGGCCTGGCGGCTGCAGCGGGGCGGTGTGCTCGGCTGGTCGATCGGCTTCTTCGTGGCCGGGGTGGTCTACGGCGGGCTGACGGACGGCGTGGCCGACCTGGTGGGCGACAACGACAAGGCGCGCGAGATCTTCGAGCGGATGGGCGGACAGTCCGGGATCACGGACGCCTTCCTCGCCTCGATGACCGGGATGCTGGGGCTGGTGGCCGCGCTGTACGTGGTCGCGTCGGTGCTGCGGCTGCACGGCGAGGAGACGTCGATGCGGGCGGAACCGGTGCTGGCGAACGCGGTGGGCCGCCTGCGATGGGCCTCCGGCCACCTGGTGATCGCCTTCGGAGGCTCGGCGCTCATCATGCTGCTCGCGGGTCTCGGCTTCGCCGTGGGCTACGGCAAGGAGGTCGGCCCCGTCCTGGGCGCGTGCCTGGTGCAGGTGGCCGCGGTGTGGGTGGTCGGCGGACTGGCGGTCCTGCTGTACGGCCTGGCCCCGCGCGTCGCTCCCCTGGCCTGGGGGGTCGCCGGGGCGGTGCTGCTGATCGGCTGGGTCGGCCCGGCCCTCGACGTCCCGCGAACGGTCCTGGACCTGTCCCCCTTCGGCCACCTGCCGAAGCTGCCGGGCGGGGGGATGGAGTGGGGGCCGGTGCTGGTGCTGCTCGTTCTTGCGGCGGTCCTGGTGACCGGGGGCTTGGCGGGGCTGCGACGACGCGACCTGACGACCTGAACCGCAGGTCCGGGAACGCACGTCCCTTCAGACATGAAACGGCATGTGGACGGAGTGACCTGCGGGGGCTGTGCGCTGTCGGCGGCGGGGGCGACCGCGGCCCCGCTGCTGTGGCTGTCCATGTCCCGCACCCAGCGCCACCTGGGCGGCGGCTTCGAGAACGAGGGCATGGACTTCACGGTCCTGCTGACGGAGCTGCCGTTCGTGATCCTCGGGGGAGCGTTTCTGCCCCTGCTCGCCTTCACCGTGTCGGCCCGGCTGCGGGAACGGCGACGGAATGCGCGCTGAGCGAGGGGCGGTCAATCGACGTACTGCTTCAGTTCCTCGGTGTCGAGTTCGATTCCGAGGGGCTCGGGGAGCAGGAGCTTGGCCCCGAAAGGCTCCTTGCGGCTACTGCGGTACCCGACATCAGGATCTGGATCGCCGTACAGCGTGACCGTGCAGGCGTCGCGGTCGATCAATAGGTAAAGGGGAATGCCCGCAGCCCCGTACGCAACAGGCTTCGCCTGACGATCTCGTTGGTCGGTGTCGGAGTCGTAAGACGTGACCTCGACAACCATGAGCACTCCATCAGGTTCCGCCCACTCGCCATGACCGGCGAAGTGCGCTTCTGGCACGAGAGTCGCATCAGGACGCGCCCGGCCGTCGCGATACCTCTCTACGTGCAGGCCGCGGCCCTGATACAGATCGAGATCGGGCCTCGTCCGCATACACCTTCGCGCCAGCCACATCACGATGGTGTCGTGGTCCCCGTCGGCCACCTTCTTGACCCCGATCCGCCCGTTGATGAACTCGAACCTGACGGCGTCGTCGGTCTCCTTGGCCGCGAACTCGGCGATCCTCTCGAACTCCTCCACCGACATCTGGGACGTCTGCGACGTGCGCTCTGCCATAACCGTCATCGTGCACCCCCTCTCGGGTCATGGCCAGTGTGGCGATCCGTCGGCCGACGTGGGCCGGATCTCCGAGTGATCATCCGAACGGGTGATCACCTCACTTCCACGTTCAGCCCTTCCAACCCCCGGATCACGAAGTTCGGCTTCCTCTGCGGCTCCGCCGCCAGGCTCAGCGTCGGGGCCTTCTCCAGTACGGCCGTCATGGAGGCGGCCAGTTCGATACGGGCCAGGGGTGCGCCGATGCAGTAGTGGATGCCGGCGCTGAAGGAGATGTGCGGGTTGTCCGTGCGGGTGAGGTCAAGGCGCTCGGGGTTCGGGAAAGTGGCCGGGTCATGGTTGGCGGAGCCGAAGAGCAGGGCGATCTCGGCGCCGCGCGGGATGGTCGTCCCGTCGATCTCGATCTCGTCCAGGACCCAGCGTTCGAAGAGCTGGAGCGGGGTGTCGTAGCGCATGAGCTCTTCGACGGCCCGCGGGACGAGGGAGTGGTCCGCGCGCAGTTCGGCGAGCTGGTCAGGGTTGCGGAACAGCGCCCACCAGCCGTTGACCGTGGCGTTCACGGTGGCCTCGTGGCCGGCGTTGAGCAGCAGGACGCAGGTGGAGATCATCTCCTGCTCGGTGAGCCGGTCGCCCTCGTCGTGCGCGGCGATGAGCCCGGAGATGAGGTCGTCGCCGGGGTTCTTGCGGCGCTCGGCGATCAGGTCGCGGAGGTAGTCGGAGAACTCGACCGACGCCCGTACCGCTCTGGCGGCCACGTCCTCCGGCGGGTTGAGCTCGTACATCCCGCAGATGTCGGCCGACCAGGGCCTGAGCGGAGCCCGGTCCGCCTCCGGGATCCCCAGCATCTCCGCGATCACCGCGACGGGCAGGGGCTCGGCGACATCGGTGAGCAGATCACCGCCGCCCTCCGCGACGAGCCGGTCCACCAGCTCACCGGCCAGCTTGGTCACATACGGCCTCAGCTGCTCGACCGTGCGCGGCGTGAACGCCTTCGACACCAGGCGCCGGATCCGGGTGTGGTCCGGCGGCTCCAGGTCGAGCATCCCGTGGTCGTTGAGCGTGTGGAACGGCTCGTGCGCGGCGGGCGGCGCGGTCCGCCCGAAGTCCTCGTGCGTGAACCGGTGCTGATACGTCCGCCCGAGCCTGCGCTCCCTGAGCAGCGCGGAGACGTCCGCGTGGTGAGGGACGAGCCACTGGTTCGTGGGCTCGTAGTACTGCACACGGCCGTTGGCGCGGAGCTCGGCGTAGGCGGGGTAGGGGTCGGCGAGAAACGCCGGGTCCCAGGGATCGAAGGCTGCCATGCGGGGACGCTAGCCCGGGAGACGTGCTTCTGACCAGGGGTGTTCTTTCAGGTGGTCGACGAGGGCGGTGAAGGCGGGGGCCGAGAAGGAGAGGGCGGCCCGGGCGGGGGCCTTGGAGTCGCGGACGGCTATTCGGGGGCCCGCCTCCGCGATCTCGACGCAGGTGTCGCCGTCGCCGCCGCCGGAGTACGTGGACTTACGCCAGTGCATCACAGCTCCTTTTTAATCCGTACCGCTCGGGGCAACGATCGGTGAGCGACCACCAGCAGCCGGTCGTCGCCGAGATCACCCGTGAGGCCCACGCCCGCTGCCTCGCCATCGGCCGCGGAACACTCGAGGCCGTCGAGGCATTGCGAGCCGAACTGGAGAAGAACCCGACACTCGGCCGGCGAGCACAAAGTGCGGTCGGAGGCATGAAGGTCTATACGACCCGCCTCGAAGGCACGGACGTCCGCCTCCAGAGCCCGGCCTGATCCGCATCGCGCTCGTGTCACCCGTGCGCTTCGCCGGGGGTGGCACCGATTTCTGACGCGGCGGTGCCGGCCGCCCTCGTCACCCCGGCGTCACCAGCCGCGCCTCGTACGCGAACACCGCCGCCTGCGTACGGTCCCTGAGGCCCAGCTTCACCAGGATGCGGCTGACGTGGGTCTTGATCGTCGACTCGGCGACCATCAGCCGCTCGGCCATCTCCGAGTTCGACAGGCCCTGCGCGATCAGAATCAGGACCTCGGTCTCGCGGTCGGTGAGATCGCCGTAGGCCGAGTGCGCCAAAGTCATGAGGCGCGGGGACTCGGAGAGTTTGGAGAACTCCGTGATCAGGCGCCTGGTGATCGAGGGTGCGAGGAGTGCCTCGCCGGAGGCCACCACCCTCACCCCCTCGGCGAGTTGACCGGCCGAGGCGTCCTTGAGGAGGAAGCCCGAGGCTCCCGCACGCAGGGCCTGGTAGACGTACTCGTCAAGGTCGAAGGTGGTCAGGACCAGGACCTTCGCCGTGCCGTCCGCCGCGACGATCTCCCTGGTCGCCTCGATGCCGTTCAGCTCCGGCATCCGGATGTCCATCAGGACCACGTCGGGGGCGAGTTCACGGACCCGGTCGACCGCCTCGCGGCCGTTGACGGCCTCGCCGACCACCTCGATGCCCGGCATCGCGTTCAGCAGCACCGAGAAGCCCTCGCGGACCATCATCTGGTCGTCCGCGACCAGGACCCGGATCGTCATGCCTCACCCTCGTCCCTGAGCGGCACAGGGAGGAACACCGCCACCTCGTACCCTCCCTCGTCCGTGACACCCGCCGTCATCTCGCCGTTCAGCATGGAGACCCGCTCCCGCATGCCGGTGATGCCGTGGCCCGCTCCGGGCGAGGGCTTCAGCAGCGACAGCTCGGGCCGCGGGCCGTTGACTATGCGCAGGCCCAGACCGCCGAGGACGTATCCGATCTCGACCCGTGCGCTCGCCCCGGGGGCATGGCGCAGGGTGTTGCTCAGTGCCTCCTGGACGATCCGGTACGCCGACAGCTCGACGCCCTGCGGGAGTTCGCGCACCGCCCCGGTGACCGCCTTGTCGACGCTCAGACCCGCCTCCCGCACATTGTCGAGCAGTGCGTCCAGGTCGGCGAGGGTGGGCTGCGGGGCGTCCGGTGCTACGTAGTCCTCGGCGCGGACCACTCCGAGGACCCGGCGCAGCTCGGTCAGGGCCGCCACCGCGTTCTCCCGGATGGTGGCGAACGCCTTCTCCAGCTCCGGGGGCGGGTTCTCCACCCGGTAGGGCGCGGCCTCCGCCTGGATGGCGACGACCGACATGTGGTGGGCGACCACGTCGTGCAGCTCGCGGGCGATGGTCGTGCGCTCCTCCAGGAGCGTGCGGCGGGAGCGCTCGTGCGCGGTCACCGTCTGCTGGGCGGTCACCGTCTCCTGGGCGTCACGGCGTATGTGCCAGACGCTGACGGCGAGCAGGGACAGGGCGGAGACGAACAGCAGCTGCACCGTGTCGGAGCTGTTGTAGTGCCCGCCGCTGAAGGCTCCCTCCCACACCAGGCCGTAGACCCCGGTCAGCAGCCACATCCACGCCGCTGTGCGCGGCCTGGTGCGTATGGCAACCAGCGTGAGCACCATGAGGTGGCAGGCGAAGCTGCCGTCCAGCCAGGGCCACTCGTCCCAGGCGGTGAAAGCCACCGCGTAGGTGGCCGCAGTCGCGCCCATCGAGACCCAGAAGGCCAGGACCGGCCGCACCATGGTCAGCAGTACCGGGGCCAGGGCGAGCACGCCGACGAAGAGACTGGTGACCTCGCCGGTGTCACTGTTGGCCGAGCCGATGAGCATCGCGAGCAGGCCGGCCGCGGTGATCAGCACGTGCGGTGTCCAGGCCACGTACTCCCGCGCTCGGCCGGGCAACCTGCGGGAGAGCCCCCTGTCGACGCGCATCGGGGGCAGCGGGCGATAGGCGAAGGCATCGCTGATCAAGTCGTGCCGCAGGCCACGCAGGGCGTCCACGGCGGCCCTGAACTCCGGGCTGCGGGGCTGGTACGCGTCGAACTCGCCGCTGTCGCCGTGCGGGGGTGTCATGTATGTCTCGGTCGTCTCGGTCACAGTCAGAAAGGTAGGCGCGGGCGGCGGTCACCGTCGTCACCAACGAGACGGGTCCTTCGGCGTCCCTCTCAGGTACTACGGGTACCGGAGGGCGGCCGATCAGTAGCCCGACGGCCGCACCAGCCCCGACTCGTACGCGAACACCGCCGCCTGCGTACGGTCCCTGAGGCCCAGTTTCACCAGGATGCGGCCCACGTGGGTCTTCACCGTCTGCTCGGCCACCACGAGCCGGCCGGCGATCTCCGCGTTCGACAGGCCCTGCGCGATCAGGGCGAGGACCTCCGTCTCCCGCTCGGTCAGCTCGCCGACCCGGCTCTTGAGCGGGGAGCGGGGCCGGTTGTCCAGGCGGGAGAACTCGGCGAGCAGCCGCCGGGTGATGCCGGGCGCGAGCAGGGCGTCCCCGGCCGCCACCACCCGCACGGCCTCGGCGAGCTGCTCCGCGGAGGCGTCCTTCAGCAGGAACCCGGACGCGCCGGCCCGCAGCGCCTCGTAGACGTACTCGTCGAGGTCGAAGGTGGTCAGCACCAGGACCCTGATCTCCGGGCGCTCACCCGTGATGCGGCGGGTGGCCTCGATGCCGCCCAGCTCAGGCATCCGGATGTCCATCAGGACCACGTCCGGGACGAGTTCGGTGACCTTGGCGATCGCGTCGAGCCCGTCGACCGCCTGCCCGATCACCTCGATGCCGGGCTGCGCGCCCAGCAGCACGCTGAAGCCCTGCCGGACCATCTGCTGGTCGTCGGCGATCAGTACGCGGATGCTGTCGCTCGTGCCACTCGTCATGCGGTGTCGTCCTTCGGGTCGGTGAGCTGGGCGGGCACGCCCGGGGGTGCCGTCGGAAGATACGCGGCCACCTCGTAGCCGCCGTCGGGCCGGGGGCCGGCGCGCAGGGTGCCGCCGAGCATCGCGGCCCGCTCCCGCATGCCGAGCAGGCCGTGCCCCGCGCCCGGGGAGGACGGCACGCTGCGGGTGGGCCGTGAGTTGACGACCCGCACGTCCACCCCGTGCACGTAGTGGACGAGCGCTACGGAGGCGGTCGCGCCGGGCGCGTGGCGCAGGACGTTGCTCAGCGCCTCCTGCACGATCCGGTACGCCGACAGGTCCACGCCGGGCGGCAGCGGCCGCCGGGCACCTCGCACGTCGACCTCGACGGCCGTTCCGGCCGCCCGGGTGTTCTCCACCAGCGCGTCGAGCCGGTCGAGGGTGGGCTGCGGGGCGTGCGGCGCGGTGCCGGTGGCGGGGTCGGCTGACTGCTCCGGCGTCTCGGGGTGCTCGGCCCGCAGCACGCCCAGGACCCGGCGCAGTTCGGTCAGCGCCTCCAGCGCGTTCTGCCGGATGCCGTCGAGGTTCTCCTGGAGTTCCGCGGACGGGTTCTCGACGAGGTGCGGGGCGACCTGGGCCTGGATCGAGATGACGGACATGTGGTGGGCGACGACGTCGTGCAGTTCGCGCGCGATACGGCTGCGCTCCTCCAGCAGGGTGCGGCGGGCCCGCTCCTCGGCGGTGAGGGTGGTCTGCTCGACGAGCGCCGTGCTGGCCTCCCGTCGGCCGCGCAGGGCGGTGCCGAGCACCACCACCACGGTGAACAGGATGACTGCGAGCACCCCGGTGGGCTGGAAGTCGGCCGCGCCCAGCACGCCCTCGATGAGGTACGTGAGAAGCAGGGTCACCGCCAGCGCCTCGACGGCCACGCGCGTGGGCACCCGCAGGGCGAGCAGCAGCAGCACGGCCATGTGCCCGATGAGTCCGGCGGAACTCCAGGGCCAGGTGAAGTCGTGCGCGCCGCCGGCCAGCAGCTGGCGGCGCACCTCGATGGCGCCGACCACCATGGCGATGGTCGAGAACCACCACGCCGGGACGGGCCGCCACAGTGCGAACACGACGGCGAAGCCCTGTGCGAGACCGATCGCGAAGGCGAGCGTGAGCCCCACCCCGCCGTTGTCCGAGAGTTCCCCCACGGCGCCGACCGTGACCCCGAAGGCCACCATGCACACCACACCGTGCGGCAACCACCGCAGCCACACCGACGGAGGCAGCGGATCGACCCGCAGCGTGCACAGGTCGGTGCGCAGCACCCGCAGCCAGCGCAGAAGACGCCCCACGACCATCTGTTGAACCCCCGTACCCCTCACGCCGACCACCCTAGGCACGACGCGCCTCCTTCGCTGCGGCCGCCTCCGTACGGCGGTGGACACGGATCACTCGTGACGGACGGCCGCCGACCCTGCGCGGCCCCTGCTCGAAGGACCGGAAGGCCGACCAACACACCGCCAGGGCGAGGACGAACACCGGGAGCCAGGCCAACCGGGCCGCCACCCAGCCCAGTCCGTCGGGGACGGTGTGCAGGCCGGGCAGCCGGGCCCGCGGCGAGGCCGGTGGCCGTGGTGGCCATCAGCGCCGTCTGATGCCAGAGGAAGATCGTCATCGCGGAGAGGTTGACGAACGCCACCGCCGCCCAGACCGGAGGACGTCGCATACCCCGGCGCAACCGGTCGCGCAGCAGCAGAGCGAGGCCGCACTGGGCCAGCCCGAAGGTGACGGCGGCCAGCGTCGGCGGGTTCAGGTTGGAGACGGAGGCGCCCGGCACCCCGACCATCGACGCCGGATATCCCGCCCACCCGACGAGCACCGCGGTCACCACCGCACCGCCCCCGAACAGCAGCCATCCGACGCGCCGCCCCTCCAGCTCGCCCCGCGTCCACGCGGCTCCCAGGGTGTACGGCACCAGCCAGCCGGCCGCCAGGTTCACCCAGCCGAGCCAGTCCGGGCCGCCGAGCCCGAAGCGCACGATGTCCACGTGCAGGACGACGGCCAGCGGCCACAGCGGGTGGAGCCGCAGCAGCAGCGGGGTCGCCGCCGTCAGAGCGCTGAAGACCAGGAGGAACCACATCGGGGACAGGGCGAGTTTGACCAGCGTGCGGACCGTCTCGAACTGAGCTCCCGTCAGCAGCAGGGCCGTCGCCGCCACCGTCCACAGGGCGAGAAGGACGGCCACCGGCTTGAAGAGCCGCGAAAGACGGCTCGTCAGCCACTGTCCGTACGTCGTCCCGCGGGCCCGTGCCGAGGTGTAGCCGCGTGTCGCCACATGGCCGCCCACCAGGAAGAACACGGCCAGGGTCTGGAAGGCCCAGGAGATCGGGGCCAGCCAGGGCATCTGCTGCAGCGGGCTCGCGGTGTGCAGGGCGCCACCGTCGGCGACGAGGGCCGTCACCAGCCAGTGGCCGAGGACGACGCCGAGGATCGCGAAGGCGCGCAGGGCGTCGACGGCACGGTCCCGCTCGGGGGGTGTCGCCGCGTCGATCCGGTCGGCGGCCCTGCGTATGCCGTCCGCGCCGTGGCTTATGCCGTCGCGTACGCCGCCCCGGGTGCGGTGGGTCTCAGGCACGGGTCACCTCCACGGTGTCTCCGAGGACGATCCGGGCGAGGTTGGTCAGGGAGACCGAGCCCGGTCTGAAGTAGTCGCTGTGGCCGCCCTCGCCGGCGGCGAAGACGTGGGCGCCGAAGGCCGGGGAGACCGGGTCGGTGCCGAAGCCGACGGTGACGCCGAAGAGATCGGTCCTCACATGGGGGACCTCGCCGACCCAGTCGTCCACGCCCCTGGCCGCCCAGATCCGGGCGGGGGTGTGCAGGGCAGCGGCGGTGTCCGCGCCGGTGCCGGGGCTGCCGACGAGGGCCAGGTCGTCGATGTCCAGGTGGCTCGCGGCCCTGGCGCACACGACCGTGCCGTAGGAGTGGCAGACGAGGGAGACGGTGGTGGGGCGGCCTACGACGCCCTGGAGCCGGCGTATGAACGCCCGCAGGTGGGGGGCCGCTTCGTCCGCCCTGTCCGTGGTCAGGACCGTGGTGCTGACCGTGTCCGGGGTGCGGTAGCCGAGCCAGGCGACCACCGCGGTCCGGGTGCCGTGGGGGGCGGTGCGGGTGAGTTGCCGCTGCAGGGCAGCCGCCGTCGCCCGGAAGCGGTCGTAGGTGTCCAGGGAGGTGTCGGAGCCGGGCACCAGGACGGCCACGTGGTCGGCGCGGGCGAGGTCACCGAAGACCTCTGTCGCCCTTCCCGGGCCCCGGCCGTCGAAGGTGAGCAGGTGGCGGGTGGGGGCGGCCAACTTCTTGTCCATCGCGGCGCGGTGGTTGTCGCCGTGGGCCGCGGCCATGCGGGCGGCCTCGGTGGCGTTGGCGCTGTTGGCGGCGTAGATCTCGTCGAGGTTGGTGGCGGTGGGCTTCGGGAGGGCGGCAGGGGGCGGGGCCGGGATCTCGGGGCGGGCCGCTGCGGAGAGAGGGGCCACCACCGCCACGGTGATGAGGGTGGCGAGGAGGGCCCGGCGCCATCTGTGGGAGCGCCGGCCGTCCCCCCTGTGCCGCCGCGCGTCACCGCGGCCCTCGCGCCAACCCCTCCAGCTGCTCCCCACAGTCCCCGTCCCTCCCCGTCCGCCCGGCCATCGGGCGTGTCTGGAAGGGAAGTTACGGAGCGGAGGCTGTCGTCCGCGTCACGCCAGGGAGCTCTTCGGAGTCGTAGCTCTCAGGTATTACGGGTATCACCGGGAGGGGACAGACAGGCGCCGTTGAGGGGGCGGACAAGCGCCCGGAGGGGGCGGCCAGGCCCCGGAATCCGACGTCACCACGCCAACTGAGCGATCTCCTCCGCCACCACCGCGCACGCGTCCGCCGCCGGGTCGATCAGGGGGAAGTGGCCGACGTCCTCCAGCAGCGTCAGGCCCACCACCTCGCCCGCCTTGGCCGCCGCGTCCGCGTACGCCTCGGCGACCGCCTGCGGGACGACCGTGTCGGCACGGCCCTGGACGAGCGTGGTCGCGATGCCCGTGGGGAGCAGCAGGGCGGGGTCGGCGTACGGCAAGCGGGCGGTGAACACCTCTTCCCCGCCGAGGAGTTGACGGCACGCCCCGCCGCACACGTCCAGCTTCTCGGCGACCGTGAAGTCGGCGATCGGGGCCAGGGCGACGACCCCGCGCAGGGGAGCGGGGCGGTCGGTGCGCCAGGCGGCGTCCTCCGGCAGGAGATGCCGGGCCGCGGCCCACAGCGCGAGGTGACCGCCCGCGGAGTGACCGGTGACCACCATGCGGCGCGGGTCGGCCTGCGGCAGGAACTCCCGTACGAGCGCCGGAAGCGCGTCCATCGCGGCGGCCACGTCGTCGAAGGTCTCCGGCCAGCGCCCGGCGACGGGGCCGACGTCACCGGTCCCGGCGGCAGCGCCCTGTCCCGGAATGGACACCCCGCCCCGCCGGTACTCCACATTGGCCACCGCGAACCCACGCCGCGCCAGGAAGTCCGCGAACGGAGTCACATGGCGCCGGTCGTACGGCGCCCGCCACGCCCCGCCGTGCAGGACGACGACCAGCGGCGCGAGGCCGCCCCCGGGAGACAGCGCCTCGCGCGGGGCGTAGAAGTCGATCACCTGGTCGGGGTCGGCGCCGTACGCCGCGGTGGCGTCGGGAGCGACCGCCGCGTGCGAGAAGGCCGACTCCTCCTCGGCCGCGGCACGGGCTTCTGCGGCGGCACGGGCTGCGGCGTCGTCCGGCATGCTCCAACCTCTCAGCGGTGAAACGGATCTGACGGACCGTGAAAGCATCCTGGAAGGGAATCCGGCCGTTGGCCGGGACGCTATCAGGCCGATGACGTGCGCGGACACGGGGATGTCACGCTCGGTGAGGGTCAAACGGTTCCACGCCCTCCTCACCACCGGAACGGCCCCCCCGGCCCGCGCCACGCCGAGCGATCAGCGGACGAGCGTCTCCCCCAGCACCCGCGCCGCCCGCTCCACGTCCGCGAACCCGACGTACAACGGCGTGAACCCGAACCGCAGCACGTCCGGGTGCCGGAAGTCGCCCACCACGCCCCGCTCGATGAGCCGCTTCATCACCTCGCCCGCGTCCTCGCAGCGCAGCGCGACCTGGCTGCCCCGCTCCCCGTGGGCCAGGGGCGTCACACACTCGACGCGGCCCTCACCGACGTACGACGAGACGCACTCCAGGAAGAAGTCCGTCAGGGCGAGGGACTTGGCGCGCACCGCCTCGACCGAGACCCCGTCCCAGACCTCGAGGGCGGCCTCCAGGGCGAGCATGGAGAGGATGTCGGGTGTGCCCACGCGGCCCCGCAGCGCGCCCTCGGCAGGTGCGTAGGACGGACTCATGCCGAAGGGGTCGGCGTGCGAGGTCCAGCCCGGCAGCGGGGAGTCGAAGCGGTCCTGGAGCTCGCGGCGCACATAGAGGTACGCCGGTGACCCCGGGCCTCCGTTCAGGTACTTGTAGGTGCAGCCGACCGCGAGGTCGACGCCGTGCGCGTCGAGACCGACCGGCAGGGCGCCCGCGCTGTGGCACAGGTCCCAGACGGCGACCGCGCCCGCCGCGTGCACGGCGGCCGTGAGACCGGGCAGGTCGTGCAGGCGCCCGGTGCGGTAGTCGACGTGGTTGAGCAGAACGGCCGCCGTACGGCCGCTCAGCACGCCCGGCACCCCCGCCGGGGTCACCGCCCGCAGGGTGCAGCCCGTCATCCGGGCCGCGGACTCGGCGATGTACCCGTCCGTGGGGAAGGTGGTCGCGTCCACGATCACCTCGTCGCGACCGGAGTCCGGGCCGCCCGCGAGCCGCACGGCACCCACAAGTGCCTTGAACACGTTGACACTTGTCGAGTCGCCGACCACGATCTGCCCGGCCGCCGCCCCGACCAGCGGGGCGACGAGGTCACCGATCCGCTCGGGCGCGGTCCACCAGCCGCTCTCGTCCCAGGACCGGATCCTGAGTGAGCCCCACTGACGGCGTACGACGTCCTCGACCCGCCCCGGGACGGCGGCAGGGAGCGCGCCCAGTGAGTTCCCGTCGAGATACACCACGTCGTCGAGCACGAACCGGGAGCGCACGCCCGCCAGCTCATCACCCGCGTCCAACTCCTGGGCCTTGAAAGTGAGGTCAGACATGGGACCGGGCCGTCCACAGCTCCGGGAACACGTTCTTCTGCGCGCGCTTCTCCAGCCAGGCCACCCCGGCGGAGCCGCCCGTGCCGGCCTTGGCGCCCATCGCGCGCCGGGTGGCGACGAGATGGTCGTTGCGCCAGCGCCACACCAGCTCGGCGACATCGGTCAACGCCTCACCCAGGCGGGCCAGTTCGTCGTTCTCGGGGCCGGAGTAGAGGGCCGTCCAGGCGGCCTCGACCTCCTCCGACGGCTCGTACCGGCGCGAGACGTCCCGGTCCAGGACAGCGGAAGGGATCGCGTGCCCGCGCCGCGCGAGCAGCCGCAGCACCTCGTCGTACAGGCTCGGCTCGTGCAGCGCCTTCTCCAGCTCGGCGTGGACCCGGGGCGCGCCCCGGTGCGGGACGAGCATGGACGCGGACTTGTCGCCGAGCAGGAACTCCATGCGGCGGTACATCGCCGACTGGAAGCCGGAGCCCTCGCCGAGCGCCGAGCGGTAGGAGTTGAACTGCGCGGGCGTCAGCTGGCCGAGCGGCTTCCAGGAGGCGTTCAGCGCCTCCAGCTCCCGTACGGAACGCTTCAGCGCGGCAACGGCCGTGGGCACGTCGTCGGAGCGCAGCGCACCCGCCGCGGTCTCCCACTCGTGCACGATGACGGTGAACCACAGCTCCATGACCTGGGTCGTGACCAGGAAGACCATCTCTCCGGGATCGTCGGAGAGGGTGTGCTGGAGGTGGGTGAGCACGTCCGCCTTGACGTAGTCCTCGTACGGCGTCGTGCCTTGGAAGTCGAGATGCGGGGTCTCCGGCTCCTGCGCTTCATGAGCCTCATGGGACGACATCGCTGTCTCCTGTTGTGTACTCCGGGTAGCGGTCCGCCCTGCCGTTACCGACACGGGGCCCCGGTCCCCGCCGGGCATCTTCTTCCATGCTCCGTGGAAAAGGCAAGGCCCGCCTGGTCACACAGGCGGGCCCGGAAAGCGGTGACGGATCAGCCCAGCGTCTCGGCCGCCGTGAGCGAGGAGTCCTTCAGGAACTGCGAGCAGCGCTCGTACTCGGCCTGCTCACCGATGGCACCGGCGGCACGGGCGAGGCCGTGCAGGGCGCGCAGGAAGCCGCGGTTCGGCTCGTGCTCCCACGGGACCGGCCCATGGCCCTTCCAGCCGTTGCGGCGCAGCGAGTCCAGGCCGCGGTGGTAGCCCGTACGGGCATAGGCGTACGACTCCACGACGCTGCCCCGCTCGAACGCCTCGTCGGCCAGCTGGGCCCAGGCCAGCGAGGAGGTCGGGTACTTCGCGGCGACATCCGCGGGGGCGGTGCCGTTCGCCAGGAGCTCACGGGGCTCCGGGTCGTCGGGGAGGTGGGTCGGGGGCGGGCCCCCGAGAAGGTTCTCGTGAATCGACATGGGTCCAGTCTCCCTCGCGGAAGGCGGTGTTTCGTCTGCGGGTGCGTTCGGCTGGTCGCAGACGGCCTACGACAGTCGCCCCCGTGTCCGCTCGCCCTCCAGCGGCGGCGACAGCACGGCCCCGTACGTGCGGCACTCCGGCCGACGACACCCCGCCGGAAGCGACCGTACCGTCGCGAAGGCCACCACGGACCCCACCACCAGCACCCCCGCGCACACCGTCATCGCCCGCCCGAACGCATTGTCGAACGCCGTAGGCGATCGGTACGCCTCCTCCCCCATCCCCGTGACCAGTGGCAGCGCGGCCACCGCGATCAGCCCCGCCGCCCGGGCGGCCGCGTTGTTGATGCCGCTGGCCAGCCCGGCCCGCGAGGCGTCCACCGAGCCCAGCACGGTCGCCGTCAGCGGGGCGACCAGCGTGACCATGCCGGTGCCCAGGACCATCAGCGCGGGCAGGATGTCGGCCAGGTACGAGGCGTCCGGGCCGACCCGCAGCATCAGCAGCATCCCGGCGGCGCACAGCAGCGGGCCGACGGTGAGCGGGATGCGCGGCCCGATGCGGTCGGCCAGGGCGCCCGAGCGGGCGGAGAACAGCAGCATCAGGACGGTCGTCGGCAGCAGGGCCGTACCGGCCTGGAGAGCCGAGTAGCCCACCACCACCTGGAGCTGGACGGCGCCCAGGAAGAAGAACCCGCCGAAGGCCCCGTACACACACAGGGTCACCAGGTTGACCGCGGTGAACTGGCGGGACGCGAAGATCCCGAGCGGCATCATCGGGTCGGGACGGCGTTTCTCGACGGCGACGAAGGCCACCCCGGCGGCCACGCCCGCGACCGCCGTGACAGCGACCAGCAGGGACCCGGAACGCGCCTCGATCAGCGCGTACGTCACCAGCGCGAGCGCCAGCGCGCCCAGGACCGCGCCGAGCACGTCGAAGCGCCCGTGGTCGCCGCGGCCGTCCGCGGACTCGGGAACATGCCGTACGGCGATCGGCGCGCACAGCAGGGCCAGCGGGACGTTGAGCAGGAACACCCAGCGCCAGCCCGGACCGTCCACCAGCCAGCCGCCCACGAAGGGGCCGACGGCCGCCCCGACACCGCCGAACCCGGACCACAGGCCGACGGCCCGGCCCCGGTCGTCGGGGTGGAAGGAGGCCTGGATCAACGCCAGCGAACCCGGTGTGAGCAGGGCGCCGCCCACCCCCTGGAGGGCACGGGCGGCGACGAGGACGGGCGCGTTCGGAGCGAGGCCGCACAGCAGGGAGGCGGCCGCGAACCACACCACCCCGACGACGAAGACCTTGCGGCGGCCGTACCGGTCCCCGAGGGAGCCGCCGAGCAGGATGAGCCCGGCCAGCGTCAGCATGTACGCGTTGACCGTCCACTGGAGGGCGGCGAGGTCGGCGTCCAGGTCGCGGCCGATGGCCGGCAGGGCGACGTTGACGACGGTCGAGTCCAGCAGCGCCATGCTGGAGCCGAGGACGGTGGTGAGCAGGATCCACTTGCCTTGCGGCGAGGCCAGCCGGACATCGGGCATGCCCCCAGGTATACAGCGAGCCCGGTGCCGTAGCACCGGGCTCACCGTAAACAGCCGCAACGGGCCTTACTTGATCTTCGTGCCCGCCGAGCGCAGGTTCTGCGTCGCCTCGACGACACGGGCGGCCATCGAAGCCTCGGCCAGCTTGCCCCAGGTGCGCGGGTCGTAGGTCTTCTTGGAGCCGACCTCGCCGTCGACCTTCAGGACGCCGTCGTAGTTGCGGAACATGTGGTCGGCGACCGGACGCGTGAAGGCGTACTGCGTGTCGGTGTCGATGTTCATCTTGACGACGCCGTTCTCCAGCGCGGTGCGGATCTCCTCCTCCGTGGAGCCGGAGCCGCCGTGGAAGACGAAGTCGAACGGCTGGGACCCGGCCGGCTTGCCGAACTTGGCGGCCACGCCGTCGTTCAGCTGCTTCAGCAGGTCGGGGCGGAGGACGACGTTGCCCGGCTTGTACACACCGTGGACGTTGCCGAAGGAGGCGGCCAGCAGGTAGCGCCCCTTCTCACCGAGCCCGAGGGCCTCGGCCGTACGGATCGCGTCGTCGACGGTCGTGTACAGGGAGTCGTTGATCTCGTGCGAGACACCGTCCTCCTCGCCGCCGGTCGGGGTGATCTCGACCTCGAGGATGATCCTGGCGGCGCGGGCGCGCTCCAGGAGCTCCTGGGCGATGGAGAGGTTGTCGGCGAGGGTCTCCGCCGAGCCGTCCCACATGTGCGACTGGAACAGCGGGTTGCCGCCGGCCTTCACGCGCTCCTCGGACACGGCGAGCAGCGGGCGTACGTACCCGTCGAGCTTGTCCTTGGGGCAGTGGTCGGTGTGCAGCGCGACGGTGACCGGGTACTTCTCGGCGACGATGTGCGCGAACTCCGCGAGGGCCACGGAACCCGTGACCATCTCCTTGCTGTACTGGCCGCCCAGGAACTCGGCACCACCGGTCGAGATCTGGATGATGCCGTCGCTCTCGGCCTCCGCGAAGCCGCGCAGCGCAGCGTGCAGGGTCTGGGTCGAGGTCACGTTGATGGCCGGGTAGGCGAACTTGCCCGCCTTCGCCCGGTCGAGCATTTCGTTGTAGACCTCAGGGGTTGCGATGGGCATCTGTCCGCTCCTTGTATCTGCGGGTTGGCGTACTGCGTGCTTACGGCCCTGACCTAGACCTTGTGTGGGGGTTCGACGTCATCGTCGGCCTCATCTTTCCAGACTTGGCCGGATGGTCCATCCCGCGGTCAGTCCAGGCCCAGCTCGTCCTTCGAGTACGCGAAGCGGTACGGCACTCCCGCGCCCTGCTCGATCTTCTCGGCGGCGCCGGTGGCCCGGTCGACGATCGTGGCGACGGCGACGACCTCGGCGCCCGCCTCGCGCACCGCCTCGACCGCGGCGAGCGGGGAGCCGCCGGTGGTGGAGGTGTCCTCGACGACCAGCACCCGGCGGCCCGCGATCTCCGGGCCCTCGACCCGGCGCTGCAGGCCGTGCGCCTTGGCGGCCTTGCGGACGACGAAGGCGTCCAGGCGCCTGCCGCGCGCGGCGGCCGCGTGCAGCATGGCGCCGGCGACCGGGTCGGCGCCCATGGTCAGTCCGCCCACCGCGTCGAACTCCAGGTCCGCGGTCAGGTCCAGGAGCACCTGTCCGACCAGCGGCGCCGCCTCACCGTCGAGGGTGACGCGGCGCAGGTCGACGTAGTAGTCGGCCTCCAGACCCGACGACAGGGTCACCTTGCCGTGCACCACGGCCTTGTCCTTGATCTGCTGCAGCAGCTCGCCGCGTGTGCCTGGCGGCATTACTTCGTTGACGTCCGTCATGCCTGTCAGCTTAGATGCGGCGCCAGGTCCACGTGGTCGTGGCTTCCAGCGGCTCCAGCGGCGTGACCAGGCGCGGCAGGGTGTTCAGGCCGTTGGGCGGCCCGGTCTGCGGCTCCACGCAGACGGCGGCCTCCTGCTCGTCGTACACCACGACCCATTCCTCGCGGCTGGCGACCTTCAGCTCCAGCTGCCCGGGCCAGGTGAGCGTGACGTCGACGCCGCCGGGCATGCCGAAGCAGTCGTCCCAGGGGCTCGGCTTCGGCTCGACGCGGTTGCCGGTGGGCAGGTGGTCGTCGCCGCGCTCCTCCTGCCAGGCGGCGGTGAAGTCGAGCCGGACCGGCTCGCCGCCTTCGAGGGTGCGGTTGAACCAGGGGTGCCAGCCGATCTGGGCCGGGAAGGAGGAGTCGTACGTCTCCACGGACATCGTGAGCGTCAGGGCGTCCGGGGTGAGCGCCGCGATCTGGGTGACGCGGCCCGCGTAGGGCCAGGGCTTGACGAGGTCGTACGTGAGGACGGCCTCGTCGGTGGACGCGCGGGCGATGCTCCACGCGCCGTCGCGGGCCGTGCCGTGGATGGCGTGCGGGGGAGAGTTGAGCGGCATCTGGTGGACGTCGGCGCCGTCACGGAACCGTCCGTCCCGGATGCGGCCGCACCAGGGGACCATGGGGAAGCAGCCGAAGCGCTCTCCCTGCCGCAGCAGTTCGACGCCTCCGACCCGAAGTCCCCCGACCCGTCCACCGTTTCCCGGCTGCAAGGTCACTTCCGCGTCGCCCGCGGTCAGTGTGATGTCTTCTTGGCTCACGGGACGACACTACTCAACGGCGTTTTCTCAGTACCCGGGTGACCACGATCGCCGATGCCAGGACCACTGCCGCCGCCGGGGCCGCCCAGCGGAGGGCCGCTCCCGAGGCCACGGTCTGGGGGGCCGGGACGGGGGCGTAGCGGCCCCTCGGCGGCGCGTGGTCGACCTCCTCCGCGCTGCGGCCGATCATCGTGCGACGGGCGTGGGCCGCTTCGGCCGGGGGGTTGGCGGGTTCCGTGAAGTCGTCGGCCGGGGGTGCCGGGGGCTCCACGGGCTCGGGAGTCTCCACGGCCTCCGGTGTCTCCGGATCCTCCTCCGATTGCTCGGGCGTCTCCTCCGATTGGTCGGGCTTCTCCTCAGTCTGCTCTTCCGTCTCGCCCAGGGCCTCCGCGAAACGGTTCAGCAGCCGTACGACCGCGGAGCCCACCGCGTCCTGCGGGAGTTCCGTGACGCGGCCGTCCGCTGTGGCCGTGCCGTCGAAGGTCAGGGTCGTGCCACCCTCCGTGTCGCGCAGGCGGAGGGTGAGGGCGAGGGTGACCGAGCCGGTGCCGCGGGTCTCGGTGGCGTCGCCCTCGACGGCGTAGGAGCCGTCGTCACGGCCGGTGACGCGTACCGAGCCGCGGTAGGTGACGGAGTGGCTGCCGACCCGCACCTTCAGGCGCCCGGCGACGGGATCCGCGCCGGCGTCCTGCTGGAGCCCGGGAACCGCCCGGGCGACCCTGACGGGATCCCCCAGGGCCTCCCTCAGCCGCTCGACCGTAACCGGAACGAACACCTCATGCTCCATGGTTGCCGAGCCTACCCAGGGGGGACGGTCATGCGCCCCCGTTGGTGGAAAGTGACCGTGCCCTTCGGTCTCAGTAGCGCGGATGCACCAACGTCGACGCCGGCAGCCCTGCGATCCGGGTCGCCTCCGCCGCCCTCCGCGCCGCCCCCAGGGACTCCCGCGTCAGGGTCACCGGCCGCGGCCCCCGGGCGGCCAGGCCCAGTGCCGGGCGTGCTCTCTCCGAGGCGAGCACGAAGCCCCAGTCGCGCGGTGCGCGGGAGGCGCGGGCCGTGCGGTCGGGGCCCGCGGCGAAGCCGGAGTCGCGGCCGCCGACGCGGTAGGGGGTGGTGTGCAGACCCGCCGCACGCATCGTCGACTCCACCGTCCAGAAGACCCGGGGGCGGGAGGAGACCGGTCCCGCGTGCACGACGAGACGGCCCTCGGGGGCCAGGACGCGGCGGACCAGGCCGTAGAACTCCTCCGCGTACAGCTTGGTGCTGGCGGTGATGCCGGGGTCGGGCAGATCGGCGATCACCACGTCGTACGACGGCACGGGCGCCGCCGTCCGCAGCCGGCGGAACGCGTCCGCGGTGGTCACCCGCACGCGCGCGTCGCCGTACACATGGCCGTTGAGCCGGGACAGCGCCGGGTCGCGGCGGGCCAGGTCCACCACCGCGGGGTCGATCTCGACGATGTCGGCCCGCCGTACGTCCGGGTACCTCAGCACCTCGCGGGCGGCGAGGCCGTCGCCGCCGCCGAGGATGAGCACGCGCGCGTGTGGACCGTCCATCGCGGGGGCGACGAG
Organism: Streptomyces sp. SAI-127; assembly: GCF_029894425.1. Taxonomy (NCBI): domain Bacteria; kingdom Bacillati; phylum Actinomycetota; class Actinomycetes; order Kitasatosporales; family Streptomycetaceae; genus Streptomyces; species Streptomyces sp. SAI-127. The sequence continues at coordinate 4,940,140 of NZ_JARXYJ010000001.1, forward strand.
GGCCTCGTGGTAGCGGTGCTCGTCACGACCGCTGACCCTCAGGCGGCCGTCGAGGTAGAGGTCGAGGGGGCGGCCGTCGGTGCCACCGGTGAGGACGACCTCCTGGATGCCGGTCTGGAGGGCGACGCGCACGTCCGTGCCGTAGACCGCCTCGCGCGCGGCCCGCTCGAAGTCGTCGACGAGGACGGCGGCGGTGGCGAGGACGCCGAGCACGGCGAGGTTGGCGGCCAGCAGCAGCCAGCGGGCCCGGCGGGTCAGGTCGCGGCGGAACAGGCCGAGGACCAGGGCGCCGCCCGCGACCGCGTTGACCGCGCCGGTGAGCATCGCGCCGGTCAACTGGCCCAGCAGCGGCAGCAGGAGGAAGGGGAAGGCCAGGCCGCCGACCAGCGCGCCGACGTAGTCCGCTGCGAACAGGTCGGCCACCGCGCCGCCCGCGTCCTGGCGGCGGATGCGCTGGATCAGCTCCATCAGCAAGGGGACTTCGGCGCCGATGAGCAGACCGATGGCGAGGGAGAAGGCGACCAGGAGCCAGCGCGGACCGCTCGCCCACAGTCCGCCCCAGTCGCCGGTCCACGCGAAGACGGCGTACAGCGCCATCGCGCTGCACCCGCCGACCAGCGCGAGCAGCGCCTCGATCGCGCCGAAGGCGGCCGCCGCGTGCCAGCGCAGCCGCTTGGCGACGAGCGAGCCGATGCCCATCGCGAAGACCATGACGGACAGCACCACGGAGGCCTGGGTGACCGAGTCGCCGATCAAGTACGAGGCGAGAGCGACCAGTTCGAGCTCGTACACCAGTCCGCAGGCCGCGCAGACGAAGACACAGGCGAGGACGAGGAAGCGGCCCGTGCCGGGGCGGACGGGCAGCCGCGCAGGCCCGGCCCAGGGCGGCGGAGCGCCGGGCGGGGCGGGGGCGTGCGGCTCGATCACGTTGCGACGGTACGTCACGGATGCGGCACGCTTCGTCACCCACACGTGTGGAACTGAGGAGCAACCGGGGAACACGGGTTTGGAGCAGCCGGGGGAAGGCGGGTTTGCGTGGCTCAACCCGATGTCCCGACCGGGACCCGGACACCGACCCGCGTCCGCGTGGCCACCAACTGCCCGTCCTGCGGATACGCGTGCCAGGTCCGCCAGTGCACCTGCCCGTCGTACTGCTGGGCGAGCAGCGCCGTGAACGCGAGCGGGCTACCCGGGAAAACCCCCGCCAGCCCGTTCGGATGGTCGGACACCAGCGCCAGCAACTCCTGTGCGCGTCCCGAGAACTGACCCGGTGACAGCGCCTCGACGCGTGCGGCGAACTCGTACTCCCAGTCCCCCACCCGCTTGGCCACGCCCAGCGGCAGCGGCGTACTGCTGCCTGCGATGCACGCGACCGTCTCCGAACACATGCCCCGATCCTCCTCCAGGAGCACTTGGTGGGACGCGCCGAGGAGTCTCAACTGAAGCTTCGCCCCGCCGATTTCGAGGTCGAGCGTGGCCAGGGCGGGCAGCGGCTCGCGCCCCAGGGCCCAGGCGAGGTCGGCCGCGCGCGTGTCGGTGTACGAGGTGTTCAGGGTCGTGAGCATGGGTCGGCTCCGCTAGCACGCAAAGAAAGGGTGGTGTGGGGTTCCGGCACACCCGGGCGACTGTGGGGGGATCGGCCCGGTCAGCGCAGTCGGGAGGTCAGGACGGGTCCGTAGGACGTCCGAGGGGGCTGCGTTGGTGATTTAGAGGGAATCATGAACGGTGGCGCCACCACAGCGTTTTTACCCAACTTCGTGGCGTTTCCATCCCTCCGTGGGCTCCCCAGCTCATCTGTTCAACTACGGCGTGCGCCACGGCGGCCAGAGCGTGCGCCGGAGCACCGGAGTGAAAAAGCGACAAGCGGGGGCGCGCGTCAACGCGACAAGCGGGGGTGCGCGTCCCGACCCAGGTCCGGACCCACACCCCCGCGTTCCCCCGCTCCCCCGTCTCCGGATGCGGTTCCCCCCTGCCGGAGCTCAGCTGCCCCGTGTCAGCTGCCTCCCCCGCATCCGCCCCCGCCGCCGCAGGACGACCCGCCACCACAGGACGACCCACCGCCGCAGGAGTGCCCACCGTGGTGGCCGCCGCCACCGGAGTCCGATCCGCCCCCGTCTCCCCCGGCCCACCAGCTGCTGCCGGCCGCGCCGGCGCCGCCGCTGTGGGCCCGCATACGCCGACGCGTCGAGCCGTTCCGGAACACCGTGGCCACCACGCCCACGAGGCACAGGACCAGGACCAGGAACACCGCCAGGATGATGCCGATGACCATGGCTCACCCTCCTTCCGTTACCCCCCGAAGCGACCCCCCGTGGGCGCCTCGCCGGTTGCGTGAGCTGGAGATGCCCCTCTGCCTCACGGGCCAAAGCAGAGTTGAGGAACTTCAGAGGCTTCTCTCAGGCCAACGGCCCCTGACCTGCACATAAGGGCAGTTCAGGGGCCGTCCGTGTGTCACTGGGCCGTCTGGGCCGTCTGGGCCGTCTGGGCCGTGATCTTGCCCAACGATTGTTCAAACTCCGAGGTGTCCCCCGTCGCCGGAGCCGAGAAGGGAGTTCGTGAGCCGGCGTTCGACAGCGGAGGGCAGGGACCACAGCTCGGCACGCCGCCTTCGGTCCTCCGAGCCCTGGCGGGCGGCGCGGCGGATACCGGACACGGCCAGGACCAGGGCGGCCAGGGACACGGCGAGCCCGGTCCCGAGGAGTGCACCGGCGAGTACGCCGCCGTCCGCCAGGGCGAACGGAAGCGCGACCCCGAGGCAGAGCGTGCCGAGGCCGCCGAGGACGGAAACCATCCACCACAGTGGCGTGAGCGGGTGCTCGTCGCGCAGGTGGTCGACCAACTGCCGGTCGGTGGGACGCCGCCGCGGGTGCTCTCCCGCGGCAAGGAACAGCTCGGCCCGCCCACGCAGCGCCCACACCGCGTGCACTCCCACCCATACGACGGGCAGCACGAACAGCGTCACCAGCACCGAACCCGCCTGGATCGCCCGCGACACCGACACCCAGCCGGAGGCGTCGGCGACCACGGACGCCACGGCGGCTCCCACGCATACGACACCCGCCGCGCTCGTGACCACGAGCCACCGCCGGGCCCCACGCACCCGAGCGCTGAGAGGGAACTCGACCGCGTCCAACGTGTTCTCCAATCGATGACCGCAGGTACTCTACGCAGCGCTCCGACGCGAACAAGGCTCGCTGCGCTCGCTCGTCCAGTGGTCGACGTCGATCTTCGACCGCCGGCTGTCCGCGCCTTCTGTCGGCACCGGCCTCCGACGTCGCAGGGCCGCGTCGGGCCGTATGGGGGCCGTCCGAGGGCGGCCGATGCCATCAGACGACGACAGTTGTTGAGGAACTGCGGCGCTTGGGCGCAGGATGACCGGCATGACCTCCAGCGCGCGCCCCCTGCTCAACCGCCGTCTCGCCGAGTTCGGGACGACGATCTTCGCCGAGATGTCCGCCCTGGCCCTGCAGACCGGATCGATCAACCTGGGCCAGGGCTTTCCCGACACGGACGGCCCCGAGGAGATCAGGGAGGCGGCCGTACGGGCGCTGCGGGACGGGCGGGGCAACCAGTACCCGCCGGGCCCGGGCGTCCCGGAGCTGCGCACGGCGGTCGCCACGCACCAGGAGCGCCGCTACGGCCTGGTCTACGACCCCGACACCGAGGTCCTGGTCACCGCCGGAGCCACGGAGGCCATCGCCGCCGCACTGCTCGCCCTGGTCGAGCCCGGTGACGAGGTCGTCGCCCTGGAGCCGTACTACGACTCCTACGCGGCCTGCATCGCGATGGCGGGCGGGACCAGGGTCCCGGTCACCCTGCGGCCGCACTTCGACGGGGGTGCCGGCTTCCGTCTCGACCTCGACGAGCTGCGCGCCGCGGTGACCGACCGGACCCGGCTCCTGCTCATCAACACCCCGCACAACCCCACCGGCACCGTCCTCACCCGCGAGGAGCTGACGGCGATCGCCGAACTGGCCGTGGAGCGGGATCTGCTGGTGGTCACGGACGAGGTGTACGAGCACCTGGTCTTCGACGAGGCCGAACACCTGCCCCTGGCGACCTTCCCCGGGATGCGGGAGCGCACGGTCTCCATCGGTTCCGCCGGCAAGACCTTCTCCTTCACCGGCTGGAAGGTCGGCTGGATCACGGCGGCACCCGGCCTGGTCTCGGCGGTCCGCTCGGCGAAGCAGTTCCTGACCTACGTCTCCTCCGGACCGTTCCAGTACGCGGTCGCCGAGGCGCTCGCCCTCCCGGACAGCTACTTCACCGCCTTCCGCGACGACATGCTCGCCAAGCGGGACCTGCTGGCGGGCGGCCTGGCGGAGGCCGGTTTCGGGGTCTTCAAGCCGGCCGGCACCTACTTCATCACCACCGACATCCGCCCCCTGGGCGAGAGCGACGGCTTCGCCTTCTGCCGCGCGTTGCCCGAGCGCGCGGGCGTCGTCGCCATCCCGAACGCGGTCTTCTACGACCACCGGGAGGAGGGGGCGCCGTTCGTGCGGTTCGCGTTCTGCAAGCGCACGGAGGTCCTGGCGGACGCGGCGGATCGGCTCCGCAAGGCGTTCGCGCATTGACGCCCCTGAGGCCGCCCTCTCGTCCGCGACCAGCCCGGAAACGCCTCCCGGTACATGTACGACCGCAGCTCTACGGCGTCCTTCCCGCTGTACCCGCGGCTGCCCTCGCCGGGCCCGTCAGGCCCCACGGTGGCTTCGAGAAAACCGAAAAGTTACCCACAGGCTGTGGATGGGGCCCGCGGGCGGCCCGCTCGGCCGGCTCGCCTACGTGCTGTGCGTGCGCCGCTGGGGCTCGCGCCTCGATGTCGGCCGGGCTCCCTGCGCCCCGTACCGCACCCTTCCCGCTGCTGCCGCCGCTAGCGCGAACGCTGATACGGACGGCCACAGCCCGGCCCGGCACGCCGCCGTGGTGGCCGCGCGCCCTGGCCGGGCTGTCGTTCGCCCACGGTGCGTACCTGGTCGCGCCGATACGCCCCGGTAGCGGGAGGACGCCTACTCGTCGTCCTCGGGCTTCTCCGCGTCGTTGACGTCCTCCTCGAGGCCGAGCTGTTCGACGAGCCACTTGTCGAACTCGATGGCGGCGCGCACCCAGCTGACGGTCGAGGAGACGAAGTGCTCCAGGCTGACGCCGGTGCCGATGAGCATCTGCGCCTCGCCGATCAGACGGACGGTGCCGTCGTCATGGGTGTGGCTATAGACCTTGGGCCACAGGGTGCGCCGGTTCCAGTCGTCGATGGACTCCAGGAGCAGCGGCTTCTCGTCGATCTGGTGGGGCCGGTCGTAGAACGTCCGCACCGAGAAGACCTGCTGGTCGCCCTCGCCGCGGAACATGAAATACGTACGGAACTGCTCCCACGGCGCCGCGAGGTCACCCTCGTCGTCGACGACATACTTCAGCTCCATCTGGTCGAGGAGCTGCTTCACAAGATCCTGATCCGGGACGACGGGGCCCGCCGGTCCTTGCTGCGGCTCGGGCTGGCCCCCGAAGTTCGGAATCGAGGACGGGTCGATGGTCACCGTGAATTTCCCTTCGTACGGATTACGCCATCCTCCCCCATCCGGGGAGGGGGGTGGCAAGCCCAGACGGAACCGGTCCCCCCAGGGCTGACATGATCCGGTCAGCCACAGAAAACAGAGGTCGAAGAAACGGGGAACACATGGCACAGGCGCAGACCGAGACGGTGACGGAAGAGGTCCGGCCGGGCAGGACCAGATGGGGCGTGTTCACGGCGATCCTGGCCGTGCCGGCACTGGTGGTGGCGGGCCTGATCGCGCTGCTCGTCGCCTGGCTGTTCACGGACGACTCGGTCGACGCGGGCGTCCGGAAGGTCTCGTGCGCCGAGGCGTTCGCCTACGGCGGGGCGAAGCCGCCGACCGGGGCGCGCGACCTCACGTGTGTGCTGGAGGCCGCGCAGGACCCCCGGTACGAGGCCCGCTTCCGGCTGCGGCGCGACGAGGTGAGCGCCTGGGTGGCGGCCAGCTACCCGGACGGTCCGGGACTGCGGAACGTGCAGTGCGGCGGCGGCGCCGACATCGAGGCGTGCATGAACCGGGGTCCGGTCGCCGGGCAGAGCTCCTCCGTACAGGTGGAGGTCACCTACGACGGGTCGAACTGGTCCGAGGTGCGGTTCGTGGCGTTCACGCTGTGACGAGGGGGCGCCGCCGCCCCCTCGTCACCATGACGCTCAGAGCGTCTTGCCGGTCGCCGGTCCCACGATCAGGCCGTCGCCGAAGGCGTCCACCCGGACCGTGTCGCCGTCCTTGACCTCGCCGGACAGGATCTCCTTGGCGAGGCGGTCGCCGATGGCGGTCTGGACCAGGCGGCGCAGCGGGCGGGCCCCGTAGGCCGGATCCATGCCCTCGACGGCGAGCCAGTCCAGGGCCGCGTCGGTGACCTCCAGGGTGAGCCGGCGCTCGGCGAGACGCTTGGCGAGCCGGTCGATCTGGAGACGCGCGATCCGGCCCAGCTCGTCCTTGGTGAGGGCCGAGAAGACGACCAGGTCGTCGAGCCGGTTGAGGAACTCCGGCTTGAAGGAGGCCCGGACCACCTCCAGGACCTGTTCCTTCTTCTCCGTCTCGCTGGTGATGGGGTCGACCAGGAACTGGCTGCCGAGGTTGGACGTCAGCACCAGGATGGCGTTGCGGAAGTCGACCGTACGGCCCTGACCGTCAGTCAGGCGCCCGTCGTCCAGCACCTGGAGCAGGATGTCGAAGACCTCCGGGTGCGCCTTCTCCACCTCGTCGAGGAGCACGACGCTGTACGGCCGCCTGCGCACCGCCTCGGTCAGCTGACCGCCCTCCTCGTAGCCGACGTAGCCGGGGGGCGCGCCGACGAGCCGGGAGACGGTGTGCTTCTCGCCGTACTCGCTCATGTCGATGCGGACCATCGCCCGCTCGTCGTCGAAGAGGAAGTCGGCGAGCGCCTTGGCGAGTTCGGTCTTGCCGACGCCGGTGGGGCCGAGGAAGAGGAAGGAGCCGGTCGGCCGGTCGGGGTCGGAGATACCGGCCCGGGTGCGCCGTACGGCGTCGGAGACGGCCCGCACGGCCTCGCTCTGGCCGATGAGCCGCTTGCCCAGCTCCTCCTCCATGCGCAGCAGCTTCTGCGTCTCGCCCTCCAGCAGGCGGCCCGCCGGGATGCCGGTCCAGGCGGCGACGGTGTCGGCGATGTCGTCGGAGCCGACCTCCTCCTTGACCATGGTGTCCTTGGAGACTTCCTCCTCGGCCTCGGAGGCGGCCTCCAAGTCCCGTTCCAGGGTGGGGATCTCGCCGTAGAGCAGCTTGCTGGCGGTGTCGAAGTCGCCGTCGCGCTGGGCGCGTTCGGCCTGGCCGCGCAACTCGTCCAGCTTTTCCTTCAGTTCACCGACCCGGTTGAGGGACTGCTTCTCCTTCTCCCAGCGGGCGGTCAGGCCCCGCAGCTCCTCCTCCTTGTCGGCGAGGTCGCGGCGCAGCCGCTCCAGGCGCTCGCGGGAGGCCGGGTCGGTCTCCTTGACCAGCGCGAGCTCCTCCATCTTCAACCGGTCGACACCGCGCTGGAGTTCGTCGATCTCCAGGGGCGAGGAGTCGATCTCCATTCGGAGGCGGGAGGCCGCCTCGTCCACGAGGTCGATGGCCTTGTCGGGCAGGAAGCGGGAGGTGATGTACCGGTCGGAGAGGGCCGCCGCGGCCACCAGCGCGCTGTCGGCGATCTGGACCTTGTGGTGGGCCTCGTAGCGCCCCTTGAGCCCGCGCAGGATGGCGATGGTGTCCTCGACCGTCGGCTCGGCCACCAGCACCTGCTGGAAGCGCCGCTCCAGGGCGGGGTCCTTCTCGATCCGCTCGCGGTACTCGTCGAGGGTCGTCGCACCCACCATCCGCAGCTCACCGCGGGCCAGCATGGGCTTGAGCATGTTGCCGGCGTCCATGGAGGAGTCCCCGCCGGCGCCCGCACCCACGACCGTGTGCAGCTCGTCGATGAAGGTGATGATCTGCCCGTCGGAGTCCTTGATCTCGGCGAGGACGGTCTTCAGCCGCTCCTCGAACTCACCGCGGTACTTGGCGCCGGCGACCATGGCGCTCAGGTCGAGCGACACCAGCCGCTTGTCCTTGAGCGACTCGGGCACGTCCCCCTTGACGATCCGCTGGGCGAGCCCCTCGACGACGGCGGTCTTGCCGACGCCGGGCTCACCGATGAGGACGGGATTGTTCTTCGTACGGCGGCTGAGCACCTGCACGACCCGGCGGATCTCCTGGTCGCGGCCGATGACGGGGTCGAGCTTGCCCTCCCGTGCGGCGGCGGTGAAGTCGGTCCCGAACTTCTCCAGGGCCTTGTACTGCCCCTCGGGGTCGGCGGTGGTCACCCTGCGCCCTCCTCTGGCCTTCTGGAAGGCGTCGACCAGCTTCTTCGGGGTGGCCCCCTGCTGGGTGAGCACGTCGGCGGCCGGTCCGCCCTTGGCGGCGATGCCGACGAGCAGGTGTTCGGTGGAGAGGTACTCGTCACCGAGGTCGTTGGCGCGGGCCTGCGCGTCGGCGATGACGGAGAGCAGGTCGCGGTTGGGCTGCGGCGGCGCGACGGTGGACCCGGCCACGCTGGGCAGCGAGCCGAGCACCTTCTCGGCCCCGGCCCGCACGGCGGCCTGGTCGGCGTCGACGGCGGCGAGCAGATCGACGATGTTCTCGTTGTCCTGCCCCTGGAGCAGAGCGAGGAGCAGGTGGGCGGGGGTGAGGTCCGGGTGTCCCTCGGTCACGGCCCGGTTGCTGGCCGCGTTGATCGCGTCCCGGCTCCGGTTGGTCAGCTCGGCATCCACGTGTCCGTACTCCTCCTCGGTGTCAGCTCCTGTACCGACTCCTGTTACTGACTCAGTCAGCGTACATAAAGTTGAGTCTATTCCACTCAAGGCAGTGTGCGGGAGGAATGGGGGACTAGCTTCCCGGCATGACCTCCTACACCCAGGATCCGGGTGCCCCGGACCCGTCGTTCCTCAGCTTCTGGCGGGAACGGCATCTGTGCACACTGACGACACCGCGCCCGGACGGGAGCCCGCACGTGGTGCCCGTCGGGGTGACATACGACCCGGAGGCCCGTCTTGCTCGGGTGATCGCGAGCCGGACGAGCGCGAAGGTACGGCACGTGCTGGCGGCCGGCGAGGGCGGGGCGGCGGTGGCGGTGTGCCAGGTGGCGGGGCCGCGGTGGGCGACGCTGGAGGGGCGGGCGCGGGTCCGCACGGAGCCGGAACGGGTCGCGGAGGCGGTGCGGCGATACGCCGAGCGCTACGAACGGACCCCGGCGCCGAACCCGCTGCGGGTGGTCATCGAGATCTCGCTGACGGGTGCGATGGGACGTTTCTGAGCCAGGGGCCGACCATCCGATACCCGGAAATGTCCCCAAAAACTGCAGCGGCGTCACCGTGTTCAGGTCACGGTGACGCCGCTGCGGGGGGAAGCACCTGCGCGATCTGTTACGACGGGGGAATCGCGTCAGGCACTGCGGGGGGTGGCTGAGATGGTCCGCGGGGTGGGGGTTTCCGGTTCCACCAGCCGATGGTCTCGTTGGTCCAGATTCACAAAGATCATTCCGTACCGAATGGCACACCGAACGGGCTGCGGCGCCCCCCGAGGCCGCCGCAGACACCGGTACGCCCGCACGTCCTCGTCCTCGTCCCGCGTGACGACCACCGGTTCGCCGAAGACGGTCACCATCAACGAGTCACCGGGGTGGGGGATCGCGGTGACGAGGTCGATGAAGTGCCAGCCGGAGCGGTAGGCGGTAGCCATTTCTCTGCGGAAGGAGCGGTCGTCGGGTGGAGTAGTCATGTCAGTCCCAGACCGTGTCCGCCGGGAATGTCTGCGCCTCGTCACCGACGACCACGGTCTCTGCGGCCTCGGCGCCACCCACTCCATGAACGTCGCTCTTCGCGCCGGAGAGGCCGGCGAGTGCGCCGAGAGCCAGAACGGCGGAGAAGGCGGCGACAAGCACCGAGCGAAGCATTCTGTTACGCATAGTCGGCTTCGTCCTCACTTGAAGGTCCCCTTTTCCCCCGTCGAGTAAGACGATGGCTCATTCGGGCACGTCATGGCCACACGAACGGTGCATCATGTTCCTGCATGTTCAGGACCCTGGGGGGTGGAAATTTGGTAGCGAATGGGACTAAGGCGACACATCCCCATGCGGTGACCGAGTTGTGTGAGGAAGGTGGCCGTCTTTACGCCAACGCTCTGCGGACAGGACGCGTCTCCCGCGCGGACGCGGAGTCGGTTCCCTGTCTGCTGGACTTCGCCCTCCTGCACCCCGACCCGGACGACGCGAACTGGATGCTTCCGGTTCCACCGTCGGTCGCGCTCGCCCAGCGGCTCAACCCGCTGGAACACGAGATCACCGAGCGCAGACGGATGTCGATCGAGCTGGCCGACGCCTTCGAGCCGTTCATGGCACTGAGCGCCCAGCAGGTGGCCCCGGCGCACTCGATCACTGTCCTGGAGGGGCTCGACCGGATCAACACGGCGCTCGACCTGGCCACGTCCCAGGCTCAGTCCGAGGTGCTCACGGTCCAGCCGAGTCGAGGCCAGCGCCCCGAGAACCGGCTCATCGAGGGGCTGGAACGCGACAGGACCCTCATCGACCGGGGCGTCCGGATCCGGACCCTGTACCAGCACGTCGCCCGGTACAGCCCCGAGCGACTGGCCTACATGGAGCAGTTCGCCGACGGAAAAGTGGAGTACCGCACCATCGACGAACTGGTGGAGCGGCTCATCATCTGTGACGAGGCCGTGGCCTTCATTCCCGTCCGGGACGACCGCCAGGTCGCACTGGAGCTCCGGCACCCCGGCCTCGTCGGCTATCTGATCAAGGTCTTCGAGTTCATGTGGAGCCGTGCGGTCCCGCTGAGCGCCGGCGCTCCCTACGAAACGGCGCCGGACGGCATCACCGACATCCAGCACTCCATAGCCAAGCTCCTCGTCGAGGGACATGTGGACGAGGCGATAGCCCGGCGGCTGGGCATGAACGTGCGCACGTGCCGAGCCCACATAGCGAAGCTCGCGACGGCCTTGGGCAGCGGCAGCCGCGCCCAGCTCGGCTTCCTGATCGCGCAGTCGGGGCTCCTCGACCAAGCGAGCCTCACGCGGAGTCAGGAATCCTCAGGCAGGAGGGAGTGAACGAGTGATCCCGGTGCCACATCCGGAGCACGGCGTGGAGAACCTGTGCGCGGCAGGGACCGAGCTGTACGCACGTGCCCTGCGCGAGGGGTACGTGCTCGGTGTCGACGCCAAGGAAGCGCCCTGCCTGCTCGACTTCGGTCTCCTGCATCCCGCCGTCACGGACCTGGACAGGCTGGAGCCGGTCGCCCCGGCCGTCGCCCTGCACCGCATGCTGCGGATCGCGGAGGAACGCATCGCGGACGAACGACAGCGTGAGGCACGGCTGACCGAGACGTTCGAGCCCCTGATGCGGATCGACGGCCGCCGTACGGGAACCGACGACTCCTCGATGATCAGCGTCCTCAGCGGGCTCGACATGATCAGCCGGGTCATCGGTCAGGCCGTGGCCGCCGGCTCCGAACTGCTGGCCGTCCAGCCGAACACCAGCGACAGACACGCCCAGCCGCCCCCGCCCGTGCATGTCGAGGCCTTCGACCGCGACCAGGCCCTGCTCGACCGCGGCGGCCGGATCCGCACGCTCTACCAGCACACCCTGCGCCACGCGCCCAGCGTCGTGGCCCGCTACGAGCGACTGCACGGCGACGTGGAGGCCCGCAGCCTGGACGAGGTGACGGAGCGTCTGATCATCGTCGACCGGACCGTGGCCTTCATCCCCGCCAACAAGGACCGCACCCTCGCCCTGGAGATCCGTCACCCCGCCCTGATCTCCTTCTTCGTCACCGCCTTCGACCGGCTGTGGCGGCTGGCCACCCCGATGTACCCCCAAGCGGTGCAGCAGCCCACGCGCAACGGCATCACCCCCCGCCAACGAGCCATCGCCGCCCTCCTCGTCGAGGGCCACACCGACGCCGTCATCGCCGACCGCCTCGGCATGAACATCCGCACCGCCCGCGTCCACATCGCCAAACTCGCCGCCACCCTCGGCAGCGAGAGCCGCGCCCAACTCGGCTATCTCATAGGGCAGTCCGGGATTCTCGGCCAGGAGGACACGGCGGAGTGAGCACGGCGGCAGCCCATCCGGAGCACGGCCCGGAAGACCCGTGCCCGGAAGGCATCGAGGTCTACGCACGCGCCCTGCGCGCGGGCGGCATCGACAGGCAGGACGCCTCGCCCGTCCCCTGTCTCCTCGACACCGGGCTGCTGCGGCCCGACGCCCGGGACCCCGCCCGGCTGGAAGCCGTACCGCCCGCCCTCGCCCTGCACCGCATGCTCCGCGCCACCACGGACCGCATGGCGCACGAGCGGCGGCGTGAGCAACGGCTGGCCGAGGCGTTCGCGCCGCTCCTGCGGATCGACGGGCGCGATTCGGCGATCGCGGAGAACCCGGCGATCAGAGTCGTCAGCGGTACCGGCCCCATCAACAAGGCCATCACCGAGGCCATGGCCGGCGCCGTCCACGAACTCCTGTGTGTGCAGCCCAACGTCCACTACAGCGACCGGCGGGGCGCCGCCGCCCAGGTCGTGGCGATGGACCGGGACCAGGCGCTCCTGGACCGCGGTGCCCGTATCCGCACCCTGTACCAGCACACCCAGCGCCATATGCCGCTCGTCCTCGCCCGCTACGAGCAACTCCGCGGCGACGCCGAGGCCCGCTCCCTGGACGAGGTCACCGACCGGCTCATCGTCGCCGACCGGGACGTGGCGTTCATCCCCGCCGACGGGGACGGCACCGTCGCGCTGGAAGTGAGGCACCCGGCCCTGGTGGAGTTCCTGGCCGCCACCTTCGACCGGCTGTGGTGGCAGGCCACGCCCATGTATCCGCAGACCGTCCACCGGCCGAGCCTCAACGGCATCACTCCCCGCCAACGGGCCATCGCCGGACTGCTCGTCGAGGGCCACACCGACGCCGTCATCGCCGACCGCCTCGGCATGAACATCCGCACCGCCCGCGTCCACATCGCCAAACTCGCCGCCACCCTCGGCAGCGAGAGCCGCGCCCAACTGGGCTACCTCATCGGACGGTCCGGGATTCTTGACCGGGAAGCGTGATCGAGGGCACGGCCGTCGGGCCGTCCAGGCCCACCTGCGCTATCCGGACACCCAGTTGCGTACGACTGGCCGCCCCGAGCGTCTCCGACAGCCGCGCGATATGGGCCCGGCAGGTGCGCACGCTGATCCCCAGCCGTTCCGCGATCACCGCGTCCTGGTGGCCCTCGGCCAGCAGTGCGGCGATGGACTGCTCGCGGTGGGAGATGCCCTCGATGCCGGTGTCCGGGAGCGGGGCCGTGAGGGGGATCGCCAGGCGCCACAGCCGCTCGAAGACCGTCAGCAGGTACTCCACCAGCGCCGGGTGCCGCAGCTCCAGGGCGAGGGTGCGGTCGGCGTTCGCGGGGATGAAGGCCACCGTGCGGTCGAAGAGGATCAGCCGGTCGATGACCTCGTCCAGCGTCCGCGCCTGGACCGAGCCGCCCATCAACTCCAGGTAGTTCAGCAGCCCTTGGCCGTGCCGGGCCACATGGGTGTACAGGTCGCGCATCCGCACGCCCCGGCCGCGCAGCGCCAGCGCCCGGTGCAGGCCCTCCGTCAGCTCGTGCTCGGGGCGGATGCCGCCGGGCTGGACGGTGAGGACCTCCGTCGTGCACGCCTCGGTCGCCTCGTCCATCGCGGCCTGGATCCGCGAGAGGCCGTCGAGGACCCGGATCGCGGTCCCCTCACCGGCGCCCGGCACGACACTGGGCCCCAGGCCCGCGTACCGCTCCACCGCCGCGACCGCGTCCCCCACCCGCTGCTGACTCGTGCTGACCTCGTCGTAGACGCCGCGCAGCAGCCGGGTCATGACCTCCTGCGGTGCCGTCGGCACCAGCCAGTCCATGTCGTCGGGGTCCGGGTGCAGCAGGGCCAGTTCCAGCAGACAGGGCACCGGCTCGGCGTCGGCGCGTGGCACGCGGCCGCGCCGTACGGCCCGGGAGTACACCCGATCCCCGGCCTCGCACAGCCGGTCGGCACCGTGGGGATGGTCGTCCGCCCTGAGCCCGGCCATTGCCCATCCCACCCCCGGTTCCCGCGTCTACCGCCCTCTTGTGCTGTTTCCCCATCGGGGCGCAGAAGCCCCCAGGCTCCGCAACTATGCGCGGCCCCGACCCGCTCCGCAACACGGCTACTCGGGCCGACGCCGGGAAAAACGGCCGGTATACCCCGTTACCTCCGGGCCTCCGTCGGTCCGTCTGCAACAAGCTGCTCCCCCGCCCGGCCAGGGCCGTCCCCGTGCGGAACAACCCGCTCCGCGCGTCAACTCCCGGAAATCACGCAGTGATCATCCCGTTACGTGCCGCACTTAACGTCAGGCCATGGCGGACATATTTGACGCATACGCGTTGGCCGACGCGTGGGACGAGATGTTCGAGCGGCCGGGTGAGGTCAGGACCGCCTACGAGCCGGTGCTGGCCGCACTCCAGCCGATCGAACCGAGTGAACTCAGGTTCCGGGCCGACCAGATGGCCCGGGCCTTCACCGACCGGGGCGTGACCTACGCCTTCGCGGGCGAGGAGCGGCCCTGGCCGCTGGACCTCGTGCCCAGGATCCTCGACGCCCTCGAATGGGATCTCATACAACGCGGGGTGAGCCAGAGAGTCAGAGCCCTGGAGGCCTACCTCGCCGACGCCTACGGACCCGCCCGTGCCTTCGAGGACGGAGTCGTGCCCTGGCGGCTGCTGCTGAACTCCCCGCACTTCCACCGCGCCGCGCACGGGCTCGAGCCCACGGGCGGCGTACGCATCCACGTCGCCGGCATCGACCTGGTCCGCGACGAACAGGGGGACTTCCGGGTCCTGGAGGACAACGTCCGGGTTCCCAGCGGCGTGTCGTACGTCATCGAGAACCGGCGCGCCATGACCCGAGTCTTCCCGTCCCTCTTCGCCGAGCAGCACGTGGTTCCCGTCGACGGCTACGCGCAGAAGCTGCTCGCCGCCCTGCGCGCCGCCGCGCCCGACGGCGTCCAGGACCCGCGGGTCGTGGTCCTGACCCCCGGGCCCAGCAACGCCGCCTACTTCGAACACGCCCTGCTCGCCCGGCTGATGGGCGTGCAGCTGGTCGAGGGGCACGACCTGGTGTGCCGGAGCAACCGGGTGTGGATGCGCACGACCCGCGGAGAAGTGCCCGTCCACGTCGTATACCGGCGCCTGGACGACGACTTCCTCGATCCGCTCCACTTCCGCCCCGACTCGGTGATCGGCTGCCCGGGCATCCTCGGCGCGGCCACGGCGGGCCATGTCACCCTCGCCAACGCGGTCGGCAACGGCATCGCGGACGACAAGCTGCTCTACACCTACGTCCCGGACCTGATCCGTTACTACCTCTCCGAGGAACCGATTCTTCCCAATGTGGAGTCCTTCCGGCCCGACGAACCCGGCCAGCTCGAGGCCGTCCTCGACCAGATCGACCGGCTCGTCGTGAAGCCCGTCGACGGGGCCGGCGGCCAGGGCATCGTCATCGGGCCGAAGGCCGACCGCGCAACCCTGGAGAAGACCCGCGAGGCCGTTCGCAAGGACCCCCGCGGTTTCATCGCCCAGCGCCCCGTCGCCCTGTCCACCTCCCCCACCCTGGCGGGCGAGCGCATGGCGCCCCGCCACATCGACCTGCGTCCCTTCGCCGTCAACGACGGCAACGACATCTGGGTCCTGCCCGGCGGCCTGACCCGGGTCGCCCTCCAGGAGGGCAACCTGATCGTCAACTCCAGCCAGGGCGGCGGCTCCAAGGACACCTGGGTGCTCGCCGAGGGTCCCGCGGAGCCGCCCACGCCCGCGAACGGGACCGCCCTCCTGGACATCGCCCCACGTCAGCACGGTCCCGACGGCAACCCCACCGTCGTACAGGAAGGGGCCCAGCAGTGAACGACGTGATCCTCTCGCGGATAGCCGAGGCACTGACCTGGACCGGCCGTTACGTCGAGCGGGCGGACAACACCGGCCGCATTCTCGACGCCTACCTCCACCGGCTGCTGGAGGACCCGTGGCGCGACGAGGACGTGGCCTGCCGGTCGCTGTACGCGATCCTCGGCGTCGACGCGGGCGGCGCCCGGGTCGACATGCAGCAGGTCCTGGACCAGCTCGCCTTCGACGCCCGCTCGACCTGCTCCATCGAGGGCGCCCTCGGCGCGGCCCGGCTGAACGCCCGCAGCGCCCGTGAGGCCGTCTCCTCGGAGATGTGGGAGTGCCTGAACTCCACCTGGCACGCGCTGGCCGACCAGCGGCTCGCGGCCCGCCGTACGGGCCCCTACGCCTATCTGGAACTGGTACGGCGGCGCGCGGCGCTGTTCTTCGGGCTCGCCGACTCCACCATGAGCCGCGACGACAGCTGGCGGTTCGTCGTGCTGGGCCGCAGCCTGGAGCGGGTGGACATGACCGTACGGCTGCTGTCGGTCCGGGTCCTGGACGCGGCCCACGCGCCCGACTGGCCGACCCTGCTGAGCGCCTCGGGCGCCGACGAGGCGTACGCGCGCGTGTACGGCGGCTTCGGCGACACCCCGCGCGTCGCCGAGTTCCTGCTCCTGGACCGCGACTTCCCGCGCTCCGCGCTGCACGCGCTGACGACGGCGGAGGAGTGCCTGACCGCGCTCGGCCGGCCCCGCCAGGACCCCGCGCGCCGCCCGATCGGCCGGATGCGCACCCGTCTCGAATACCTCGACCTGCACGCCCTGGAGGAGCAACTCCCTTTGCTGCTCGGGGACCTGCAAACCGCCTGCATGGCCTCCGCGGAGGCGGTGGCGGAGCGGTTCTTCCCGTACCAGGGGCCCGTCGAGTGGGCCCAGGAAGGAGCGTGAACATGACCACCACCCCCGCGTCCCGACGCCTCCGGATCAAGCACACCACGAAGGTCTCGTACGCCCAGCCCGCGGCCTCGTCCCACAACGAGGTCCGCATGACCCCGCTGACCCTGCCCGCCCAGACCACCCTGGACGCCCGGGTCACCGTCAACCCCACCACGCCCACCTGGTCCTACTGGGACTATTGGGGCACCCAGGTCACCGGCTTCGATCTGATGGACCCGCACGGCCATCTCACCATCACGGCCTCCAGCCTGGTCGAGACGTCCCGGCCGGGGCCGCTGCCGGCCGCGCCCACGTGGGACGAGGTGGCCGAACGCATCGCGGGGTCCCGCCTGCTGGAGTTCGCGAACCCGACGGGCCGTACGACGGTCCCGCCCAAACTGATCAAGAAGGCCCGGAAGGCGGCGGCCGGTCTCGACCCGCACGAGACGGCGGTCGCGGTGTCGGCGCTGGTCGCCGACCGGGTGTCGTACCTCCCCGGCGCGACCAGCGTGAACACCTCCCCCGCGGAGGCCTGGGAGCAGGGCGCCGGCGTCTGCCAGGACATCACCCATCTCACCGTCGCCCTGCTGCGGGGTGCCGGCCTCCCGGCCCGCTATGTCTCCGGCTACCTCCACCCGGAACGCGACGCCGAACTCCACCGGCCCGTCGCCGGGGAGAGCCACGCCTGGATCGAGTACTGGGCGGGCGACTGGTGCGGCTACGACCCCACCAACCGCGTCCGCGCCGACGAGTCCCACGTGGTGGTGGCACGGGGGCGCGACTACGACGACGTGACGCCCCACAAGGGCATCTACCGGGGCGTGCCCGGAGGATCGCCGGAGGTCACGGTGGAGTTCACGCGGGTGGCGTGAGCGGGCGGGCGGAGGGGGGTTCCCTCCGCCCCGGCACGGCTACTTCAGGCCCGCCGCCGCGCAGTCGCTCTTGAACTGCGCGGTGCAGATGTCCTTGATCGTGTAGATGCCGTCCTTGACGACCGTGCTCTTGATGTTGTCCTTCGTCAGGGCGACGACCTGGACGAGCTGGGCCGGGATGCCCTTGTTCGTGGGGCTGTCGACGCTGTCCGTGGCGAGGGCGTCGAACTGGATGCCCTTGCCCTGGACCTTCATGACGGCCATCTCGGCGGCGGCCTCGGCCTCGCCCGGGTACGGCTTGTAGACGCTCATGTACTGCTCGCCCGCGACGATCCGCTGCACCGCGGCCAGCTCGGCGTCCTGGCCGGTGATCGGCGGGAGCTTCGTCATGCCCGCGTCCACCATCGCCTGGATGGCGGCGCCTGCCATGGCGTCGTTGGCGGAGTAGACGGCCTTGATGTTGCCCTTGCCGATCGCGCTGATCGCCTCGGCCATGTCCTTCTGGGCGGTCTCCGGCTTCCAGCCGTCGACGTCGTAGGTCTTGGCGATCGTCACCTTGCCGTTGAGCTCGGACATCGCGCCCGCCTTGAACTGTCCGGCGTTCGGGTCGGAGGGCGAGCCGTTGATCATGACGATCTTGTCGGAGGTGTCGATGCCCGAGCCGATCGCCTCGACGAGGGAGCGGCCCTGCACCTCGCCGACGAGTTCGTTGTCGAAGGAGACGTACGCGTCGATCGGGCCCTCGGCGAGGCGGTCGTAGGCGATGACCGGAATGCCCGCGTCCTTGGCCTTCGTCACCATGCCCGCGATGGCGTGCGAGTCCACGGCGTCCAGCAGGATGACGTCGACCTTCTCGTCGATCATCTGCTGCATCTGGGTGGCCTGCTTCTTGGCGTCGGCCTCACCGTTGGCGTAGAGGGTCTTGCCCTTCTTGTCCGTGAGCTCGGCGACCTTCCGCTGGATGATCGGGTAGTCGAACTCCTCGTAGCGGGTGTTCGTCTTCTCCGGCATCAGCACACCCACGGTGATGTCGTCACCCTTGGTCGGGCTCGCCTCGCTCCCGCTCGCGGCGCCGAGCGCGCCGCAGGCGGCCAGCGAGAGGGTCATCGTGGACGCGGCCACGGCTATGGCGATACGACGCATGGGGCTGCTCACTTCTGGTGCATTCAGGACGCGGGCGCGGCATTGCGGCCCATGTGACTGAAAAGCCAACGCGGGGCCGCCCACCGACGTCAAGCGGAATCACTTAACGAGTGCGCAACGCCACTCTCCGCCGATGGTGTGAAGACTTGGCGCGAACACTAGTACAACCAACTTCACACCTCGCGAGTCGTGATCACAGCAGCCGCACAACTGCTGTTCCCCGTACGACCAGAGGACCGAATGAAGTCAGCCAGACGCACGACCCCAGCGGCCGCGGCCGCGGTCGTGCTCGCCACCGCCGGCGGCCTGCTCGCCGTGACGACGGCCCCCGCCTCCGCGGCCGTCAGCTGCGCCTCCCCCGTGTTCAAGCGGCAGTTCTACGCGAACACGTCCTTTTCCGGCACGCCGAAGAAGACCGACTGCGACAACGCGATCGACCAGAGCTGGAGCGGCGCTCCCGTCTCCGGGCTGCCGAAGGACAACTTCGGCGTCCGCTGGACCGTGACCCGCGACTTCGGCTCCGGCGGGCCGTTCGCGCTCAGCGCCACCGGCCTGGACGGCATGCGCGTGTACGTCGACGGCGTCCGCAAGATCGACCTGTGGAAGAACGTCTCCACCACGGTCAAGAAGACCGCCAACGTGACGATCCCGTCCGGCAGGCACACCCTCCGCGTCGACTACGCCAACTGGACCGGCGCCGCCAAGGTCAAGGTCACCTACGCGCCCCGCACCTCCGCAGACGTCGACAAGGTCAAGCCGCTGGTCCCCACCGGCACTTCGGTCTCGTACGACAAGGCCACCGGCAAGGCCAAGGCAACCTGGGCGAAGAACAAGGAAATGGACCTCGCCGGCTACCGGGTCTACCGGCGCCTGAAGGGCACCCCCTTCGGCACCAAGCCGCTCACGACGACCACCTCCACGTCGTACACCGACAGCACCCTGCCGGCGACCGGCGACACCTACTACTACGAGGTCCGCGCCTACGACAAGGCCGGCAACGAGTCGGGCGGCACCCCCGACCAGGCCGCGGTGACCGCCGACCGGACCGCACCTGCGGCGGCCACCGGGGCGACGGCGCTGGGCACCACGGCGGGCAACTCGGTGACGTGGCAGGCGTCCTCGTCCACGGACGTCGACCACTACGAGGTGTGGGGCGCGCCCGTGGGACAGTCCGACCCCGACGGGCCCCATCCGGTCTGGGGTATCTCCTGGACGGACGTGACGGCGGACGCCGGGACGGCGTACGCGTACAAGGTGCAGGCCGTCGACACGGCCGGGAACTTCGCGCCGGTCTCCGACCCGGCCACCGTCACCCGTCCCGTCGCCTCGGCGGTGCCCGCCCCGACCGGAGTCACCGGCACGCCCGCCGACGCGTCCACCGAGGTGACGTGGACGCCGGCCGACGCCACCGGCTACCGCGTCTACCGCCGTACCGACGTCAACGGCGCCTGGAGCCTGGTGGGCACCGCGTCCGGCACGTCGTACGAGGACACCTCCGCCCCGAAGGGCAAGGCCTTCTACTACGTGGCCGCCGTCGACGCCCAGGGCGCCGACTCGGTGCCCTCCACCGAGGTCACCGTCGACCGGCTCACCCCGGCCACCGCGACCGGCCCGGCCGCGCCGAAGCTGACCCTGGTCACGAACGGGGTGCCGGCGCGCTCCCCCATCCAGGTCACGGCAGCTCCCGGCACGGGTGACGAGGGACGCGTCCTGAAGGGCTATTCGTGGGAGATCTCGGGCGCCTGCGGATCCAGCGGCACCCAGTTCTCCACCACCGGCACCCTCTCCTGGACGGCCCCCTGGAACGGCCCCTGCGTCGCCGAGGTGTACGCCGTGGACGCCTACGGCCGCCAGGGCACGCAGAGCGCCTCGGTGGAGTTCTTCAGCGGCCGCTGACGCACCGCCGCTGACGGCGCATGAAGAAACATGCGGAAGGGGCCCGGAGAGATCTCCGGGCCCCTTCTCGTGGCTTCTCGTGGCTGTGCCTAGTCCTTGGCCCGCTTGGGCCGCCACACCACCAGCGCGCTGGTCTGCTGGACCTCCTGGTACGGCACCAGGTCACGGCGGTACGACGCGTGCACCGCCGCCTCGCGCTGCTGCATGGCCGCCGCGGCCCCCTCGACGGCGGCCTGGAGCTCGGCCACCCTCGACTGGAGCGCGGCGACCTGGTTCTCCAGTTCGATGATGCGCTTGATGCCGGCGAGGTTGATGCCCTCGTCCTGCGACAACTGCTGGACGGTGCGCAGCAGTTCGATGTCGCGGGCCGAGTAGCGCCGGCCCCGGCCCGCGGTGCGGTCCGGTGACACCAGGCCCAGACGGTCGTACTGGCGCAGTGTCTGCGGGTGCAGGCCGGAGAGCTGGGCCGCCACCGAGATGACGTAGACCGGGGTCTCCTCGGTCAGTTCATACGGGTTGCGTCGACGGCCGTCCATCTCGATCAAGCTCCCTTCGCGGCCTGGAACAGCTCCGCCCGTGGATCCTCACCCACGGTCGCCTCGCGATACGCCTCGAGCGCGTCACGAGCCTTCCCCGACAGCTCGGTCGGGACACTCACCTCGACGGTGACCAGCAGATCGCCCCGGGTGCCGTCCTTGCGGACCGCGCCCTTGCCCCGCGCCCGCATGGTGCGGCCGTTGGGCGTGCCCGGGGGCAGTTTCAGCGTCACCGAAGGGCCGCCCAGCGTCGGCACCCTGACCTCGCCGCCGAGCGCCGCCTCCGAGAAGGTCACCGGGACCGTCACCGTGAGGTTGTCGCCCTTGCGGCCGAAGACGGGGTGCGTGTCGACGTGCACGGTGACGTACAAGTCGCCCGCGGGGCCGCCGCGTTCACCGGGCGCCCCCTTTCCGCGCAGCCGGATCCGCTGGCTGTCCGACACCCCGGCCGGGATGCGGACCTGCATGGTGCGGGAGGACTTCGCCCGCCCGGAACCCTTGCAGATCTCACAGGGGTTCTCCGCGATCAGGCCGCGACCCTTGCAGTCCGGGCAGGGGTCCGTGAGGGAGAACCCTCCGCCGGAGCCCCTCGCCACCTGGCCGGTGCCCACGCACGTCGGGCACACGCGCGGGTTGCCGTTGGCGTCGCCGGTGCCCGAGCAGGCCTTGCAGGGGGCCTGCGAGGACATCCTGAGCGGGACCGTCGCGCCCTCGATCGCCTCGGTGAAGCTGAGGGTGACCTCGGTGTCGATGTCCTGGCCGCGCCTGGGCTGGACGCGCGTAGTTCCGGAGCTGCCCCGGTTGAACAGGCCCCCGAAGACGTCTCCGAGTCCGCCGCCGAAGCCGCCGGCTCCCTGGCCCCCGCCCTGGGCGCCGCCTCCGAAGAGGTCGCCCAGGTCGAAGTTGAAGGAGCCGCCCGCGCCGCCCGGCCCCGGGCGGAAGCCGCCGTTGCCGAACAGGGCGCGGGCCTCGTCGTACTCCTTGCGCTTCTTGGGGTCACCGAGGATGTCGTTCGCCTCGGAGATCTCCTTGAAGCGCTCCTCGGCCTTGGTGTTGCCCTTGTTGGCGTCCGGGTGGAACTCGCGGGCGAGCTTCCGGTACGCCTTCTTGATCTCGGCCTCGGTGGCGTCCTTGGGGACGCCGAGGACCTTGTAGTAGTCCTTCTCGATGAAGTCCTTGGTGCTCATCCTCGACGCGCCCCCTTTCCGGTGTCCCGATGGTTCTCTTCGACCTCAGCCCTCCTCAGGGCCGTTGTCCTTGTCGTCGCCGGCCTCGGATCCGTCCTCGGCCTTGACCGTCTGCGCACCCGGCTGCGGTTCGGCCACGGCCACCCGCGCGGGGCGGATGGTGCGCTCGCCGATGCGATACCCAGGCTGCAGAATCGCCACGCACGTCGTCTCGGTGACATCGGGCGCGTAACTGTGCATCAAGGCCTCGTGGATCGTCGGGTCGAAGGGCTCGCCCTCCTTGCCGAACTGCTGCAGGCCCATCTTCGCCGCGACGGTCTCCAGGGACTCCGCGACGGACTTGAACCCGCCGAGAAGTTCACCGTGTTCCCGCGCGCGGCCGATGTCGTCGAGCACGGGCAGGAGTTCGGTCAGGAGGTTCGCGATGGCGATCTCCTTGACCGTGATCCGGTCCCGCTCCACACGGCGGCGGTAGTTCTGGAACTCGGCCTGGAGCCGCTGGAGGTCCGCGGTGCGCTCTTCGAGCGCCTTGCGCACCTGGTCCAGCTGGGCCGTCAGGCCGGCGATCTGGGCACTTGCGTCCCCGGCCGGGGCCGCCCCTTCCTCGGGGGCGGCCTTCGGCTCGGCGTCGTCGGGGGTGGCGCCGGAGGGGACGTCGGGCTTCTCGTCGAAGCCCGGGGTCTCCTCCGTCACGCGGCACCGTCCTTGCGCTCGTCGTCCACGATCTCGGCGTCCACGACGTCGTCGTCCGCCTTGGCCTGGGAGGCCCCGGCGTCGTCGGCGTCACCCGCGCCCTGCGCGGCCTGGGCGTCGGCGTACATGGCCTGGCCGACCTTCTGGGAGACCGCGGCGACCTTCTCGGTGGCGGTGCGGATCTCCGCGGTGTCCTCGCCCTTGAGCGCGGCCTTCAGCTCCTCGACGGCGGACTCGACCTCGGTCTTGACCTCGCCGGGGACCTTGTCCTCGTTGTCCTTGAGGAACTTCTCCGTCTGGTAGACGAGCTGCTCGCCCTGGTTGCGGGTCTCGGCGGCCTCGCGGCGGCGGTGGTCCTCCTCCGCGTACTGCTCGGCCTCCTGGCGCATCCGGTCGACCTCGTCCTTCGGCAGCGAGGAGCCGCCGGTGACGGTCATCTTCTGCTCCTTGCCCGTGCCCAGGTCCTTCGCGGTCACGTGCATGATGCCGTTGGCGTCGATGTCGAAGGCGACCTCGATCTGCGGGACACCGCGCGGGGCCGGCGGCAGACCGGTCAGCTCGAACATCCCGAGCTTCTTGTTGTACGCCGCGATCTCGCGCTCGCCCTGGTAGACCTGGATCTGGACGGAGGGCTGGTTGTCCTCGGCGGTGGTGAAGATCTCGGACCGCTTGGTCGGGATCGTCGTGTTCCGCTCGATGAGCTTGGTCATGATGCCGCCCTTGGTCTCGATACCCAGGGACAGCGGGGTCACGTCGAGGAGCAGGACGTCCTTGACCTCACCCTTGAGGACACCGGCCTGGAGGGCGGCGCCGATGGCGACGACCTCGTCCGGGTTGACGCCCTTGTTGGCGTCCTTGCCGCCGGTGAGCTCCTTGACGAGCTCGGCGACGGCGGGCATACGGGTGGAGCCACCGACGAGGACGACGTGGTCGATCTCGTTGATGGAGACGCCGGCGTCCTTCATGACGTTGAAGAACGGGGTCTTGCAGCGCTCCAGGAGGTCCGCGGTCAGCTGCTGGAACTGAGCCCGGGTGAGCTTCTCGTCCAGGTGCAGCGGGCCCTCGGCGGAGGCCGTGATGTAGGGCAGGTTGATCGAGGTCTCGGTGGAGCTGGACAGCTCGATCTTGGCCTTCTCGGCGGCCTCGCGGAGGCGCTGGAGGGCCATCTTGTCCTTGGCGAGGTCCACGCCGTGACCGGACTTGAACTGCTGCACCAGGTAGTCGACGACGCGCTGGTCCCAGTCGTCACCACCGAGGTGGTTGTCACCGTTGGTGGCCTTCACCTCGACGACGCCGTCGCCGATCTCGAGGAGGGACACGTCGAAGGTGCCGCCACCGAGGTCGAAGACGAGGATCGTCTGGTCGTCCTTGTCGAGGCCGTACGCGAGCGCGGCCGCGGTGGGCTCGTTGACGATACGCAGGACGTTCAGGCCCGCGATCTCGCCGGCCTCCTTGGTCGCCTGACGCTCGGAGTCGTTGAAGTACGCCGGGACGGTGATGACCGCGTCGGTCACCTTCTCGCCCAGGTAGGACTCGGCGTCCCGCTTCAGCTTCTGGAGGATGAACGCGGAGATCTGCTGCGGGTTGAAGGGCTTCCCGTCCAGCTCCATCTTCCAGTCGGTGCCCATGTGACGCTTCACCGAACGGATGGTCCGGTCCACGTTGGTGACCGCCTGGCGCTTGGCCACCTCGCCGACCAGCACTTCGCCGTTCTTCGCGAAGGCGACGACGGACGGCGTGGTCCTGGCACCCTCGGCGTTGGTGATGACGGTGGGCTCGCCGCCTTCGAGAACGCTGACGACGGAGTTAGTCGTGCCCAGGTCGATGCCGACCGCACGTGCCATGGTTGATTCCTCCAGCTGACTTGAGTGGAACGGACTCAAGTGTGCACGACCGCCCCGGCTCGGTCAACAGACCTGAGTCGTACGGGCTCAACTCTTATCCGTTCCTTACACGCAACTGGGTCGTGACCTGCGGCGATACCCGGCGCGGCGCCAGGTTGGACTTCACGTTCGGCTTGACGCGAAGCAGTACGAGCACGACGACCAGGGCGATCCCGGCGACCCACAGGGCCGCGGTCGCGGCGATCCACCCGAGGTGCACGAGGGCCCCGACGAGTACCCCGCCGAAGGCCGCGACACCCAGGACGACGGACGCCCCCTGCGGAGTGAGCCCGAGCCGTCGCAGCCGGTGGGCGAGATGGTCGGGGGCGGCACGCAGCAGCGGCCGCCCAGACAGCCCGCGGGCGAGCACGACGAGTACGACGTCGGCGGCCACCACCACGTTCAGCGCGAACAACACCCCCGCACCGGAGCCGAGTTCCTGCCCCGCGCGGGTCGCCACGGCCGCGGAGGCCAGCACGAACCCGGTGAACAGGGCCCCGCACGCGCCGAGTCCCACCCGCGCCGGATGCCAGTTGTGCATCAGGAACCCGGTCAGCGCGGCGGCCAGCACGCTCAGCAGGACGGCCACCCCGTCCATCACCCCGGCCGCCGCACAGGCCCCGGCCCCGAAGGCGGTGACGACCCCGACGGTCCCGGCGAGCCCGTCGGCGTGGTCCAGCGCCTTGAACCCGAGGGCGACGAAGACGATCCAGCCGGCCGCGAGCAGCCCGGCGGGCACCCCCGTCTGCTCGTACGGCACGACACACACCGCCGCCACCGCCGTACCGCCCACGAGGAACCGCGCCTTGACCCGCCGTACGTCGGCGACGAGCCCAAGGAGGGCGACGGCGGCCCCGGCGACGAGCAGCCGCGTGACCTCGGGCCCCAGGGGGGTGACCCCCTTCCAGTCCCCGACCGCCGCGACCAGACAGGTGGCGGCGACCACCGCCACGCCGCCGGACAGCGGCATGGGTCGCCGCCATCGCCGGTCGACGATCCCGAGACGCAGGGCGACCACCCGCAGCACGGCGGTGAGCACGGCGGCGAGGAGCAGGGCGGAGGTGGCGGCGAGGATCCCGTAGAGCACAAGCCCAAATTAGCGGTGTATGCACCAATTCATCACGAATAACACGATCGGGTTTTAAGGTAACCCTCAGCGATTCAGATCACCCTGTGCCCGGCTACAGTGCGGCAGAAGATGGGGGTAGTCTCAGACGGACTGCATAAGTTACCGCTTAGTAATCTCGCTCGTAGAACCCTCGCAGGCCCGAGGAGCCCCGAAATGCAACTCGCCGCGATCATCGTGTCGCTGGTACTGACCGTGGTCGGCGTGGCACTGCTCGCACGCGCCATCGGCCAGTTCGTCCGGTACTTCAAGCTGGGCCAGCCCGTGCCCGCCGGAAGCAGGACCGACAACCCCTACGCCCGCAGTGTGACGCTGGTGAAGGAGTTCCTCGGCCACACCCGGATGAACCGGTGGGGCATCGTCGGCTTCGCCCACTGGTTCGTGGCGGTCGGCTTCCTGACGCTGCCGCCGACCCTCGCGCAGGCGTTCGGCCAGCTCTTCAAGGCCGACTGGGTGCTGCCGGTCATCGGCGAGTTCCTGCCGTTCGAGATGTACATCGAGTTCATCGGTGTCATGACCGTGCTCGGCATCGCCGCGCTCATCGTGATCCGCCTGCTGAGCCTGCCCTCCCGCCCCGGCCGCAAGTCCCGCTTCGCGGGCTCCAAGGCGGGTCAGGCGTACTTCGTCGAGTACGTCATCCTCACCATCGGCCTCGCCATCTACGTGCTGCGCGGCCTCGAGGGCGCGCTGCACCACGTGGAGGGCTACGAGGCCGGGTACTTCGCCTCGTACCCGCTGGTGCTGGCCTTCAAGGGCCTGAGCGTCTCCGCGCTGCAGAACCTCGTCTACCTCGTCGCGACGATCAAGATCGGCACGTCCTTCGTGTGGATGATCGTCGTCTCTCTCAACACCAACATGGGTGTGGCCTGGCACCGCTTCCTGGCCTTCCCGAACATCTGGTTCAAGCGCAACGCGGACGGTTCCACCGCCCTGGGTGCCCTCCAGCCGATGACGTCCGGCGGCAAGCCGATCGACTTCACCGACCCCGGTGACGACGACGTCTTCGGCGTCTCCCAGGTCGAGCAGTTCTCCTGGAAGGGCCTGCTGGACTTCTCCACCTGCACCGAGTGCGGCCGCTGCCAGTCGCAGTGCCCCGCGTGGAACACCGGCAAGCCGCTCTCCCCCAAGCTCCTGATCATGTCCCTGCGCGACCACGCGCACGCCAAGGCCCCGTACCTGCTGGCCGGCGGCGGCAAGACCATGGAGGGCGAGGAGAAGGCGTCCGAGGAGCAGCTGGCCGGTGTGCCCGCGTCCGCCCTCGCCGAGGCCGAGCGCCCGCTGATCGGCACCGCCGACGAGAACGGCGTCATCGACCCGGACGTCCTGTGGTCCTGCACCACCTGCGGCGCCTGCGTCGAGCAGTGCCCCGTCGACATCGAGCACGTCGACCACATCGTCGACATGCGCCGCTACCAGGTGATGATCGAGAGCGCGTTCCCGTCCGAGGCGGGCACCATGCTCAAGAACCTGGAGAAGAAGGGCAACCCCTGGGGCCTGGCGAAGAAGCAGCGCCTGGAGTGGCTCAAGGAGGTCGAGTTCGAGGTCCCGGTCGTCGGCCAGGACATCGAGGACCTCACCGAGGTCGAGTACCTGTACTGGGTCGGCTGCGCCGGTGCCCTGGAGGACCGGGCCAAGAAGACCACGAAGGCCTTCGCCGAGCTGCTCCACATCGCGGGCGTCAAGTTCGCGATCATGGGCGGCGACGAGAAGTGCACCGGTGACTCGGCCCGCCGCCTCGGCAACGAGCCCCTGTTCCAGGAGCTCGGCATGGAGAACGTCATGGCGCTGAACATGGCGTTCGGCGAGGAGCTCGACGACGACGGGAAGGTGGTCCCGGAGTCCGCCAAGCCGAAGTCGGCCAAGAAGATCGTCGCGACCTGCCCGCACTGCCTCAACACCATCGGCAACGAGTACCCGCAGCTCGGCGGCGACTACGAGGTCATCCACCACACCCAGCTGCTCCAGCACCTGGTGGACGAGGGCAAGCTGGTCCCGGTCACGCCGGTCGAGGGCATCATCACCTACCACGACCCGTGCTACCTGGGCCGCCACAACAAGATCTACACACCGCCGCGCGAGATCATCGCCAACGTCCCGGGCCTGCGGAACGAGGAGATGCACCGCCACAAGGAGCGCGGCTTCTGCTGTGGCGCCGGTGGCGCGCGGATGTGGATGGAGGAGCGGATCGGCAAGCGCATCAACAACGAGCGTGTCGACGAAGCCCTTTCGCTGAACCCCGACATCGTGTCGACGGCCTGCCCGTTCTGCCTGGTGATGCTCACGGACTCCGTGAACGGCAAGAAGAACGACGGCAAGGCCAAGGAGTCCATCCAGGTCGTGGATGTCGCCCAGTTGCTGCTGGAGTCCGTGCGGACCCCGGTCGACCCGGAGGACGCGGCGGAGACGGCGAACGAGCCGGAACCCGAGCCGGTGAAGTAGGAGCCGGTGAAGTAGCGGTCATACGACGGTGCTTTTCGGCGCCCTCGGGTCCCACTGGGCCCGGGGGCGCCGCGTTTTTCAGGTCTCCGCTCAGAAGTGGGTGGCGATCCCGAAGACCCGCCGGAGCTGAGCCATGTCGTGCCGGTCGCGCTCCGAGGGGCTCGTACCCGTGGTGGAAGTAGACCTGCTGCTCGGCGGACAGACACGGAACGGTCGTCCCGCCGACGGTCCCCGTCACAAAACAGGAGGCCGGATAGCCGAAGGGCCGCTCCGGCTCCCCGGACGCCTGCACGGCGGAGCCGTCCTCGGCGAAGACCAGCGGATGCAGATCGATCTCCCGCCCGTCGGGGGCGGTGAGCACGAACCGGACCGGCCGCCAGTCCAGGCTTTCCACGAACCCGTCGGCGGCCAGCGCCGCCACGACGGACGGCTCCTGCTCCTGCCGGTGCATCAGATCCAGGTCACGGTGATCCCGGGTCCGCCTGCCGACCAGCGCGTCGATCCCCCAGCCGCCACCGACCCAGACCTCCGCGCCGGCCCGCCGCAACAGGTCCAGGACATGCAGCACATCGTCAGCGTCCACCGCTCGCCCGCCCTCAGCTCTCATCGATACTCCGGCCCGCCACCAGCATGTACGTCAGCACCAGGAGCCCGAAGCCGCCCGCCCCGAGGAGCCCCTCCGCCACGCTCACCTCGTCGCCCAGCAGCAAGGGGCGCCAGCCGGCGAAGACCGCGGTGATCAGGACGGCGTACACCGTCTGGACCGGCGCGGACCAGGCCAGCTCCTGAAGGGCCCGGGGGCCCGGCGTGAAGGTGAAGAGCAGGGCGAAAACGCCGACGGTGACCATGGCCAGCACGAACGCGAGCAGCGCGTCCCGGCCGTTCGCCCCGTCCGGGAACGCCTCCCAGCGCCCCGCGGCGAGCGTCCGCAGGTCCTCGCGCTCATGGACGTACCCGCCGAGTTCCGGCGCCGACCGGGCCCACAGCACCTCCACCTCGGTACCGGCGCGCGGCTCGTCGTGGGTGTACGCGCGTGTGGCGAGCCGTGCGGGGCCGTCCGGTACGGCGATCACCAGACGGGACATGTATCCCCGTACGACGTCCTCGCTCAGGTCCGCGCGGACCGCCCGCGGACGCTCCACCACCCTCGCCGTGCTCACCTCGGCGCCCGCGTCCCGCAGTTCGGCCACCCGTTCGTTCGCCGCCGTGGCCGTCATGAGCCCGACGAAGAGGGCACCGCACGCGAAGGTCACCAGCAGCCAGACGGCACCGCCGCGGGCCCGGATCCAGCCCGCCGAGTCGAAGGAGAACCCCAGCGCCTCCTCGAGAGCGCCGCCGGACCCGGACTTCTCCAGGACCACACGCGCGGACCCGCGCCGCAGTCCCCACAGCGCCCCCGCCCGCAGCACCGCGCATCCGGCCGCGACCGCGCCCCACACCAGCGGCCCCGTCCACGGCCGGGGCGTGGACGCCACTCCCAGCAGCCACCAGCAGGCCACCGCCGCCGCGACCCACCCCACCAGCCCGCCCAGCCGGACCGTCCAGACCAGCGCGAACCGCACGCTTTCCGCCTCTCCCCCGTCGACGGCGCACGCAGGGCTGTCGCCGTATGTCGAACAAGTGCATCATTGCCGGGGTCGTTGTCAATGATGCTGACGAGGTGAGCGGTGCGCGTGCGGATCGTGCGGAGAGACGTGATGTGTACGGCGCCCCCGGGCGGCACCCTGGTCACCGCCGTCGCCGCCCTCGCCACCACCCTCCTCCTCGCCGCCTGCGGCCCCACCCAGCACACCGGATCGGCGGACCGCACTCCCGTACCGATCGCCGACGCCCCGGCCCGGCTCCCGGTGCCGAAGGGCCAGGGCAGCAGGACCCCGGACGACTTCAACGGCGACGGCCACCGCGACCTCGTCCTGGGCGACCTGGTCAAGGCACAGGCCCACGCCGACGACCCCGGCATCGGCATCGTCTACGGCAGCGAGCGCGGACTGGTCCCGGGCGCACGGCAGTTGATCACCCCGAGCGGACAGGGCGCGGCCACCGACGGCCAACTCCCCGCCCTGTTCGACGCGGAGGCCACCTGCGACCTGGACAAGGACGGCTTCACGGACCTCGTCGTCTCCACCGACCCGCCCTACGACGGCCAGGGCCGGCCCCCGGTCCCGCTCCAGATCCTCTTCGGCTCCCCGACCGGCCTGTCGGGCAAGGCCGTTCACCTCACCGTCCCGCCCGCCGCCCGCGTCGGCAACGACTGGCCCGACCAGCCGGTCTGCGGCGACTTCGACGGCGACGGCGCCAAGGACCTGGTCCTGCACGCCACCGGCGGCCATCTCTCCTATCTGCGCGGCCCGTTCACCCGCAAGGGCACTCCGCGCAAGGCAGACGCCCCGATCCAGTCGCCCGGCGAGGTCCCCACGGGTCCTGCCGCCGACGTCGACCGCGACGGCCACGACGACCTGATCGTCCGTACGGCACAGGGCACCGGCCCCTCCGCCGTGGTCCTCGGCGGTCCGGCCGGCCCGACCCGCACCGGAGCCGTCCTGCCGTCCGGCATCGACGTGGCCCTCGGCTCCTTCGGCCGCGGCAAGGCCCTGGACGCGGCGGTCGGCGCCATGGGCGGAACGTCACTGCGCTACGACCTCCCCACCGCGTCGAAGGGGCTCCCTGGACTCCCCCGGCTCGGTCCTGGACGCCGCCGACTTCGACGGCGACGGCCTGAGCGACCTGGTCTCCAGCGGCTCGCGCCTGCGCATCTTCCCAGGCCGTACGACAGGGCTCTCCACTCGGACGACGGCCACCGTCGAACCCCCCGCCACCGGCACCAGCCGGGTCCTCGCGGTCGGCGACTTCGACGGCGACGGCCGGGCGGACCTGGCGGTACGGACGTACCGGAGCGAGACGAAGGACACGGTCGCCGTCTTCCCCGGCGCGAAGAAGGGGCTCGTGAGCCCCGAACCGGCCGTCACCTTCTCCACGTCCGCGTTCCTCAGCCCCTGACGTCAGCGGGGGCGTCAGGGTGGTGTCGCCGGGGGCGTCGCCCAACTCCCGTCGGAAACGCTCGGCAGCGAGTTCTGGCGCGCGGGCGCCGTCACCGTCCTGCGTGGCGGGAAGTCCGGGCTCACCGGCACGAACGCCCGCCAGATCGACTACACCACGCCCGGCTTCCAGCGCCCGGCCGCCGAAAGCGACTCCTGGTTCGGCACCTCGGTCCTGCTGCGTGACTACGACCGCGACGGCCGCGCCGAACTCGTCGCCGCCGCACCGGCCATCGGCTGGCTGCACCTCTTCCCCGGCACCGCCTCCTGCCCGACGGGCACGGGCTCGGCCCCGCTGACCGTGAGTGGTCTGGGCCTGGGCAACCGTGCCGTCTTCGGCGCCGCACTGGCCGACTGACGGACCTCGCCCCGGAGCGCGGAAGCCCCGTAGGGGACGGATGAGAACTCCCTTAAGGGATGTCACAGCTCGGCAGCAAAGCCGTCCCCGAAACGCCGGGCCGCGCACGCCGCTCCCCGGGACCAGGTACGTTCGAAGACGTGGCTGGATTCAGGATCGGACGCGGCCGGGACAACGGCGCTCCTCACGCGCGACCGCAACAACCTCCGTACGGGCAGCAGGCGCCCCAGGGACAGCCGTACGGCTATCCCCCCGCGCCGCAGCCCCACACCCGGGCCAGTGGACCCAGGGCGGCGGCGGGGGTTACGACGAGCCGGAGTACTTCGGCGACGGTGCCGGTGGTGCCCCGCACCCGCAGGGCGGCCATGACCCGTACGCGGCCAACAACCCGGGCCACACCCAGGCGTTCTCGGTCGGCGAGGACCCCTACAACCAGGGCGGCACCTACCGCGCGGGCTCGGCCCCGGTGGCCCCGGCGGGCCCCCGCCTGCACTGGAAGGAACTCCTGAAGGGGATCCTGTTCTCCCCCAAGCAGACCTTCCTCCAGATGCGGGACTACACGATGTGGGGCCCGGCCCTCATCGTGACCTTCCTCTACGGCCTGCTCGCGGTGTTCGGCTTCGAGGGCGCCCGCGAGGACGCGATCAACGCCACCCTGTCGAACGCGATCCCGATCGTCCTCACCACGGCCGTCGCCATGGTCCTGTCGGCCTTCGTCCTGGGCGTCGTCACCCACGCCCTGGCCCGCCAGCTGGGCGGCGACGGCGCGTGGCAGCCCACGGTCGGCCTCTCCATGCTGATCATGTCCCTGACCGACGCCCCCCGCCTGATCGTGGCCATGTTCTTCGGCGGCGACGCGTCCTTCGTCCAGCTCCTGGGCTGGGCGACCTGGGTGGCGGCCGGCGCCCTGCTCACCCTGATGGTGTCCAGGTCCCACGACCTCCCCTGGCCGAAGGCACTGGGTGCCTCCGCGATCCAGCTGATCGCACTGCTGTCGATCGTGAAGCTGGGCACGTTCTAGCGTTCCGGACTTCTCCGGACGTACGACGAGAATGGGCTCCCGGTACCGACCGGGAGCCCATTCT
The DNA here is from genome assembly GCF_029894425.1 of Streptomyces sp. SAI-127. Classification (NCBI taxonomy): domain Bacteria; kingdom Bacillati; phylum Actinomycetota; class Actinomycetes; order Kitasatosporales; family Streptomycetaceae; genus Streptomyces; species Streptomyces sp. SAI-127. The sequence continues at coordinate 4,973,286 of NZ_JARXYJ010000001.1, forward strand.
CTTTCGTGCCGTCCGCTACGCCGGGAAATCCCGGTCCAGAACCGACCGCACTTCCCTGATCTCACGCTTCCATCGATCGCTCTTCATGATCTCGCGATCCCAGACGACCACAGGCTCGCTCCCGGCCACGCAGTAGCCGTAGACCTGGTCCGCGATGTCGTCCGCGAAGAGATGGTCGAAGTGGAAGGCCCCCTCGAACGTCAGCCACGCGATTCCCTCGGCGTGTTCCGACGCCTTCCGCAGACACTCTCGGAGGTAGCCGGGGAGCTCCGGATCGTCCACCCGTCCTTCCTCGAAGGTGAGGTCGTAGGCCTGGACGACCGCGGGCCGGTCCCAGGACTCGGTGGAGACCGGAAAGTGGCCGACTTCGTCCGGACGCGTGCCGACGAGGTCGAACGCACCCTCAGCCAGGGCGGATTCGGCCCGCCCGAGGGTGAAGAGCACAACGACCGCCGGTCCGCTCCACGTGAGGGCCTCCTTGAGAGAAGTCACCGCAGTCCCCACTTCGTCATGTTCTTGGCATCCGGCACCATCGAACTCAGGATCTTGCCCTGTTGACCGTCTTGGCGAATCCTTTGGCCTGGGTGCCGTCGATCTTCCAGTCGAACGTCTTCTCCGGCGGTGTCAGAACGTGCCCGACCGGTGCTGGTCACGGTGGTGTCGATGCCGTGGCAGCCACCCCGGTAGGACTGGCCGGCGAGGGCCGCGTGAGTGGGCGGTGCCACCGCTGACGCGGACCGGGGGGCGGGGCCGCCCGAGCACCGTCTCGTCATAGTGATCAAACCGCGAACGTGGCTCAAGGTCAGCTCAGAACCGATCCGCTGTTCGAGGTTGACGGCCCCGTGGTTGCTGGGATGCCGGCCTGCCCGATCACGAAGGGTCCACCGAGGTAGCGCCATCGGCTACTGCTGGGCAGCGAAACTGCATACGGACCGGCACGGCCTCGCTGGACGAGCCGACCGGGGTGCTCAGTCGCGCCAAAAACGTGCGGGGAGAAACGGGCACCCGTGCGCCGAGGACGATACTGCTACCGGCGGTGGCGCCGCGTGCCCTGGCGCGGGGGCAGCGTCAGCGTGATTTGGCGGACGAGTTGCTGGAAGCAGGCGAGGGAGGCGAGGGCCGGCAGGCATGCTCCGGCGATACCAGTGACGGTTCTGTCCGCCTGAGCCACGCACAGCATTATCGCGACGGAGGAGAACAGCAGGACGATGAACCACGAGTGCACGGCTCGCCGCTGGTGCAGGGCGGTCCGGAGGATGGAGAGCGAGGCCACCATCCAGGGGCCGTACACGAGAAGAGGCCACGACGGGACCATGGCGCCTCCCGTCCCGGTGGTGATGTTCTGCAGAGGCCTGTAGGCCACCATGCCGCCGAAGACGCTGACCATCGCCACGATGACGGCGACGAGCGCGACGATGAAGAAGCTGCCGGTCTGCAACCACTTGAGCCGGGTCTTGCGGGCGTTCAGCTTCCGGTGCCCGGCGGAGGAGCGTCGGATGGGCGGCAGCTGAGCGGTGATCTGCGCCAGGTTCTCCATCGGGTCGGTGAAGGTTCCACCGGATGCGGGCTCGCTGCGAGGTTGCGGGATTCTGGCCGTCTGCTCCGGCGGAACGGACTCCTGCAGGAGATAGGCGAGTTCCTCGACCGGGTCCCAGCCTCCGGCGGGTGCGGTCAGGGGAACTCCTGAGTGGACGCTGTCGGCATGTCCGCCGTTCCAGCCGGTACTCGGCCCGTAGGAGTACGCGTCGGAGTACGCCTCGGAGTAGTAGTCACGCTGCGCAAAGGCAGGATCGGCATAGTCATGATTCACGAAAATGCGACCCGTCAGGCTGTCCGCGGCGGCCGGAGTTCTCCTGACCGTTCCATCGTGAATTGAGTTCCTCCTGGACTTCCTCCAGCAGGGCGAGGAACTCGCGAAGCAATGGCTCGGTGACCTGACGCTCGGACGTCAGCGCCGCGTACTCCGCACCAGGCTGGAAAGTGTACTTCCCCACTGTCAGATCGCGGACCACAGAAATATTATCCGTCCTCGTGGTGCGCCGAGGCAGGCCATGGGTCCTTGATGTCGTCATAGCTTGATAACGCGACTCCCCTCCTTCAGGGCGTGCGGCAAAAGAGTGAGCTGCGAAGGCAGAAAACCTGAGAAATGGGTTCTCAATCAATTATGCTACACATCTAACTCTGCACCCTATTGGTCGATAAATTCTTCTTCTCGACTCCACTTTAGGAGTAAATAGGATTCGCCGCCGGTGTAACTGGATGAGTAGTCATGTCGATCCCTGGGCCGGACACGACAGGCCGCAACCGGCAGGGCGCAGCACGTCGGCCCCTGACCGTATCGCCTGGTCAGGGGCCGTTCACGTGTGTGTTGACCCACGACTGGGTCAGAGCGCTTCCTTCGAGGGCATGAGCGGCTCGCCCGACCTACGTACTACGGGCAGAACACTCCACGGAAAGTTGATCCAGTCGTCCGTGCGCTTCCAGACGTACTCGCACTTCACCAGGGACTGGGACTTCTCGTAGATGACCGCCGAGCGGACCTCGGCGACGGCGTCGAGGCAGAAGTCGCGCACCAGTTTGAGTGTCTTGCCGGTGTCGGCGACGTCGTCGGTGATGAGGACCTTCTTGTCGGAGAAGTCGATGGTGTTGGGGACGGGGGCCAGCATGACCGGCATTTCCAGGGTGGTCCCCACGCCGGTGTAGAACTCGACGTTCACCAGGTGGATGTTCTTGCAGTCGAGGGCGTACGCGAGGCCGCCGGCGACGAAGACTCCGCCGCGGGCGATCGAGAGCACGACATCGGGCTCGTAGCCGTCGTCGGCGATGGTCTGCGCGAGCTCACGGACGGCGGTGCCGAACGCCTCGTAGGTCAGGTTCTCCCGTACGGCGCTCATACCTGGGTCCGGTGGAAGTTGAGGAAGGAGCGGGAGGCGGTGGGGCCTCGCTGGCCCTGGTAGCGGGAACCGTAGCGCTCACTGCCGTAGGGGAACTCGGCCGGCGAGGAGAGCCGGAACATGCACAGCTGGCCGATCTTCATTCCCGGCCAGAGCTTGATGGGGAGCGTGGCCAGGTTGGAGAGTTCGAGCGTCACGTGTCCGCTGAAGCCGGGGTCGATGAAGCCGGCCGTGGAGTGGGTGACGAGGCCGAGCCGGCCGAGGGAGGACTTGCCCTCCAGGCGGGAGGCCAGGTCGTCGGGGAGGGTGATGACCTCGTACGTCGAGGCGAGGACGAACTCCCCGGGGTGCAGGATGAACGGCTCGTCGCCCTCCGGCTCCACGAGCCGCGTGAGGTCGGCCTGCTCGACGGAGGGGTCGATGTGGGGGTAGCGGTGGTTCTCGAACACCCGGAAGAAGCGATCGAGGCGCACGTCGACGCTGGACGGCTGCACCATGGATTCGTCGTAGGGATCGATCCGTACCCGCCCGGCGTCGATCTCGGCCCGGATGTCCTTGTCTGAGAGAAGCACGCCCCGAGGATACGCAAGGCGCGCGAACCGACCACCATCGGACGGACCGCGCGCCTGGTACCGATCTCTCAGTGCTTCTCCAAGGCCACCGGAACGACGCTCCGGAGCCGCGCACAGCGAGGACAGCGGACGAGCCGTCCGGGGCCGAGTCGCTCGGCCTGCTGCATCGGGAACGAAGCGGTGCTGAACACGTGCCCATCGGCACAACGGACGACGGTGCGCTCCATCAAGTCCAAGAGTCCCTTCCCCAAGAGCCGCGTCGGGCTACTGCTCACCTGACGACAAAAGCCACGTTACGGGATGAACGGGACGGCCCTCCAGGCGGCACTCCGATCCCGCCCGGACCCTCTTCCACGCCTCCACCGTACGCCCCAACTCCCGCTGCCCGCAGCCCTGTCCCACCCCTGAAACGCACTCAGGCCCCACGGCTTCAGCGCCGGGGACCTGGGATGAGGTAAGGTAACGTTGCGTTCGACACCGGTTCCATCCGGCGTGTTACGCGGGTGTAGTTTAATGGTAGAACATCAGCTTCCCAAGCTGAGAGCGCGAGTTCGATTCTCGTCACCCGCTCTTCTTGAAGCCCCAGGTCAGCGGCCTGGGGCTTGTGTATTGGTAAGCCGTTTCGGCGTTTTGATGGCACCCCTGGACCCGAATCACGTTGCCGGACGGGGGTGACTGCGAGGTCACGTCGACCATCGGAAGGCTCGGGCGGTCAGAGCACTCAGCCCACCCGTCCCGCACGGCGCCGGACGAACCCCGCGGAGCGCGCACGGAAGAGACACAAGTCCCTTGTGGGCGCAGGCACTTGGCCGCAGAGAATCTCCTGTCAGAGCGGGAGGTCGTCAGGCAGTACGCGGAACGCCTTGTGACGGCCCAACGGTCGTACCGCCCGAAATCCCGGCGGTCGAGGGTGAGGATCGCGTCGGTGTCGTAGTCGGCGGCGAGCGCCACGTTCACCGCGTCCGCGAGATCCAGGTCGAGCGCGCCGTAGCGGACTCGGACGGACTGCGGCGCCCCAAGTGGTCCTCCATGACCTCCGGCAGGACGACCCGACCCCCACTCATCCAGCGCCGCAGGTCGTCGACCGCGCTGACGGCGGCCCCGCGCCCCAGCTCGCGCGTGGCCACGTGATCGAGTTCCGCCAGCAGGAGCGGGGACATGACCAGAAGATCGGCCGTCATGATCCCCTCGTTCGCCGCTGCGTGCTCCGGATGCGTCGAGTCGAGAACGGCCAGGAGGCCGGACGTGCCCGCGACAACGATGATCACGCGGCAGTTCCGGAGTCCGTCTCGCGGCGGACCGCGTCAGCGATCCAGTCACGGATCTCAGCCTTGGACGGCGTACGACCCGCCCCTCGAACGTCCGCGAGAAAAACGGCTCGTCCCAGACCCGGTTCGCCATGGCCGCGAGATGGGTCGGGCTGGACGGACATACCGTCAACAGCCAACCCGGTCCGGTCCCGCGTGCGCGCTCGCAGTCACACAGCCGAATCGGCCAAGATTCTCGTCACCCACTCAGAGAGAATCCCCAGGTCAGTGGCCTGGGGTTTGTGTTTTGCCGAAGGTTGCACCGTGTGTTGGGAATACGTGTCCCACCGCGCCGTGCGGGAATCTTCCGCGGCTTGTACGCGCGGGCGGCCGTGCCATCCGCACACGGGCCGGCCAACCGGCTCGGCAAGGTCATCCGTTCTTGAACAACTGCTAGTATTCGCCCGCTTGTTCGGGGGGGATGGGGCCCTCCGTCGGGGAGGGGAAGCAAGTGACTCGTCGTACCTTCATGCGTGGCTCCCTTGCCACGATCATCGGGTTGGCGCTCTCTGTGTCCGCCGTGCCGCTGGTGGCGCCGGCGCACGCGGAGACCGCAACGGAGATCATCGTTCCGGCCACCATGCGCACGACCCCGCGCACGGCGTATCTGCAGAGCGCGGGGGCTTCCGGTTTCCTCGAGTACCGCTCCACCGCCGAGGGTTCCGGCCTCTGGTGGACCAGCTACGACGGCAGCCGGAAGCCGGTGGAAGGTGGCGAGGGACTCGGGCCGCGCACTGCGGGTTCGTACGGCACCGGTTCGGACGTCGTCGCCCTTCGCCCGACCCAGGGCAGTGGTGGGCAGGTCATGCTCCGGGACATGGGAACCGGTACGACGGAGACCGTGGCCATCCCAGCAGGCCAGAGCTATCTGCAGACGTACGGACGTACTGTCCTGACCAGCACGTCGACCGGTGGGGAACGGACTCAGCTGTTCCTGCTGCACAACGAGAACGGCAGCACGGTGCAGAAGCCCGTGACCGGATTCCCGGACGGGACGGTCTTCCCCTTCTTTCCCAGGGGTTCCGCCTCCGGCATCCTCGTCAACTACAACGGCCCGGACCATGTCCTCCATTACGCCTGGGTGGATGCCGAGACGGGTGCGGCCACGATCTTGCCTCCACTGGTGAACTCGGACGCCGTGGTCGGATCCGACTACCTGGTCAGCTGGTTCGGCACGTCCCGGGTGCGGGTGTATGCCAAGGGTGCCTACGACTCGCCCACGCACGAGGTCGCGTTCCCCCGCACCTCTGAGAACACGATCCTCGGCGTCGTCGGTGACGCGCTCGTCGTCGCGCGGCGCAGCGGCTCCTCCGTCTGGAGTGTGTCTGCACTGCCCTTCGACGGCTCCGCGGAGCTGCCCCTGTTCAAGCGGGCGGATCCCGCTACCGTCATGACCCCCGACGGCGGCCTGGTCCTCGCCGGCGGGGAGTCCTCTCTGGACTACGGCATCGCCAAGGTCCAGGCGGGGGCCGACGGTCTGCCCCGGGTCCACCGGATCGTGGACCTTCCGGCCGTGCCCATGGGGATCGAGTCGCTCGACCTGAGCGGCGGTGAGCTGATGACCTACGAGTCCGGCGACGGGGCGACGCACCTGTACAGCCGCTCGCCGGCCGCGGCGGAGGCTCTGACGGCGGGCACGCGCACGGACCGGGGAGCGACCCGGAGGTGCGGGATCATGGCCGGGGACTACGGGAGATGTCCCGACCTGATGGGTACGGGTGACGGCCGGGCGGTCATCCGGAACACGGCCGGGGAGATCTCCGTCCTGGACCGGGGTCAGTCCCTTCCCGGCACCGTGGTGACCTCCGGCCTCCAGGACCACCATGGCCTCGCGGACGTCGAGGGCCGGTATGCGGCCTGGCAGGGGCCCTCGCCCGCGGGAGACGGCCTGGTCGTGGCGGATCTGGACACACGGAAGGTCGTGCTCACCCGTACGGGCGCAGCCGGTGCGGTCCCCTCCGCCCTGTGGGGGGAAACGCTGTGGACGGCGGCCGGGGACGGCAGTGTCACGGCCACGGAGGTGCGTTCGGGCAACCCGATCACGTCGTTCCGGGTGGTCGGCAGCGGCAGCGGCTGCGGTCCGGGCGACTTCCAGGCGGTGGGACGCTGGGTGTACTGGTCCGGCTCGTGCGATCTTCCCCAGGGCAGCGTGCAGAAAGCCTTCGTGTACGACACCCGCAGGAAGACGCTCATCGCCGTGCCCACCGGCGGAGAGGCGCACCTGGGCGACGGCTTCCTGGTCACGCGTGACTCCACATCCGGAGCGCTGATCCTCACGGACGTCACCAGCGGCTCCGCGGTGAGCCGAACCCTGGCGGCCAAGGCCGGAAGGTGGGACGTCGATCCGTACACCGGCCTGGTCGGCTACGTGGACCCGGCCTCCCAGGACATCCACGTCCTGCGGAGCGGCGTCTCCGCCACGGACATCGCGCTCCTGGGAGCGAGGACGGAACCCTCGGTCAGCCTGGTGGACTCGTCGTCCTCGTGGGACGGCACGTGGTGGCTGTCGAAGCCGGCCGCGTCATGGACGCTGGTCCTCAGGAACAAGGCGACCGGGGCCACTGTGCGCACGCTGTCCGATGGCGCCGCGCACGACGCGATCCATACGTCCTGGAACGGCAGGACGTCGACGGGCGCGTATGTGCCGAACGGCACGTACAGCTGGACGCTGACGGTGGCCCCGGCCGACAAGCAGGGTGCGCCGGCGACGGCGTCCGGCTCACTGAAGCTGACCGGTGGTGCTGCGGTGAGACGCGACCATGTCGGGTCCGACGGCATCGGTGACCTGCTCACGCTCACCTCCCAGGGTGCACTCTCCTTCCACCGGGGTGACGGAGCCGGGAAGTTCTCGACGAAGACCTCGGCTTCGGGATGGCCGGCCTCGATCGCGGTGGTGCCGTTCGGAGACCTGAACGGTGATCGCTGCAATGACGTGCTCGTGCGGTTCAGCAGCGGTGCGCTGCGGGCGTACCGCCCGGGGTGCGGCAAGGCCCTGACGACGTCCACGCCGTACACCGCGCTGGGAACGTCGGGCTGGAACCAGTACAACGTGCTGACCTCACCGGGCGACATCACCGGTGATGGCCGGGCGGACCTGATCGCCCGCCAGGCGTCCACCGGTGACGTCTACCTGTACAAGGCCACAAGCAGCGGAAAGCTCTCGGCACGGGTGAAGATCTTCTCCAAGTGGTCCGGTTACAAGAAGATCATCGGCGTCGGCGACCTCAACGGTGACGGGTACGGAGATCTGCTGGCGCAGGACACGTCGAACGAGCTGTGGCGGTACATGGGCACGGCGACCGGCGGCTTCAGGGCGCGGGTCAAGGTGGCCGACAACTGGGGTGCCTCCTACAACGTCGTGGTGGGCGCCGGCGACATCACTGGAGACGGGAGGACGGACGTCGTCTCCCGCGACACCTCCGGCAAGCTGTGGCGCAACAACGGCGACGGCAAGGGCTCCTTCGGTCCTCGCACCGGGATCGCCGCTGGGTGGCAGGGCTACAAGGCCATGTACTGACCCCCCTCGTGGGCTCGTGACGTGATGTCCGCGCGAGGCCCTCCGGCCTCGGCCGCGCCGCAGGTGACTCTCGTGTGCAGTCGCGACGGCTCCGCTCGGTCGCCCCGCGCATCGACAAAACTCGTCCACGCCGAGTCCGAGTCACAGGCATTGCGCGACTGGCTCGACGAACGGGCGGAGACCGGATGGACGAGTTCGGTTCTGGTGGAGATCGAGTCTTCACGGGCCTTGGCACGCTACGCCCCAGAAGCCGCCCGCTCACCTCGCCTGCCCCAGCCGTACCGTTCAGAGCGGGCACAGCGGTCTCCAAGGGTGCGATCTCGAAAATTGCGAGAGGGGGCTGCTCTCCAGGAACAAGCAATCATGTGGCCGGCGTCTCGCCTGCCTTGTCCGCGACCCCGACATCCAGCAGCGCCTCGTCCGCCGAGCCCAGGAAGTCGAGGGACTTCTTGTCGAAGACCCAGACCGTGCGGCCGTCGCGCTCCTTGAAACTCAGGCCGATGCCGGAGCGGCCGGTGTAGTCCTTGGCGTCGGTGACGACCGAGACGCCCGGGATCTTGGCGGCCGCGCGGTAGAGCGCGGCGTCCAGTTCGGGCAGGAGCGTGGCGTCGGGCAGCATGTCGCCGATCTTCTCCAGCGCCGCGCTCTGCTTGGTCTGTCCCTCCCCCTTCGTGCCGGCGTAGATCTCCTCCAGCAGCGCGTCGGGGTCGGTGGGCAGCGCCTGAAGTTCACGGAACGTGGTGACGTTCGGGTCGGGGCTCAGCCTCATGTCGTGAGTGCCCTTGGAGTACGAGGAGAACGGGTCCCGGGGCCGGAACGGCGGGCCCACCAGCACCGTGACCCGGCGCAGTCCCGCACGCTCGCCGTCGACGGCGGTCCAAGTCGCTTCGCGCAGGATGCGGACGTCCTTCTCGGAGAACTTCATGGAGCCCTGAGTGCGGACATAGATGTACTGGTCGTCCCTGACGGGCACGGTCTTCTTCGCGGCGGCGACCTCGGCGATCCGGTTGAGGAGGTCGACCGCGTCCGCATCGGTCGTGGCGGTCTCGGGCCCGACGGCGCCGGCGAGAACCGCGGCGACGACCGCCGCCGCCATGGCGAGGGGTACGGCGATGACGGCGAAGCGGCGGGGGGCGCGCGCTCGCCGGCCGGGAGCCGTCGCGGTGTCGGGGAGTTCCGGGGCTTGCTCGGTGAGCTCTCTCATCAGATGGTCCTTCAGCAGGTCGTGGCGGTCGCTCGTCAGGACCGGCTCACCCGGGCTCGGCAGCAGCCTGGCCAGTTCCTCGCGCTCTTCGGGGTTCATCGGTCCTTCTCCTGTGTCGAACGGGCCGTTTCGGGGCGGCCACCGGGTACCTGTCCGGTGCGCGTGCCGAGTCCCGGCCTTTCCTGCGGGGGTGGAACATCCGGTGTCGCGGCGGTACTCGGCCTGCCTCGGGACCCGGCCGTCCTTCCGGCGGACGTGCGCCGGGCCAACTCCGCCTCCGACAACGTCCGTAAGCGCTGCCTTGCCCGGGCGAGCCGCGACCGTACGGTGCTCGCCGGCACGCCGAGGGCCTCACCTGCGTCCGCGTAGCTCAGTCCCGACCAGACGCACAGTGCGAACACGTCACGCTCGGCTTTGCGCAGCCGACCGAGCGCGGTACGCGCGGCAGCGAGCCGCTCGGCGTGCTCCATGCGGCCCACGAGGTCGTCGGCGAAGTCGGGCAGGGTGTCACGGTCCGCCGGGCGGTCGGGGAGCCGGGCCAGCGCTGCGCTGTGCCGGCGGGCGGCGCGGCGCGTGTTACGCAGGACGTTGGTGGCGATGCCGTACAACCAGGGGCGCAGTCCGTCGCCTTCGGGCACGTCGGCGTCTTCATCCAGGGCCGCGGCTTCGGGTCTCAGCTTCTCCCTGAGCCGCCAGGCTTCCAGGAAGGTCAGGGACACCACGTCCTCCGCGGTGCCCCGGTCTGCCGACAGGCGGGCGGCATGGCTGTAGACGGCCCGGGCATGCGCGCCGAACAGTTCGGCGAAGGCTTCCGTATCGCCGGCGCGTATCCGGTCACGCAGGGAAAGTTCCACAACCAGCCCTGTCCGCTCGGCACCCGTCGTCTCTGTGGCAACGATCACATCACGAGCGGATCCTCCGACCGGCCGCGTGCCCATGGCGTGCTCTTAAGAGCGGTCAACCACGGTCGACTACGGTGCGATCCCGCACTCCCGACCGCCACGCCAGAGCACATACGGCCAGGTCAGCGGCTGTCTCACCTCGAAAGCGCCGTCGCTTCCCAAGCTGAGAGCGCGAGTTCGATTCTCGTCACCCGCTCCATGGAGAAGGCCCAGGTCGAAAGCCCCGGGCCTTCTTTGTTGTCTGGACCGACCAGAGAACTCGCACCGTTCGTACACTCTGTCCGACGTCGAGCTGTGGCCCGCGTATGGGTGTTTCCCCGAAAGGCATGTCAGCTCGTTCAGAGTTGGCCGGCTGCAGACAGGACAAGCACGCAGAGGCCCATCGACGTGGCAAAAGCAGCGCCGCCGTAAAGGACTGCCTCAGCGAATGCGGCTCCGGTGCTGGTCTTCAGGATCCCGGCGAGAAGAGCCACCACGAGCGAGAACAGCGCTGCCACGAGTAGCCACAGGTACCTCGTTCCGGATCGTGGCTCGGACGGCGGAGCATTCACAGAAGGTTCCTTCGCGGACGGACTGAAAGGAGAGGAGTGCGTCATTCGGGGACCAGAACGCCGGTCAGCAGATGCGCGGCGAGTGTGCTGCGGTGGTGAGTCGCGGCCTGGATGAGTTCGCGGTGCGCGGTGATCTGCGCGTCCAGGGCAAGAAGATGTCGTCGGCACCAAGGTTCGCGCACTGGCCGACCGCGGACTGGCCAGGGATCTGGTCGACGTACAGGCCGCGGCCGACCGCTGGAGCCCCATCGAGCTGGAAGAGCTTGGACGGCGCCACGCCCGCGACTCGTTCGACCTCCGCGAGCTTCAAGCACGGTTGGTCGGGGCCGACTGGATCGACGACACGGAGTTTGCCGCCTACGGGCTCGACGAGCCAGCGATCACCGAGCTGCGTCGGTGGGCACAATCTTGGGCCGACGATATCGGTGAACGAACCCAGGAGCTGGAGCCTCCGCACGAAGACTGAAGACTGCAAAGGCGCCGCCGGCGATGAAGACGCGCTTCATCGCCGACTGCTCACGGCCCGGTCGCGCCCCAGCGATGCTGGTGCTCGCCTGTGTGGCGGGTGACTTTCCACTTCAACAGCAGCGAGAGTGTTGCCCAGCCCAGGTCTGACACCCGTGCGCTGGGGCCACCTGATGTCGGGCCCGTCTGACGACCCGGGCGGCTCCGAGCCGGCCGCGCCGTCGACACCTGCTCAGGACTCGTACGCACGAGTGCATGGAGTCCGTGGTCAGCAGGAGCGGGAGCGTCGAAACTCGGTTGAGCGGATCCTGCAGGGTCTCTCGATCTCGAGTCGCGGTATTGCGCCACGCTCACCGCCTTGGGCACCAGGCTGCCCGTCATGGAGATCGAAGCCTGCAGCTCGAACCGGCATTTTGTGATCTTCCGAACCAGGCCGAAGGCGGCACCCATGTGCAATCGCGACGACTCCGCTCGGTCGACCTGCGCATCGACAAGCCCCGGCACCGAGAAAGCGACATGGGCACGGCACTCCTCTACCGCACCGCGTCGTGCCCATACCGTGCCCTTCAGAGCGGACAACCACGGTCAACAGCGGTGCCACCAAGCGCTTCCGCCTTCAGTGGAACAATGAATCTGTGCAGGTCAGCAGCCATGTACCGGCCCAAGAGCCAGGTCTCGTCCGGAGCCGGCAGGCAGCTCACCGTCCCCGTGGCCGGCCTCGGAATCAGCACGCCGGAGGGCAGCGCCGTGAAGTGGGACGCGGCGAAGGCGAAGCGGCTCTTCACCGAGCTGAGGGACGACAGACCGGTAGGCATCGGGGAAAAGGACTGACCGGCCGCCGTCGGTTCGAAGGGCGTGCAGGGCGGCCGGGGCCCGTGCGTGGCTGGGCCCCGGCCGCCTCGTCCCTCTCCACGCCGCTCCCGGGGGGAGTCGGGCGGCGCGGAGAGAGGTTCGCGGACCCGTGACTCACACAGCGCACGGCCGGCGCAAAACGTCACCGGATCATGCAGCCGGGACTGCTCGGCTATCTGCGCGGAATCGTCGGCGAGGACGCGGAGGACGTGGCCTCCGACGCCTGGCTGGAGATCGCCCGCAACCTCGGACGGTTCAAGGGGGACGGGGCCGGTTTCCGCGGCTGGACCGCGACGATCGCCCGGCACTGGGCAGTGGACCACCTGCGCCGACAGCGTGTGCGGCCCCGGTCGGGGGCGAACGAACAGGACGTGCTGGACCTGCCCGGCCCGCACAGCACCCATGAACAAGCCCTGGAAACCCTCTCCACCGAGCGGGCCCTCGAACTGGTCCGCGGACTGCCGCAGGACCAGGCCGAGGCCGTGCTCCTGCGGGTCGTCGTCGGCCTGGACGGTCCCGCTGCCGCACGCGTCCTCGGCAAGCGCCCAGGAGCGGTGCGCACGGCCGCCCACCGAGGTCTGAAACGCCTCGCCCGCCAACTGGGCGTCGAGAGCGAGGGGAGAGGGAGCGTGACGGATGAGGCTTCCCGGACGCTGGGGAGTCGGAATGAACGACAACAGCGGCAGCGGACCGGAGGACCGGCCCGAGGGTCCGGCAGGCCGTACGAATGGAACCTGTCGGACAGGAACGGAAGCGGACATGGGTGAACGGCTGAGCGGCAACGGAGTTCCGGGCCCTGGCGATGCCGTGTCCGGCCCGGGGGGCGTACGTCACGACGTCGCGCTGGAGACGGTGCTGGCCGCCGTCCTGCGAGCACGCGCTCTCGACCCCGAAACCGAGCAGCGGGCCGCGGCCGCCTTCCGGGACGCCCGCGGCACGGGCCTGCACCGGGCGCGTACCCGGCGCCGGGACGACTGGCGGCTGCCCGCCCAGCGGCGTGCCGGACGCCCTGTGAAGGCGACGTTCGGCGCCGTGTTCGCCAGTCTCGCCCTGGGCGGTGTCGCGGTCGCGGCCATCGGTTCGGTCGGCTCGTCCGCGGACGGTGCCGGGCGGAGGACTGCGCACCCCTCGGTTGTCGCCCCGCTCCCGCCGGGCGGTGAGACCTCGGCAGCGTCCTCCGGTGGCCTCGCAACGGCGAACGGCCCAGCCACCGCCCAGGACATCGAGGCCCACTGCCGCGCCTACGAACAGGCGAAGGACCGCGGCAAGGCGCTCGACGCGGCGGCCTGGCAGCGGCTCGTCGCGGCCTCGGGCGGCGAGGGCAAGGTCGCCGCATACTGCTCCGAACAACTCGCGCGGGCGACAGCCGTGCCCAGCAGGTCCGTCGACGCGGGCGCCCCCGGCAAGGGGACCGCAGACGCCGGCACGGGAACGGCGGGGAACACCGGCACGTCGGGCAACGGGGATCCCGGCAACGGCTCCGGCGGCGCGGGCAATGCGGCCGGCAACGGCCAGACCAGCGGCGGGAAGGGCGAGTAGCACCCGCGACCATCGGCCGCGCCGCTCGCCGTTCGCCGTTCGCCGTTCGGGGGCACGAGGCGTGTTTCTGTCACGTTCGCAGCGTCCATGTCGATCTGTAGGTCTACTCGCCGGCCTGGTCCGGTGTCTCCGCGGCCGGAGTGCGGTGAGCTCCGCCGCAGCGCACGCTTGGGGCAGGGGAACCACAGTGGCGACCCGGAAGCCGGGGGCCCAGGCACAAGACTTCCCCCAGGCGTCCGGAAAGGAGCGGCGCCGGTGTCTGATGCGGCTGCCTCCGAACGCCCGTCCGGTGCGACGCACGGCGTGCTGGCGCCCCTCGCCCTGGCCCAGTTCATCTGCAGCTTCGCCGGTTCGAACATGAACGTGATGATCAACGACATCAGCGAGGACCTGGACACGAGCGTGCAGGGAGTGCAGCTCGCGATCACGATCTTTCTCCTCGTCATGGCGGCCCTGATGATCCCCGGCGGCAAGCTGACCGACCGCTACGGCCGCAAGCGGTGCTTCCTGGCCGGTCTCGCCGTGTACGGCGTCGGCGCCCTGCTGAGCGCGGTCGCCCCGGGCCTGGGCGTCCTCATCCTCGGCAACTCGATCCTGGAAGGCGTCGGCACCGCGCTGCTCATCCCGCCCGTCTACATCCTCACGACGCTCCTCTTCACCGAAGTGACCTCCCGTGCCCGCGCGTTCGGGACCGTCATGGCGCTGGGAGGCATCGGCGCCGCCGCCGGGCCGTTGATCGGGGGACTCATCACCTCGGCCATCAGCTGGCGGGCGGCCTTCGCGTTCCAGGCCCTGGTGATCGTGTTGATCATCATCCTGAGCCGCCGGATCAAGGACCCCCTGCCACCGGATCCCACGAGCCCCTTCGACACCGCCGGAGCGATCCTCTCGGCCGTCGGCCTCATCCTCCTCGTCACGGGGATCCTGGCAGCCGACAACAACGTCTGGCTGATGATCGGCCTGATCGTCCTCGGTGCGCTCGTGCTGTGGTGGTTCTTCCGGTCGGTACGCGCCAAGGAGCGGGCCGGCGAACAGCCACTCCTCTCGACGAGCCTGTTCCGCAACCGCACCTCCAATCTCGGTCTCGTCACGCAGAACATCCAGTGGCTCCTGCTCATGGGGACGTCGTTCGTCGTCGCGACCTATCTCCAGGTCGTCCGCGGATACGACGCGATCCAGACCGGCGTGATCTTCACCGCCGCCACGCTCGGTCTGCTCGCGTCCTCACTGGCCGCCGAACGTCTGGCGAGGCGGTGGGCACAGCGCACCCTCATCGTGACGGGCTTCGTCGTGGCGATCGCCGGAGTCGGCGTCCTGCTGGCCCTGGCGAGCGGCTCTCCGAGTGCCTGGGCCTTCGCGCCCGGGCTGCTGCTGATCGGCCTGGGCCTCGGTCTGGCTCTGACCCCCTCGGTCAACGTCGTGCAGTCGAGCTTCCCCGACGAGCAGCAGGGCGAGATCTCCGGGCTGTCGCGCAGCGTCTCCAACCTCGGTTCCTCACTCGGCACCGCGATCGCCGGCACCATCCTCGTCGCCGGCCTCACCACCCATGCCTACGGAGCCGCGATGATCACACTGGCCGTCCTCGGGCTCGTCGGCCTCGCTTCCGCGGTGTTCCTCCCCCGGGGCCCGGTATCGAGCACCACTCCTTCGCTGCCGCACGAACCCACGTGAGGTGTCTGCACACGACGCCCGCATGGCGACGCGCGGCGAGGGAGACGAAAATGGGACTGACGGAGGTGAGCGCTCATGTGCCGATGGCTCGCTTACTCGGGAACACCCCTGCTGCTCGACACCATCCTCTACCGACCGACCCACTCTCTGATCGATCAGAGCCTCCACTCCAGACTGGGAGTCGAGACGACGAACGGCGACGGTTTCGGCGTCGGGTGGTACTCGGAGGAAGACATCGACACCCCGGCTCTGCTCAAGGACATCGGCCCCGCCTGGAACAACCGCAACCTGAGGGAGATCGCGGATCATGTCCGCTCCCCGTTGTTCTTCGCCCACATACGGGCGTCGACCGGAACTGCGGTGCAGCAGACGAACTGCCACCCGTTCCGGCACGGCCGCTGGATGTGGATGCACAACGGTGCCATCGCGGATTTCCACCTCATGCGCCGCGACCTGTCCCTGCTCGTCGACCCCGGGCTGTACTCCGACATCGAGGGGACGACGGACTCGGAGATGATGTTCTACCTGGCGATCACCTTCGGCCTGGACGAGGATCCGCCGAGCGCCGTGGCCAGGATGGTGGGAGTGGTGGAGCGCAGCGGCCGTGACCACGGTGTGGAGTTCCCGGTCCAGATGACGATCGCCGTGACCGACGGCGAACGCCTGTGGGCCTTCCGCTACTCGAGCCAGGGCGCTTCCCGGTCGTTGTTCTACAGCACCCGCGTGGACACACTGAGAGAGCTGCACCCCGACCTGGCGTTCCTGCGGGAAGTGTCCGACGAGACCCGTCTCATCGTGTCCGAGCCCCTCGGTGATCTGCCGGGTGCCTGGAACGAGGTGCCGGAGAGCAGCTACAGCGTCGTACATGCCGGAGCCGACGAGATGCATCGCTTCGTCCCGGAACCGGCGTGACGCGTCAGCGGATCACGGGCGCTTCGCGCCTTTGCTCCTGCTGGTGCTCGTAGCGCTGCGCCCTGTCTTTGCCGGCACGCTCTTGCGCCCTGCCGTCGGCCACTTGAACTCGAGCTCCAACTCGATCTCCCCCTCGCCGATTTCGACCTCCAGCTCGCTGCGAAGGTCGTCGGGAATCCGCAGGCTCAGCGTTCCGGGACCGAGATCCAGTTCGGCATCGCCACCTTCCCTCAGCGCGGCTGCGAGCGCCGTGAGCTGATCAGCCGCCTCAAGGCGGGACAGGGAACGCTTCTGTTCGAACTTGAGGTCCTTCATGGATGTCTCCGATCCGGATACGGCACGTTCGGCGGTCGGGCTACCTCCAATCTCGTCCTCTCGGGTCCGCTGCGCATGTCGGGGTGACCGGCGTGACGCGCGTCATGGCGGAGAGGCTGGGATGCTGGTGGAGGAAGCGCCGCCCGTGACGTGACCCTGGCAGACAGGGGTGAGCGACCGTGGCCGAGACCTACGAGAACGCCCGCGGAACGACCGTTCCGGCCGTACCGTACGCCGATCCCCAGGGAGACCCGTTCCTGCGCACCCGGTTCGCCCTCCCCGCGCGACCCGCCACGTTCCTGCGGCGGCAGCGGCTCGTCCAGCACCTCGATCAGGCTCTCGTGACGCCGTTGACGCTGGTCAACGGCCCGGCCGGGGCCGGCAAGACCCTGCTGGCCGCCGACTGGGCCGCCGGACTGCGCCGGCCGGTCGCCTGGCTCACCGTCGAAGCGGGGGACCGGCGTCCCGGGGTGTTCTGGGCGTACGTCCTTCAGGCACTGCGCGCCTGCGGGGCGTCGGTGTCCGACGCGGTCGGGGCCCCCGCGGACGCTTCCCTGGTGGATCGCAAGCTGCTGGCAGCGCTCGCCGCCGAGCTGAACGATCGCGACCGGCCCGTGGTCCTCGTGCTCGACGAGTACGACCGCGTGACCGATCCGGAGGTCACGGAGCAGCTGGAGTTCGTCCTGCACCACGGCGGGCGTGGCCTGCATCTCGTCCTCGTCACCCGCACCGAACCGCTGCTGCCGCTGCACCGTTACCGGGCGGCCGGCGAGCTGACGGAGATCCGCGCCGCCGAGCTCGCGTTCACCTCCGAGGAGGCCGTCGCACTGCTGGAGCTGCACGGTCTGAGCCTCCCGGTTCCGGCCGCGCGCGCCCTGGTGGACCGCACCCGGGGCTGGGCCGCCGGTCTGCGCCTGTCCGCCCTGGCCGCCCTGGAGAGCGCCGACCCGGAGCTCTACCTGAAGGAGTTCGAGGCGGACCGCAGTACGGTCGCGGACTTCCTGCTGGCCGAGGTCCTCAGGGGACAGCCGGAGGAGACCCAGGGCCTCCTGCTGCGTGTCAGCGTCCTGGAGCGTTTCTCCCCCGATCTGGCCAACGCGCTGACCCTCCGGACCGATGCCGAGCCCCTTCTCGCCGGACTGCACCGCGACAACGCGTTCGTCGAGTTTCTCGGGCACTCCTCGTACCAGCTCCATCCGCTGTTCCGGGAGATACTCCGGGCCCATCTGCGCGTACGTCTGCCAGGCCTGGAGCCGGAACTCCACCGGCGGGCCGCGCGGTGGCTGCGTCGTTCCGGATTCCTGCCGGAGACGCTCGCCCACTGTGCCGCCGCGGGCGACTGGGATGCCGCCGCCGGCGCCCTCGTAGACGACCTGGCGATCGGACAGCTCCTCACCGGCCTGCGCTCGGACGACCTGACCCAGTTGTTCTCCCCCATGGGGCCCGAGGCCCGAAGCCCCGCGACGGACGTCGTACGCGCCGCCCGTGACCTGTCCCGGCACGACCTCGATCATGGTCTGGCACATCTGCGCCGCGCCGAGGAGCGGCTGGCCGACGACGCGCCCGACGTGGCGGCGGCCCGATTGAGCTGTGCGCTCCTTGAGGCACTGGCCGCCCGGCTGGCCGGATGCCCCCCACGGGCCGAAAGGGCCGCCGTAGCGGCCGATGACCTGCGGCAGGAGGTCCCGGCGCGCCTCCTGGACAAGCATCCCGAACTCACCGCTCTCCTGCTGACCCATCTGGGCTCGGCCCGCCTGTGGGCCGGACGTTTCGAGGACGCGCGCGCTGTCCTGACCACGGCGGCCGCCGCTCCCGGCGGAGCCTCCACCGTGCTGCCCCGAGAGGACGCCCTGGAGCACCTGGCCCTGCTCGACTATCTGGACGGCTGGCTCGGCCGGGCGGAGCGCAAGGCCTTGGCGGCGGTGTCCGAGATGGAGCGGGTCGGCCTTCCCCAGCCGTCCGGCTCCGGCATCGGGCAGCTGGTCCTCGCCGCCGTGGCCGTCGACCGCCATGAGCTGGGCCGGGCCCAGGCCCTCCTCGACGAGACGGCCCAGACCCCGACAGGAACACATGACCCGGTCCCGGCGGCGGGACGAGCCCTCACCACGGCTCGCCTGCTGCTGGCCAGGGGCAGGACCCAAGCCGCCGTGGCTGCCGCTGACCCGGACGTCTCCGCCGCCGAGGCCTCACCCTGGGCGACAAGCCAGGAAGCCCTCGTCACCTCTGCCGCCCACCTGGCCGAGGGGCGGCCGGACGCGGCGGCCGAGGTGCTGCAGGGGCTGTCCGCCGACCAGCCGGCGTGTGCCGTGGAGGCCGCGGCGATCCAGCTCGCCACCGGCCGTACAGCGGCGGCCATCGACCTGCTCGACGGCATCCGCGCCGGGAGCCGCGCCGGGCCGGCGGTGACCGTGCGGGCCGCGCTGGTGCGGGCTCAGGCCGCGGAGGGGGCGGGAGACACCGCCACGGCCCGCAGGCTCGTGGCCCATGCGCTCCTCGACGCTCGGCGGGAGCGGCTGCGGCGCCCGTTCCTCGACGCGGGGGCGTGGCTGCGGCCCCTCCTGGCCACGGCTCCGCTCCACGAGCTGGCAGGCTGGCTCACGCCCGGCCCGCAGCGCCACGGTGAGGGACCCCGGCCGGAGGCGCAGCCCCCGCCGCTCGTCGCGGTGGAGCTGAGCGCACGCGAGCGCGACGTCCTGGAGCGGCTGGCCCGGATGATGTCGACGGAGGAGGTCGCCGCCGATCTCTACGTGTCGGTGAACACGGTGAAGACCCACCTCAAGAGCGTCTACCGGAAGCTGGCGGTGAACCGGCGAGGCGACGCGGTGCGCCGCGCGCGCGACCTCCGGCTGCTGTGAACGCGCGTCGGTGAGAGCGCCATTGCTGTGATCCGGCGCGCTGAGTCCGGAGGGAGTCGTCGGTGTCCAGAACCAGAACCAGGACCGTCCCGGCCACGGCCCGCGGGGAGCGTCGTGCCGAGCGCCGCGCCCACGCCGACTACACGGGCGGCGTCTACGGATCCATGCTCGCGGCCTCCGTGGTGATCGGCGCCGGCTCCCTGGGCTCCTTCCCGCGCGTCGAGCTGGTGCTGCTGCTGTTGCTCACCGGCCTGGCGTTCTGGATCGCGCATGTGCATGCCCAGTTGTTCGGGGCGCGGCTGGCGCAACAGGCTCTGGACCGCCGTGTCGTACTCCACGTGTGCCGTGACGAGTGGCCGATCGTCAATGCCGCCGTCCCGCCGGCTGTCGCGGTGGCCGTCAGCCCGCTCCTGGGCCTCGACGTGCGAGGTGCCCTGTGGCTGGCGCTCTCCGTCGCCGTGGCCGGGCAGGTGGGCTGGTCCGTGGCCGCGGCACTCCGCGCCGGTGCTACGCGGCGGCTCCTGGCCATCACGGCGTCGGTCAACTTGCTGCTGGGTCTGCTGATCGTCTCCTTCAAGATCGTTCTGACGCATTGAGCAGGGGGCGGTCACCTGTACCGGGTGAGGCCCGCAGCGGCACGAAGGCGCACGATCGCAGGGAAGGGCGCCGTCCGCCTGTCCCAGGCAGCCCATGGGAGGACAGTTCGTGCGCTACGAGATCCGCGTCGAGGGACACCTGTCGGACACGCTGGCCAAAGCGTTTCCGGAGCTGGGCCACGTGGTGATGTCCGGCCAGACCGTCCTGTTCGGTCCGGTCGTGGACGAGGCGCACCTGTACGGACTGCTGGCACGCTGCCAGTCACTGGGCCTGCGGGTCCTGGAGATGAGGCAGCTGCCGGAGTGACGAGGGATCACCCGTGGTGGGTGATCCCGGCACCCGGTGACAGGCGCGACCCTGAAGCGGTCCGGAACACCGTTCCTCGGACACCGCCCCGTCGGCGGTCCGCGGGCGACCCGCTCGATCACGTGAGGAGGAGCCATGACCATGTCGCGTGATCCGGCGCCGCCCCCCGGGCCAGAACCCCCTGCCGCCGGGGCGGCCCCCCTCCCGGTGAGTGATCCCGCGGACGTGCTGGCGAAACTGGGCCGTTCGTGGACCTGGATCCTGTGCTCGGCGGTCGCGACCGTGGTGCCGGGCGTCCTGGTACTGGTCTGGCCGGACGAAACCCTGCACGTCCTGGCCGTCCTCATCGGGCTGTACCTGCTGGTGACCGGGGCGTTCCGGTTCGTGGCCGTCTTCGGCCGGGAGGAGCACGGTGAACGGCTCCCAGGGCTGCTTCTGGCCGTGCTGTACTTCCTGGCCGGGGTTCTGAGCCTGCGGAACCCGCTGCAGACCATCGCCGCCCTCTCGCTGATCGTCGGCGTCGTCTGGCTCGTTTCCGGCATCCTCACCCTCTACACGGCCATCGCCGCCAAGGACCTGCCGCACCGCGGGGTCCTCCTGGGCGCCGCGGTGCTGGGCATCGTCGCGGGAATCGTGGTGCTCGCCCTGCCGGCGGAGTCGGCCCGCGCCCTGACCCGGCTGCTCGGCCTGTGGCTCGTCCTGCTCGGCCTGGCCGAGGCGGCGGTCGCCCTCGCGTGGCGGGCCGCGCTGCGAAGGACGAACCCTGATCGTCTCGCGTGACTGTGTCCAACGAGCGCCGGGTCGCCCGCAAGGTCACCCGCGTCGGGTGAGGCCACCCGGCCCCGGTCGTGTCCACGCTGAGACTGCACGCAACGGCGACCGGGCGAGCGCCCGGGACGGAGGAGTGACATGAGCGCGCAGACGTACCTCGCGTACGACTATCCACTGCTGAGCGTCTTCTGGAGCATGCTCTGGTTCTTCCTGTGGATCATGTGGTTCGTCCTGCTCTTCCGCGTCGTCGTCGACATCTTCCGTGACGACGACATGAGCGGCTGGGGGAAGGCCGGCTGGCTGGCGTTCACCATCCTGCTGCCCTTCCTGGGCGTCTTCGTCTACGTGATCGCACGCGGCAAGAACATGGGCCGCCGGGAGATCTCCCAGGCCCGAGCACAGCAGGAAGCCTTCGACGCCCGCATCAGGGAGGCCGCGGGCACCAACCGGTCCAGCAGCATCGACGAGCTCGCCAAGCTGTCCGACATCCGCGCCCGCGGCGACATCACGGACGAGGAGTTCCGCAGGGCCAAGGAACTGGTCCTGGCCGGCCACGGCCCGGCGGAGCAAGCCGGCTCCACCACCACCGGCATGACCGGTCGCTGAGCGTACGTACACCAAGAATCGAGGCACAAGATGACTGCGACACACTCTCAGCCGGCACACACGGCGAAGCAGGAATGGGCAACCGGCCTGACCGCCTTCGGTGCCGTGATGCTCTTCCTCGTCGGCCTGCTCGACATCTTCCGGGGCATCATGGCCATCGCCGAGGACGACATCTTCGTCACGACGCGCAACTATGCGTTCGAGTTCGACCTGACCGGCTGGGGCTGGATCCACCTCGCGCTGGGCGCGGTCGCCGTGCTCGTCAGCATCGGGCTGCTCCGGACCTCGACATGGGCGCGCGTCCTCGGCGTGGCCATCGCCGGGCTCGTCATCATCGCCAACTTCCTCTCCCTGCCGTACTACCCGGTGTGGTCGGTCGTGATGATCGCGATCTCGGGCTTCATCATCTGGGCCCTGTGCGTGGTCCAGCGCGACAACCTCTTCACCGTGTCCGACGAGCAGCCGCTGTCCGATGACCGTCAGTCGCACAGGATGTCGCCTCCGCCGCACGGACCCGCATGAGCACAGCGGTCTCAGGGAGCCGCGGCGGTCCGGGACTCGGGGGCGGCCGGCGCGGAGCCGGTGTCCAGGAACTCACGGATCGCGAAGCCCACCAGCACGATGACCGTGGTCCACACCACGACCATCGTGGTGGGGTAGGTCCAGGTGAACAGGACGATCGCGGCGACCACCAGGATCGCGACCCCGATCCAGCGCTTGAAGCGGTGCACGAACCGCCCGACCGCCCCGAGTCGGAGTCCTCCGGAGACCGCCACGTCGCGCAGGGCGCCGATGCTCCTGCGGCAGCCGTTGCGGACGAGGACGGCGATCCGGGACGGGCCGCTGAGGAAAGCGCCGACCGCGATGATGAGGGCGACGGCACCGAGCGCCCGTACACCGGCGCGCAGGAACCTGATCAGCGCGTCGTACACCGCTCCGGCGGCGGCCGGGGACGCGCCGGAGGGCAGATGGTCGAGGTAGACGTCCCGGAAGACGGTGAGGGTGATCCCGAGGACCAGCATGGCAAGGAACACCGCCAACCCGGCCCCGATCAGCGCGTGCCGGCGGTTGAACGCGGTGTACACGCCCGCCGCGGCCACCAGCAGGGCGATGAGGGGCAGCCAGCTGCCCAGGATCTCCAGGACCCTCATATAGGTCTTGATCTTCCCGATGTCCTTCGACTGGACCACCACGAAGTCCGTGTGGACGTCCGGGATCTTCGCGGCGACGCCGAGGCCGGCGCCGACCAACCGCTCCTTGACCTGGGCCACGATCGGGGCCACGTCGATGGCCACCTCGTCGTCCTTCAGCGAGACCGCGCCCTCGGCCTCGCCCGTCAGGGCCTTGTCGACGGACGAGTGCACCCTGCGGTTGGCCTCCACCCAGACCTTCTCGAAGGCACTGCTGCTGACCACTCGCTCCACGGTGCCGCTGACCAGCTGCTTCAGACCGCTCGTGATCGGCCCGTCCAGGTTGCCGACCAGCTGGGCCGCCTTCGGCGGCACGCCCTTCTCCGACACGGCGTCCTGCAACTGCTTGACCAACGCGTCCACGTCGATCCGCGCCAGCACCACGTCGGTGACCCGGTTGGTGACGGCCTTCTGCACATCCGGATCGGACGCCAGCGGTCCCACCGTGGCGACGTAGCGGTCCGTGTCCCGCACGATGCTGTTCGCCCAGACCGCGATGACGGACAGCAGCGACAGCAGGGCCGCGAAGAGGATCAGCAGGACGGATCCCGTGGTCCGGAGAGGGTGATGCCGTGCCTCCCGCGGGCGCGCGCCGCTCTCCAGGGCACCTACGCGGTGCCGCAGTTCGTCCAGTTCGCTGCGTTCCCGGTTCGAGAGCGGCTCGTCTCCTGTGTGGGCCATGGACACCAGAAGATCCGTGCGGTGCCGAACGCGCGACCCGTGTGCGCCCGACGGGTGAACCGCGCACGACGTGCGGCCGTCCCGGTGCGGTGATGCAATGGCATGGGGGAGCACGCACGAGCTCAGAAGGTGACGCCGTGAGCGACACATTCGACGAAGTCGACACACCCGGCGAGATGGTGGGACCGATCGACTATCTGGTCGTCGAGTTCCCCGGCAACCGAATGACCGGCGAGGGCTTCCCCCTCCTGGTCGATCTGGTGGACCGCGGCCTCATCCGGATCCTCGACCTGACGTTCATCCGGAAGGACATCGACGGATCCGTGACCGGCCTGGAGATCGGCGATCTCACCGGCGACGGCGAACTCGACCTGGCCGTCTTCGAGGGAGCGTCCTCCGGCCTGCTGGGTCAGGACGACCTCGTGGAGGCGGCCGCCGCCCTGGAACCCGGCAACTCCGCCGGCGTCCTGATCTACGAGAACCTCTGGGCCGCGCCCTTCGCCGCCGCCCTGCGACGCGGCGGTGCCGAGCTGGTCGCCTCCGGGAGAATCCCGGTGCCCGCGGTTCTGGCCGCGCTCGACGCGGCGGAAACCGCGCCCTGAAGAGCGAGGGCACGGGGAAACGAGAAGGGAGATCACCATGCCTGGACTCCTCCGAGGGGTTGCCCGAACGGCCGTCGTCGCCGGAACCGCTACCGCCGTGTCGAACCGCGTGTCCCGCCGGCAGCAGGGCCGATGGGCGGCCCAGCAGGGATACCAGGAGCCGGCACCGCAGCCGGCGCCTCCTGCCGAGCCGTCCGCTCCGGCGGCCTCCGACATGACCAGCAAGATCGAACAGCTGAAGCAGCTGGGCGACCTCAAGAGCCAGGGCCTCCTCACGGAAGCGGAGTTCGAGGACCAGAAGCGCAGGCTCCTCGCTTCCTGACCCGCTCCGGCAGCAGGCCCGCGTCAGATCGGGAGGTTGTCGGGGAGTACCCGGAACGCCTTGTGGCGGCCCAACGGGCGTACGGCCCGGAAGTCTCCAGCGCGCGGTAGCGGACACGGACCGACTCCTCGTCGGACACCTGGACCTGGCTCGGCCCGTAGGCGCTGTCCTCCAGCGTCTGGTGCGTGTAGAGCGCGCCGGCAGACAGCGCCAGGGCGTCCAGCCGGGCGGGGCCTGCGGGGACGAGGGTGGCATCACCGGCGGCGGTGGAGATCCGGCCGTCGGTGAGGGTCTGGAGCACGGCGTCCACGTCGTCCCGGTCGAGTGGCACCCGCATCTTGCCGTCGTCGCCGACCAATGGGCGGCCGATCTCCTGTCGAACATCAAGTGATCGTCAAAGCCTGTCGATGCGCTGGTCTGCGTGGTCATCGCTCCAGCCAAACTTCGCGCAAACTTTCGAGGTTTGGAGAAATTTGGGCCCACCATCGACATCTGCCGTCCCCGACCTGACCTACGCTCCCGCCAGTTGCAGCGAGGGTCCGGAGGGGGACATGAACATGGGCTTGTTCGTGGGGTGGAGACGACCACTGCGGAGACAACCACTGCGGAGACAACCGCTGGTGGCCTGCGCCGCTCTCTCGGTCCTGCTCGTCGGCTGCCTCGGCGCGGGCGTCGCCCACGCGGACACCGCCGCCGGCACGACGCTCTACGTCGACGACGAGGCCGCCGGGTGCAACGACACCGGCCCCGGCTCGGCGGCGGAGCCCTTCTGCCAGATCCAGCCGGCCGCGGACGCCGCGGTGCCCGGGGACACCGTGCGCATCGCGGGCAACAGCACGGCCTACGCGCCCGTGACCATCAGGTCCATGGGCACCGCGGACGCACCCATCTCCTTCCTCTCCGCGTACGGCGACGGCTCGTCCGTCATTGTCGCGGGCGGGATCACGTACTCCGGTGCCCAGTACGTCGACACGGCCGGGATCCTCGCCCGCACGGCCAAGACGTCCGCGGTGGCCGTCGTGGCATCGCAGCACATCACCTACCGCGTCGCCTCCGTGCAGAGCACCCTCCTCGATGCCACCACTGCGGCGATCGCGGTCGACGGAGCCTCCTCGGACATCTCGCTCCTCCGCCTCCGGGTGAGCGACGGGTCGGGGCCGGACTTCCGCAGCGCTGCCGGCGCGCGGAACGTCACGCTCGCCGACGACCTTTTCGAGGACGGCGGCGTCTTCGCCGCGGGCACCACGGGCATCGACCTCGCGGGCGACACCTTCTGGACGGCCTGCGGCGACGCGGTCGGCCTGACCGACGGCAGTTCCGGGTCGGTGGAGAACTCCGTCGCGCTGCCCTACGGCACGACGTGCACCACCACCCCGGCCGAGATCACCGTGGACGCCGCTTCCGCTCCCCAGGTCACCGTGGACTACAACGCCGTCAACCCGTCGTCGGCCGGCACCGACTACGACTGGGCCGGCACCGCGTACGCCACGGCCCAAGCGTTGCGGGCGGCCACCGGCCAGGCCACCCACGACCTGGACCAGACGGATCTGACGATCCCCGCGGCCGGCCTGCCCGTGGAGCACTCAGCGCTCGTCGACTCGGGCGACGTCGGCGCCCCCGGGGAACCTGCCACGGACATCGACGGCCATCCCCGGGTCGACGACCCCCTGGTCGCCGACACCGGCACCGGCCACGTCGACCGGGGCGCCACCGAGTTCCAGGACCCTTTCACGGTGAACGCGCTCGACATGAGCGCCGGGTACGTCGGCGTCCCGGTCACCGCCACCGCACGGCTGAGCAACCCGTGGTCGGACTCGCTCGCCGGGCTCACGTACACCTTCGACTTCGCGGACGGTACGACGGTCACCTCCACCACCGGCTCGGCCACCCACACCTACACCCAGGTCACGTCGAGCACCGGCGTCCAGGCCTCGGTGGTGGTGAACAGGTCCGACGGCACGCGGGTCGGTGCGGCCGACCACTGGGAACGGGTCGAGCCGGTGCCGGACCTGACCACGACGATCGGCTGCGGGCCCACCAGCCCCGTTCAGCCCGACACCGCCGCCTGCGGGTACGAGACCTCGCTCGACCCCTACTCGATCACCAGTGACCGGATCACCTTCGGCGACGGCTCGGCGGCGCTCTCCGTGCCCACCGCCGGTGACCCGGTGCCGCACACCTACAAGGCGCCCGGCACGTACACCGTCACGCAGACGGTCACCGACTCCGACGGGCGGACCACCACCGCGACCGCCAAGGCCACGGTCGGCGCGGCCTTCGTCGCCGCCGGTCCCGTACGGATGCTGGACACCCGGAACGGGACGGGCGCGCCCGAGCGGCCTGTCGGCGCCGGTGGTGTGGTCCGGCTGAAGGTCCTCGGCGTGGGCTACGTCCCGGCGTCCGGGGTGACGGCGGTGACCCTGAACGTCACCGACGCGGGCGCCACGGCGTCCAGTTATGTGTCGGTCTACCCGGACGGCACTGCCCGCCCGAGCTCCTCGAACCTCAACTTCCGTGCGGGGCAGGACAATCCGAACCTGGTCACCGTCCGGGTGGGCGGCGACGGCTACGTCGACCTGTACAACGCGCACGGCAAGGTGAACCTCATCGCGGACCTGGAGGGCTACTACACCACCACCAGGTCCGGCACCGACGACCTCCACATGTCCGGCCTGGCCACCATGGCCCCGACCCGGGTGCTGGACACCCGCAACGGCACCGGCGCGGCCAAGGGCGCGGTCGGTCCCGGCAGTACCACGACCTTCACCCTGCCGAAGTACGCCCGCGGCTGGGCGACGGTCGGTGCCGTCCTCAACGTCACCGTGACCGGCGGCACCAGCGGCGGCTACATCACCGTCAGCTGCAGCAGCCCCACGCCGGCCACGTCCACTCTCAACTACCGGGCCGGACAGACCGCCTCCAACCTCGCCGTCCCCTGTGTGAACGCCGGCAAGGTCCACATCTACAACAGCGCCGGGCACGTCCAGCTGATCGCCGACCTCCAGGGGGTGTACACCAACGAGCAGGCGGGAACGGCCGACGACTGGGTCGCCCCCTCCGGCGGACCGTTCGTGGCGACCGCGCCCACCCGTTTCCTCGACACCCGCACGGGCCTGGGCGCGTCCGCGAAGCCGCTGGGCGCGAACGGCACCCTCACCGTGAAGCTCACGAAGGTCCCGGCGGGAGCCACCGCCGTACTGGTCAACCTCACGGGCGTCGCCCCGACCGCCAACACCCACCTGACGGCCTACGGCGACGGCGCCCTGCCGACCGTGTCGAACGACAACCTCACCGCGGGCCAGACCCGCCCGGTCCTCGCCGTGGTCCCGGTCGGGGCCGACGGCTCCCTCCGCATCCACAACGCGCTCGGCTCGGTCGATGTCGTCGCCGACCTGGAGGGCTACTACGGCTGAGGCAAAAGCAGGTCCCGCTCAGCGGACCACTAGCGACGAGCGGGACGCTTGATGCCCGCGCGCCCCGCCTTCTCGGTTCGCTCGGGTCCGGCGGTCTCGCGATCCTCGTTCCTCGCGGCCCAGTCCCTGGGCTGGAGGAAGAGCAGCTCACCGCTGCCCGGCACGATGATCGCGCCGCCGAAGGGCTCGTCGCCGGCGAACCAGACGCCGTCCGTGATGCCGGCCGGCCACCGACGACGCCCCAACGCGTGCTTCGCACGCAGGGTGAAGGGGGCGCCGTCCTGATCTCCGAAGCGCAGGTAGAGCGTGTGGGTCGACTCCATGCCGATCTTCTCGACCGGGGTGCGGAATTCGAGCGGGTAGGTCCGGAACACCTTCGAGCACTTCCGGGTAAAATTCAGACGGTCGGAAAAAAGGAACAGCGTCCACACCATGCCGAACATTCCGACGATGGCCACCGGCAGCAAATAGTCGAGGTGGAACACGAACAGCTGGACCCACAGCAGCAGGAACACCGGGAAGAACTTGAGGAATTTCTTCAGGGCGACGCCGTAGTGGTAGCGCACCGCGCCCCGGAAGTCCGTTCCGTCGGTCGCGTACGGCGCGGGCGGGGTGTCCGACTCCAGACCGTCTTTCCATCGTTCTGGCACTGTCATCCGAACGGGCTCCTTTCGTCTGCCCCTGAGCCGGAATCCGGGAAAGGGACCTCGGCAGGGTCCGGCGCCGCCGGGTCGTCGAACGTCACCGTACGCGCGACGCCGAGCAGCACGCCGCGGTAGTCGTCGGCGAGCTCAACCGCCGGGGTGACCAGCTGCACGGTGATGATCGACGAGGTGCGAGGAACCGGGATCGCCACCGTGCCCTGCCAGACGGTCCCCTGCGCGGGCTCGTCCTGCCCCTCGGGGGGAGCGGTCGGCGCGGGCGTGGTCCGCTCCGTCTCCAGCACGTATCCGGTACCCACGGGCAGTTCCACGGGCACGATGCCGTCGGCAGGACCGGTCCCGTCCCCCAGCATCTGGAGAAGCACGGCTTCAGGGTGCGCTCCCGACGTGGGGACGGTGGAGACCGTGAGGACGGACAGGTTGGCCCCGCCGTGTTCGTCGGGATGCATACCGAGCGCGCACCCCATGACCTCCTGGCTCCGCAGCATCGTCAGGACGCCGGCGTACAGCCGGAACACCTGGTCGGCACGGTCCCGGACGTCTTCGGGAAGTGCGTTGATCTGCCGGGCCACCTCCTGGATGCCCTCGGGTGTTGGCTGGAGGTCCAGCTGGAGGTATCCGTAGGGCAGCCCGTACCAGAATTCCGGCTTCGGCTCGGCATCCACCGTGTCAAGGAATGCGTTCACAGCCGGACGGCCCCCATCAGTTCGCCGATGCCTGTGATGATGTCGGCCCTTGCGCCCTTCAGACCGGTCGCGGCAGCCGCACCCTTCGTGATCTCGGACGCGTCATGTCCGGGGCCGTTCTTCGGCAACACGCCCAGGCTTTCCAGGGACGACGCCATGTTCGCCGCCACGTTGACGCCGTTGATGCCGTACTGGAGGGCTCCGGTGGTGGGGGAGGTCGCCACGTCGAGAGCCTTGTAGCTGAAGGCGGGCACGATCTCCTTGCCGAACGTGCCCAGCTTCGAGCCCAGCGACAGGGCTTCGCCTCCTTCGCGGGCAACGGCCGCCGCGAGACCCGCCTCACTGCCGGCCTTGGCGAGGGCACCGACGCCGGGCACCATGCCGAGGCCGTCACCGACCAGCGAGGCCCAGGCGAACACGCCTTCCTTCAAGCCGTACTCGCCCGCCAACGAGTCTCTGAAGTCCTCGCTGGCCAGGTTCTTGGCCATGGACACCGCGCTCGCCGCGACCGCGATACCGGCGAAGACCGGCGCCAGCGGGGTGGGGAGAAGGGCCAGCAGTCCCGCGATGGCTCCGATGGTTCCGGCGTGCTCCACGAGGAATTCGCCGACTGCCTTGAGGCCCTCACCGATGGCACTGAGGGCCTTGCTGAACCACCCCGGCTCCTTGGGGGCCAGCTTGTCGTCGGCCTCGTCGAGGCTGCGGGCCACGGCCTCGGCCGCGTCGGTGTGGGTGCCCTCCAGCTCCTTCGCCTTCGCGATGACGTCGTTGTAGGCCGAGTTGGCGTTGTTGAGGTGGGTGGTGGCCTCGTTCAGTTCGCGCTCGGCGGTACGCAGGCGCTCCGTCGCGGCATCCGCCTCCGCCTGGCTGGGGTACTCCTTGCCGGCGAGCTTGAGGTCCGGGTTTCCCTTGGCCTGGTCGTAGCGGGTCCGGGCCTTGTCGACGTCACCCTTGTTCTCGCGCGCGGCATCGTCGTACTTCTTGGCCAGGTCGCGGTGGGAGGTCAGATCGCCTTCCCATGTGCCCAGCGCCGCGGCGGCTTTGCCGAGCGAGTTCCCGGCGTTCATCATGGCGGTCTTGAGGTCGCCGTCCAGCGTGTCCCGGAACGCGCTCGCCGCGTCTCCCTGCCAGCTGGAGCTCGCCCCGAGCAGATATTCGATCTGCCGGTGGCAGTTGTTGAGCGTGTCGGCCGCGGACTTCACCTTGCGGTAGAGGGAGCTGACCTGCTCGGGAATTCCGGGTACCGGGTTCCAGCCGAGGCTCGGATACGGATTGTTGGCCACCTGCTACTTCCCCCCGGTATTCGCGGCGTTGGTCTCCTCCATCTTTTTGAGGGCCTTCGAGAGGTTCTCCTCAAACTTCTGGTAGCTCAGCGCGGTTTTCTCCACACCTTCGTCAACCGCTTTGATCATGTCCTTCAACTGGCCCGTTCCGTACTTCCATCTGTTCTGGAAGGACTCACACGCCTCGTCCAGCCGGGGAGTGCCGATCTGGTCGGCACCGACGGCGGAGAGCGCTGTGCGCGCTTCCTCCAGATCCGTCACGGACTGCTTCAACACCCTGCCAAAAGAGTTCAGTTGGCTTAGGTCGACCTTAAATTCATCCGCCATGTGGCGACCCCCTTCTTCGACTGCGAGCCCGGCCCGTGCCGCCGGCGCGCGCGATCAGACTAAAATACGGGCAAAGTCCGGGACGATGACACCGAGTCGAACAAGGCACATCTGCTTCTTCAGGTCCTTACAACTCGTCCACGGAGTGGGAGCCTGAGATTCTGGGGGCCAACGGCCCCGCGACCGCCAGCGCCGCCAGACAGCCGTCCGGTACCGGCAGATCACACACCGACCAGGCGCCCGGGATCTGCCCGGACGGATCGCGTACGACGTCGGCGTCTGTGTCGGTGTCGGTGTCGGTGAGCACCTTCAGGCCCAGGCCCTGGGCGAGGCGCGCGCCGGCGGCCTTGACCACGGCCTCCTTCCGGGTCCACAGCCGCAGGAAGCGTTCGGCGCGTTCGGTGGGTCCGGCGGCCGCAGCCACGAAACGGGCGTCGGACGCGGGGAAGAAACGCTCGGCGAACGGCTCGACCGGCAGGTCCGGCCGCAGCCGGTCCACATCGACCCCGATCTCCTGGTGCCGGGTCACCGCCACCAGAGCGAGCTCGCCGGAGTGGGAGAGGTTGAACCGCAGATCGGAGCTGCCCGCGAGCCGTGGTTTGCCATGACGCCCTCGCTGCAGGCGCAGTTCGTCGGGAGGAACATCGAGGTAGCCGGCCAGAATCAGCCGGAGCGCTCCATGCGCGACGATGAAACGCCTGCGGTCGTTCTCGAAACGACAGCGGTCGCCGCGCTCGGCCTCACCCTCCGACAGGATCCGGGACAGCCTCGCCACGGTGGCCGGCGGGCCGTCCAGCGGCACCGTCCAGACATCCACCCCGGGGGCGTCGATGCCGTCAGTCACGGCGGAGATGTCCCTGGACCAGGCCGGTGAACAGGTTGAGTTTCTGGATGTTGCCGGTCCCCTCCATGAACTCCACACCACGGGCGTCCCGGGCGAGCTTGTCCAGCAGGGGGTGTTCAAGTCGGGCGCCGGGGCCGAAGAAGGCGAGTGCTTCGAGCGTGGCCTCCTCGGCGAGGCGTGACGCGCGTGCCTTCGCCGCCGACGCCAGGGAGCCGGCCGCCGGATCGTTGTCGTCCACGGCGATCGCCGACCGCCAGATGAGCTGCCTGAGCTCCGTCAGGCGGAGGCCGAGCCGGTCGAGCCGGTGACGTTCGGCTGTGTTCAGGGTGCGCCGGTTGTCCAGGACGTACTCGTACGCGGCCCGCGCGATGCCCAGACCGAACGCGGCGACGCCGGGGCGCAGGCGGTTCAGCCCCTGCACCGCGCTCCACATGCCCCGCTGGGTGGCCCGCAGATGCCTGCCGAGGACCTGGCCGGCGGGCACGCGTACGTCGTCGAGGGTGACGGCGGTGATGCGCAGGCCGCGCAGCCCGATGGTCTCCAGGGGCTCGGCGGTGAATCCGGCGGCCGAGGTCTCGGTGAGGACCGCGGTCACCCCGAGCGGCCCCGGACGGGTGCGGGCGAAGACGATGCCCAGGTCGGCGCGGGCCGCGTTGCCGATGTAGCGCTTGGCTCCCCGGAGCACGAAGTGGTCGTCGCCGTCCGGGGTCAGGGTGGTGCTCATCGCCCCCGCGTCCGAACCGCGGTCCGGCTCGGTCAGCGCGAAGAAGGTCCACGTGGGCTTCTCCATGATCCGGCTGTAGAACCACTTCTTCTGCTGCTCGTCGCCCATGGCGTCGACCAGCACACCCGACATCACCGGCCCGGGCGCCGCGAGCAGCATGCCGGCGTCGCCGACCGCCACCTCCTCGGCGAAGACGACCCGCTCCAGGGTCCCGGTGCCGTAGAAGGGACGCCCGTCGACGACCACCGGGTCCGGATTGAACTCGGGCGGCACCGTCATCCTCGTCAGGTACGACACGATGGCCACGTCCAGATGGCGGTGGATCGCGTCCGGGTCCTGGTCGAGTTCCAGGGCGAGGGGCTTGAGCTCCTGCGCCCACGCACGGGCCTGGCGCTGGATCGCCCGTGTCCTGTCGTCCAGCTCGATCATGCGGCTCCCCCGTGCTCCCCCGCGCGGGCCGGCCCGAAGTGGACGTCGGCGATCAGTTCGGACACCCGGGCGACCTGGCCCGGCCCGTCCGCCAGGAAGCTCACGGCGCCGAGCAGCCGCAGCAGCATCCGGTCGGTCTCGGTGATCTGGGCGTTCAGGCCGGCCAGGACGCCGTCGTCGAGGTCACCGGGCGTGGCGCCGGTCAGCATGGTCTCGATCTCCAACTGCTCGATCACCGCCTCCGC
Organism: Streptomyces sp. SAI-127; assembly: GCF_029894425.1. Taxonomy (NCBI): domain Bacteria; kingdom Bacillati; phylum Actinomycetota; class Actinomycetes; order Kitasatosporales; family Streptomycetaceae; genus Streptomyces; species Streptomyces sp. SAI-127. The sequence goes on from NZ_JARXYJ010000001.1 coordinate 5,006,530, forward strand.
GACGCCGCCCTTGACCATCTGCTGGTGGAGCAGTTTCGCGTCGCCGACGGTACGGCCGCCGAGGTGGGCGAGCACGGCGTCGAGCAGCCGCTCCGAGAGGCCGAAGCGCAGGCAGGTCAGTCCCAGCGCCCATGCCGCCCGTTCCCGCCGAGGAGTCATGGACCCGCCCGATTCGGCCCGGCTTCGCAACGCGACGACGGTGCCGCCCTCCACCGTCAAGGTCGTCACGACGTCCCCGGTGCCGGCACCGGCGACGCCTGCGGGCACCACCATGTGCCCGCCCGGACCGCGGGGCGGCCCACCGTCGCCGACGGTCTCGCACAGCAGGGTCAACGCCGGGACGAGGCCGTCCCGGCGAGCGGTCGTCCGGTACCGGATCCATGCCTCGGCGGCGGCCGTACGGCCGGTCATGTCCCCTCCTCGAGATCCAGGGTGCTCGTGCACAGGTACCGCAGCGTGCTGTCGTATTCGGCGACGACCAGACGGCGGGGCCCGGCTCCCTCGAACTCGGGGAGCACGTCGGCCAGGGCCGACCAGGGGCCGGTGCACGGAAGGCCCGGCGGCGCGGGGCGCACGTCGACGGCCGGCCCGAACCGTTCGGCGTCGAGTCCCTGGCCGGTGATGAGGGTGACGGGCCGACCGGCACCGCCGCCGTCGTTCCACATCGCCTCGAGCGTCGGGCTGACCTCGTCCGGCGCGACGCCGGCGAACTGCCGCGTCACCGGTTCGCCCGTGCGGCCCTCGGGGCCGAAGAGCAGCGCCACCGCGCAGTCCTGCCGGGGCACGTCCCGCGCACCCGTGGTGTCGTACAGGAAGGTCCGCTGATCGAGGAGGACGACCAGAGCGCGCCGGAAGGCGTCGGCGGCGGCGTACTCCGAGACCAGACGCAGGGCCGTGAACCCGGCGGCGGTCCCCTGGTCCGAGAGGTTGAAGGCCAGCGGATCGCCGGGCAGTACGTCGGCCAGATGGCAGGACGGGGAGCGGCGCGGGTCGGCGTCCGGGACCGTGTGGGCCACCAGCACCAGATCCAGGGGCTCCTGAAGCGGCGGCAGGTCCACGAGCAGTTCCCGGGTCATCTCGAGGAAGGTGTTGCGCTCGCCCCGCTCCAGGAGCTCCGGGCGGAACTCCACCGGGTACGGGCGTACGAGGTCGGCCTGCATCTGGGCCAGGCTCGGCTCCACCGGATCGGGCAGGAAGGGCCTGCCACCGGTGAAGGTCCGGACGACCGGCCGCGACAGGCGCAGCGGTGCCCGCCGGGCGGGCGCGGTTGTGCCGACCGGGCCGGGAGACGTGGTGAGGTACATCGGCGGTCAGGCCCCGGCCTGCGCGTCGGCCTGTTCGGCGGCCTGCTCCTGGACGAACGTGGCCAGCGTCCCCACGGTCTTGAAGTGGTGCTGCTCGAGAATGTCGGTGTCGAACTCCATCTCGAGCTCCTCCTCTATCGTCATCAGCAGCTCCAGCACGGTCGTGGAGTCCAGGCCGAGTTCGTCGAACAACCGGCTGTCCTCAGCGATGGTGTCGGGGTCGAGCTTCATCGACTTGGCGAGCGAGCCGGTGATCGTGGCGACGGCCCGGCCGTACAGGTCGGCGGTGTCGGGGTCCGGTGTGGTGTGCTGCATCGTTCACCTCGCGTGTGTCGTGTGGTCCTGGGGGTCAGTGGGGGACGTCGGCCGCGTCGTGCGCGGTCGGGTCGTAGAGTCGCTGCCGCTGCAGGAGGTCGTCGGGACTGTCCCGTTCCCGGACCAGATGGCACCGCCCCTCGTGGACCAGCACCTCGGCCGGGTAGCCATGGCTGAGGAACAGCCCCGGCGAGGCGGTCGGGCCGTAGGCCCCGGAACGGTGCACGCCGATCAGGTCGCCGGGACGCACCGGCGGCAGCGGGACCTTCCTGCCGATCGTGTCGCCCGGGGTGCACAGCGGCCCGGTGACGTTCCACTCCTCGGTCGGGAGTTCGCCGAGCCGGTTGAGCACCGACATCGGGAAGTTGCGCTTGACGAACGAGCCGATGCCCACGGCCGCCATGTGGTGGTGGGTGCCGCCGTCGGCGACCGCGAAGCGCTCCCCCATCGAGGTCTTGGTGTAGCGGACGCCCATGACGTAGGTGCCGGCCTCGGCGGTGAGATAGCGGCCCAGCTCCATGATCAACCTGGTGCCGGGGTGCCGGGCCGTGAAGGCCTCGATGACGGGGTTGAGTCCGTCGGTCAGCACCTGGGCGTCCAGGTCGCTCTCGCCGTCGAAATAGGACACGCCCAGGCCGCCGCCCACATCGACCATCCGCAACTCGAGGTTCAGCGCGGCCGAGAGCCGCTCGGCCAGATCGAGGATGCGGGTGGTGTTCTCGACGATGACGCTCTCATGGAGAATCCGGGTGCCCATGTACACCTGGACCCCCATCAGGTCGACGTCGGGGAACCGTTTCACCAGGTCGTTCTGGCTGAACAACTCCTCCTCGTCGATACCGAACTGGCGCGGCTTGCCGCCCATCGCCAGCCCGGAGCGCTTGACCGCGAAGCGCGGGTTGACGCGCAGTGCGACCGGCGCCTTCACGCCCCGCTCCCGGGCCAGCTCGTCCACCAGGGCCACCTCCGGAATCGACTCGCATACGACGGCGTGGATCCCGGTGTCCAGGCAGGCGGCCAGCTCCTGGCGGCTCTTGCCGGGACCGAGGAAGATCACGTTCTGCGGTGGCACGCCGGCCCGGAGTGCGGTCGTCAGTTCCACCAGTGACGAGACCTCGGCCCGCGCGCCGAACGAGTGCAGCAGGGCGCAGATCGAGATGTTCGGGTTGGCCTTGAGGGAGTAGAAGATCTCCATGGCCGGGTGCAGCCGGTCGCGCAGCCCGTGGAACCGGTCCCGCAGCACCGTCCCGTCGTAGACGAACAACGGGGTGCCGTACCGCCGGGCCAGCTCGGACACCGGCACGCCCTGGACCTGGAACTCAACCGTCATCCTCGTTCCTCTCCCCTGGTGATTGCCGCGAGAGCCGCCAGCCTGCGGCCGACCTCGTCGTCCAGTGCCGCCGTCCGGTCCGGCGAGTCGGCGACGACGACCCCGTGGAGACGCCCGGCGAAGTCCGTCTCCGGGGCCCGGTCGCCGGGCGGCGCGGCCGCGTTGACGGTGGCGTGGTTGTTGATCAGCAGCCCGGTGCCCCGGGCGGGGTCGAACAGCAGGTCCGCCAGGGCCCGGCGGAGCGACCCGAACGGCAGCGGCGCGCCGAGCCGCAGGGGATATCTGCGCACCAGCGCCGTGCTGCCTGACCCGATGAAGGCCTCCTGGATCGAGGCCTGGTAGGTGGACATGTTGTGGCGCGCGTTGATCTCGACGACCGGGTAGAGGCCGTCGTCGGGATCGACCATCGCGTCGACGCCGACGACCCCGAAGTAGCCGTCGTCGGCCAGCCGCGCGCCCAGCAGCCGGGAGACCTCCGTCAGTTCGGCCGTCTGCCGCTCGGTGAGCCGCGCCGGGATCCGGTGGCCCAGGTGGACGCCGTCCTCGGTCAGGGCCTCCTTGACGAAGTCGAAGTGCACGCGGCCGTCCCGGCCGACGGTGAACTGGTAGTTGAGGTCGGCGCGCTTGGCCACCCACTCCTCCACCACCAGGCCGGCCCGGTCGTTCCCGGCCTTCCGCGCCCGGCTGCGGATCATGCGGTGCAGCCGGTCCAGGCGGCGTTCGTCCGCGACCACCTCGATGCCCTTGCCGGAGACACCGAAGGCGTCCTTGAACACGACCCGGCGGCCGTCGGCGAGCAGCGCGCGGGCGGCCTCGACCGCCGCGTCGAGCTCGGCCAGGCTCGCGCAGGTCCAGCCGCGGGCCTGCCGGATGCCCAGCTCACCGGCCAGCCGCCGGCTGTAGATCTTGCTGTTGACCGCCTTGCAGATCGCCGCCGGCGGGGCGGCCAGCGCGATCCCGGCCCGTTCGGCCAGCCGCTCCTCCAGCTCGCTGACCCCGTGCGCGCAGACGACGCCACCGCGCGCACCGAGTCTGCCCAGTTCGCGCAGCACCGGCCGGTCCTCCAGCGCGTCCTGGGTGACGGTGCTGCCCGGGTCCTGGCGCTCCACCACGAGCATCCCCGGCAGGTCGAAGCCGAGTTCCTCCAGATGGCTCAGGTAGTCGGGGTCGGGTTCGCCCTTCAGCACGACGTGGTCGCCCTTGCCCGCGAGCAGCAGGGCGAACTCGTCCATCCGGTTGACGATGACGCTGCCGGAGCCGAACGTCAGCCTCGGCAGCCCGGGTTCGCCGCGGGCCCACTGGTCCTCGACCTCGAAGTTGCCGAGGAACACCAGCTCCGCGTCGCAGGTCCCGGTCAGGGCCGCCTTCAGGCGGCCGGTGAAGTTCCCGGTCATCTCGCCCGTGCCCCTTTCAGTGCTCGAAGAGCATCGCCGAGAAGGTCGAGCCGAGACCGACCGTGGCGAGCAGATAGCGGTCCCCCGGGCGCAGCCGGCCGAGATCGAGGGCGGTCCGGTAGTTGATGAAGGGGTCCGCGCAGAAGCAGTGACCGGTGACCGGCACGTTGTCCAGGAAGATGCGCTCCAGCGGAAGCCCGAGATGTCTGGCGAGCCGCGCCCACGACAGCCGGTTGACGTTGTGCGGGAAGACCACGGAGACGTCGTCCAGCGCCAGGCCCGCCTTCGCGACGGCCGCCAGCATGACCTCGGCCAGCGCCTCGGTGTAGATCTGCTGGTACTCGCCGGCCAGTTCGTCGTCGAGCGACAGGCACTCGTAGAAACGGCCGTGGGTGCGGGCGGCGTAGCTCAGCATCCGGTCCCGGTCGTCGCGGGTGCCGACGAGCACCGCGGCCGCGCCCTCGCTGTTGGCGGCCGTGCCCGGCACCGTCTGTGCGGCCAGGGTGAAGGTCTTCTCGCCGGTGAGGACCAAGGCCAGCGCGTCCGGATCACCGTCGCTCGCCAGCAGCTTGCCGACCAGGTCCACCGCCAGCAGCCCCGAGGCGCACGCGTGGTGGGTCACCGCGAACGCCGTGGCGTGCCCGAGCCCGAGCGCGTCACGCACCTCGTGCACGGGGTTGACCGGATGGGGGACGACCACGGGCATGGTCCGCGCCTGGACGACGTACCGCACCCGCTCCTCCCTGCCGCGCAGTCCGTCGAGCTTGCCCGCGGCGGCCAGCAGCAGATCGGTGAGCGTGCCGCCGGGCTCGCGGCAGACCTCCGCCAGGCCGTAGAAACGCCGGTACACCTTCATCTCCGCGGCGCTGAGGCCCAGTTCGTCGCTCAGCTCGCCGATGGGTATGCGTGCCGACGGCAGGTGGGCCGCCACCTCCTCCAGCGACGTCATCGGCTCTCCCCCGACGGGGACGCCTGGGCGAGCGTCTCCTCCAGGTGCCGCGCCAGGGCGTCGATCGTCGGATGGTCCCAGGCCACGGTCGGCTCCAGAGCCAGGCCGAGGTGGTCCTCGATGTCGCCGCAGAGGATCAGCGCGTAGACCGAGTCGAGACCGTACGTCGTCAGCGTGGCGGTGGTGTCGATGGCGGCGGCGTCGAGTTGCGCGTAGTGGGCGACCCGCGCGCGCAGCCAACTCCGCAGTTCAGGGCTGTCCATCCCATTCTCCTTGTCATCGATGGCGGCGGCGTCGTCACATGGCGGCGCTATCCGGGCAGGCGCCGGTTCGACAGTCCGAACCCGCGGCGGTCGCGGTGCCGGGCGAGGACCTCCGCCGACAGCCGTTCGGTGAGGTGCCGGGATCGCTGCCCGGGGTCGCGGCCCACCCGTTCGGCGATCCGGCCCAGCGCCGCGACGGCCCAGTGGGGGTCGCTGAGGAACGCGTCGTGCCGCTCCCGGTTGTGGAGCCAGACGTTCACACAGGCGGTCGCAGCGAGCACCGCGGCGTACCGCGCCGCCAGCCGCAGCGCCTCGGGCCGGGCGGTGACGCTGAGGTCCGCGGGGGTCAGCGCGGCGCATTCGCGTCGTACGTCGGCCTGCTCGGCCGCGATGACGGAGACCAGGCGGCGCAGCTCGCCGTCCAGTTGGGGGGAGCCGAGGGCCGCCGCGAGCGAGGCGCTGAGGCTGTCACGCCCGCCCGAGCCGACCGACAGCCGCTCGAAGGGCAGCGGTGGCAGGTCGGCGCCGAGGCGGAACACCCCGGCGGGCGGCTGGGTGTCGTCCAGCCACCCCTTGCGGGCCAGCCGGGGCAGCTGCGGCAGCACCGTGCTGAGGCAGGCCACGCGTGCGGTGTGGCCGAAGCCGGCCGGCGCCAGGTCGCGCAGGTGCTTCTGGAAGATCCCGTAGCCGCCGTCACGGAGGTAGAACTGAGCGCCCAGCACCCGCGACAGCGCGTCCATGGCGTCCATCAGGAGGGTGGCCACGAAGTACTTGGCGGCCGAGGCGTACAGGCTGGTCTCGCCGGGGAGCAGATGCACCGAGCGCGCGGTCACGGTGGCCAGGCAGTCGCAGATCAGCAGGTCGGTGAAGGCGTCGGCGAGGATCGAGCGGATGTACGGCATCTCGGCCAGCGACCGCCCGTACAGGACGCGCTCCTCCGCGAACCGGGCCGTGACCTCCAGGCCGGTGTCCAGGATGCCCGCGGTCATCGCCGGCAGTGCGGTGCGGGTGACCTGGAAGGAACGCAGCGCCGTCTCCACGCCGAGCCCGGGCGCCCCCAGCACGGCGTCCGCCGGGATCGGGCAGTCCCGGAACTCCAGCCCGCCGAGCTGGACCCCGCGCATCCCCGCGCTGTGGAACCGCGGCAGGTGGACCGGCGCGCCTTCGGGCAGGTCGGCCTTCTCCACGAACAGCTGCGAGTGGCTGCGGCTGCCCGGCGCGGTGGACGTGCGCGCGAAGAGCACCATGGCCTCGGCGCGCCGGGCGTTGGCGATCACTTCCTTGCGCCCGTTGAGCCGTAGCCGCCCGTCGGCGCCCGGCAGCGCCGAGAACTCGGCCCGCGCGAAGTCGTTGCCGTGTGCCAGCTCGTGGTAGCCGGAGACGGCCCGGCCACCCGCCAGCAGCACGTCGGCCATCCGGCGGCGCTGCCGTTCGTCGCCCGCGGTCCAGACGTTGACAGCGGGGATGAGGCTGCTCGCTCCGTATCCGAGGCCCAGGCAGGGGTCATGCCGGAAGACGACCCGCATGACCTCGATGAGGTGGTCGAGCCGGGTCAGCCGCCCGCCCAGTTCGGGCGGGACGAATTCGGCGTTCAACCCGTGGTCGTCCAGCAGCCGTTCGCCCGCGGCGAGCATCTCGCCCGCCTCGTCGGCCGCCAGCACCGCGGCGTGGCCGGTCGGATTGCCCGGATCCCAGGGGTCGCCGAACCGGCGTTCGAGGTCGGCGAGGGAGGCGGCCGCAGGGGCGTCGCGCGACCCGGTTCCGTCGATCACGAGGTGACCACCGAGGTCGGAGGAGCGCTGGGACGGCCTGCCGTACGAGCGTCGAAGAGCCGGTCGAACACCTCGCCGTCGGTGGGCCGTCCCGGCGGTCGCAGCGACCGCAGCACGTAGGTGAGGACGGCCTCCAGCCACAGCGGGTCCTCGCCGGGCGTGCGGTGGTGCAGCCACACCCTCAGGGCGGCCGCACCCGCGAAGCAGTCCTCGTAGCGGCGGGCCAGCGCGAAGGCCTCCGGCTGTGCGTACTGGGAGGCGGGCGGGCTCAGCGCCAGCTCGTGGTGGAGCCGTTCGCAGCTGTCGGTGAGCTCCTCGGCGAGTTCGGCCACGCGTGCGGGCGCCCGGCCGGTGGACGCCAGCGCACGCAGTTCACCGCTCGCGGTGTGCAGGCTCTGCGTGAGGCTGCACCCGCCGCGCGCCAGCAGGCTCAGCCGGTCGAGCCGGGCCGGGGGCAGTGGGGCCGACAGGTCGGCGGTACGGCGGACGGCCTCCTCGTCGGCGGTGCCCTCCTGATGGCCGCGGACCAGCACCGGAAAGTGGTTGATCAGGACGTGCTGGTTGACGAAGGTGCTCCCGTCGAAGATGCCGACCACCCGGTGGTCGCGTTCCAGCTTCTGGAACGCGCCGTGCTCGTGGACCTCGGTGAGGAACGCGCGGGCGCCCAGCAGCTCGCCGCACGCGGCGATCAGCTCGTCGGCGCGGGTCGGGACGTAGGACTTGGCCACCGCGGAGATGACGGTCATCTCCTGCGGCAGGGTGTGCACGCTGCGGGCCGCCAGCACGCTCACGATCTCGGCGGCGTGGAGCGCGGCGTACGCCTCTCCGAGCACGCGGCGTACGTGCGGCAGGTCGATCAGCCGACGGCCGTAGAGCTCGCGCCCCGCGGCGAACTCCTCGGCCAGCCGCACCGCCTGGTCGGCGGCGCCCAGCGACAGGGCCGTGCAGGCGGTCCGGGTGAGCTGCAGCGCCTTGAGCACGATCTCCAGCCCTGCGCCCTGCTCGCCGATCAGGGCGTCGGCCGGGAACGGGCAGTCCTCCAGCGCGATCCCGCTGATGTCGGCGCCCCGGATGCCGTGCGTGGGCACCTTGGGCAGGGGGCGCCAGCGGTCCGCGGGGAGGCGCCGTTTGTCGGCCAGCAGCAGGCTGAAGCCGCGCGGGCCGCCCTCCGGCCGGGTGCGTACGAGAAGGCAGAGGAGCGTGCCGCGGGTGGCGTTGTTGATGAGCCATTTCTCGCCGTGCACACGGAAGCCGCCGGGCTCGCCGGGCTCCGGCGTGGCGGTCGTCTCGCCGGCGAGCAGATCACTGCCGTGGCCGCGCTCGGTCAGTCCCCACGCCACCGGTGCCCCGGCGATGATGTCGGCGCCGAGCTCGCGCGCCTGCTCCGCACGGCCCGCCAGCCACATGCAGACGCCCCCGAGAAACGTTTTGCCGTGCCCGATCGCGACGGTCAGATCGCGGCGCGCCACCGCCCGCAGGGCCGCGACGAGCTCGTCGTAGCGGGTCAGCGCCCCACCGAACTCGGCCGGCACGTAGAGGCGCGGCAGCCCCATCCGGTCGAGCTCCCGGCAGATGTCGTCGGGGAACGACTCGCCGCGGTCCAGCTCGGCGCTGCGGGCGTAGGAGAGGAGCGCCGCGGGGTCGGCGGGATCACCGAGCGCCCGCTCGAAGCCGCGGAGGTCGGCCCGGCCGGCGTCGATCAGCGGGTCGGTGACTTTCACGAGACGCCACCGCCCGCGCCGCAGCCGTCGAAGCCGTCGAAGCCGTCGAAGCCGTCGAAGCCGTCGAAGCGGACACGGCCCCCGTCGATCAGCAGGTCGGCCACCGTCACGAGGCGTCACCCCCGGCCGCGTTGCCCAGCCGGGCGGTCACCGTCGAGGCGTCACCGCCCGCCGCCCCGCCCAGCCGGGCGCGCACGGCCGGTGACAGTTCCGCGTGCAGGATCGGGAGTTCGCCGCCGAGGAACCGCCGGCGCAGCAGCCGTCGCTGGATCTTGCCGCTGGTGGTCCGCGCCACCGTGCCGGGAGGTACGAGTACGACGTTCTGGGCGGGCACCCCGGCGTCCCGGGTGAGGCGGTCGCGGACACGCGCGGCGACGTGGGCCAGCTCGTCCGGCGTGACCCGGTCGGCCCGGCACTCGCGGACGACCACGACCTCCTCCTCGGGCACCGGGACGGAGAAGGCCGCGCCGACCCCGCGTTCCAGTGCAGGGTGGGCCTCCCGCGTCGCCGCCTCCAGGTCCTGCGGGTAGAGGTTGCGGCCGCGGACGATGATCAGCTCCTTGGTGCGGCCCGTGACGTACAGCTCGCCCTCGTGCAGGATCCCCAGATCCCCGGTGCGCAGGAAGCCGCTCTCCCCGTCGGGTGTGACGGCGTCGAAGACGCGCCGGGTCTCGGCGGGCCGCCCCCAGTAGCCCCGGGCGACGTTCGGGCCGCGCACCCAGATCTCGCCGACCCGGCCGTCCGGCAGCGTCCGGCCCGCGTCGGCGTCGATGATCCGGACGTCGAGGTGCTCGGCGGGGCCGCTGCTGACGATGCGGTGCACGGGCGCGCCGGGGGCCGGGGGCAGCAGCTCGCCGCGCTCGAACGCGGCGGTGTCCACCTCGGTGATCACGGCGCGGCGGGCAGGCCGGTCACCGGAGACGACCAGGGTCGTCTCGGCCATGCCGTAGCCGGGGAGCATCGCCTCGGGACGCAGCCCGGCGGCGGCGAACCGCCGGGTGAACGCCTCGACGGTGGCTGCCTGGACGGGCTCGGCGCCGTTCACCGCGCACCGCCAGCGCGAGAGGTCCAGCCGTGCCAGCTGCTCGTCGGTGATCCGCTGGAGGCAGAGGTCGTAGGCGAAGTTCGGCGCGGGAGAGAAGTCGATGTCGTGCCGGTCGATCAGCGTCAGCCATGTGTGCGGACGCTTGAGGAAGGCCGTCGGTGGCATCAGCACGCTGTGACCGCCCAGGACGAGGGGGGTGAGCAGCAGCCCGATCAGGCCGAAGTCGTGGTAGAGCGGCAGCCAGCCGCCCACCGGGCGGTCGGCGTTCATGCCGGCGATCGCCGCGAGGATCCCGGCGTTGGCCAGCAGGTTGGCGTGGTCGACCATGACGCCCTTGGGGTCGTCGGTGGACCCCGAGGTGTACTGGAGGAAGGCCAGCGCGTGCGGGTCGGCCGGAGGCGGCCGCCACCGGTTCGGCGGAGGCGGTTCGTCCGCGACGGAATGGGGCGCGAGCACGGTCACGCCCCCGAGGTCCTGCTCCTCGGTCCAGGACACGAGCGCTGCCCGATCCGTGCCGTCGGCCAGGGCACCGGCCGCTCCCGCGTCCCGGGCGATCGCGGCGAGCCGGTCGGCCTGCCGCCGCTGACGGCCGTCGGGCGGCGGCGCGGGCACCGGGACCATGCCCGCGTACATGCAGCCCAGGAGGGACCGTGCGAACCCCGGCCCGGAGGGATGCAGGACGAGCAGCCGGTCACCGGCGGAGAACCGATCCTGCAACAGCGCGGCGACCTGACGGGCGGACCGGTCGAGTTCCCCGTACGTCACCGTCTCGTCGGCCTCGGCGCGGAGCGGATCCGCGCTGAAGATCAGGGCGGTCCGGTCACCGTGCTGCGCCGCCCTCGCACACATGAGGTCGACGAAGCTTCCGTGCTCGTGCTCCATCGCCCCACCCTAAACGGCACTCTGGCGCCGCCGGATGAGTAATTGGCAAGACTTGTAGGTGAGTTGAGGCTTGCGCCAGTCACCTGCGGGTCCTGGCGGTGGGCGTGGGCTCCGGGCCGTCGGCGCGCAGCGGGTCGGAACCGGGCTTCGGGGGATCGGCGACCACGGTGCCCTTCTTGTGGTGGCGGGGCACGACGTCCTGAGGGAATGTCAGCTGCTGGTTCATCCACTTCAGGGCGGGTGGCATCTCCTGGACCCAGGTCGGGAAGTTGTGGCTGCCGTGCTCGGGCAGGATCGACGCGACCCGCATGGGTGCCTTCACCGCCTTGATGAAGGCCTGCGTCTGCGGATAACCACGCTCGCCGTGCTTGCTCTCGGCCACCAGGACGGAGACCTGGGGGACGGGCAGGTGCTTGAGCCTCCACATCAGATCGTGGCCGTTCATCCGCTCGGTGCGGTCCGGTCCGCTGCCGAAGAGACTGCCGGTCGTCGGATCGTCCTTGACCCGGTAGTCGGGCGACAGTGCGGCGGCCGTCGTGTACACGTGCGGATCGCGCATCGTCAGCTGGAGGGCACAGCTGCCGCCGGAGGAGTAGCCCATGACACCCCAGGCACTGGCGTCGTGGCCCACCCGGTAGGCGGACTTCAGGGCGTCGGGGAGATCCCTGGCCAGGAAGGTCTCGGTCTGCGGACCGCCCGGCACGTTCACGCACTCGGTGTCACGCGGCGGGGCGATCGTCGGCCGGATCATCACCATGACGGTCGGCTGCATCTGACCGCTCTTCTGCAGTTCACCGGCGGTCTGTGACACCCGCAGATGCTGCGCGAGGTTGAAGATGCTTCCCGGGTAACCGCTGAGCGCGACGATCACCGGGAAGCGCTGCCGCTGGTACGCCTTCTGGAAGTACTGCGGCGGCAGGTAGACGAAGGCCGGGTCGACCACTCCCGTGCGGCGGCCGATGACCTTCACGGACTCCACTCGCCCGTTCACCGCGGCGGGGCCGGTGGGCAGTCCGCTGACCCGGCTCAGCTGCTCGTCGCCGGCGGGCTGTACCAGCGCCCCCTTCACGGCGACGCCGCTCACCGTGCCAATGCCGCCATCCCCCGCCTGTGTCACCCCGACGGGGGCCGTCTCGACACGGCCGAAGAGTTCACCCCACGAGCCGAAGAACTGGTACGACGAGTTCAGCCAGCACGCGAACGCCGCGATGATCACCACCTGCGTCGTGCCGATGGCCAGCAGGCGTCCGAGCACCTGCCACAGTCCCTGCCGGGCGAACCGTGGCCACGACCAGACCAGCAGTCCCACACACACGGCGGCGAGTGCCGCCATCACATACACGGTCGTCTCGCTGGTCAGACCCATCCGGTTGATCCCCGATTTCCTCACCTGTGCGGTTTCCTTCACACAGAAGGAGGGGTGTGGAATCCTCCGCGTTCCCCAATTAGCGCAAAAGGGGTGGTCAAACCGCCCACTCGGCCATGCCCGGGACAGGAGTGGAGCTGCCGAGTCGGCGAACCGGGCGTGTTGAGCGGGTGAAGCTTGGGCCCGCGTTCGCGCCGCGGGGCATGGATGAAGCTCCCCGCCGCATCCGGACGAGTCGGCGGACACGACGCGCTGGAGGCGAGTGATGAACCACAAACAGGTCCAGACCGGCAACACGACCCACCGGGTCCCTGTCCTCATCGTCGGCGGTTCCCTCGTCGGCCTGTCGACCTCGCTGTTCCTGGGCCGGTTGGGCGTACGGCACACCCTGGTGGAGCGGCACGCCGGCACCTCCATCCACCCCCGCGGACGGGGCAACAACGTCCGCACGATGGAGCTGTTCCGGACGGCCGGCGTGGAAGCGGGGATCCGGGACGCCGCCGCCACGCTGGCCGGCAACCACGGGATCCTGCAGACACCCACCCTGGTCGGCGACGCGGGCGAGTGGCTCTTCAGGGAGATCGACCCGGGCGGCGGACTGGCCCGCTTCAGCCCCAGCTCATGGTGCCTGTGCAGCCAGAACGACCTGGAGCCGGTGCTCCTCGAACACGCCGGGCGGCTCGGCGGCGACCTGCGGTACGGCACCGAACTGCTGTCGTTCGAGAGCGGGCCCTCCGGCGTCACCGCGGTGGTCAAGAGCCGGGAGACCGGCGAGCACACCACCTTCCTCGCGGACTACCTCGTCGCCGCCGACGGCCCCCGCAGCCCCGTCCGCGAGCAGCTCGGCATCGGCCAGAGCGGTCCCGGCGACCTGTTCAGCAACGTCAGCATCACCTTCCGCTCCCGCCGCCTCGCCGAGGTCGTGGGCGAACGCCGTTTCATCGTCTGCTATCTGACCGACCCGGCGGCCGACGGTGCCCTGCTCCCCGTGGACAACCGGGAGAACTGGGTCTTCCACGCCCCCTGGCACCCCGAACGCGGCGAAACGCTGGAGGAGTTCACCGACGAGCGGTGTGTCGAACACATCCGTCGCGCGATCGGCGTCGCCGACCTCGACGTGGAGATCACCGGCAGGGCCCCCTGGCACGCCGCCCAGCGGGTCGCCCGGAGCTACCGGGCGGGACGCGTCTTCCTGGCCGGCGACTCGGCCCACGAGATGTCCCCCACCGGGGCGTTCGGCTCCAACACCGGCATCCAGGACGCGCACAACCTCGCCTGGAAGCTCGCCGCGGTGATCGGCGGCTGGGCCGGGGAGGCGCTGCTGGACACCTACGACGCCGAGCGCCGCCCGGTCGCGGAGGCGACCAGCGCCCGCGCCGCCGCACGGTCGGTCGAGCACAGCCATCCCGGTTTCGCCCCGTCGCCCGGCGCGGGCGGCGGCACCGGCCCGCAGCGCGGCATCCTCAACGTGGCCCTCGGCTACCGCTATCCGCAGGGCGCCGTCGTCGGCACCGACCCCGCGACGCCGGTCGTCCCGGAACGCCTCGACCTGTCCGGAGAACCCGGCAGCAGGGCGCCCCACCTGGCGGTACGGCACCGGGGTGAACGGATCTCCACCCTGGACCTCTACGAGACGTCGTTCGTCCTGCTCAGTGACGCCGATGACCCAAGTGGCTGGCACGAGGCCGCCGTCCGCCTCGCCGAAGAGACATCCGTCCCGCTGACCTCGTACCGGGTGGGCGACGGTTCCGGTGCCGAGCTGACACCCGAGGGCGACGCGGACTGGTCGGCCGCCCACGGTACGACGCGTGAGGGCGCCGTACTCGTCAGGCCCGACGGGTTCGTGGCCTGGCGATCACCCGGGCCGGTCCCGGATGCCGGGTCGGCGCTGCGCCAGGTCCTGACCACGCTGCTGGGGGCGGTCTGACTCCCGCCCGATCCAGGCGCGTTCACCCGGGTGACCGTCCCGAGTGGTGGCGGGCGCGGGGCTGACTGACGGTGGATCACGTCGGGGGAGGGCCCAATTCAGCTGACGAAGCACCAGCTGCCCGGCCGCCGACGGAAGGAACGTCTTATGCGCTCTGCTCGCATCCTCCTGACCACTGCGGCGGCCTCGGCCGTCCTTGCTCTCGGCGCTCCCGGCGCTTACGCGGCCGGCGACGACTGGGACTCGTCGGGCTCCTCCTACAGCAAGGAGAACAGGGACCCCAAGTACGACCCGGAGACCTACAAGGACAAGGAGCACGGCCAGGACTCCGGCAGCAAGCAGGACGGCGGCGGCTGGAGCGGCAGCCACGAGAAGCCCCACGGCGGGATGCACACCGGGGGCGGCGGGCTGGCCTCCCCGGCGATGACCGCGGGCGGGCTCGCCGTGCTGGCGGTCGCCGGAACCGGTCTGTACGCGACGCGCCGTAAGAAGGTCGCCGGAAGCATGGCCTGAGCCATGCCGGACGCGATAGCCGCCGTGGCCGCCACACGCGTGCGCCGTGGCGGCCCGGCCGGCCCTCCCCGTGCCCGTACGTCCGATCTGCTGCCGTCCCCTGGTGAGGTGGTGTCCGATGGCAGTCCCTCCCCCTACCCCCGCAGACAACCCCGGCCACGAGGAGCCCGCCCCGACCGGGCAGGGATCCCACACCAAGATGATGCTGGGCGCCGTGGCGATCATGGTGCTGGCCCTCGGACTGTTCGGCGGTCAGGACGAGTCGTCGTCCGACGCCCCTGTGCCGCCGCGGGCCGCACCCGTGTCCGCGTCGGCTCCGCCGCCCCGGCAGGCGGCCGGGCAACCGGCCGGCCGGCATCTGCCGCGATCGAGGCCCGTACGTCTGCTGATTCCGAAGATCTCGGTCGACGCCCCCTTCACGGACCTCGCCATCGGTCCCTCGGGCCGTCTCGAGCCGCCTCCCGCCCACGACGTCAACCTCGTCGGCTGGCATGCCAAGGGCGCCTCCCCGGGGGAGACGGGCACGGCGATCATCGCCGGGCATGTGGACACGGCGACGTCGGCGGCCGTCTTCGTTGATCTCGGAGAACTCGAGAAAGGGGACGTCTTCCACGTCGACCGGGCCGACGGGCGCAGAGCGTCCTTCCTGGTCGACAGCGTGGAGACGTTCGACAAGGGCCACTTCCCCAGTCGGCGCGTGTACGAGGACACGGCCGCGGCCCAGGTCCGGCTCATCACCTGCGCGGGCGATTACGACCGTACGGCCAGGGACTACACCGACAACCTCGTGGTCTTCGCCCACCTGCTCTGAGCCCGCCCCGCCCGGCCGCCGGGCCCGCCGGTCACCCCCACGGTGCATACGAGTCGCGCGCTCGCGGAGGCGGCCTGACGATCGAGGAACGCCGACGTCATCCCCCGTGACCGGCGTCCGTCCGCCTCTGTCCCCGAAGGAGTTGTACACAGGATGACCACCACGTCCGACCGTGTTTCGAAAGCGCCCGAGCAACAGGCCTCGCAGCGAGTCTCCCAGTCCGTGTTCGACGGCTCCAGGCTCCGTGTCGTCCTGTTGGTGGACGTCTACGACGGGGCCCAGCAGCAGTTCCTCGAGGCGTACGAGAGTCTGTGCAGCCAGGTCGCCTCCGTTCCCGGACATGTCAGCGACCAGCTGTGCCAGTCCATCGAGAACCCCTCCCAGTGGCTCATCACCAGTGAGTGGGAGAGCGCACCGCCGTTCCTCACCTGGGTGAACAGCGAGGAACACGTGCGGATGGTGGAGCCGCTGCACAGTTGCGTCCGGGACACCAGGTCGCTGCGCTTCCACATCGTCCGCGAGACCGGCGGCCCGGCGGTGCAGACCGGGCCCGGCAAACGCCGGCTCCAGGCGTCCCCCAGGATCGGTGACGGCCTGATCCGGCACGCGCTCACCTTCACGGTCAAGCCGGGCAGTGAGGACAAGGTCGCCAAGATCCTCGCCGGCTACACCTCACCGGAGCCGCGGGTCGACGACTCCACCCAGCTGTGCCGCACCTCTCTCTTCATGCACGGCAACCGGGTGGTCCGGGCCATCGAGGTGCGGGGCGACCTGCTCGCCGCGCTGCGCCACGTCGCCCGGCAGCCCGAGGTACGGGCCGTCGAGGAAGCCATCAACCCCTATCTCGAGCAGGACCGGGACCTCGACGACCCCGAGTCCGCCCGGCTCTTCTTCACCCGCGCGGCGCTGCCCGCCGTACACCATGTGACCACCGGTCAGGAGAGCCCGGAGGCGGAGCGGCACGCGCTGTACTACCCGGCCCGTGAAGGACGCGGTATGCAGCTGGCCGAGCTGCTCGCCCGGCAGGACGAGGCGGCGGCGGACGATCCGCGGGGACCGGTGCTGCGCAGCACGATCTTCCAGCGCGACGACGTCGTGATGCGGCTGGTCGACGTGCGCGGCGCCCTCGACAGCGACCCCGGCCCCGTGCTCGGTCTCACGGACCACGGCCGGGCGGCCGAGCTGACGGCACTGCTCGACGGCGAAGCCCTCGGACTTGACGCTCGGGCGCTGAAGGACAGCACCCCCGCCGACCTCCTCGCGGTCTCCCGCATGGATCTCGTCACCGACCGCCGCGCGCCCGGCGCCTGATTCGCCGGCCACCGGGCCGTGACCGGCGGCCACGCCCTCATGTCGAAGCAGCACATGTTCGGAGGAACGTCGTGATCAAACGTCATCCCGGAGTGGTGGATCTCAGCGAGGTCGAGCCCAACACCCGGCGCGGAGGCGATCTGCGCGCCATGCTCACCCCCACCACGGTCGGCTCCACCAGCGGTTTCATGGGCGTGGCCATCGTGCAGCCCGGCGACCGCATCGCCGAGCACTACCACCCGTACTCCGAGGAGTTCATCTACGTCGTCTGCGGACAGCTCGAGGTGGACCTGGACGGCGAGCCCCACCCGCTCCAACCCGAGCAGGGGCTCCTGATCCCGTCCCACATGCGGCACCGCTTCCGCAACGTCGGCAATGTGGAGGCCCGCATGGTCTTCCACCTCGGCCCGCTGGCCCCCAGCCCACCGCTCGGGCACGTCGACACCGAGGACGCCGACGGCGTGCCGATCCCGGCGGAGGCGGCCCACGCGGGTGCGGGCGGGCCGGCCGAACGATCCCGGCTGCGCTCATGAGGAGGCGCGTGGCGGTCACCGGCATAGGAATCGTC